>NZ_CP134197.1:0-600000 GCF_031585635.1 Paraburkholderia sp. FT54 | reverse complement strand
CTGCTTTGCGGGCGAGGTTCTCCGGTTTCTTCCTTTGCAGGCGAGCGGCCGCATTCGCGCGTATCCATTTTCCGTTCGTTTCCAACTCAACACCGTAAGCGAAGAAAGCCATGCAGCACCACACCATCGGAACCTCGAATCTTCAAGTCGCACCTCTCGTTTTCGGCGGCAACGTATTCGGCTGGACCGCCGATGAGCGCACGTCGTTCTCCATCCTCGACGCGTTCGTCGATCACGGCTTGAACTTCGTCGATACCGCGGACGCTTACTCGCAGTGGGCCGAGGGTCATCAGGGCGGCGAGTCCGAAATGATCATCGGGAAGTGGTTCAAGGAAAGCGGCAAGCGCGACAAGATCGTGCTTGCGACCAAGGTCAGCAGGCTGAAAACGCGGCTGGGGCTGTCGGCGGCGAATATCGAGGCGGCCGTCGACGATTCGCTGCGCCGTCTTCAAACCGATTACATCGACGTCTATTTTTCCCACTTCGACGACGAAACGACGCCGATGGAAGAGACGCTCGGCGCGTATCAGAAGTTGATCAAGGCGGGCAAGGTGCGCGTGATCGGCGCGTCGAACTTCACCGGCGCGCGACTTGAGGCAGCGTTGAAAGTATCAAGGGAATCGGGCTTGCCGGCGTATCAGGTGCTTCAGCCTGAGTACAACCTGTACGATCGCGAAGGTTACGAGACGGATCTGGAACCGGTCGCGCAGGCGCACAACCTGGCGGTAGTCACGTACTTCAGCCTGGCAAGCGGCTTCCTGAGCGGAAAATACCGTTCGAGGGCGGACATCGATAAGCGTGCACGTAGTCCATTCCTGAACAAATACCTGAACGACCGTGGACTGCGAATCGTCGATACGCTCGTTGAAGTGGCCAAGCGCAACGACACCACACCCTCGACCGTGGCGCTCGCCTGGATCATCGCACGGCCTAGCGTGATGGCGCCGATTGCGAGCACTACCTCAGTGGAACAACTGGAAAGTCTGGTGGCGGCGGCGAGCCTGCAACTGTCTCCGGAAGACCTGAAGCTGCTCAACGAAGTCAGCGCCCCGGCGAAATAAACGAGTGCGTAGCACGGACCTGCGTAGCTTTGCAGAAGAGGGCGTGCAGCGTTCGCGTCGCAACGCATTGGCAGCCGCCTCGCGCACCTTAGCTCGTGCTCCTGCCCGCGTAAACTTTGGTGAGGAAGGCACCGATTACGCGATTCTGGAAATCCACTTCCGGCTGCGTTACGCCGGCAGCGGAAAAATGACCCGACGGCCAGCGTGGTTCGATCGATTCGAATTGCGCGCCCTGGATGTAGCGTGCGGCTTCTAGTGCCTCCGGTTCCGGATTGAGCAGATCGCCGACCCCAGCGAGAATCAGCGTGCGCGCCCGGATCGACCGCAACGCCTGATAGTAGTCGCCGTTCAGACCTGGCGTGGTGCCGATATCGTGCGCATCGTAGGCCCACGTCTGGTAAACCCAGTTACGCGCATCGAAATTCTTCCACCCGTCATCTTCGGTCTTAAGGAGCCAAGGGTCGACGTCGTCACTTTTCGGCATCGTATTCTTGAGTAGTTCCGGCGTGCGGGTGATCAATGCCATCGTACCGGCCCACAGACGCATCCCCGTTTGCGGAGGTTGCTTGTAATTTCCGTTATCCCACGCAGGATCAGACATGATCTCTTGTCGCGTGAGATCGAGCACGGCCTTGGTCCATGCCGGCGTGCGTCCCAGAGGAACGATTGGAACCAGCGCGTCCATCATATCGGGATGACTGACGCCCCACTGCAGAGTCTGCATGCCGCCCATCGAAGCGCCAACTACTGCGACCAGATGCGCAATGCCGAATTTGCGAGTAACAAGCCGGTATTGCGATTCGACCATATCGCGAATCAGGAAGTGGGGGAACGACATGCCGGGCTGGACGACGCTATTGGACGGCGAGGTTGTGAGCCCATTGCCGATAGCGTCGGTCGTGATGATGAAATACTTATTGGTATCAAGTGCCTTGCCTGGGCCGATCAGGTAATCGAGCCGATGGTGGTTACCGCCAATCGCAGTGACCATAAGGATGGCGTTTGACTTCTCTGCGTTCAGGGTGCCATGCGTCGCGTACGAAATCGAAAAATCCTTGATGACCTGCCCACTTTCGAGCGGCAGGTTTCCTTCAAAATACTTCTCTGCAACTCCGCCAATAGCCGGTTCCTGCGCTTGTGCTGCGGCGGCAAAGCCTAGCAATGTGGCGATAACCGCCAGCCCATGTGTCACACGTCCCATTCGTAAATCACCAATTTGTTGTGAGTGGCAGGAGTTTGCCCAATGCGAGTCGAGGCTGCAAGCGTCCGTCCCACCAGGTCCTGCGCTACAACGTTATGGGCGTCACCGGGGTTGGCCCGGGCTAACCGTCCAACTCTTTCATCCGACGCTCAAGCTCGGCAATATCCTTCGAGTGTCCTTCAGAGCGGGTCTGTTGGGCATTTTGCAGCCACCGGTCGAGGCAGTCCAATAGGAGAGTGAAAAGCATAAGTACATCCGATTCGGTTGAAGGCTATTTAAGATTTCGCCAGTGAGCGGAAAGGCTTTGCCGTTGTGCATGCAGAAGGTCTCCTGGCACTGCGCGATATTTCCTGATCGTAGATAGCTATCCGACGGCGTTTCCTTTAGATCAGTATGTGATGCGGGCGACTCGCATTCAAGCGCGTGGATGCATCAAAGCATGCCAAACGTACACCGTTTCATGCCACCCGACACGCGATCCGTTGTGCGTTTGCGTGACATACCTGGTTCATGATCACTGCCCTTTTCGAGCGCGTAGTCGGATGACTGTTTCGATTGCCTTTTCATCACTAATTCTCCAGGACTGTTTTGTCGCCCGGCTTGATGGTCCCGCCTGTCAACACCTCTGCGTAGATTCCGAGATCTCCGTGGTTGACGTAGTCCATGATCTGGAGCGGAAGGTTGATATCGCGCTCGCCAGTCGCGGGGTTTACACTCGTTGCTGCGCAGCGCTTGGTGCGTCTTATCACTTTCAGACGTGCGTCGCCGATGCAGAAGTGGCGGTCGAGCCACTCCATCTCGGCCCACGCAGGAAGCCCGTCGAAATAGACGTTCGCGCGAAAACGCACGGGATCAAGTTCCATACCAACTCGCTCAGCCAAATCGCGGACGGTCGCAAGATTGATGAGGGAGATGCTGCGCATCAAGGCAACAGAGTGAACGCTGACGTCAGTGAACTGGTGCCCGGGCGCGTGTACGACCTTCGGAGTTCCTGGAAGTGGCACCCCAAGGAAATCTCTCATAAAAAACGCAGCCATCTCCTTCCCGGCGTCGGTGGCGAGATCAAAACGGGCTGTTGACCCATGGTGCTCGACTTCGAGTTCGCTGGTCTCTGGAATCAGGCGGGTTTTCAACTGGGCCAGCCGTTCGTATTTGGCCAGCATCAGAAATTTCGTCTTCGGCTCGGGGGTGGGATTGCCCGGGTCGAATGTAAATGAACCGTCAGTAATGGCATATGCGCGGTCAAGCGGAAACCCTTGCGCCTCTTGCAAAAAAACAGATTGCAGAGACTCTGGGGATAGTCCTTTGACTGGATACCGTTTTAGACAATCTACGAACATGGCGGGCTCGGGCTGAGTGAGTTCTGGTACGCATCAGCGTACAAGTAAATCGTTGAGCGCGTTGGCTGGCGGCTGTTTCCGGGCGAAACCCTGAACAGCTCTTCATGGCCGGTTGCACTCGTTGATTGAGCGCGACTGGCGGCCCATCGGCTCGACCTACGCCTCTCGCTTGCTTCGCCCATACAGTAGGAGCATCGCCGCGATCACCACGCCGTAGATGATCTGACGCCCCGCCTCCGGCATCTGCGCGACCGAGAGGATCGATTGCAGCAGTGTGATGAGGATCGCGCCGGCCACCGTGCCCAGGTATGAACCCCGTCCACCCAGAATCGACGTGCCGCCGAGCACGACCGCCGCGATCGCCGGCAACAGGTAAGCATCGCCCATCGACTGTGCGGCCTTCGACGCATAGCCCGCGAGCAGCACGCCGCCGAACGCGGCGAACGCGCTGCACACGGCGAAGGCGGTCACCGTGACGAGCCGCGTATCGATGCCGGAAAGATACGCCGCGCGCTCAGTGTTGCCGATCGCGTAAAGCGTGCGGCCGAAGGTCGTGCGCGACAGCAGGAACATCGTGGCGCCGCCGATCACCACCCACAGCGCGACGGCATTCGGCACGCCCGGTACGAGCCAGCCCGCCGCGAGCCAGCGCATCACCTCCGGCGCGGAATCCTGCGGCGACGATCCGCCCGTATAGACGATCATGATGCCCTGCGCGACCGCATTCGTCGCAAGCGTCGCGATCATCGACGGAATGCGCAGCAGTGCGACGAGGATGCCGTTGACGATGCCGATCAGCACGCCGCAACCGATCCCGACCGGAATCGCGAGGACGCGCCCGAGATCGCCGTGCCCCGCGACCGCGCACGCCATCATCGCGCCGACGGTGATTGTCCACGGCAGCGACAGGTCGATGTGGCCGAGCAGGATCACCATCATCAGGCCGGTCGCAATGATGCCGAGGAATGCGCCGACCTTCAGTTGCAGCAGGATGTATTCCGGCGACGTGAAGTTGCGCGAAAACATCCCGCCGACGAGCAGCAGCGCGACGATGCATGCGAATGCGATCACGATCGGTTTGTCGATTCTGCGGGTGAGCCTCGACACGAACGTGGTCCGGCCGGTCGCGGAAGCGTGGCTCATTGAAACCACTCCAGACGGTTGCGCACCCTGAACAATCCGCACGCGCCGATCGCGACAGCAAGCAGAAGAATCATGCCCTGAAATAGCGGCTGCCACAGCGCATCGACGTTGAACACGAACAGCAGATCGCCGATGCAACGGAACGCGAATGCGCCAAAGATCGCGCCGATCGCGCTGCCCTTGCCGCCGAGCAGCGACACGCCGCCGATCACTACCGCGGCGATCGAAAACAGCGTGTACGAGTTCGCGCTGCCGAGGTTCGCATCGCCGGTGTCCGTGAAGAACGTCAGAAACAGGCCGCCGACTGCCGCGAGCAGGCCGGCCAGCGTATAGCTCGCGAACTTCGCGCGGCGGATCGGCATGCCGGACAGGAAAGCCGCGGGTTCGGACGACCCGGTCGCGTATGCCGCTCGCCCGATCGCCGAGCGTTTGAAAGGAATCCAGACGATCACGATCGCGGCGAGCAGAATCACGAGGCTCGCTGGCAGAACGCCGGCGACCTTGCCCGTCAGTGCGTCGGCGAGGTCCTCGTTGATCGATCCGCCGGGCACGGGGCGCAGCAGCAGCGCCAATCCGTAGTAGACGGCGCCCGTCGCGATCGTCGTCACGATCGGCTGCAGCCGGCCGAAAATGATGATCACGCCGTTCAGCGCGCCGCACAGCGCACCCGCCCCGAGCACGCCGGCGATGCCGAGCGCGCTGTGCAGCGAATCGCCCGTGACGATCCACGACCCGATGCAATTCGTCAGCACCAGCGCCATGCCGATCGACAGGTCGATGCCGGCGGTCAGCACGACGAGCGCCTGCCCCATCGAGACGAGCGCGAGTAGTACCGCTTTGTTCGCTGCCGTCTGAAATACGTTGGCCGACAACGCCGACGGATAGTTGACGAGATAGATCGCGAACATCAGCACGAACAGGCCGAACGCGAACACCGCTCCGCGATTCTCCGCATACCAGTAACGCAGCCCGCTCATAGCGCCACTCCCGTGGAAGGCACAATCTGTCCGACCTGCAGGTCGAGAGCACTGGCAATCAGGTTCTGCTCGGTGATCGCCGAGCCGACGAGTTCCTTCTTGATCCTGCCTTCGTACAGTACGAGCACGCGGTCGCAGCAGCCGATCAGCTCGCCATAGTCGGTCGAATAGAAGACGATCGCGGCGCCTTCGTCGGCAAGACGCCTGAGCAGCTGGTAGAGTTCCTGCTTGGTGCCGACGTCGATACCGCGCGTCGGGTCGCTGAGCAGCAGGATCCTCGGCTGCCGCATCAGCCACTTCGCGATGACGACCTTCTGCTGGTTGCCGCCCGACAGCGAGCCCACGGGCGCGTCGACGCTGAACGACTTGATCGCAAGCAGCTCCATCATCTGCTCGACGAGCGACTGCTGGCGGTCGCGATCGATTATGCCCGCGGTGGACATGCGATCGAGTGCGGCAAACGACAGGTTCTCGCGTACCGACATCGGCAGCATCAAGCCTTCGGTCTTGCGGTCCTCGGGTATCAGCGCCATACCGATTTCGTTGGCGCGCGCGGCCGTCGGGCTCCCGATCGACACGGCTTTGCCGTTGATCTCGATCTTGCCAGCGCAGCCGCGCAACACGCCAAACAGCGCGAGCAGCAGTTCGCGCTGGCCTTGTCCGTCGAGGCCGCCCAGTCCGAGGATTTCACCGGGCTGCAACGAAAAGCTGATGCCCCGCAGCGTGTCGCTCCATGCGAGATCATGACAGGCGAGAACCGGCGCGGTGCCGCGGGCGTCCGCGGGCTGGTCCGCCGGTTTGGCTGCGGGCTTGGCAGGAAATGCATGCTGGTACTTCCGGCCGATCATCATTTCGACAACCTCGTCGTCGGAGCGCGTGCCAGCTTCGAAGCTCATCACATGGCGACCGTTCCGGTAGACCGTGCATTCGTCCGCCAGCGCCTTCACCTCGTGCATGCGGTGCGAGATGAACAGCAGCGCGAGCCCCTCTTCGCGCAGGCGCTTGAGCACCTCGATCACGCGCGCGACGTCGGCCGCGGTCAGCGCCGAGGTGGCTTCGTCGAGGATCAGAATGCGCGGCGAGTGTGCCAGCCCCTTCGCGAGCTCGACCATCTGCTGGCGCGACAGCGGCAGGGCCCTGACTTTCGCAAGCGGATTGATGTCGGAGGCGCCCGCTCGCGCGAGCGCCTCCTCGGCCTGGCGGCGTTGGGCCCGCCGGTCGATCATCCCGAAACGTCGCGGCGGGTTCGCAGCGTAGATGTTGTCCGCCACGCTCAAGTCGGGGATCAGCGACAGTTCCTGATACACGCAGACGATACCGGCCGCGTTCGCCTCGGCAGGCGACGCGAACGAGACCTGCCGGCCATCGAAATGCATCGTGCCCTCGTCCGGCTGCACGACGCCGGACATAACCTTCAGCAACGTGGACTTGCCCGCGCCGTTTTCGCCGAGGATCGCGTGAATGCGGCCTCTGCGCACCGTGAGTTCGGCGTGATCCAGCGCGACGGCGCCGCCGTAGCTTTTCGACACGCCAGACATCTGAAAGAACGGCTGCTCTGCATCCTGCAGCATGCTTCGTCTCCGGTCACAGCGCGGGCCATCATCCGGTCACTGGTTGCCCTGGTTCTGCTTCATGATTTCCTGCGCAGAGAAATTGATGCCGCATGTCGGAAACGAGTTGCCGACGAAAAAGTTGTCGGAGTCGTTCGGAAAATAGTTGACGCCCGACTTCAGCATCGAATCGTCGGTGACGTCGAGCGGCAGCTTGATCGCCACGGGAATCGTCTGGCCATCCAGTGCAGCGAGTGCCGTCTTGATCGCCACGGCCACCTGCGCGGGCCCGGTGCCCGCCGACGTGCACTTCAGGCCCTGGCTCCCATACTGCGCGCAGAACTTGCGAAAGCCGTTCTCCGTCTCGCCGCCGAAAGGCACGAACGGGTGTTTCGCATCGATCATCGCGCGCACGACGCCCGTGTCGCCGCCTTGCGCCGATATGCCATCGAAATGACCCTGCACGGCAATCGCGTCGGCAGCGACCTTTTGCGCGACCCCGTCGTCCCACTTGCCGTAGACCTGGACGACGTTCCACTTCTTGCCGGTGTCGTCCAGCGTTTTCGTGAAACCATTGTGCCGGTCCGTGTCGACCGACGTGCCCGCCACCCCGCGAACTTCGAGCACCTTGCCTCCGTTCGGCAGGTGGCCCGCGAGCCATTTGGCCCACAGCGCGCCGAGCCCATACTGGTCGACGTTGACGTTGATCGCGTCTGTGCTGTCGAGCGTGTTGTCGAAAGCGACCAGCACCACACCGGCGTTCTTCGCGCGGCGGATCGCGGGGCCGAATGAGGAGGGATTCTGCGCGTTCACGATGACGGCGTCATAGCCGGCATCGATGAAGTTGTTGACGGCCGAGATCTGCGCCGGAACGTCCTCGCCGGTCGAGACGACCTTGAATTCCTTGAGCTTGGCGGCAACGGCCGGTTGCGCGGTGTAGGCCTTGGCCGTCCTGATCATCTGGATACGCCAGGTGTTCGCGATATAGCCGTTCACGAGTGCGATCCGGTAAGGTGCGTTCTTCTTCGGATACTTGATGAACTTCGTGTCGCTCTTCCAGGGGACCATGCAGGCGGGATCGCCGGACGGCCCTGAAACGATCGAAGCCTGCGCGAAAGCCCCGCTTGCGCAGAGCGCCAATGCGGCGCTCGCCGCCGCTCGAAGCACGTGGATTTCTGAAAGCATGTTGCCTCCTTTTGTTCGATTGGACGTACCGATTGCCTGCGCACATGGCTGGTCGCGGACTGCCGGCACGGTGTGCGTGAAGCACGGAACCTTGCGGAGTTGCTATAGCGGGACTGGATCGGACTTGCAGAAGGAGCTTTTCAACGGCGCCTCCTCGAAGCGAAAAGAAGGGCATGCGTATACGCGTTCCCGTCTGACAGTACTGGCATACCAATCCACGCGCGATAGTGGTTTACCAGTGAATCCAGCGCACCGGGCGACCGGGCTGAAACCCTTGGTGGATAAGGACTGGGCTGCCGTGAACGGAGGCGGCGCTGCACGGGTCCAACGGTCGCTCCAGAGAGCGTTCGCCGAGCTGGTGCTATCGGCCAGGAGCCGTCACTCACCGTCTGTTCGCTGGCCCCGCAGCCGGAACGCCCGATGCGCCAGCGCCCCCGCCTCGCTTTGTGGTCGGTGGGCGCCGCAAAGCGCAAGCGCTTCTTCACTCGTGCGACCAGAAAAGAGACAGCCCTGTACGTCCGGTCAGCTATCATGCCTATCCCCCTCCGAAGTAGCTCCTTATGATTTCCGTCCGTAATGTCACGCTGCGCCGTGGCGTCAATGTCGTACTCGACCGCGCGTCCGTCACCTTCACCCCCGGCGAAAAGATTGGCCTTGTCGGCCGCAATGGCGCCGGCAAGTCATCCTTCTTCGGCCTTCTCAACGGTACTTTGCACGAAGACGGCGGTGAATTCTCAATTCCCGCTGCATGGAAGATGGGCCAGGTCGCGCAGGACATGCCGGAGACCGAGCAGAGTGCCACCGACTTCGTAATCGAGGGCGACACCGTACTGCTGGTCGCGCAGGCCGAAGTAGCCGCCGCTGAGGCCAGCGACGATGGCATGCGCATGGCGCACGCCTACATGGCCCTGCACGACGCCGGTGCACATGACGCCCCCGCGCGTGCCCAAGCGCTGATCCTGGGCCTCGGCTTCAGTGCTGCGCAGCTTAGCCAGCCGGTCAACAGTTTCTCCGGCGGCTGGCGCATGCGACTGCAACTGGCGCGCGCGCTCATGTGCCCATCCGACTTGCTGTTGCTCGACGAGCCGACCAATCACCTCGACCTCGACGCGCTGGTCTGGCTGGAAGCGTGGCTCAAGCGCTATCAAGGAACCTTGGTAGTGATCAGCCACGATCGCGAATTCCTCGACGAGGTGACGCAGGTGACGGTGCACGTCGACAACGCCAAGCTCGTGCGCTATGGCGGCAACTACAGCAAGTTCGAAGACATGCGCGCTGAGCAACTGTTGTTGCAGCAGGCCGCGATGGCCAGGCAGGCGGACAAGATCGCGCACCTGCAGCAATTCATTGACCGTTTCAAAGCCAAGGCCTCGAAGGCGAAGCAGGCGCAGAGCCGGGTCAAGGCGCTCGAACGCATGGAGAAGATCGCACCAGTGCTTGCGGACGCGGAGTTTAACTTTGAGTTCAAGGAGCCGCTCAACGTCCCGAACCCGCTGTTGTCGATGCTGGACGCGAGCTTCGGCTACGCGGCGCCGACCGGCGTACCGCCGGGCACGCCGCCGACGGTCATCGTGCGGGGCATCAACCGATCCGTGCTGGCCGGGCAGCGCATCGGCATTCTCGGTGCCAACGGCCAAGGCAAGTCCACTCTGGTGAAGACGGTGGCGCGCGAGCTGGCGCCGATCGCCGGCGAAATCAGCGAAGGCAAGGGCCTGAACATCGGCTACTTCGCACAACAGGAACTCGACGTGCTGCGTCCCCTCGACACGCCGATGGAACACATGATCCGCCTTGCCAAGGACACGCCGGCGCACATGCGTGCCCCCGGCCAGAGTGGCACCGAACAATCGCTTCGCACCTTCCTGGGCACCTTCAACTTCAGTGGCGACATGGTCCATCAGGCGGTCAGCACGATGAGCGGCGGCGAAAAGGCGCGGCTCGTGTTGTGCATGATCGTGTGGCAGCGCCCCAATCTGCTGCTGCTCGACGAGCCTACCAACCACCTCGACCTGGCCACACGCGAAGCGCTAGGCATGGCACTCAACGAATTCGAAGGCACAGTGATGCTGGTCAGTCACGACCGGTCCCTGCTGCGCGCGGTCTGTGACGAGTTCTGGCTCGTCACCAAGGGTGGCGTCGAGCCCTTCGACGGCGATCTGGACGATTACCAGCAGTTCCTGCGCGACGAAGCCCGTCGCATGCGCGAGCAGGCTGCCGGGGAGCAGAAGGTCATCGCCTGAGTTAACCCCTGGCAGCTCCAGTTTGGAAGCTTCCATAGCGCTCGCATCGAGTCGAAGGGCCGCTTAAGGTCGGGGGTGTGAGCGCACTGATGCAGGATGCTGCCACCGGATGAGCGCAACGCGTACTGCCGCAGTCAAAACGGGCGGCACCGCCGGTCGCGAAAAGCGCGTCGAATGACAGCTTTTGAGGCTCATTCGCTTGACTGCGAACGAGCAGGCCGTCGCTAGTTTGATCATGTCGTCAAACCGAGCCCCGAGGGTTAAGAAAAACTCGGCGTTGAGCGCAGTGCCATAAAATATTTTCAGGTAGTTGGCTACAACCGGTTCCTGAAACCAATAATTTTCAATGGAGTGACTTTTGTACGTACTCGGGACGATAGGGCGGAGGCGATGTTATATGTGCGTCATCGCACATAGCTTTTGAAGCCTCGATTCCAAGCTGACGAGCATGCTCCAAATATTGTGTCGAACTCGTAACGAGCAGTTAAGTTCCTTTGGTTCAAGCCCGTGAGCGAGTCAGCAGGTTTCCATGCGTGAAGTCGAACTTCGTTGATTCTGTCCATTTCATTGATAGCGAGCCAGCAAAGGTGTATCGCCAGAAAAAGCACTCATCGGCTAACAAGGCGCGATTGCGAGCGGTCCAACGCTCATGACTTCGCAATTCGCGTGACGCGTGCGGTGATAAAGCGTGTCCGCTACTTCCATCGGCCTCGCATCGATGTACTGAAACGGACACGGTCGTAAAGCGCACAAGTCTCCGATTCATTTTGTGAACAAGTTGTCGTGACTTCGCTAAGCGGATAAGACAAAGATTAGAAGAATGCGTGTGCCAATCCTAAAGACCATGTTTTATCTGCGCCGGTGAATCCGCTCATTGCTTGCAATCTGCGCCCAGTAACATATGCTCCCTTCAGAAGCGTTTCAGGCTCTTTTCCCGGAGCCGCAATGCAAAAGACCACTCCCAGCCGCGATGTGGTCCGGCCCAAATGGCAGCGCCGACGCAGCGCGCCCAACGCTTCTCCGTTCACCTCGGTTGAGGCTGTATGGACAGGAGACGTCAGCATGAGCAACGATCGCGCGTCGGACGCGTCGTCCCACGCCACGCTATCCAGCGATGAACTTCGACGCATTGACGCCTGGTGGCGTGCCTGCAATTACCTCTCGGTCGGCATGATTTATCTCAGGGACAATCCGCTTTTGCGCGAACCCCTGAAAGTCGAACACGTGAAGCACCGCCTGCTCGGACACTGGGGCGCGAGCCCCGCGTTGTCGTTCGTCTGGGCACATCTGAATCGCGTGATCAAGCGCGACGATCTCGACGTGATCTTCATGGCCGGACCCGGACACGGCGCGCCGGGCGTGCTCGGCCCCGCTTATCTGGAAGGCACCTACTCGGAGGTGTACCCGGACAAGAGCGAAGACGCCGAGGGCATGCAGAAATTCTTCAAGCAGTTCTCGTTTCCGGGACATATCGGCTCGCACGTGACGCCCGAAACACCCGGGTCGATTCACGAAGGCGGTGAACTCGGCTACAGCCTCTCGCATGCTTATGGCGCCTCACTCGACAACCCCGATCTGATCGTGGCCTGCGTCGTTGGCGATGGCGAGGCCGAGACAGGTCCGCTTGCCACCGCCTGGCATTCGAACAAGTTCATCAATCCCGTGCGCGACGGCACCGTACTGCCGATCCTGAACCTGAACGGCTACAAGATCGCTAACCCGACGATCCTCTCGCGCATCAGCCATGAGGAGCTGGCGGCATTATTCGAGGGCTACGGTTATACGCCGTATTTCGTCGAGGGATCGGACCCGTCGGAGATGCATCAAAAGATGGCCAGCACGCTCGATACGGTCATCGGCGAAATCCGCACGATTCATGAAAGAGCACGCACAAACGGCAACGCCGAGCGCCCACGCTGGCCGATGATCGTCTTGCGCTCGCCGAAGGGCTGGACCGGACCCAAAGAAATCAAAGGTCATAAGGTCGAGGGCTCGTGGCGCTCGCATCAGGTGCCGTTTTCCGATGTGCGCGGCAACCCCGCAAATCTCGAACTGCTGGAAAGCTGGTTGCGCAGCTACAAGCCGGAAGAGCTTTTCGATGACAACGGCCGCTTGCTCTCCGACTTGCGCGAGCTTGCGCCGCAAGGCCCGAGCCGCATGAGCGCCAATCCGCATACCAACGGCGGCCTGTTGCGCCGCGAGTTGAAGCTGCCGGATTTTCGCGACTACGCGGTGGAAGTCGCGCATGCCGGCAAGGTGCTGCGCGAGAACACGCAGCCGCTCGGCCAGTTCCTGCGCGACACGATGCGTTGCAACATGAACACGTTCCGCGTCTTCGGTCCTGACGAGACCGCGTCCAACCGGCTGCAGTCGATCTACGAGGTCAGCAAGAAAGTGTGGATGGCCGACATGCTGCCCGAGGACGACGACGGCGGCGAACTCGCGCGCGACGGTCGCGTAATGGAGATGCTCTCGGAACACACGCTGATGGGCTGGCTCGAAGGCTATCTGCTGTCTGGGCGTCATGGTTTCTTTCACACTTACGAAGCGTTCGCGCACGTGGTGGACTCGATGTTCAACCAGCACGCGAAGTGGCTCGACGTGTGCAAGAACCATGTGCCGTGGCGCGCTTCGGTGGCCTCGGAGAACATCCTGCTTTCGTCGACGGTATGGCGCCAGGATCATAACGGCTTCTCGCACCAGGACCCCGGTTTCATCGACCTCGTGACCAACAAGAGCCCGTCGGTCACGCGTGTCTATTTACCGCCCGACGCCAACACGCTACTCGCCATCGCGGACCACTGCCTGCGCTCGACCGACTGCATCAATGTGATCGTCGCCGACAAGCAGAAGCATCTGCAATTCACGACCATCGACGAAGCGGTCGTGCATTGCGCAAAGGGCATGGGCGTATGGCGGCGCGCGAGCAACGACGAGGGTGAGGAACCGGACGTGGTGATGGCCTCGTGCGGCGACGTCGCCACGCAGGAATCGCTGGCGGCCACCGCCATACTGCGCGAGCGGCTGCCCGAGTTGAAACTGCGCTTCGTGAACGTGGTGGACCTCTTCAGGATGCAACCCAGGAGCGAGCACCCGCATGGCTCGACCGATCGCGAGTTCGACAGCCTCTTCACGGTGGACAAGCCCGTAATCTTCAATTTCCATGGCTACCCGTGGTTGATTCACAAACTCGCATATCGCTTTCGCAATCACGAGAATCTGCACGTTCGCGGCTACACCGAGAAGGGCAACATCAATACGCCGCTCGAACTCGCGATCCTCAACAAGGTGGACCGCTTCAACCTGGTGCTCGACGTGCTCGACCGCGTGCCGCGCTTGCAGGGCAGAACAGCGCATCTGCGCGAGGACATGAGGAATGCAATCATCCTCAACATGAACTACGCGCACGAGCACGGAACCGATAGCCCCGAGATTTCCGATTGGGTGTGGCCGTATTGACCGGTTCGTAGTCGGCGCCGTGCGTCGCTCGCTCGCACGGCTCGAATCGAACTCATTCAGGCGAGCGTCAAAGCGTGAGGAGTCGTCGAAATGAAAGCTCCTGAGCGTCCTCTGCGTATCGCGTTGCTCGCGCCAATTTCGGGCGTTATGGTGCCGCTGGATAGCGTGCCCGATCCGGTCTTCGCGCAGAAGATGGTTGGCGACGGTGTGTCGATCGATCCAACTTCGGACGAGTTGCTGGCGCCGCTTCCCGGCAAGGTCACGCAACTGCACAAGTCCAGCCACGCGGTGACGATCACCGGCGACAACGGGCTGCAAGTCCTGCTGCACATTGGACTCGACACCGTGCTGTTGCGCGGCGAGGGCTTCATGCCGTTGGTCAACGAAGGCGACACCGTCGCGGCTGGCACACCGCTGATCCGTTTCGACACGGTCGCGGTCGGCGCGAAGGCGAGCAGCCTGCTCACGGAGATGGTGATCGCCAACGGCGAACTCGTCACCCGCTATGTGCCCGCTAGAGGCCTCGTCAACGCGGGCATCGACACGGCCCTATATGTCGACCTGGTCGGCAGCGTCGCGGACAAGGAGACGGCGGCTGCGACCGGCGCAATCCTCTCCGGCGAAATCACGCTGCCGAATCCGGCGGGCCTGCATGCGCGGCCTGCCGCCGTCGTCGCTGTGGAAGCGAAGAAGTTCACCTCCGAGATCCGCCTGCTGCGCGGCAGCGACAACGTCAACGCGAAGTCGGTCGTCGCGATCATGGGGCTCGCCACCACGTTCGGAGACAAGTTGCGCGTCGAGGCCCGCGGACCCGACGCAGCGGAAGCGGCCAGCGTGCTTGCGCGACTGCTCGCCGACGGTTCTGGCGAAAAGCCCGGCGACGCACCCGCGCCTGGGGCAACTCCAGCGCCTCCCGTTTCAACCGCCGAGCCCATCGCGACCCGCGCCGCAGTCACCGACGCCGACGCTAACGAGTTCACCGGCGTCTGCGCTTCGCCGGGACTTGCCGTCGGCAACGTGGTGCAGTTCCGCCAGCAAGTGATCGACGTGAACGAAGCGGGCGAGTCGCCGCAACGCGAACGCGCGCAGCTCGAAGCGGCGCGGCACCAGGCGCGTCAGCAGATCGAAGCGCTGAAGGCGACGCTCGCCGATGCGTCGAAGGCGCAGATTCTGGCTGCGCATCTCGAACTGCTGGACGACCCCGACCTGAACGATATGGCAATTGGTAGCATCAGCGAAGGCAAGGGCGCGGGCTTTGCGTGGCGCGAGGCTTTCCAGAAGCAGGCGAGCACGCTCGAGAAGCTCGACAACCCGCTGCTGCGCGAACGTGCAGGCGATATCCGCGACGTCGGCCGGCGGGTGCTCGCGTTGCTCGCCGGCGTCAGGCAGGCGCAGATCGACGTGCCGCAGGACTCGATTCTGGTTGCAGAAGAACTGTCGCCGTCCGACACCACGTCGCTCGATCGCAGCAAAGTGCTCGGCTTCTGCACGACGACCGGCGGCGCGACGAGTCATGTTGCGATCCTCGCGCGTTCGCTCGGCATTCCCGCGATTTGCGGTATTGACGCGCGCACGCTGCAACTCGCCGACGGCACCCCCGTCGTGCTCGACGGCTCGCGCGGCCGCTTGCGGCGCAACCCGAGCGCCGACGAACTCGCGCAGGCGCGCGAACGGATCGGGCGCCAGGCCGCCAAACGCGAAGCCGAAAAGCTCGCGGCGAGCAAGCTCGCGATGACGGCCGATGGCCACCGGATCGAGGTCGTCGCGAACATCCGCAATGCGCAGGAAGCGCGCGACGCGGTGGCGGCCGGCGCCGAAGGCGTGGGCCTGTTGCGCTCCGAGTTCCTGTTCGATGCGCGCGACACCGCGCCATCTGAAGACGAGCAGGCCGCCGAATACTGTGCGGTAGCCGAAGCGCTCGGCCGCGAGCGTCCGCTCGTGGTCCGCACGCTCGACGTCGGCGGCGACAAACCGCTGTCGTATCTGCCGCTGCCGAAGGAAGACAATCCGTTTCTCGGTTTGCGCGGCGTGCGGGTGAGCCTGGCACGTCCCGACATTTTCCGCACGCAGTTGCGGGCGATCCTGCGTGCCGCGCCGCTTGGCAATCTGCATGTGATGTTCCCGATGATCGCTACGATCGAGGAAGTGAAGGCAGCGCGCAAAATCCTGCTCGAAGAAGCTGGCGACCACGCGGCGAGCGTCAAGGTCGGCGTGATGATCGAAGTGCCTGCTGCGGCGCTGATCGCCGAGCCACTCGCGCGCGAAGTCGACTTCTTCTCGATCGGCACGAACGACCTGACGCAATACACGCTCGCGATGGACCGTGGTCATCCGCAACTCGCGAAACAGGCCGATGCGCTTCACCCTGCGGTACTGCGTTTGATCGGCATGACGGTCGAGGGCGCGCACCGGCACGGCAAATGGGTCGGCATTTGCGGCGGTATCGCGTCGGATGCGATGGCCGTGCCCGTGCTCGCGGGCCTCGGTATCGACGAGTTGTCGGTCAGCATTCCCGCTATCGGTTCGGTCAAGGCCCAGCTTGCGCGGCTGACGATGGCCGAGGCCAGCAAGCTCGCCGCCGACGTGCTGCGTTTGGGCACCGCCGCGGAAGTCCGCGCGCATCTTTCCCGTTTTGCCGACTGAGCGGATCAAGAGGAGACCTGCCATGTTTTCGCATGCGTTCGGAGTCTTGCAGAAAGTCGGCAAGTCGCTGATGCTGCCGGTCGCGGTACTGCCGGTGGCCGGCCTGTTGCTCGGTCTCGGCGCGACGGACTTCCACGGTTACGTGCCGGCGGTCGTGCTCGCGCTGATGAAGAACTCAGGCGACGTGATCTTCGCGAACCTGCCGCTGATTTTCGCTATCGGTGTCGCGCTCGGCTTCACCGAGAACGACGGCGTCTCGGGTATCGCCGCGACGATCGGCTATCTGGTGATGACGGCGACGCTCGGCGTCATCGCGAAGGTCGAGGGCATCGAGCCCGACATGATCATGGGCATCCCGTCGATCCAGACCGGCGTGTTCGGCGGCATCCTGGCCGGCGGCCTCGCGGCGTGGATGTTCAACCGCTACTACCGGATCACGTTGCCGTCCTATCTCGGTTTCTTCGCGGGCAAGCGCTTCGTGCCGATCGTAACGGCGATTGGCGCAATCGTGCTCGGCGGCATCCTGTCCTTCATATGGCCGCCGATCGGCAGCGGCATCAAGGCGTTCTCGCACTGGGCGGCGGTGTCCGACCCGCGCACCGCAGCCACTGTGTACGGTTTCGTCGAGCGTCTGCTGATTCCGTTCGGCCTGCATCACATCTGGAACGTACCGTTCTTCTTCGAAATGGGCAGCTACCTCGATCCGACGACCGGCAAGACGGTGCACGGCGACATCACCCGTTTCTTTGCGGGCGATCCGAGCGCGGGCATCCTCGCGGGCGCGTTCCTGTTCAAGATGTTCGGTCTGCCTGCGGCGGCGATTGCGATCTGGCACTGCGCGAACCCGGAGAAGAAAGTGGCCGTCGGCGGCATGATGATTTCGGCCGCGCTGACGTCGTTCCTGACCGGCATCACCGAGCCGATCGAATTCGCGTTTCTGTTCGTCGCGCCGGTCCTTTACTTCATCCATGCCTGCCTCGCGGCGTCGGCGCAGTTCGTCGCGAACACGCTGGGCATGCGCATGGGCTTCACGTTCTCGCAAGGCGGGATCGACTTCCTGATGTTTAACCTGGTCGGCAACAAGGGCACGCACGCCTGGTACGTCTTCATTCTCGGCCCAATTTACGCGGTGATCTATTACAGTGTGTTCCGCTTCATCATCACGCGCTTTAACCTGAAGACGCCCGGCCGTGAGGACGACACGGTCGAGACCGCGCCGCTCGCCACGAGTGGATCGGGCGGACGTCCGCGCGAGCTGGTGCTTGCGTTCGGCGGACGCTCGAACATCACCAGTCTCGACGCGTGCATTACGCGTCTGCGCATATCCGTGAAAGACCCCTCGCGCATCGACGAAGCAAAGCTGAAGGCACTCGGCGCAGCGGGCGTGATGCGCGTCGGCAATGGCGTGCAGGCGATCTTCGGGCCGCTGTCGGAGAACCTGAAAACCGACATGCAGGAGTATCTGAAGACAGCAGGCAGCGACGCTGACCTCGCCCCGGCTGGCACGCCCGTCGCATCGGACGAACCAGTGGCTGGCGCGGGCGCTACGGCTGCTGCGGTGCTGGCAGGTTCAGCGCAAAGCTCGGCGCAGGAAATCGCGCGTGCGGAAAAGATTCGCACGGCGCTCGGCGGGGCGGGCAACATCATCAAGCTCGACGCGCTCGCGGCCACGCGCTTGCGCGTCGAACTATCCGACGTATCGCGGATCGATGCGGCCGCGCTGAAGGCCGTCGGCGTGCCCGCGACGCAAACATTGAAGAACGGCGCAATCGATCTGCTGGTCGGACTCGGCGCGGAGAACCTCGCTGGCGCGATCCTATGGGAGCCGGCGGCGCATCCAGCCCCGGCGTGAAATCGAGGGCAGAAACCATGAACGATGTTTCCATGGCAGACGCGGCTTCGAACGCGAAAGCCGCGGCGCTCGATGTGACCGGCTACGCGTTCCAGCACGACGTGGTGAGGAATCTGATCTGCCGGGAGGGGCGCTATCCGGACATTGCGGGCCCGCACGACTGGTACATGGCGCTCGCCTTTAGCGTACGTGATCGCATGCTCGCGTGCTGGGCCGGATCGACGAAAGTCTATGCGGCGAAGGACGTCAAGGTTGCCTGCTATCTGTCGGCGGAGTTCCTGATAGGTCCCCAGCTCGGCAATAACCTGCTCAATCTCGGTATGCAAGACGAAGCGCGCGAAGCCATGCATGCGCTCGGCCAGGATCTCGACGTGCTGCTCGCGATCGAGGAAGAGCCCGGTCTCGGCAACGGCGGACTTGGACGCCTTGCCGCGTGCTACATGGATTCGCTTTCGACGTTGGAAATACCGGCGATCGGTTACGGCATCCACTACGAGTTCGGCATCTTCGATCAGGAGATTCGCGACGGCTGGCAGGTGGAGGTGACCGACAAATGGCTGCAGAACGGCAATCCATGGGAAATCGTGCGGCCGGATGTGAGTCACTACGTCGGCTTCGGCGGATACACGCAGCACCAAACCGACGACGCGGGCCGTCTGCGCGTAAGCTGGGTACCGGCGCGGCAAGTGAAGGGCGTCGCATGCGATCTGCCGGTGCAGGGTTATCGCCTCGGTACCTGTAATACCCTGCGCCTATGGAAGAGCGAGGCGGTCGAGTCTTTCGACTTTCAGGACTTCAACGCCGGCGAGTACTACGAAGCCGTTCAGGAGAAGGTGATATCGGAGACGTTATCGAAAGTACTTTATCCGAACGACGAACCGGAAGCGGGCAAGCGCCTGCGGCTCGCGCAGCAGTACTTTTTTGTGTCGTGCTCGCTTCAGGACATGTTGCGCCTTCTGCATCTGAAGAACACGCGGATCGAAAACTTCGCGGACCTGTTCGCCGCGCAACTGAACGATACGCATCCGTCGATCGCGGTGGCCGAGTTGATGCGTCTTCTGCTGGACGTGCACGGACTCACGTGGGAAGCCGCGTGGGACATCACGCAGCGCACCTTCGCGTATACCAATCACACGCTGCTGCCTGAAGCGCTTGAAACATGGGGTCTGCCGCTCTTCCGGAGCCTGCTGCCGCGCCCGCTCGAAATCATCTACGAAATCAACCGCCGTTTTCTCGACGACGTGCGGCGCTCGTTTCCCGGCGACGACGCGCGCCTGACGCGCATGTCGCTGATCGACGAACGCGGTGACAAGAAAGTGCGCATGGCGCATCTCGCGACGGTAGGCAGCCATGCGGTCAACGGCGTCGCCGCCTTGCATTCCGACCTGCTGCGCGAGACCGTGCTGCGCGATTTCGCGCAGATGTTTCCGCAGCGCTTTCTCAACGTGACGAACGGTGTGACGCCGCGCCGCTTCCTGATGTTGAGCAACCCTGGCCTCGCGGGTCTTCTCGATCAAACGATCGGCGTCAACTGGCGCACCGATCTCACGCAGCTCGACAAGCTCGCCGCGTACGCAGACGATGCCGGTTTTCAGGAAGCGTGGGGCGCGATCCGGCGTGACAACAAGGCGGCGCTTGCGGCGCGGATTGCGAACGCAACGGGCATCGACGTCGATTCGAACGCGCTGTTCGACATTCAGGTCAAGCGCATTCACGAATACAAACGCCAGCATCTGAACGCGCTGTACATCATCAGTCTGTATCACCGGCTATGCCGCAATCCCGCGCTCGACATCGCGCCGCGTTGCTTCATCTTTGGCGGCAAGGCCGCGCCGGGCTACGCGATGGCCAAGCTGATGATCCGCCTCGTCACCGGCATCGCGGCGGTCGTCAACCATGATCCGGTGATCGACGGCCGGCTGAAAGTGGTCTTCTATCCGGACTTCAATGTGAAAAACGGGCACTGGGTCTATCCCGCCGCGGACCTGTCCGAGCAGATTTCGACAGCGGGCAAGGAAGCATCCGGCACCGGCAACATGAAGTTCATGATGAACGGCGCGGTGACAATCGGCACGCTCGACGGCGCCAACGTGGAGATCCGCGAAGAAGCGGGCGCCGACAACTTCTTCCTGTTCGGCCTGACGGCGCAGCAGGTCGACGAGGTCAAGCGCAACGGCTATCGCCCGTCCGACTACGTGCAGTCCAACGACGACTTGCGCGAAGCGTTCGCACAGATCGCGCAGGGCCGCTTCTCGCGCGGCAACCCAGACGTTTTCCGACCACTGCTCGACAATCTGCTGCACGCGGACCCCTTCCTCGTGCTGGCCGATTTCGCGGATTACGTTGCGTGTCAGGACCGCGTGAGCGACGCATGGCGCGACGCGCGGCGGTGGACGCGAATGTCGATCATGAACACGGCGCGCTCGGGCAAGTTCTCGTCGGATCGTGCGATCGGCGAGTATTGCGAGCGCATCTGGAACGCGCGTGCGGTGAGGATCGACCTTGCTCAGCCCTAACGTCGAAAGCAGGCGCAGTTATCAGGCTCGGCCCGGCTCTCGCTTTCCGCTCGGCGCGTCGGTGGTGCCGGGCGGCGTCAATTTCTGCATTTTTTGCCGGCACGCGACTCACCTCGAACTGCTGCTTTACGCTTCGACGGATAGCAGCGAGCCGTTTCAGATCATCGGACTCATGCCCGAAAGGAACCGCACGTTCTATTTCTGGCATGTGTTGATCGAAGATCTTCCGGTGCCGTGCTGCTACACATGGCGCGCCTACGGCCATCATGGCGTGCCGCAGCTCGACGACGAAGCCAGCAGCCGTCACGAGTTGCTCGATCCCGCCGCGCGCGCGGTCAGCGACCGCCGCTGGCATCGCCGGCCCGCTACCGGTGGACACGAGCCCGGGCATGCGTCCTTTAGAGCCATCGTCACCGAACCGCTGGACGAACGCGAAGATGTGGCCGTGCGCACGCTCGACGACGCGATTATCTACGAACTGCATGTCGGCGGCTTCACGCGTGATCCATCGAGCGGCGTTCGACATCCCGGCACGTTCGCGGGGCTGATCGAGAAGATCCCTTATCTGAAGGAGCTGGGCGTCACGCACGTCGAGCTGCTTCCGGTGATGGCCTTCGATGAGCAGGACGTGCCTGCATCGGTCGCCGCCAAAGGGCTCGTCAATTACTGGGGCTATAGCACGCACAGCTTCTACAGCCCGCATCCGCGCTATTGCGTCGAGCCTGAGCAGGCACCGCAGGAGTTCCGTACGTTGATAGACGCGATGCACGCTGCCGGCCTCCGCGTGCTGCTCGACGTGGTGTTCAATCACACTGCGGAAGCAGGCCTGAGCGGGCCGGTGATCAATTTCAAGGTACTCGCCAACGAAGTCTTCTATCACGTCGATCCGGCGGACGGCGGGCGTTATCTCGACTACACCGGCTGCGGCAATACGGTCAACTGCAATCATCCGCTGGTGTCGGCGTTCGTCCTCCATTGCCTCGAGTACTGGGTGCAGGAACTCGGAGTGGACGGCTTTCGCTTTGATCTGGCGAGCGTCTTCACGCGCGGCGAAGGCGGCGCGTTGCTGCGCACGCCGCCGTTGCCGTGGGCGATGGAGGCGTCGCCGGTGCTCGCGCGCGTGCCGCTGATCGCGGAGGCGTGGGATGCGGCAGGCCTGTATCACGTCGGTGCGTTTCCGGGCATGGCGTGGGCCGAATGGAACGGCCGCTACCGCGATGTGATCCGGCGCTTCGTGCGCGGCGATCCGGGACTGATCGGCCTGATGTGCACGTGCCTCGCGGGAAGCGCGGATCTCTATGAAGCGGACGGCAGACTGCCCGTGAACAGCATCAACTTCGTGACCTGCCACGACGGCTTCACGTTGCGCGATCTCGTCAGCTACGACGCGAAGCGCAATGAGGTGAACGGCGACGACAACCGCGATGGCAGCAACGATAACCTGTCGTGGAACTGCGGCGCCGAAGGCGACACGGATGATCCGTCTACCGCGGGCCTGCGTTTGCGGCAGGCCCGCAACTTCATCGCGATCCTGCTGCTAAGCCAGGGCGTGCCGATGCTCCTCGCCGGCGACGAAATCCTCCGTAGCCAGCGCGGCAACAACAACGCGTACTGCCAGGACAACGCGCTGTCATGGATGGACTGGCGTTTCTCCGATGACGCGCTCGACATGCTGCGTTTCGTGCGCGAGATGACCGCGCTTCGCAGGCGTCACCCGAGCCTGCGCCGCCGCCGGTTCCTCACGGGCCGCGCTGAGGACGGGCAAATGCATCCCGACGTCGCCTGGCACGGCGAACGGCTCGGCGCTCCCGCATGGGGCGACCCCGGCGCCCGGCTGGTGGCGTTCACGCTCGCGGGACATGCGGCGCGCGCGCCCATGTTACACGTCGTCCTCAACATGAACGCGGACGCGCGCGATGCAGAGCTTCCCGCCCTCGACGAAGCGAACTGGCGGCGACTGGTCGATACGGCAGCGCAGCCGCCGGGAGACATTGTTTCGACTGTTGAAGCAGCCCGCATCGAACGCGGCACCTGCCGTGTTGAAGCGCGCAGCGTCGTGGTGCTCGAATCGCGATGAATGTAAGCAATCGGGCTAGACGGTGTGCGGTAAAGCGACTTTAATGTTTAGGTACTGCAGGGGGCGGCATGGATGCAGTCAGAACCTTCGTCAAAAGTCGGCCGCCTTGCCAATCGCGCCGCGTCGACGGATCAGCCCGACATCATGTACGCGATGATTTTTCCGTCGATGACGATCGTCAGGGTGCTGTTCGTACAGATCGCCATAGCGATTGCAGCCGGCTAATCGTGTCCGTGCCGCGGGCGAATGAACTTGGGACTACGGATCCCGAAGGAGTCCATCATGAAAGTGGCGATATTCAGTTCGACGCGCTACGAACGTCGGTATCTCGACGGGGCCAACAAAAGCGGCGAGCACCAGTTGCATTACTTCGACGTGGCGCTGGAGATGGACACAGTCGGTCTCGCCGCTGGCTTCGGCGCCGTCTGCATCTTCGTCAACGACACGGCGGACGCGCAAGTACTGGACGCGCTGCACAAGGGTGGCACACGTCTGCTCGCGTTGCGCTGCACGGGCTTCAATAACGTCGATCTGGAGGCTGCGGCAAGGGTCGGCATAAAGGTGACGCGCGTCGTGACGTATTCGCCGAACTCCGTGGCGGAGCACGCGGTAGCACTTCTGCTCGCGATCAACCGCAAGGTGCATCGTGCCTACAATCGCACCCGCGATTCGAACTTTTCGCTTGACGGTCTTACCGGCTTCGACCTTTGCGGCAAGACGGTTGCGGTGGTCGGAACGGGCAAGATTGGCCGCGTGTTCGCGAAGATCATGCTCGGCTTCGGCTGCAGGGTTATCGGTTTCGATCCCCAACCCTCGGCGGAATTTGAGGCGCTCGGTCTGAGCTATGCGAAGCAGGGCGAGATTGGGGAGAAAGCCGACATTATTTCGCTGCATTGTCCGCTCACCCCTACGACACACCACATCATCAATTCGGAAACGCTCAAGCGCGCGAAGCCGGGCGCGATACTGATCAACACGAGCCGGGGCGGGCTGCTTCACACGGAGGCCGCGATCGACGCGTTGAAGACCGGGCAGCTCGGCGGGCTTGGAATCGACGTGTACGAACAGGAGGGCAGTCTCTTTTTTCGCGATCTTTCCAGCGAGATCATCACCGATGACGTCTTTCAACGCCTCGTGTCGTTTCCGAACGTTATCGTGACTGGACATCAGGCCTATCTGACGCACGAGGCATTGACAACCATCTGCGAGACCACACTCGAAAGCGTCGCGGCGTTCGAAAAGAATCAGCCGTTGCAGAACGAGGTGACGGTCGGATAGAGCGTGTGCCAACGTACGCCGAGCCCTGGCGTGCGAAGGCGCGTGGCGCACTCGATATGCAGCGCGAGAACCCGGAGTAATTCGGGTTTGCACGTGATGTCGCCGTTGCCGTAGTCGTCGCAGCGATGGTGGAGTAGCATTCGTTTCGTCCTACGACGCGGCAGCCGAAGTTTCCTACAGCTACGTCGACTCTGGAGAGGCTCATGACAGATATCGCACTTGCACGCAAAGATGCCTGCCTCGCAGTGGTTCAGGCGGTATTGACGGACTTGATTGACGACAGCAATCTAGTCGACGCGGCTCTACGTGTTGCGGATTACCTGGCAGATGATCTTGAAGGGAAGATCACCGAGACCGACGCCATACTACTTGCTGTTGAGGCACTAACCAAAGTCAATCGAGCGATTCGTGAGTGGTCCGACGTGGACGGCAACTCAATGGACGCGATGAGAGTCGCAGACTTTGTCATCGATGAACAAAGGCAGGGGTACGACCGCGCAACCAATCCACGTGAATCGACTTCGTCCGCGGCAAGAATCAAGGCGCGATCGGCCGCAGTGATTCGGCCAATGGGATCCCCGGTGCGGCCCGTTCACCACTGAGGCGTGAGCCTTGCCAATGCGCGCAGGAGTTCCCGCGGCGGAAAACCGAGAGCGGATGCGTCCACTTCCTGGCGGTCGACGGCGCGGTTCGTCTTCGATCGTCAAGATCTGCGGCATTTCCCACATTTTATTTCCTTCTTCGCGTCCCATTTGGTGCCTCCGTCGGGGCGGCCGTGCGCCTGCAGCCTTGTGGGAAATTTAGTTCCCCGCGCTTTAGCCTGACGAGAGGTCGAACGGCAAAGACATCTCGAGCGTGTCTGCCGAATCACGCAGTAAGCCACCCTCGTGGCCGGTTGCGCCGAGGCTCTTTTATGAAGAAGCCTTTGGAAGCTGGCTAGGCACGGTAGCGGCGCGCTATAAGATCAGCGTTCGGACGCTATGGGAGATCAGCGTTGTGGAGGAGATGTCTCTTTGGCCGCCCGGAGGGCAGTGGTCATGAGGCGTCGTTCGGCACCTTCCTTGGCGAGACCTTCGGGCGTCCGGTTCACCCACAAAACAGCAGTTCCATTGACGAGGATGGTGCGCCATCTGCCGCTGCCATCGTGTGCTGTTGGGCCCAGCGCAGGAGGTCATTTATGAGGCGTCGTCATCCGGTGTCGTTGTTAGCGAGACTGATTGCCGCCATTTTTACGGCAGCGATAGTGGTGTCCTGCAACGCGTGCGCTGACGAACAGCCGCTCAGTTTCACCGATCCCGAAGATGGGCGACTGGACATGAGCGACTTCCTTCTCAAACACAAAGGCGCGCTGCCAGTACCCATTGTGATCACCGAACCGGCCGTCGGGTATGGCTTGGGGCTCGGATTGCTGTTCTTTTCCGGCCCACTGACCGGCACGGACTCTGAACCTACGGACGATCGCGGACACCGAGTGCCCCCGAACGTCACTGCACTGGGCGGCCTCTATACCGCGAACGGTACGTGGGCGACAGCCGTCGGCCACTTTCACACTTGGGACAAAGACCGGTATCGTTACCTCGGTGCGCTGGCGAAGGTCGATGCTCATCTGGACTACTTTGGTCCGTCCGGTCAGCCAAGGGCCTATACCCTGCAGGGTGCCGCGTTGCTCCAGCAGTTCCTCGTGCGCATCGGGGACAGCCGCTGGTATGGCGGTGTGCGTTATGTCTTTTTCGACTCTTCATCCACCTTCACGGGCGGCAGCGTTCCAGTTGAACTGGGAAACTTCCAGAAGAACCAGCGGATCGCCGCTGGGAGCCTCATCCTGGACTATGATTCACGCGACAACATTTTCTATCCCGCCGCAGGCAGTTTTGCGGAGTTCGAGACGCAGTTCGCGCGCCCAGGATTCGGCGGCACCCAAAATTACAACGTATACGCTGCACGTGGCTTCACCTGGATACCCCTGTCGCATACGCTGATCCTTGGCCTGCGTGTGGACACAAAATTTTCGACAGGCGACATTCCGTTTTATGCGCAGCCATACGTTGATCTGCGGGGCGTGCAGAAGGGACGGTACCAGGACCGTAATGCGATCACGACCGAGGCGGAGTTGCGCTGGGACGTGACGCCCAGGTGGTCACTGCTCGGCTTTACTGGTGTGGGTAAGGCTTACGGACGGTCGCAGAGCTTTTCTGCGACACAAAACATACAAAGCGTGGGGGCGGGGTTCCGTTATCTGATCGCTCGCAAGCTGGGCGTGTCCATCGGCATTGACGTCGCTCACAGCAAAGACCAGAACGCGTTCTATATTCAGGTCGGCAGCGCATGGCGCTGAGTCGAACTGCGCATCAATCTCTGGTCATGGTCTCCTCCGCTGCTTCTTTCAATCTTAAAAGGCGCGCATTGCCGCGTCGATATTCAATCCACCTGGCGGCAGGTCCGAGCGGTTAAAGCGTACTAGCGCGAATGCGCGCGTCTCAGGTGTGGGGCCGGGAATGCGCGCAAAGTGAAATTCAATTTCGCGCCCGCCTTGCGCATTGCTCTCCTGGACCACATTCATCATGTCGATGCGGATTTTCCGGTTCTTGATGTAGGCGTACTCGGACGGCTTGCTAAATACCTCGCATATGCCTTTGAGCCCGAGTTCGATGATGTCCGTCGGAACTCTGAGCGCGGCGAGACTTTGTGAGTTTTCCGCCATCTGCGCCTGCACGCGCGTGAGTTCTTCCGATTGGGCGGTTGCGCCGCCGCCCACGACGGATCGAATCCCCGTGCCTTGGCGATGCAGCAAATCGACACGCTCCTGCATCAACTCGCGCCCTCGCGCAAGAAGTTTCGCACGATCGGTCGCCAGCCGGGAGAGCCCTTCGAGCGCGAATTGATCGATCAACCGGCGCACGATCTCCTGCCGCAGACCCAACTCCGTGCGCCCGCATATCCTCACCCGATGATCACTGAAGCACAAGGTAGTCTGCGCGACGTCATGACGGACCGTGTCGCCATCCAGCACAACGCCGAGCACATGTCGCTCGGTCAATGCCATTCCGAGCGTGCCGTAGACATTCACCGCGTCGGGATTCCGTTCGAAAAAGGCGCGCACCTCGTCGGAGTGGCCGAATGCCCGCGCGATATCGTCCGGCGTCGCAAAGAATGCACGCAGGCAAGGATTGCTGGACCACGCATCGGAATTCGCTTCGAGCGTTGCGGGTAGCGAGGCGATTAACTGGTCCGCATAGTGAAGCGTTGCCGCGACGGGCCGTTTCAGACGATGCCGGTAACGGATCGCCATTTTCAGCCGCGGATGAATGGCGAGTATGCGCTCGACCGCTTCATCGATGCGCGCGGCATCCATCGGCGAAACGTGGACTCGCTCGCGATGGAACAGCCAGTTCAACAGGCCCATTATCGAACTCTCCCATGACCAACCACCCGTCAAACATAGTCCACCGCGGACGGGGAATGCAGTACGGGTGCCAACTGCGTCGTACATTCCAGTTGTACATCGAAAATGCGGCCCTCTGTTGTTATAGATCAGGGACCTGCTTGAACGCGTCGAATCGCGTGAAAGGCGGCGCAAATTCTTCGACGGCCATCCTGCCGACGAGCACCGCGGGCAAGCCTTCAGCCTTCCAGAACACCTTTCGCTCTCCTGTTCCGGCGCGCCTTGAAGCACCGTCTCGACGGAACCGTCCATTCGCGGTGGGGACAATGGCTCGACATGGTCCATGTGCCGGCCTCTGCGTGTCGGCGACCGGCGACACATGGTCCGTTGAGATTTCAAGGACCTGGGTGAACTGGCGTTCCCAAATCGCGGATCTGGCCAGATAGGCTTGGCACGATTCATGCCACAGTCGTCCCTGATAGTCGAGACCGCTAGTTCTGCAATCGTTGACTGCGCCAACTTTTCGACCAGCTCATAAAGCCAAAGTCCTATTGTGGTAACGCGTCAGTACAACTATTTTTAATTTGCACCGTGCCGTCTCGCGCGTGTCTGCCGAATCTGGTGGTCGCAGCCGTAGCCGCTTTCTGCGCATGAAGGACCGGCATGTCCGTGGGCAAGAGTCCGAGATGCATCCCGGTGCGACTCTTACGCTCCGCGGGGCACGCTATTCGACACGACAAGCTTGAGTGCGGGAGCGGTATTCACGTACCCAAAGAAAACTGCCGTGCGCTATCTAGAACGGAGGGCTGCTTGCCGCGGCCGAAACCTGCAAGGGTTTTCTCACCCTCGCAATTCCGGAGACGCAAAATGGGCACGGAGGCATTTAACCTTGGGGTTCACACCGAGACTTTCTCTCCCTCTGATTATGGAGCACCAGGATGAGCATGGAAAACGGCGAGATTCGGCGCTAATTCTGAGCAGGCAACCGCACGGATACAGGGATGGGACGATTGCCGAGTCCTTCTCATGCACCCACGCCATGCCGGTATAGCGGCATTTCAATACCCGGCTGCCGCGCACCACGCTGACCGCTCTTCCGATAGAGATCAATTCGCCGCCTCACAAATCGAACAGGGAAGTTGCCATGACGATATGGATTGCACGACTGTTGAGTGCCAGCCTCGTCGTCAGTTTGTTGATAGGCTGTCAAAAGCAACAGGATCAGCAGACTCCGGCAGCCTCGGCGGCAGCCCAACTGTCTGCCCCAGCCGCGGCTGCGATACCCGCAGCGCCACTTCCGGCCTCGGCAGCACCGGCCTCGGCAGTTCCGGCTTCTGAAGCGCAGCCCCAGGCGCGGCAATACCCTCCCGAGGAACTCGAGGCGCTGGTTGCGCCGATCGCACTCTATCCCGATTCACTGCTGTCTCAGGTCCTCATGGCGTCGACGTATCCGCTCGAAGTCGTGCATGCCGCACGCTGGATCAAGGAGCATGCGAACCTCAAGGGCGACGCTGCAGTGAAAGCGGCGCAAGATCAGCAGTGGGATGTCAGCGTGAAGTCCCTGGTCGCGTTTCCTCAAGTGCTGCTGCCGATGAACGACAAGCTCGACTGGACCCAGAGACTCGGGGATGCATTCCTCGCCCAGGAAAAGGATGTGCTTGCCGCCGTGCAGCGATTGAGGGTTCGCGCTCAACAAGCTGGAAACCTGACAACGAACCCACAGCAGAAGGTGATAGTCGAAGCGCCGCCAGCCGGGCGCCCAGGTGGACAACCTGTTCAAGGTGGACAAGCGGCCCCAACGCCCCAGACCATCGTGCGCATCGAACCGGCCGACCCGCAGGTCATCTACGTGCCCTCCTACAATCCAACGACCGTCTATGGCGGATGGAGCGCCCCGGCCTACCCGCCGACGTACTGGCCACCACCTCCGGCGTACTACCCGGGTGCTGCCCTCGCGAGCGGATTCGCGTGGGGTTTGGGTATCGCCGCTGCCGGCGCGATCTTCAGCGATTGCAACTGGAACAACGGCGACGTCAACGTCAACGTCAACAGGGCCACGAACATCGACCGCAACTTCGACCGCACCAAGGTGGAGGGCGGCAAGTGGCAGCATGACGCGCAGCACCGTCAAGGCGTCGCCTATCGTGACAATGCAACACGCGACAAGTACTCGCGGAGCGCACAGGGAGCCGACTCGCGACGTGACTATCGCGGACGCACCGACGCCACTGCTGGGCGCACCCGCCCGGCCGACAGGAGCGCGACTGGCAACCCGGGAGCCGGCAACCGCACGGGACGCGCGAATAACGCGAATGTTGCGAACCGTGGCGGTGGTGCGAATACTGCAGGTTTGGGCAATCGGGCCAACACGTCCGAGCGTGGCGGTGCAGCCGGCAATCGCGCACAAACTGGCAACCGCAACTCCGCTGCCGGCAACCGTGCACAAACGGCAAACCGCAACGCCACTGCCGGCAATCGCGCGCAAGCGTCCAACCCCGGTGTCGCGGCGGGTAATCGCGCCCAGACATCAAATCGAAGCGCGGCAACGAACAATCGCACCCAGGCGCCCGCTCGCGTCGGTGCAACGAGCGCCCAGGCCGGATCCAGGGGCGGCGGCTACTCAGGCGGTGGGCGCGACACGGCATTCCAGGGCGTCGGTGGAGGCGCTGCTGCCCAACGTGACTACAATCGCGGGCGGGCGAGCGTGCAGTCCTCGGGCATTAACCGTGCCGCTAGTGGAGGCGCGCGCGGGGGTGGCGGGGCCCGCGGCGGCGGTGGGCGGCGTTGAGGAGAACGACCATGAAGGGACTACCACGTATCAGGATCGCCCTCGCCAGGTCCGGAAGCTGGGTGACTGTTCTACTGGCCTTCGGCCTTGCGTCGATGCCGGCTATGAGCGCGCAGAAGTTCTTCCAGACACCCGAAGCAGCCATGAACGCCTTCGGAACGGCCGTGGCCAACAACGACCAGCAAGAGCTGAGGGCTTTGCTCGGTGCCGATTTCCGCCAGGTGATTCCTCCTGTGGGCGCGGAGATCCGGGACAAGTTCCTGAGCGAGTGGCAGACGTCCCATTCGATTCAGCCGATCGACAACGACGACGCCCGGATCGCAGTGGGCACTGAAGGCTGGACGCTTCCCATACCGCTTTTAAAGACGTCACAAGGCTGGCGATTCGACATGCGCGCAGGCGCCGATGAAATGCGTGTTCGCCGTATCGGACGAAACGAGCTCGCAGTGATCCAGACGATGCTTGCAATCTGCGATGCTCAACGGGAATACGTGTCGACATATCACGACGGCAGGAACCTCTACCTCTATGCGGACAAATTCGAAAGTAGCCCGGGAAAGCACGACGGACTCTACTGGCCCACCACCGCCCCCGACGAGGCACCGAGCCCCCTTGGGCCAGCCTTCATGAGTGCAGGCGCACGCAATGCGGCGCAGTCCGGCTACTATGGCTATCACTATAAGCTGCTCCGCGCCCAAGGTCCCAATGCGCCAGGCGGCGCGTACGATTACATGGTGAATGGTCGGCTATACGGTGGCTTTGCCGTCATTGCGTGGCCAGCCCGTTACGGCGCTACAGGCATCAAGAGCTTCACGGTGAGCCATGACGGGCAGGTATATGAACGCGACCTCGGTCGGGACAGCGCGAAGAAGGCTGAGGCGATGACGTCGTTCAATCCAGGGCCGGGATGGGATAAGGTGTCTCCTTGAATTCGCGCGTTGCCGCCGGAACAGGGAATCCAAGAAGGTTTGCCAGAGGAAGCGCGAGGCAAGGAATAAGCGTTGAATCGTCATGACACTGGGCCCATTGAATTGTTGCTCAGTGATTGCGAGTCGTCGTTGGCGAACGTCACTCAGATGCGCTGTAGATGCGAGCTGCCAATAGCTGCGTGTTCAAAAGAAGTGCGCGGCTTGGAGCAGTCTTTTTTTGCAACCGGCGAGAACCGCCGCGATGTCTGTAGTCCCTCCAGCGGAGGTCACACCATGTCTAAATGGGACCGTCTATCCACCGGCCTTGTAATCGCAATGATTCTAACGGCTTCGACCGGAATGTCATGGGCGACGGAGCAAGCGCAACAACGCCGCGCCGGGCGTGATGTTCGTCAAGATACTCGTCAGGGCGCGCGACACAACAAGCAGGATTGCCGCGCCGCCAATCAGCAAAGCAACTCGCAATGCCGGCAGGATAAGCGTCACACCAAGCAGGGAGGGCGACAGGCGGCCCGAGACATCAAGTATTGATGTCGGGGCGGATGCGTCATGTTCGAACCGCGCGTCGTGTCGACACTGCGGATGATTCATAAAATCAGGCATTTCGCCGGTCTCATCGTTGTGACTTTCGTGTCAATAGGGTCGCTGGCTTCGGATGCCGCCATCTCACCTGTCGGCGATGCTGGAGAGTGAGCGTTCGAATGAGACGCGGGATATGCGCTGGTACGGTGGTGATGGTGCGTGAAACCCGGAGCTTGCGCCAGCGCGTCAGACTGGACGGATCAATCGGCGGCAGCGTCTGCAGGTCCGTCTCGCCGGTGAATATGCGCCATGAAACGACAAAGCCCCTGCCATTTTGGTCAGGGGCTTTGTCAAAGCTACGGTTTTTACTTGCCGGGACTACCGACCGAACCGCCAGAAGCATCACCCGGTTCAGCATAGCTGCTAATAGTGTCACCGACCGCTGCCGATTGGTAGATCGGATTGGCCGTCCCCGAAGTCGGAACCCACACGGCTGAATGACCGTCCGTGGCCTTGGTGCCCGTGCCCGGGAATACCGAACCCGCGTGGTTGGCCGCCTTAATCAACGTCGGATCCGAGCCCGGAACTGAAGGAATGGTGACCGTACTACCGTCGCCCTGGGCTACGCTCAGAGCAGGGCCATAGTTCAGAGCCGCTGCAACTTTGCCCGAGGCATCGTAAACGATTACGGCGTCACCACCTCCAAGACCGATCAGGTTTGCCGGATCATTGTTCATGTTCTCCATTGCCAGAACCTGGACGTCCGGAGCGACATTCCACGACTTGTAGAAAGCCTTGTCGTTCACGCCCGGAATACCCGGCATGGTGATGATGCGTTCGCCCGGTTGGATAACCGTACCTGCGGGGAATGGAGCCGTGTTGTTCAGATCCGTTGCCGATGCATGATTGTCACCCCAGACCCAACCAGTCAGGTCAACAGGATTCGAGCCATAGTTATACAGTTCGAAAAAGTCCTGCTTGCTAGGCTTGGTCGGATTGTCCGTGGGGAGAGGGCCAAGTGCATTCGAGTTCACTTCCGTGATCATGATCGACGGCATTTGATTGCCACCCGCTCCGGTCGTGAACGTCTGTGTGACTTGCGGGGCAGGATTGCCATACAGGTCAGTAACAACGCCCTTGCTCAAAGTCACCGTGTACTTGGTGTTGAGCTGAAGATTCGACTTCAGCGTCACAAGCATCTTCGTACCGTTGAACCGAACCTGCGATGCGTCGTTCACGTCGATCTGACGGGAATCCGAACCACCCGAAATTTCGATATTGCCGGTGCCAGCGATAACCGACTCATTGAACACCATCGTGTCCATATTGCCGCTGATGCCGACCGCACCGTTAGCGGGGGACATGCTGTCCAGGCTTGGAGCCGTAGTATCCGAGACGCCGATTGTGGCGAAGGAGAGCGCCGTCTGATCTTTAACAGCGGCCATCCCCTTGAACGTGTTGGCCGGGTACGTAATGCTGTACGTCGTCTTGGCCTGGAGGTAGTACTTGGGATGGATCTTGACCGTGTTGCCTTCAAACGTGATTTGCGTCGGATCGGATACGTCGATCTCGCGGGTATCGGAACCGTTCGAAAGGGTGATCTTGCCCGAGCCTGCGGCCGCCGCCTTGTCGAAAGTCAGGAACAGGTTCGAACCCACGCCCACATTCGAGGCGTTGGTCGTCGGCGTGAAGATCGTGATCCCGGGTTTCGACGGGCCTGCCGCCTGTTCACCCGCCAGATAGATGGTGCCGTCATTGCCCATGGTCACACCCTCATTCTGGCCTTTGGGGTCCATATTGAGGAAGCTCTTGATATGGCCTTGGCGATCCAGTTTTTCGACTTTGCCGTCCGGGGCGCTCGTGATCAGGAAATCGCCATAGTCAGGTGCGGAGGCCTGAAGCACATTCGACAGCGCATACACGTCGTTGAAGTCTGACAGACCGGTAACTTTATCTTCGTTCGGGAACAGAGGTGTCGGATTGTCCGTGTTAGCGGTCATGGGCTGGCCCGCCGAGTCAGTCGCGGTAGTAAAGCCCGGATCAGTCTTGAACAGGAATATGCTTTCCGGCTGGGTCTGGCGGGCACCGAAGAAGCCACCCGTCATCGCATCATACGATACGCCTTCGATGCCGATGTTGCCCACGGTCGTGCCGGTCTTGATCGACCGGACCTGACCACGGCTTAGCGTACCGCCCGGAACATAGGTGAAGAGGTCGATCTGTCGAAGGCGTTCTTCGACCAAAACCATTTTGCCGCCGCCGATATAGGTAATGCCTTCAGTATCTTCGAAGTCGCCCGGATTCAGGGCCATCGAATCCAGGACCTTGCCATTAAGGTCCGTGTGCACGACAGCGGTCGCACCATCACCGATGACATACAGATCCTTCTTCGTGTCGGTGTCGAAAGCGATACCCGAAGCTTCGTCACCCAGCAGATTTTGGGGATTATTCTGATCCTGCTGAGGAAGCGGGATCATCGTCTTCTGCGTGTAATTGTTCAGGTCGTAAGTGGCCGAGGGATCCACAAAGCTGAGGATAGGATGACCCTGAGCGCCGCCTTGATAGAGAGCGGGGCTAATCGATCCGCCACACGCAGCGAGAATGGCGGCGGGGATCAAACTGGCTATGACAGTCTTCTTCATTTGAGTTATAGGTCAATAAAGATTTGGACAAATTCGTTACAGGCTGAAAATCGTAGGCTCATGACATGCGCTGTTTGGAGCGGCCCCACGTATCTGAGGACACAAAGACTCTCTTAAAATAAGGGATAGTCTTGTGCCTATCAATAAGCCTAGGGTTTTCATGATTCTTGTAAGAATTTGGAAGGGGGATGAAAACCCGGCGATTCTGTCGGCCGTGTGTTTAGTTTTTGTGACACGAAAGCATTTCCGATCGTCTTTTCTTAAAATCAATATATATACACGACCTGATATGAGGTTGATCGGGTCATTAAATCGCTCCGTTCTTCCGATAATGCGCTGCCAGTGTCCGTTAAAAATGCTCCGGGCGTGATTGGGAAGATATGCAAAAAAATTTTGACGTCTTTGCATGGCCTGTATTCGTTCTTAGATGAATCGCGTCGGCCATTTCATGCGCGCAATCGTTTGCGTTATCGGCCCCGGCAGTCAGAAATAATAGATAGCCGGTTCTGAACAATTCGTTTTGCTCTGCTGCGGGATCATCGCGCCAATAGCGTGGCGATCGCGGGACTGAGCAGCATGTTGAGAACGACGGCGTAAAAATCCTCAGCTTTCTGAGGATCATCCGCAGATTGTGGCCGGCACCGCACAGCACCGCAGGGATCGCATCATCCAGCGCACCCTTGAGCCAGTTGCGATCGAATTTGCCGACAGGGTCTGAATGTGCCTGCGGCGATCAGCGCGATCGCCTGGTACAACAAGGCGGTGATATACGGTCTGCTGTTCGACGTTGCCGCCGAAACCCTCCGTACCATCGCTGCCGATCCAAAACATCTGGGCGCGCAGATTGGCGCGACCCTCGTGCTGCGCACATGGGGCTCGGCACTCACACACCATCCTCACGTGCACGGCATCGTTCCCGGGGGAGGCCTGTTGCCCGATGGTGAACGGTGGGTTGCATGCCGGCCCGGCTTCTTTCTGCCAGTGCGCGTGCTCTAGCGGCTGTTCCGGCGGCGCTTGCTGCCACAAAGCGGCTATTGGCATGGGGGTATGTTTTCGAGCGGCGGCTAAGGGCACAGAAAGCTGAACGCGGACAATCGGCCATGAACGGTCCTTTGCAGTCGCATGGCGAACGTCTGCTGATGAGCGACGAGTCGCCATTTGGTGAAGCGACGGCCACCGACGACTCGTCGAGCGCGAGCCAGCTTCAAATTCAAGCGCTGACGGCGGTGGCTCAGATTTCGATGTCAATAGCTGTCAGCGCCAGCGGAGCGGTTTGGCTAAAAGAATTTTTAGCGAATCCGGCGCGGAGTTCGTGCCGCGCCTCCGACCATCCACGTGAGCCGCGTCCGCTTCGCTAAGACTCCTCTGTCATAGGGTCGGTGTCCATGTCCGATGACTGTTCCACGCACGTACCGTCACGCCCCCGTCCCCGGCGCGCCGGGGTTCTCCACGGCTCGCCGAGACTCCAGCCACAGATTGCCGCGTCCGACCCACGCCTCACGGCGGTCACTACGCGCGCCTTCACCGCGCCCTACGCGCATTCGCTAAAGCGGAATAAACGGATAAACCGTGAGACGCACAATGTTACGAACAACTTACTAATCATTTGCTGTTTCAGGCGCATTGATCCTTTGTATTCGTAGTTTTATTTGCAAATGTGGCAGGTACGCGACAGGAGACGGTGCAATGCAGCGCCGTATCTTCTGCGTCTCGTTGTGCCCACGTGCGTCCGGCGTCGTTTCTCAATCGATTGCTAAATATTCATGACACTTTGTTTAGGTTTCTGAAACCGTGTCTTCCCGCCTTGACGCGCCGACGAAAACTTATACTGCGCACGCTTATGCGTTGGCGATCATGAATCGCCTGTTAGGAACGACTTACGTTATCGGGGAATCTGAAATGAAGTTGAAGAATCTGGCCATTGCGTCGGCCATGCTTTTGGCAGGGGCAGCACATGCGCAAAGCAGCGTGACGCTTTACGGCATCATCGACACGAGCGTGGTCTATGCGAACAACGCGAAAACTAGCACTGGCCAAGGTGCCAGCCAATTTCTGCTGACCTCTGGTAGCCTGAGTACCTCGCGCTGGGGCTTGCGCGGCAATGAGGATCTCGGCGGCGGTCTGCACGCCGTGTTCGACTTGGAGAACGGCTTTACAGTGAACAATGGCGCGCTCAAAAATTCAACAGCGGCGCAAACGGACCTGTTCGGCCGCCAGGCGTGGGTTGGTCTCAGTTCCAATGAGTACGGAACGCTTACGCTGGGCCGTCAATACGATTTCATTGTCGACTACGTCGCACCGAATAGCGGGACGGGAGGGGGTTTCGGCGGCAATCTTGCCTCCCACCCGTACGACAATGACAACCTGGACAACGACTTGCGTCTGAACAATTCGGTCAAGTTCAGCAGCATCTCGTACGGCGGCTTCAAGGCCGGCGCGATGTATGCGTTCTCCAACATGGCGGGCGCAGGCGGGAACAACAACGCATACAGCCTGGGCGCCAGCTATTCCAACGGTCCGATCAATATTGGGGCCGCGTATCTTCAACTCAACCGTAACGCAGCATCGCCGAACGCGGCAGGCGCATCGAGCATAAACGACGGCGACCAGCTGGCGGGGGGCGGCGACCAACAAATCTGGGGCGCCAGTGCTCAGTACAAGTTCGGCGACAAGTCTTCCGTCGGCCTCGTATACACCCATTCCGTTACCTACAACATCAACTCGCTTTTCGGCGCCACCAACCCCATCTCGGGCCAGTCGATGAAATTCGACAACTTCGAGATCAACGGTCGCTATTTCGTGCGGCCCGATTTTAGCCTCGGAGCGTCCTACACGTACACCATGGGTGCGTTTTCGGGCGGATCAACCGGACCGGCGGCCGACCCGCATTGGAACAATTTTGTGGTTCAGGCCGACTACCAATTGTCCGCTCGCACCGACGTGTACGCGCAAGCGGTCTATCAGCTCGTCGGCGGCGGCAATGGCAACTCTATATTTAACGCCGGCGTCTACGGCATGACGCAGTCTTCGACTAACAAGCAGCTTGTCACGGCGATCGGCTTGCGTCACCGGTTCTAAATGCTGATTTCGAGCTGTACCTCGTAGCACTCCACACGACTTGAAGGACGCCGCCAGGCGTCTTTCAAATTCCGGTGATAAGCGCGAGTGCGCTTACTGTCCCGTATAGCGGATTGGTGCGGTGACGTCGACCCTGAACGCGGTGCTCGATGTCACCCTGTGGATCGGCGCCTCCGTCAACCGCGCCTCGGCAGGTGCCCGCAGCTGGTAGACCTTCGGCGGGCGCTGTGTGCGCGGCACCCACAACCCGGCCTCGGTCATCAGCCGCCTGACCGTCTCCTGGGCCAGCCGGATGCCGTGACATTCATCGAGCTTCTCGCGCGCCAGCGTCGGTCCGAAATCAGCGTAGCGCTCGCGGATGATCGTCAGCGCCCGCACCGCTAGCCCCGCATCGAGCTTGCGGTTACCCGGTCGGCCACGTCTGCCTGAGGCCACGCCAGACGGCCCACGCTCACGATACCGAGTCACCAGCCGTTCGACCTGGCGCACGCTCAGGCCTAACCGTTCGGCGGCACGGCCGGGCTTCAGACCGATCTCAACGATGGCCTGGATATGGGTCGCCACGTCTGGAGATCGAGCCCAGCCGTATCTTTCCGCCGGTACCATTCTGACGAGGAACAAGCCCCAGAAACGCTGCGAACTCGCGCCCCGACCTGAATGTCTTCACATCTCCAATTGTTGCTACCAAGGCCGTTGCAGTCAGGCGGCCGATGCCCGGCACTTCGGAGATCGCACGACATGCCGCTTCGTGTTTCTGCTAGGCGCCAATCCGCTTCTCGATTTGATTGATGTCTTCCTCAAACACGTTGATGCGACGCAACTGTTCGAGAAGGTTAAGAAGTATCGATCGTGGCAGTGTGTCTTCGAGTTCTGCCATGCGCTCTCTGATCTCGTCGAGTCCTGCTACGCGTCCTGCGCGAAACGTAACGCCGAATTCATACAGCAATCCGCGCAGCTGATTTATCTGCATCGTTCGAAACTTGACGAGCAACGAGCGCATACGATGAAGGCTTAGCATCACTTGCTGATCCTCTGTCTTGGCGGCAACGGTGCGCATGCCGGGTTGCCGCACTGCAGTCCAGATTGCCCGGGCGTCCGCCGCGTCGGTCTTGTTCGTCTGCACGAAAGGTCGAATGAATTGGGCGTGTAATAGCACCACCTCGTGTCCGAGCGCGTGAATCTTACGCGCCCACCAGTGAGCACTTCCGCAAGCTTCGAGAGCGACGCGACCGGCGGGGCGCTGCGCCAGAAACGCAATTAAATCGTCACGTCCGAACTTCCGATTCGCGATCTCGCCAGTTTGGGCGTCGACCCAGTACATCTGGAACACCCGTTTTGCAATGTCGAGTCCGTATGTCGTAGCATTCATCTGGGGTCTCCGTTCCATAAGTGGTTGTGTCGCAACTCCACTAATGGAATGGTCCACCCCGCCCCGCCGGACAGGGTAGGCTGGCAGTGTTCATACCGGACTGGAGACCATCATGGACGACGTAACGCTCGTTGGTATCGATCTGGGCAAACACACCTTTCACCTGCACGGGCAGGACGCAAAGGGGAAAGCTGTGTTCCGCAAAAAAATGAGCCGCAAACAACTGATCGAATTTTTCGCGACGTTCCATGCCTGTACCGTCGTCATGGAAGCCTGCGCCGGTTCGCATCATATGGCCCGCAAGCTGGCCGCAATCGGGCACACGGTCAAGCTGATCTCGCCGCGGTTCGTCAGGCCATTCGTCAAGTCAAACAAGAATGATTTCGTCGATGCCGAGGCAATCTGCGAAGCAGCGTCACGCCCGGCGATGAGATTCGTGACCCCGAAGACGGAATCGCAGCAGACGCTTTCGGTGCTGCATCGTGTGCGTGAATCGATGGTGCGTGAGCGCACCAGAACCGTCAACCAGATGCATGGCTTTCTCCTCGAGTTTGGCATCAGTCTGCCGGTGGGCAAGACCGCCGTCACACGTCTGCCAGCCGTGCTTGCCATGCAGGAACTGCCGCCGCGGCTCGTTGTGATTCTCGAACGCCTTCATGAGCACTTCAAGTACCTCGACGAACAGATTGGTGGAATTGACCAGGAGCTGGCCCGCCAGCTCGCTGACGACGAGGTCGGACAGCGCCTGATGAGCATCCCGGGAATCGGCCCGGTCACCGCAAGCGCGTTAGCCGCGAAAATGGGCGACGCAAAGCAGTATGGATGCAGTCGCGATTTTGCGGCATCGGTTGGGCTCGTTCCCCAGCAATACAGTACGGGGGGAAAGGCCAACCTCCTCGGGATTAGCCGGCGCGGCGACAAAAATGTCAGGCGCCTGCTCGTCCTGTGCGCCCGAGCCTACATGCGTGGCCTGGAGAAACGAACCGGCCGTCTGGCAGAGTGGGTTCGCGCAATGCTGGCGCAGCGGCATTCAAACGTGGTGGCGTGCGCGCTGGCCAACAAGCTGGCCCGAACCGCCTGGGCCATCGTTGCGCGCCAAACCACATTCGACGCCGGCTTCGCAACCCGCCCGGCCTGAACGAACACAGCTTCATCTTTATTGACCACAATCACCCAACTGGTTTTGCGACGACTGAAAATTGATGACGTGAACGGCGCACCCGGCCTGACGAAGAACCTGAGTGCCAAACAGGCTTCTCGAAGCCGACCCACTTTTAAGGATCGTCAGGCGCGAATCTCATCGTGGCGCGGGGAGCAATCCCCACAATGACGCCGAATAGATTTAGGCAAGCCAACTCGCCATCGAAGATCAGGGTTGCAAAAACGGGGTGGACCATAGATGCTGGCAGGATGTAGCGCAGAGTAACCTCCATGCACGAACGAGCTACGCAGGTCGCAAAGTTTACGCAATCTTTGATTCAGTAGTTTCCGCGTACGTGCATCCAGCTCCGGAACCGCCCCTAGCCGTCGCACCATTCCGGACACGCTCTCTCCAACCCGTGTTGACAACAGCGCTTCGAGTCCATGGAATATCCAGACTACAGAGTCTATCCGAGTATCATCCTTGGCCATGTGCAACAAGACATACAGTGCCTTTTCGATGCCCGTGCCGGCTCGCTGCTTATAGCCAAGGTCTAAGGCCTTGAACCACTCGAATACATCTCCTCTCGGCAAAGCCCCCACCTTTGGCCACTCACCGCTCAATGAATTAGCCCACCCAGCTTCGAATGCGTATTGTGAAAGTCTCGCCTCAGTTGGTAACTGATCTTCATTCCCCGTGATCGATAGAGTGTAGAAATTCGCCGAACCAGGCACTGCGAGGTTCGCGACGAGAAATACCTCATGGACAAATGCTTCGACGAAGAAAGTCGGATACCACTGATACGACGAGGTGTCGTTTGTACCCGAAATCGTGACTTTCGCCGGCACCTTTAACGGACGTGAAACACTCTGAACCGTGTTTTTCCTTGGCGGCGGCCCCCCTGCCGTGACGGGCCCCCAAACCTCGTTGACGCGGCGAATCCAGTTTGCCAAGCGTTACCAACTAATATCAACACTGATAATGCATTCGTTATGTTCATACTCGCGATGGCACAGAACCTCAGGTGCTGCCGGATTTTTTGAAGCTGGTCGGTTATCGTCCCGGTGATCGGCGCAGACTGGCACTCCCTTCACTTGAAAGGAGATTGTCATGGACGCAACTACCGTTCTCAGTGCGGCGCATGTGCCCTGGAATAATGGCAAGTTGACGGGGCAGAAGCCACCGCTGAAACTGAAAGAGATCTGGGCGATCCGGATCCGTCTGCAACTGGCGGCAAGAACCCGCGATCTTGCGATGTTTAATCTGGCCATCGACAGCAAGTTGAGAGCATGCGATCTGACCAAACTGCGAGTACGTGATATCTGCCTTGGTCAGCGCGTTGCTTCACGGGCAATGGTCATGCAGCAGAAGACGCAATGGCCGGTTCAGTTCGAAATCACCGAGCTAACCCGAGATAGCACGGAAGCCTGGATCAAGTTAGCGAGACTGTCGCCTTCCGATTTTCTGTTCCCGAGTCGCATTCACGGATCGCCGCACCTTTCGACGCGTCAATACGCCCGCCTGGTGCATCGCTGGATAGGTTCGATCGGGCTTGACGATACGGCATACGGGACGCACGCCATGCGGCGAACCAAAGCGTCGCTAATGTACCGCCGCACGAAAAACTTGCGGGCGGTACAGCTGCTACTCGGCCACGCGAAATTGGAAAGTACAGTGCGATATCTCGGCATCGAGGTCGACGATGCGCTCGAGATGGCAGAACAGACGGAGGCTTAAGCCACGATCGGCCGGACAGTAAGGGGACACTGGCCGGCCAAAGTGAGCCATGTAGGATGCGCCTGCGAACGACCGTTCCAGCTACGATGAAGGACGGTCACCACCAGCGCTCCAGACCCGTAACCCGTCAGATCGTGAAGCGTTGGTGGGAGCGCCGATCCAACCATTGTTGAAAGATGTCTGTGACAATCGTCATCCAAGTCGGGCCGCCAGACTATGACCCATATCGGAAGACTAGCGGGTCGAGAACACCGAGATGCCGCCGTTGGGGAATCCTGCCGCGCCGGGCTGGAACGGCACATACACTTGCCCAAGTGTGCTGTCGATGGCGACAGAATGCGCCCCTGTACCCACCGGAATCTTAAAGAGCAGCTGCCGTGACGCGCCATCGATTACGCCCATCTGCGGGCTAAATCCTGAAGCTGCAGCGGTACCGCTCGTGACGTAATGCCGGGCCGGCAGGAAATAGCGGTTGGAAGCCGGATCGTAATTGACCTGGTCCACCCCGCCAAATGGCAGGCTGGCTTGAATTGCGCCACTCGCACGATCGAGGATCAGCGTGATGAGCGGGTCGCCGGCCGGCGGATCGCATCCAACGAGCACGTCGTTATTCGGGCCAAGCACGATGCCCGTCGGTCCGCATTTCCCTAGTGGAAACGATTTGCTGACAGAAGGACTGCCCGCCACTATAGAACTGGCGGTGATAACGTCGAGCTCGCCATCCGGATTGCCAGAGGTCCCGTCATTGTTGATCAAAAAGCTCTTCGAGGCAGGATCATATGTGCACGCTTCGAGCCCAGACGAACCGTTGAAAGGAAGCTTTACCACCGCCTTTTGTGTCAGCGTGGAAATGAACGTGACGAAAGGCGGCGAGTCTCCGGGACTAGCATACATCACGAGATGATCGTCAGGATCGTAGCAGCCCTCATCGACGCGCGATCCGGAATTGCTGATGGCGATTGTGTTGACCGTCTTTTGCGCAGCCGTATCGATCACCTTAACTGAGTCGACGTCGCCGACAAAGATCGTGTTCGTGCCGGTAATGCCTACAATTCCGTCGGGACCGGACTCATTTGTTGTGGAGCCAGCACCGACGAATGGCCCCGGGATCTGTGCGATCAACGTGTTCGATTTGGTGTCCACGACATCGACTGCTTTGTTATTACGATCGGTAAGGAAGTACTTGCCGGCCTCGACGTAGCCGATGTCGAAACTGAATGGTGGGCTCGAAGCATTGGGCACGGCGATGTTCGTCAGTAGCTTTGGCGGTGTCGGTGCACTGACGTTATCTCCACCTCCGCAGCCGGCCAATGCGGCCGCAGTGAGCAACATCAAGGTCATCAGGCGCTTTTCCATCGATCTGTCTCCTTTCCGTTTATTGGCCCGACAGTCGGTCCAGGGATCGGCCGAGTGCTGAAGTTTCTCCCCGCTCCTGAACGATGACGATCAACGAACGATTTCTTAAGGAATCTTAAGAAATGGTCATCTCAAGAGATAGCCACGTTTTCCATGGATACGGCTGCGCAGCGCATGAATTGTGTCTATAGACGGGCTGTCTGGCTCACACAATGGCGGCGCGACGGAAAATCGGAAAGTAAAACTTATTTATGGTCTGCATTACGCGAACGCTATACCCGTAATGAATCTGAAACTTCCATGGACGTGGTGGTGACATGCCCACCGCAATTTCGCGCCGCAGATTTTGCCGGCTCTGTGCGAAGCGGCGGAGTGCAGTGAGCCACACATGTTAGGTCACAGGCGATCGGCTGCTGCCTGTCGATGTGCGGACCTTCGTAAGCGGCGGTCGAAGGGCCGAAGTGGGTCGACCACGGAAGTTGGCCGAGGCCGGCCGCAGCAGTTTGCAGCGGTGCCCCGTACTTCCTGGTTGGGCCAGATTCGGGCCTTCGACGGCACGTTCAAGTGGCCGCTCGAACGTCTCGTCCGTGTTTGCGGAGAAGACATTCCACCGCCGCCGACGCTGATGGTTCAAACTTCCATTACCCAGCCTCCGCGCCCTCCGATCGAGGCGAGCCATTAACCGAGTCCTGTAGAGGGCTCTGTCAACTTATCGAGACTGAGGCGGAAAGACGGCAGGAAAAAGCGTCCCTCAGAACGCGTAGGACGGATTTTGGGTGACTTTGGTGAGTTCGCACCAGGCAACGAATCGCGCCGCGAGCTGTTTGCGATAGAGTGAAGCGCGCAGCAGATGCCGCTTGAGCGCGAAGTGTTGCCTGATCGGCCCGAAGCACGAGAGAAATTTCTGTGTGCGTTTCGGGTCGCGAAAGCCGTGCATGCGACGCTCGCGTTCGCGCGTTGGTTGGTGGCTGTTCTCTGCGCGGTTGTTCAGTCGGGCGGCCGCTTTGACGAACACGTGCTTCACGTTCGCAAGTTCCGGGATCACCGCTTTTGCCGCCGGAATTGGTAAGGAGCTCCCGTCCCTGTGGCGCCTGCGCCTCCTGGTGCCATCATGATAGCCGTTGCTCATCTGTGGAAGGGGAAAGTCATGAACGCGATTACCCGTGTTGGTGTTGATCTTGCCAAAAATGTCATGCAGATCCACGCGGTCGATGCTGGTGAACATGTTGTGGTACGGAAGGCCATTGCGCGTGAGAATTTCATGAGCTGGTTTGCCAACCTTGCCCCCTGTCTGGTGGCGATGGAGGCGTGCAGCGCTGCGCACTATTGGGCGCGCAAGCTCCGCGGTGTCGGGCACGACGCGCGGCTGATTCCCCCGCAATTTGCGGTGCCTTACCGCAAAGGTGGCGCTGGCGTCAAAAATGACGCCCTCGATGCTGAAGCGATCTGCGAGGCAGCCAGCCGCCCACACATGCGTTTCGTGCCGGTCAAGTCAGCCGCGCAGCAAAGCGTGCTGGTCCTTCACCGCATGCGCACCGGTTTCGTGGAGGAACGCACGGCGCTCGTGAATCGCTTGCGAGGCCTGCTAGCCGAGTTCGGCGTCTTCCTGCCGCAAGGCATCGGTCGGTTCCGAAGCCATTTCGTTGACCGTGTTGAGGATGGCAATAACGAACTCGCCGGTCCGGCCCGTCAGGCGCTGATGCATGGCTGGGCCTAATGGCAGGCGCTGGATGAGCAAATCGGTTGGCTAGACCGGCAGATCACCGAACACGCCAGTCACGATCCACAGACGCAGCGCTGTATGGCCATATGTGGCGTGGGCCGAATCACCGCATCTGCCGTCGTAGCGACCGTGGTCAACGCCCGTCAGTTCAGAAACGGCCGGCAGATGGCCGCCTGGATCGGCCTCGTTCCCAAACAGAACAGCAGCGGCGGCAAACAGCGGCTCGGCCGGATCACCAAACAGGGCAGCGACTATCTGCGCACGCTCCTGTTCCAGGGCGCCCGATCGGCCATTCTCACAGCGCACCGACGCGATGACCGGCTCTCGCGCTGGATCGTCCAGCTGCATGCGCGTATTGGCTACTATAAGACGCTGGTCGCGGTTGCCAACAAGCACGCTCGCATCCTCTGGGCCGTATTGGCCAGGGACGAACGCTTCGATCCATCCCATGCGCCCGCCCGCAATGCAATGGCGGCGCACGCATGAACTACAGAACAGAAAGTGCAATGCCACCATGAATTGACTTCCAGGCGCAGCACGAATCACGCAGGGATAGCGACAGGTCAGACCGACAGCGGGCGAACTCGAGCAGCTATCAGGCGCTACAGTTCTTGTATTCGCCGTCGCCGGAATGGAGTCCCGCTGTGCGGTTACTATCCGGGCCCGGGCGCAGCAATCACAGCGCCCAAACAGGCCGTTTATAGGTTTGCAGTCTGCCTCGTCTGCCCTCATGCTTCCGTGCACGCGCTGACAACACAGGATTCGACGCATGCCGTATTAAACCCAGCTTGCAAGAAACGGAAGCTCCTTATAGATAGCTGCGCAACTGATCGGTGACGATCTTACGCGGTACCGGGTTCGAGCGCAGCACACGCTCGAAGAAACGTTTGGCCGGGGCTTTGTCGCGCCGCTTTTGTAGCAAGATGTCGAGTTCGGCGCCATGCTCGTCGACCGCACGCCACAGCAGGTGCGGTTCGCCACGCAGCGTGACGAACATCTCGTCGAGGTGCCATGTGCTACCCGGCTTGCATCGCGCAGCTTTGAGCTGGTCAGCGAAGCCCTTGCCAAACTTATCGCACCAGCATCGGATTGTCTCGTATGTCACGGTCACCCCGCGCTCGAAGAGCAGTTCCTCGATGTCGCGCAAGCTCAACTGAAAGCGGAAGTCATATTAATACCAGCGCACAGCGCAACTGATGACCTCGGCTGGGAAACGGTGACCGTGATAGAGCAATTTCGATTTCTTCATCACGCCATCTTACGTGACCGGGCCAGCAACCTGACAACGCCACTGACAGGCCTCTTTGTTCGCCATTTCCTTGAACATCGAATTTCTCAGACCGAGCTGCGCCCAGCGATGGGCGCCGCTCGGTTCTCAAGTTACTCGGCAAAGTCCGTTGCTTCGGATGAGCCTCTCCACGCGTCAAGGTCGCGTTGGACCGCCGCGGCTTTTTGCGCTGCCAGTTCGTTGGCGATCTTGCCGGCGAACAGGTGCAACGGTGGTTCGGCAACATCCACGGCCTGCATGATCAACATGGCCAGCTTTTCCGGATCGCCGGCCTGACGACCATGCAGCGTACCCAGGTGCAGATCGAGCGACGTCTTGGCTTCGGTGTATTCATCAATCTGGCGTTTGGCCACCGCCAGCGCGCCGCTCGACAAGAACTCCGTGCGCACCGGCCCGGGGTATACCACCGTCGCCTTGATGCCGAACTCGGCCACCTCGGCCGCGAGCGATTCGGTCAGGCCGGCGAGCGCGAACTTGCTCGCCACATAGCTGCCCCAGCCGGCGTAGCCGCCCTGGTAACCGACGATCGAAGCGATGTTGATGACATGTCCACCGCGCTGCTTGCGCAGATGAGGGAGTGCGTGTCGCAGTACGGTCAGCGGCGCGAACAGGTTGACGTCGAAGTTTTGCCGAAGCTCCTCGTCCGAGAGGGCTTCGACGGTTCCCTGTTGGGCGTATCCGGCGTTATTGACGATCACATCGATCTTGCCGAAAGTCTTGATGGTTTGCGCGATGGCCAAGCGCACGCTCTGGTCATTGGTCAGATCCACTTGCAGCGGAAGAAACTGCCCGGAGGCCGGGCCGATTGCCTCGGTTAGCGACGCCACGGTTCGCGAGGTCGCGGCGACGCGATCACCACGCGCGATGAGATGCCGCACGAGCCGTTGGCCGACGCCTTTCGATGCGCCGGTGACAAACCAGATTTTCGCAGAATTGTTCACGATAGTTTCGTTGATAAATTAGTATTGCAAAGTTAAATGGGAGGAATGATTCACAAGAATGCAGCCAAGGTGCTTACTTGAGCGCCACGCTCATGCCGCCATCCGCCATCACAACCGCGCCGACAATGTAGCTAGCTTTCTCGGATGCCAGAAAGACGATCACTTCAGCAATCTCCCGCGGGTCGGCCGCCCGTTTGATGGGCGCATTCTTGCCGTGTTCGGCAAGGAAGGCTGGGCCATCCTCGTGGAGGTGGTTCGTGATGTTCGTCACAGCATCGCCGGACCCCACCGCATTGACACGAATGCCGTGATCGATAGCTTCGAGCGACATAGCCCGCGTCAACTGGGCGAGTGCACCTTTAGATGCCGCATAGGCGGCGATAAGCGGAAACGCCTGATAGCACGCATATGAGCCCACGTTCACGATTGCACCAGTCTTCGCCGGCATCATTGCGCGCATTGCCTCGCGCGAGAACAGGAACGCACCGGTTGAATTGACCGCCTGAATGCCGTTCCAGTCGTCGAGCGTCATGTCGACGACCGGCTTGTTAATGATGATCGCGGCGTTGTTGACCAGAATGTCCAGCTTGCCGAAGCGTTCCATCGCGGTGGATACGGCGCGCACCGCACTTTCCTCATGCGCGACGTCCGCAATGAGCGGGACGATCCCCGGACGGGCGAGCGCTTCGACGTTGGCGCCGCGCCCGACAGCAATCACGCTGGCGCCTTGCGCCTGGAGTAGCTCCGTGGTGGCAAGGCCGATGCCGCTTGCTGCACCGGTGACGATGGCGACCTTGCCGGCGAACGGCTGGTCAGGGGATGCATGTGAAGTCATGGTGAATTTTCCTTGGAGGTGGGAATCGTTAGAAAGGGCTCGCCGTCGGACGTACGACGATTTCGCTGACATCGACATCTGCCGGCTGCTCGATTGCATAGGCGATCGAGCGCGCAATGGCGTCCGACGTCAGGGCGATGCGGCGGAAGTCGCGCATGGCTGCCCGCGCGGTGTCGTCGGAGATCGAGTCGGCCAGCTCCGACTCCACGACGCCTGGGCAGATCACGGTCACGCGCACCTTGTCGGTTTCCTGCCGCAGGCCGTCCGAGATGGCCCGTACGGCGAACTTGGTCGCGCAGTACACGGCGGCTGTCGGTGTGACGGACAGACCGCCGATCGAGGAAATATTGATGATCTGGCCGAACCCCTGGCGCTCCATGGTCGGCAGGACCGCCGCAATGCCGTGCAGCACGCCACGGATGTTCACATCGATCATGCGATCCCATTCGTTCACTTTGATCGCGCTTAAGGGCGACAACGGCATTACGCCGGCGTTGTTGACGATCACGTCGATACGGCCGAAGGTGTCCAGTGCGAACTGGGCGAAAGCGCCAACGCTGGTGCTTGATGTGACGTCGAGTGCCTGATAGCGAACCGAGCCGCCGCTGGCCTGGATTTCTTCGGCCAGCGTCGCGAGCCGTTCCGTGCGCCGCGCGCCGATCACCAGATGGTGCCCCTGGGCGGCAAGCAGTCGGACCACCGCTTCACCGATACCGCTGCTTGCCCCGGTGATGAGGATGACTTTGGGTTGGTTGGATTGCGTCGTCATGTTGCGTTCTCCGTTTCGATAATCTGTACAGGGTTGTTCGAGGGAGACGCTACGAAGTCTGCGCACGAAGCGGCAGGGCAATCGCGGCGGGGTCTCCCGGGCGCTCCGGCTGCACCGTCCAGCCGATGACCCATCTTATGAGCCGAGAACCTGCGCGCGAATACACGCGACAATCGCGGGTTTGCCTATTCCTATTGAAGTGGATGCTGCGAGGCGGTCGTATCCAGTAGAATTCCTTCACCAGACCCAGTGAAAGAGGAGTCCTCGTGACGGCTGCCCGCAACGCTGTTTCTGCAAGAATGGTGAACCTGCTTCAGCGTCTGGCGCCGAATGAGGGGTACACGCAGTCCGCGCTGGAGGGTGTGCGGTTCATGCGCTCCAACCGGCCGCTGGGACTTACCCCCGTTTTGTACGAGCCGAGCATCGTGATCGTGTGTCAGGGGCGCAAGTTAGGTTTTCTGGGCGAAGAGGTGTACGTGTATGACGCCCAGCACTATCTGATCCTGTCCGTGCCGCTGCCGTTCTCGACTGAAACTGAAGCGAGCGAGGCCGAGCCGATGCTGGCCGTGAGTTTGCGCCTTGATCTGATCGAACTGACGGACCTGATTCTGGTGATCGATCGTTCCGGACGCCATCAGCAAGGCATTCCGCTAGGGATCGTATCGACGCCGCTCGAGGGAAACCTGGCCGAAGCGACCTTGCGCTTGCTCCAGGCCTTGAGTTCGCCCCTGGACGCCGAAGTGCTGGGGCCTTCAATCGTGAGGGAAATCTGCTACCGGGTGTTGATCGGGGAACGAGGTGGAGCAATGAGAGCTGCGCTCGCGCATCAGGGCCGTTTCGGCAGGGTCGCGAAAGCACTGCGGCGAATCCACTCCGACTTTGCGCAGTCCTTAGATGTGAGTAGTCTCGCGGAAGAGGCAGGGATGAGCGTTCCCGCGTTTCATGTCAACTTCAGAACCGTCACACTGACCTCTCCGATTCAATACATCAAATCGACGCGTCTGCATCAGGCGCGCTTGCTGATGATTCGCGACGGCTTGACTGCCGCGTCCGCGTCGGCGCGCGTCGGTTACGAAAGTCCCTCGCAGTTCAGTCGTGAGTTCAAGCGGTTTTTCGGGCGCTCTCCGGCCGATGAGGCTCGAGATATGCGGGCATCGTTCGCGCTATCTCCAGCTGCAAAGATCGACGAATTCGCCGCGCCTCATTGACGTATGACTTCGCGCCGCATGCCTACCTAACCCCCTTTCCCTACTTTGCTAGCAGCTTGATCGGAGATCAGGAGCCCATCATGATGGTGCATCAGTCCAGAGTGGCCCGAGCGAGGAAAGGGGCGAGAAGTTCACGAGCGATCTCCGGCGTGACGACATCGGTGGGTGCAAGCTTTTCGTAGGTGTAACTCTCGGGGTCGTCGTAGATACGCTCCGCGATGAGTTTTGGTTTTGGTTCGTTTGTATACGTGAAGATCTGGAAGAGGTGGTGCGTCATCAGGTAATGCGCCGCGGGGTCGGCGTTGATGCCATGGTCCTGCAGGCACACCCCAGGCACGACGTGCGTCCACACGGCTTCGGTGGTGATGCCGTAGTCGTCGACACCCATGTTCATGGTCCTAGCGCCCATCACGTTCTGGCGCGTTTCGGCGGCTTCGCGATAGAAACCTTCCACGGCTGCCTTGCCCGTCAGAACATGCATCTGACGCCGATCACCGACGCGGTACATGGGTTCGTCGACCGTGAGTTCGGGGACGATGATTTGATCCCAGTAACCCGCTACTTCCAGCAGCAAATGGCGGAAGTAGTTCTTTAGCATGGCTCGGTGATGAGCGTTAGTGGTCTTGTGGAGAAACGCTTCGACTTCCCGGGGCCATTTGGTTACATCGAACTTTGCCGGTACGTGCATCAATGTCAGCGCGTCCGCCGTGGACATTTCTCGGCCGGGCGCTGCCAGGGTGGCGTAATTCATGACTAGCTCCTATCGATTGTGAAGATGGGATTCAAAAGAACTTGCCGACCTGCCGTCGTGCTTCAGACATGTGGCTCGCGAAAGCATGTGAATTTCTGCCTCTGCGGGCATATTCAACGCACCTTCACGCTCAACTCACCCAGCCCCGTGATGCCTCCCGTCATGGTGTCCCCGCGGTGGACGGGCCCCACGCCTTCGGGCGTGCCGGTGAAGATGAGATCACCAGGCTGCAGTTCGAAATACGTTGACAGGTTGGCGATGATTTCCGGTACCGACCAGATGAGTCTGGCGAGGTCCGTACGCTGGCGATCCTCACCGTTGACCTGTACCCAGAGAGCGCCACGGTCAATGTGGCCGACGTCGCTGACCCTGCGCAGCGGTGCGATGGGTGCCGACTGGTCGAATGCCTTGCCTAGTTCCCACGGCCGCCCCTTGTCACGCAGCGCAAGCTGCAGGTCGCGCCGGGTCATGTCGAGACCGACCGCGTATCCGAAGACATAGTCCAACGCATCTTCTACCGCAATGTCACTGCCGGCGCGTCCGATCGCTGCGACCAGTTCGACTTCGTGGTGGTACTCGCTAGTCTGCTGCGGGTAGGGAACTTCGACGGTCGTATCAGCCGGCACGTTGACGATGGCATCTGCCGGCTTGCAGAAGAAAAAGGGCGGCTCGCGGTGCGGGTCGAAGCCCATCTCGCGAACATGCGCAGCATAGTTGCGGCCCACGCAGTAGATGCGCCGAACCGGGAAAACGGAATCATTGCCCTGTATCAACACGGTCGGCGTGGGTAAAGTGAACTCGGTGCGCATAAAGGCAACTCCTGTTTTTTCGAAAGCCGCTGGTCGATGAGCCCCGCCAGCATGTTTGTGAGTGCAGGCGCAGGTTTATTTGGGTGCCGCGACTCTGATCGCCCCGATGACAAGCTCCAGCACTTTGCGGCCGACGCGATCGCAAAGCGTGGTGCAGAGCGGGCTCTCTGCCGTGCCACCGAATCTGGTGGGTCGGGCTCACGAGCGCAATGACAACCTCAGCTTGTCAGAGACCAGTGTCGTAACTGTGCCTCGTGGCAAGTGATACGAAGTATGGTTATGCGGTGCGTCCGCGTCCAACGATGAATACTGACAGCGTGATCACGAATTCTAATCACCACGCCTCTCTTAGGAGGGGCTGCCAGCCCGTTGCAGCGCGGCGTTCACACATTCAATTTTGCATCGATGCCTGCGCAATAGTGCGATCGCAGGGCATCTATCAGTTGCTGCAGCGGCGCATTGTGCGCGTTCGGCATGTATGCGATCGCCACTTCGATCCGCAAGTCTGTCTGCTCACGGAGCTCACGATAGATCACACCGTCACGCGTAATGGATTTCAGCGACGCCGGAATCAGTGCAACGCCTTGACCCTCGGCAATCAGGCTAAGGAGCACATGGTGATCAGTCGGCTCCACAACGCGCCGCGGATTGAAGCCATGTCTGCGGAAGAATCCCTCAAAATGATCGTAATAACTCGGATTGATTCGTCGTTGCGGCCAGAACAGCGGGTCGCCGGCCAGTTCCAGAAGGGAAATGCGTTTGCGTTTTCGTAACGCATGTCCTTGCGGCAATGCGGCTACGAGGGGTTCGTCAAACAGCTGTTCGACGCGAAGGCCGTCAGTTGCAGATGGCAAACCGATCAGTGCGGCGTCGAGTAAGCCGCAACGGAGGTCGTGCACCGAATCCTGTGAGTACTGCCGCTTCTGAATCACCCGTATTGCCGGTTCACGTTTCTTGAGCGCCGGTTCGAGCCACGCAAATAAGGCGGGATCAATCACCGTGGTGATACCAAGCCTAAGTTCGGTCCTGCTCCGCGCGGCGCGCTGTGCGATTCGCTCGAACGTAGCGTCGGCTACCGAGAGAAGATCGCGAGCTTCGGCCAGTAAGTACGTGCCTTCGGAGGTCAGCGTTACGCCGCCGCGATCGCGCTCGAACAGTCTTGTGCCGATGATTTCTTCGAGCGCCTGAATCTGTCTCGTCAAGGGTGGTTGTGTAATGAACAGACGCTCTGCCGCGCGCCGAAAGCTCAGTTCTTCGGCCGCGGCAACGAAGTATCGCAGTTGCCAGAGTTCGATGATTGTCTGCATGTGGGAAGTCTCGCATTGCCTCGTGATACCCAAAAGGTATCACGTCAAAGGAATTGGCGCATCACCGCTGACGTCGTTATTGTTCACTCAACTAGCCGCAACCACGTGACATAACTTCGCGAGGAACTGATGCAGGACGCTCAATCGACTTTGACGCTTGGCCGCCAATACTTGATGGCCATCGAACAGACGGAACACCCCTCGATCAGCGAGGCCCTGAAAGACATTGCGCCAGACCTGGCGCAGATGGCGATCAGCTTCGCGTATGGGGAAATCTATTCGCGACCTGCACTCGATCTCCGGCAGCGCCAATTCGTGACTGTTGCCGCACTTGCGGCGATGGGGGGCGCCGAGCCGCAACTGCGCTTCCATATTGCGGGGGCGCTGAACGTTGGCTGTTCGCCGCGCGAAATCGTGGAACTGATGATTCACCTTGTCGTCTATGCAGGTTTTCCGGCGGCAGTCAACGGCGTGTGGGCAGCAAGCGACGTGTTTCGCGAGAAGGGCGTCGATGCTGCGCCCGTGTCGGTGCCACCGAGCGCAACGCGTTACAACGATGGCGTGGCGGGACTCAGGGCTATTGATGGTGCGGTTGGTGAGCGAGTGATCGAATCGTTGAACGAGATCGCACCCGATCTCGGCCGCTTCGTTATCGAATTCGCATTCGGCGACGTGTACTCGCGGACCGGTATCGATCTCGTCCTGCGAGAATTGATTACGGTGGCGGCGTTGGCAGCGATGGGTTCCGCTACGCCGCAACTCAAGGTTCACATGCATGGCTTTCTCAACGTTGGCGGGACGCGGGAGGAGCTTGTCGAGGTGATTACGCAGATTGCCGCTTATGCCGGATTTCCGAGGGCGATCAATGCGGCGATTGCGGCACAAGAAGTTCTGCGGGACCGCGATTGTGGAACGCATTGAATTTGGCTGGCGGCAAGCTGTGGATCACCCCACCGGCGCATCGTTGACGGGCGGGTGCCAGATGCGCCTGGCGGGTAGGTGATTGCCTGACTGAAGGTTTGGCGCTTGACATCTAGCCAGGAAGACTATATTTCTCGACAGAATCGATTCGGGAAATAGATATATGCTCGACGGCGTGTCCATGGATCAACTGCGCACCTTTATTGCTGCCGCGGACGAAGGAAGCTTCTCCGCGGCCGGACGCAGGCTTCGCAGAGCACAGTCCGTCGTGAGCAAGACGCTCGCCAACCTTGAAGCGCAGATCAATGTGCCATTGTTCGACCGGAGCGGTCGCTATCCGCGATTGACGGAGCAAGGTGCTGCGTTGCTTTCGCAGGCCCGTCTAGTCGTCGGCGGCATGGATGGCTTCAAGTCGACGGCGCGAGCAATGGCCGAAGGACTGGAAGCAGAGCTTTCTGTCGTGGTGGACGTCATGTATCCGATGGAGTCACTCACAGTGGCGGTTGGAGAATTTCGTGACGCGTTTCCTCACACTCCATTGCGTTTATATGTCGAGGCCCTGGGTGGGGTCGTGCAAGGAGTGCTGGAGCGGGTGTGTAGGCTCGGCATTAGCGGTTCTATGCCGGCCGTGCCCGAAACGATCGATGCCGAGAAACTGCTTGATGTGCCAATGGTCACCGTCACCGCTCCAAAGCATCCCTTGGCATCGCTTGACAGAGTGATCCGCTCTCGCGAGCTGGAAGAACATGTGCAGCTTGTATTGACTGATCGCACGCCGCTGACTGATGGCAAGTCCTTCGGTGTGTTCTCGCCGCAGATCTGGCGATTAGCGGATCTGGGCGCGAAGCACGCGTTTTTGCGAGCTGGCTTTGGATGGGGGCATATGCCAGCGGCGATGGTACGCGCCGATCTTATTTCAGGAGATCTTGTACCGCTGCGAATCGAAAGCTTTCAGCCTCAAACGCCGCCGATCGCCATGTTCGCAATCTGTCGTAAAGATACACCGCCGGGTCCTGCGGGTCGTTGGTTCCTCAGTCGACTCAAGCAAACCTCAAACGAAGAATAACGATCGCGGTCGACCTGACCAAGCGGAAGGGCGTTTCAGTTGCTCGAGCCTGGCGGTCACGTCAGGCTTATCAATCCACACGCTGACTGAATATCACTGGCGCAAACCAGTCGATGAAGCTTGACGAGAGATCCCCATCGCAGTCGAGCGGGTCGAAGTGCCGACCGAATGAGCGGTTTTCCTCGTCTGCGCAGTCGACAAACATGGAATCGAAAATTACCAGACCTGCTGCGCGGCCCTATCTGTCCCAGAGATCTATCGCTTTATGGCATGGATTTCATGCAAATATATAGGCTTCCGCTGGGGTTCGCCAACCTCTAACCTTCAGCCATGTCATCTCCACAAGGAAATCGTCATGGCGCCCGCCACTGATCTACTCGAAGCAGACCCTCCCGTTGTCCAGCCAGCCAGTCTTTCGCGTACCGTCGTGGCGCGCACGCAAGGGCGCCGCCATGGGCCGGTCACGCGCATCGTTAGTCCCGCCGAACTAGGCGAACTGATCAAGCCGTTCGTGTTCCTTGACTACTTCGATTTCACGCCGTCGAGCGACGCACTGTTTCCGATGCACCCGCATTCGGGCATCGCGACAATCACGGTCCTGCTCTCGGGTAACCTGCGTTACGAAGACACAACGGGCGCTTCGGGCGTGTTGTCCGCAGGCAGCATCGAATGGATGAACTCGGGCAGCGGCATCTGGCACGACGCCAGTCCCGCGGATCTCAAACGCTTTCACGGTTACCAGATGTGGGTGGCATTGCCGCGCGAAATCGAGAATGGGGAACCGCAAACCCAATATCTTCCCGCGCAGGCAATCCCGCATGTGGGTCCTGCGCGCGTCATTCTCGGCAGCTACAGGGACGCTCACAGCCCGGTATTGGCTCCTGACGGGATCAACTATCTGCATGTACGGCTCGCAGTGGGTGAACGTTGGCGCTATACGCCTCCCGTGGGGCATACCGTGGCCTGGACGCACGTGCATCGTGGCGCGCTTCGTGTCGCAGGCGAAAGTCTGCGCAGCGAACTCGCGGTCTTCAGCGAGTCGGAAGACGTTCTCGACTTCGTCGCAGACGCAGACGCCGAATTCATTTTCGCGTCCGCAGTAAAGCACCCGCATGACCTGGTGCTCGGCTACTACTCGGTTCACACGTCGGAGGCCGCGCTACAAGCGGGAGAAGCCCGGATCGCGCGAATTGGCGAGCAACTTCGCTTTCGCGGCCGCATCCGATAGTCACACAAGCAGTCCACTTAATCTTTGCCTCATTTTCTAAAACTCAAGGAACTCGTCATGAACTCAACCTCTGCAAATTCTTATCAGACCCTTCCGCTGATTGGCCGCATTCTCATCGCTGCCATTTTTCTCGTGAGCGGCTTTAGCAAACTCACGGCGCCGGGAGCGACCATCGGCTACATCGGGTCGCTAGGATTACCCGTGCCGCTGCTTGGCTATCTCGGCTCGATGGGTCTTGAGCTGGTTGGCAGCGTTCTGCTGATAGTCGGCTACCGTACGCGACTCGTTGCCGTGCTACTGGCAGTGTATTCGATCATTACCGCGCTGATCTTCCACCATGCGCTTGGCGACCAGAACCAGATGTTCCACTTTCTCAAGAATGTCGCGATGGCGGGTGGTCTGATCCAGGTCGTGGCCTATGGCGCAGGCGCATTCAGCTTCGATAGCCGTCGCGATGTGCCAGTCGCAGGTACCGCGCAATAACGACGTTCGGGACGGCCGTGGACGGCCCTGAGTCGTGCTGGAAACCTGTTGTGCTCCTGCGGCGCCTTGACGGCCTGCTTCATTACCCAAAGGAGACTGTGATGGGTAGCGTTCTTGATCTCTGTATCTAAAACACTCATCTGAAACACTCGCATTTTTCAACCGTTCTGGAGCATGACATGACCCGTAACAATGCAAGCGAAGAAGCAAAGGCTGTGGTTCGTCGCAATACCGAAGAGGTTCAAGGCGGCGGCAACTTCGACGTATTCGAAGAATTATTCGCGGACGATTTTATCGACCATACGCCGCAGCCAAACTGTACCCCGGACAAGGATGGTGCACGCGGCCTCTACCACGCACTGCGTGCCGCGTTCCCTGATTTTCACGCAGATATTCATTGGCAGGTTGCCGACGGAGATCTGGTGACGACCTACAAGACGTACCACGGCACACATGAAGGCACCTTCCTCGGTGTGCCGCCCACCGGCCGAAAGATCCATTTTGAAACCGTCGATGCGATGCGTGTGCGCAACGGGAAGATTGCCGAACATTGGGGTGTCGCCAATCTCTTCTCGCTGATGCAGCAACTCGGTGCTTTTCCTGCCGGCGCGAAAGAGGCATGAAAAGCCGGCTGCGCTCACGCGCTAGCGCCTTGACGTCCGCCGCGCACCACTAGACTGTCGGTCCAGTACATGCGTTTAAGTTGATTGATTTATAAGGATACCAAAATGAGCGATATTCTTGAGGACAAGGTCGTTCTGGTCACTGGCGCGGCCAGCGGCATCGGCCGGGCCATTGCGATTAGCGCGGCGCGGCACGGAGCAAAGGCAGTGATCGTCTCCGACGTCACCGAAACCCCGCACGAGGGCGGTACGCAGACGACTGCCGAGATCGAAGCGCTAGGTGTGCTCACGCGTTTTCAACGCACCGACGTGACGCGGCACGCGGAAGTCGACGCGCTGGTCGATGCGGCGGCGGAGTTTGGCGGCGTCGACGTAATGGTTTGCAACGCCGGCATCACGTTGCGTGAGGACGGTCCCGGCGTCGCCGAAAGCGACTACCGGCGACTGATGGCGGTCAATCTCGACGGCGTGCTTTTCGGTGCGCAAGCCGCGGCACGCCAGATGAAGGCGCGTGGCAAGCCTGGCAGCATCGTGCTGATGGCGAGCATGGGTGGCATCGCGGGCGCCGGAATGACCGTCGCTTACTCGACCAGCAAAGGTGGTGTTGTACTGATGGCCAAGGCGCTCGCAGACGCGCTCGGCCCCGACGGCATCCGCGTCAACGCGGTCTGCCCCGGCACGATCGATACGCATTTGCTGCGCACGAATCCCGGCATCGCCGCAGCCTCGGAAGGCTTTCGGCAACGCACGCCATTGCGCCGCCTCGGGAAGCCGTCCGAAATAGGCGACGCTGTTGCGTGGCTCGGTTCGGACATGTCGAGCTATGTCACCGGCATCGCCTTGCTTGTTGATGGCGGTCTGCTTTCGGTGATCTGACAAATCAAATCGGCTTCATATGTACAGTCGTTTAATCAGGAGTTACCCGTGAAAGCTATACGTGCCTACGCCTACGGCGGCCCCGAAGTGCTGACGCTGGAAGATATCGCTGACCCGGTACCGGGAGAGGGTGAAGTATTGATCGACGTTGCCGGGAGCGGCGTTAACCCGGTCGACTGGAAAATTCTGGAAGGCAGGATGAAAGCATTCCTGCCGCTGTCACTGCCTTACACGCCTGGCGTTGACGTTTCGGGAAAAGTTTCGGCACTGGGCGCCGGGGTCAGGGGCTTCGCCGTGGGTGACCACGTCTTCGGTTACATCGGGATCGTCGGTGGGTACGCCACGAAGGTGATCGCGTCAACGGAACGTCTGGCTTTAGTTCCGAATAAACTCTCCCCGCTTGAAGCGGCAGGTGTGCCTGCGGCAGCATTGACCGCGTGGCAGGCGTTGCATGAGCACGCTGGCGTCAAACCGGGTCAGCGCGTGCTGATCCACGGTGCAGCGGGTGGTGTTGGCAGTATGGCAGTGCAGTTCGCGAGAATCGCTGGCGCCAGCGTAATCGGAACGGCGTCATCCGGCAATCTTGACTACGTTAGACAGCTTGGCGCGACGCAGGTCATCGACTATCAGACCGAGTCCTTCGAACAGATCGTGTCGTCTGTGGACATCGTCCTGGATCTGGTTGGCGGTGAAACACAGGATCGTTCATGGTCGCTGTTAAAGGCGGGCGGTACCTTGGTGTCACCGGTCAGTCCACCGGACGCCGAACGCGCGAGGCTAGCAGGTGTGGTGGCGAGGCATTTCGCAACCCGATCCGATGGCAAACAGTTGACTGCAATCGCTGCGTACTTCGATTCCGGCGAGCTTAGCGTTGAAGTCGAGACCATCTTTCCACTGTCGCACGCCGCCGATGCTCTGAAAAAGAGCTTGACCCGTCATGCACACGGCAAAGTCGTGCTCGACGCAACCCAATGATGCATCCTGGCCGCTCTACGGAAACGCAGCGGTCGTAGATTGCTTGGTGGATCTCTGCCGATTAGCTGTGGTTCAGCTCGTGAAGAAAGCGCGCGATAGTGCAGAACTTCGACGAGACTTTCGCAACCTTATGTGGCTCTCTCATCATGGACCTGCGTAGACTTCGGTACTTCACGGCAGTCGCTGAGGAACTCCATTTCGGCCGGGCTGCACAGCGTATGCACGTGGTGCAGTCAGCGGTGAGCCATCAGTTGAAGTTGCTCGAAGAAGAGCTCGGATTTTCGCTGCTGGAGCGCTCGCGCCACAACGTTCGACTCACTGTTTCCGGCGAGATATTTTTGCCTGAGGCGCGTGACCTTCTTCGTCGGGCAGATGAGGCCATGCGCCGCGCCCGAGCGTCGGCGGATGGTACGGTCGGGCGGCTTGCGGTTGGTTTCGTCGACAACGTACTGTGGTCCATGCTGCCGCCGATACTGCGCGACTTCCGCCAGAGGTGGCCGCAGGTCGAGTTGACGCTGCATCCGCTCGATCGAAGCGCACAAATTGAGGCGCTTCGAACTTCAGTCATCGATATTGGAATCATGCCTTCGCCGTCCCCTGGTCACGCGCTTAAGTCTGTCGCGCTCGCGGAGGCTCCTTTAGTGGCGGCTATCCCGGAGGGGCATCCGCTTGCCGTACGGCCGACGCTGTCCATCGTCGAACTCGCCGACGAGTCGTTTGTTCTGTTCCCCCGGAGAATGAACAGCCGGCTTCTTGAAATCATCGTCACATGTTGCGCATCCGCTGGGTTTGCACCTCGAATCGTTCAAGAGGCCGAACAGCTTCATACTCTCCTTGCGCTTGTTAGCGCGGGCCTTGGCGTTACGTTGGTACCTCAGTGGGTAGCGCGAGTTCATCAACTCGGCGTCGTCTACATACCGATCGACGACCTGCTGACGCCTTATGAGTTGATCGCGGCATGGAATTCCAGTTCGGACAACCCGGCAGTCGCGAACTTTCGTGAGACCGCAGCACGGATCGCCGGCCAGATGCGCTTCCTGTCACCAAGCCAATAGTCCACACCGGCCATTTCCCCCGGAACCGGAATGTGGGTGATTAGTTATCGAGATCTCGTGGTTATTTTTAATCGTTAGACAGCGATCACGGCTGCCCCGATAGTTTGCAGTATTGCAAAACGCAAGTCTGAAGACGGCGATCGGAAACCTTCCCATGTTTGACGTACTGGTTCTTGCTTGAACCTTTAGCGCTCTCAATTCCAAAGTCCTGACGTACCGGCATCGAACAATGCCCGGGAGGATTCTTGTGCGCCAAAAATAGAATAGCGATGTACGTCTGGATTGCAGGTCGGCGTTCTTATCCTGATCCAGAACACAGGACTATCACCGAATGTGCGGCACGGAAAGTCGATCATAAAAATAGGACTGCTACTAATAAAAATATAAGAACGATCGCTTTTCGACCGATGAGCAACAGGAATCGCGTTTCGCTGATTTCCTTCGATTGAGAAGCAGGGTTGCCTGCAACGTTCAGGCGACGAAAGGAGTGCCCGCCAAAAAAACACGAATGAGCGCGGACACGACAGGTTTCGAGTTGGCAATTTTAGATGGAGGAGACGTTTGATGAAGAGGCAGATGTTTGCTGGCCTGGTAGCCGGGTCGTTTGCGGTTTGTGGGCATGCTGAACCTAGTGTAACGCTCTACGGCATTCTCGACACCGCAATCGAATTCACCAATCATTGGCCGACCAGCACCAACCAGCCTGCGGCGACGGGAGACCGCTGGGCAATGGCGGACGGCGCTCGCTCCGGCGGCTCGCGCTGGGGCCTCACGGGCAGGGAGGATCTCGGAGGCGGGCTAAAGGCGGAGTTCCAGTTGGAGGATGGCTTTTTGATTCCCAACGGCCACCTGATGCAGGAGTTTTTCGGTCGTAGCGCGTGGGTCGGTCTGACATCCCCGAACGCTGGCACGCTCCGTTTTGGTCGACAGTACACGTCCCTCGTGGATGCACTCTACCCGTCGTCGCCGACGGATCTCTCGGGTACATACGAACCTGTCGTTGCGGAGGTCGGTTCTAATCTTTGGGAGAGCAACGTCGTCAAATACAAGAATGCTTTCGGGCCGGTGACGCTGATTGGACACTATTCCTTTAGCAATCTTGCAGGGCAGTTCTCGAATGGTTCGGGTTACGGCGGTGCTGCCTCATACGATAACGGCACGGTCTCCGTCAGTCTGGGCTATGACAACCTCCATCGTGCGGAGGGTGTTGGCAGCAGCTATGCGCGGTTCGAAAAAGCGGCTATCGGCGTAACCTATTCGACCGCCGCGCTCAAACTCATGGGAGGGTATCGCTACGGAAAGAACGATCCGCTCGCCGGGTATGCCGCTCGCGACGATTACTTCTGGGTGGCTGCACGCTACCTGTTCGCGGTCGACAAGATACTGACCATTGCGTACTACTACGATCGCGTTCGCACAGCAACCGGAATCGATGGCGAGGTGACGATGCCGGCCAGCCCGCAGCAGGTTATGGCCATCGGCGACTATCTGTTATCAAAACGGACAGATCTGTATCTGGTAGTGGGCTACTCGCGCCACTCGGCACTTAACTTCGACTCGTACAACGGTACGTCTGCTGCATATAAGACGTCGTCCACCGATAGCAGTCAGACCGGTGTGCAGATTGGCGTGCGGCATTCGTTCTAAGGCTGAAGGACGCCAAAACGGCCGCTCGACGACTGGCGATCTGTATCGGGGGAGGCGCTGCAGTGACGGTGCCTTCCTCACGGGATATGCCAGCCCTGACTCGCAAGCTGCCGGGTCAATTCAAATCGGTCTCTAACATGTCAAACATAGAGAGAAACAAAATGAGAGTAGGGGTACAGATTGGATTGTTGGTCGCATTGGCAACCACCATCGCACCATTTTCAGCGTCCGCGCAGGACGGCAATAGCAGTGCAGTGGTAGCGTCGGCGGATGCGGGCAGCGCACCGAGCGCAAAGGCCGCCAAGGCGGCTAACCGCAAGCTCGCCAGGAATGTGCGTACCGCCATGGCGAGGGCAAAGGGGATCGACATGACACAGCTGTTCGTCTACGCAAAAAGCGGCATTGTTACGTTGTCTGGTTCCGTGCCGAAGAGTGATCAGGTGGATCGCGCTGGCGAGATCGCTAAGAGCGTGCCTGGCGTCTCGTCAGTCGACAATGGGCTCAGTGTGTATGCGATAGAGCGGTAATCGCGAACAGGCCGTTGCGTGGCGTGCAACGGCCTTGGCTTTGATTGCTCGAAGCGCGCCAGTCGCGTGTCCGCCGAATCTCCGGAGCGGCCCGACTGCGACGACCCACTCGTCGCCGGTTCGGTTTCTCTGCAAATTCTAAACCAGATAGGATAATTTGGATTCTCTGTATCAAATAGATTATCTAGGAATAGTTTGATATGCGAATGTATGCATTAAGAATGCACGTTGAAGGAGGGGGTTGGTGATTATTTGTCGAGATCATGTAGTCGATTTTTATCGTTGGACAGTGATTACGTTGGCTACGATAGTTGATCACATTGAAAATGTGAACAGGAGGCAAAGATGATCGAAAAACCTCTGATGTCGGGTGCATTCGTTCATGCCTATTGCACCGACGCGTCCAACTTCGCGAACCGCTTTGCGACACTTTTATGTGGGTTTTTCCGTCTCTCTGAGTTCATCACGTGGTTGTCGACTTACGTCGATCGGGCAGCCAGCGATCCTGTCAATGCCTGGATACCTAAACGGGTCGATGCAGTTGTAGCTGACGGCTTGCGCCGTGCACAGCTCGACGGAGTGCGGCATCTCAAGGCTTCGATCTAATGAATGCGCCGACCATACTCCATGGCTATTTCCGGTCATCTGCGTCGTTTCGCGTTCGGATAGCGCTCAATCTCAAGAGGATCGCGTACGAGGATGCGTTTCATCACCTGCGGCGCGGCGAGCAGAGGGAACCGCACTATTTGGAACTGAATCATCAGGGGCTCGTACCGACGCTGGAAATCGACGGACAGATACTGGTCCAGTCGTTATCCATTCTTGATTACCTTGACGAGACGCGGCCAGATCCGCCGTTGCTACCTGCCGCTCCGGCCGCGCGCGCACGCGTTCGTGGACTGGCACAGATTGTCGCTTGTGATATTCATCCCATCGACAATCTGCGCGTTCTCAACTATCTGCGCAAGACGCTCCTTCAGCCAGAAGACGCTGTCAGGAATTGGTACAACCTATGGATAGCGGATGGCTTTGGCGCCATCGAGGCAATGCTTGCGCGTAGCCCCGAAACGGGGCGGTTTTGCCATGGCGACAACGTCACCATGGCGGACATTTGCCTCGTTCCTCAGGTTATCAACGCCCGTAATTTCGATCTGGACATGACTCCCTTTCCAACCCTGCAGCGAATTTCGAATGCAGCGCTGGCACTGCCTGCGTTCGATCGAGCGATTCCGTCCAACCAAAAGGACTTCGAATGAACGTCAACCCTCCGCTGGCGCCCTCAACGGCTGCCTCATCGCACGTCGAGCCGTCAAAGAGCTACGAATGGAAGGCCGTCACACTGATGGCCCTTGGTATGGGGCTGGTCGGCATAGATCGCTTCCTGATCGTGCCGTTGATGCCGGTACTGATGCGCGACCTGAAGCTCGATTATCAGGATCTCGGGCATATCACCGGAGCGTTGGCGCTCGCATGGGGCTTGTCGGCGCTCTTGACGGGCAACCTCTCAGACAGGATTGGCTTCAAGAGAGTCATCGTGCCGGCAATGATCGGATTTTCGTTGCTGGCGGGGCTCGGTGGACTCGCGACTGGAGTCGGCAGCCTGATCGCCATCCGTGCCTTCATGGGGGTAGCAGAGGGCGCTTTCACGCCTGCGAGCATCATCGCTACCATGGATGCGTCGCCGCCGAGCCGGCACGGACGCAATGTCGGCATTCAGCAAATGATGCCGGCGCTGCTCGGGCTTGGTCTCACTCCGATCGTAGTGACACAACTTCTCAAGGTAATGAACTGGCCGTGGATTTTCCTGCTGGTGGCATTCCCAGGTCTCGTCGTGGCGTTTCTCGCGCAACGCATATTGCGCCGGCCGTCGCCGACTGAAATCGCGAAACACACTACTACGCACGATACAGCCCAACATCGCTGGTATGAGGTATTTCGTTATCGCAATGTACCGCTTGGAATCATATGCATGCTGTGCTGGCTAGCATGTCAGATTGTCATTGCGGCGCTGTTTCCGAACTATCTCGTCGACTATTTGCATCTCGACATGCAGCAGATGGGCTTCATTCTTTCGTCACTCGGCTTTGGCGGTGCGATTGGTGCGCTCGTGCTGCCGGCGCTTTCAGACCGCGTTGGTCGCAAGCCCGTTATGCTGCTTTCAGCGACGGGCGTATTTCTGTCACTGTGGATTTTCCTGCGAACGGGTGCAGCACCCGTTCCTTTGTTCGTTTGCCTGATGGTTGCGATGGGCTGTCTTTATAGCCTGATCACGCTGACTGTCGGACCGGTCGCCGCGGAGGCCGTACCGGTGCAACTGATGTCTACTGCATCCGGCATGATTATCGGTATTGGTGAAGTCTTCGGCGGTGGCGTGGCGCCTGCTTATGCGGGTTATCTGGCCAAGCATTTCGGCATTGAGCATGCGGTAACCATGCCACTCTGGACAATCTGCGCCGGAGCGATCGCGGTCATAGCGTTGGAGGAAACGGCTCCAGCTCGGATATTTGGCAAACGCGGGAATGAGCCCGTAGAGAATGGAGAACATGATGTCCGATAGCACTAGCAGAGTGGGCGTGATGGAGACTCCCGAACGTGAGGCCTTTTACGAACGGATCGGTCGGAAGAATCTCGCGCCGCTTTGGATCTCGCTCAATGACCTGATCACTCCTGAGCCGCGCAGTAAATGCGTGCCGGCACAGTGGCACTTCTCAGATGTGCGCGCGGCCATGATGGAGGCGGGCGGCATGATTACGGCCAAGGAAGCCGAGCGGCGCGTGCTCGTCCTGGAGAATCCCGGCTTGCGCGGTGAATCGAAGATCACAACTGATCTGTATGCGGGCGTGCAACTGGTCCTTCCCGGCGAGGTTGCACCCGCGCACCGTCACGCGCAAACAGCTCTGCGTTTCGTGATGGAAGGTGGGGGCGCCCACACATCGGTGAATGGCGAGCGTACCACGATGAATGAAGGAGACTTCATTATCACGCCACCGATGGCGTGGCACGATCATGGCAACGAAAGCGACAAGCCTATCTTCTGGCTGGACGGTCTGGACATACCCATGGTGCAGTTCATGGACGCCTCATTCGCCGAGCATCTTGGCGAGGACGAGCAACCGATTACGCGCCCCATAGGCGACAGTGACGTTCGCTACGGAGCCAACCTGCTTCCGGTAGATTATCACCCGGGCGGTGGTACTTCGCCGATTTTCAACTATCCGTATGCAAGGACACGTGAAGCGCTGGAACAAATGCGCCGCGCGAACGCCTGGGACCCGTGTCATGGGCTGAAAATGAGGTACATCAACCCAAACAATGGGAAGTATGCGATGGCGACAATGGCTACGTTCATGCAATTGCTGCCTACGGGATTTTCGACGGCGCCGTACCGTTCCACCGACGCTACAGTCTTTGTGCCTATCGAAGGGCGTGGCCGCAGCGTGATTGGAAACGACTTTGTCGTGGAGTGGAGCAAGCGAGACATTTTCGTGGTCCCGTCGTGGCATCGCGTGCAGCACGAGGCAGACGAGGACAGCGTGCTGTTTTCGTTTTCTGATCGGGCCGCTCAGGAGGCGCTTTATCTGTTCAGGGAGGAAAGGGGCGCAGCCTGAATCGCTTCAGGCTGGACTGCGTCGCATTGTGGTAAGGGACTGTCTTGGCAATCTAGTGCGTTTCGGCAGATTGATTCGACATGATTGCTGCAGTACAGGAAGGTTGTCCGCTGCTATCCGTTTCCGCACGTCGGCTTCGAACTCTACTGCACGGCGGTGCAGTTAAGGCTTGCGCGGCCGCCGCCTGGAGCGAAGAGGGGCGACAGGCGCGGATCAGGTAAGGACGGTGCAGACGAGGATCGCCAAAGGCATTTGCGACTGATCGCGGCGTCGCTGCATATCGGAGCGACTGAGGTAGGCACCCAAGAACGGGTCGTCCGATCAGATCTGGCCGCGTTATTGATTCCTCCACGCATGCGCGACAGTAGGGCCGGCTGTGAAGGTTGCCGTGATACGCGGATTGAACGAAACCGCTGACGCGATAGCAGGTGGTCGTGCCCTGGCGAACCGGGCGGGGGTGAGGCGCAGCCCTGTGCGTAGCCCCGGTTCACCCGCTTGTGGCCCCCGGGCTGTCGCCCGACAGCGTCCTTTGGGAGAGATGGTCTGCATTTCGGCCAAAGCCGACGTTCGTGCGTTGAAGCTGATATGCCCGCTAATTGGCGCTCAAAGGTCGTTCGCGAACGGCGGGAGTCGAACGACCGCTACCGACTTCAACGTACTGTCGACCCGTTCCTGCCTCTGAGGTCCTTTCGGCGAGTGTCACTACCACGCTCTAAAGCGGCCTTCCGCCCCACGCCGCCGGCGTCTGACGCAACCGGAGTTCCCCGCTTCCTGGTCGCCTCGGAGTCTACTGCCGACGACTATTCAGGGCTTTCTCGCAAACGCAAGTACACACGGCATCGGGACTTGCACCTCACCGTTCTCCGTATACGATGCCGCATCGTCGGAGACAGCTTTCTGGATCGAAGCCAGCGCCTCCGGTGATTGCGCCTTCAAAATCGCCGCGACGCGGACACCGCCACGCATCAGGACGTCGAAAGGCGTTTCGGGCGCGCGGATACGCAGCGTTTGACCGACTTCCGTAGTGCGAGGCTCAACGAAGCCCGCATCAAGCAGCGCACGCTCCGATTCGTGCGAGTCGCTGAAGCGGAAGAACGGAGGCCCAGGAGGCACTTGGACATCCATGCGACCGTGCTTCTCAATGGCCTTGAGCACCATCCCGAATCCAACGGTCTGGTCCGGCGCCGCCCAAACTGTAAACGCGACTCTGCCGCCCGGGCGCAGCACCCGAAACGCTTCGGCGAGCGCGGCCTCGGGACGAGCGAAATGCAGCATTCCGAAGCTGATACCAACCGCGTCAAAACTCATATCCGGAAAAGGCAGATCTTCGGCGCTCCCGGGACGGAATGCGAGGTCGGGAAAAATGCGTCTTGCTTGCTGGACCATCGCGTCGGCGAAATCGACGCCAACTGCATCGGCGCCACGACGCGCCGCTGCTGCCGCGAGATAGCCGGGTCCTGACGCGACATCAAGGAACTGCACGCCGGCACGTACCTCAAGCGCATCGAGCAACGCATCATTGGACTGCGTCGTCAGTTCGCCAAAATAGGAGTGGTACGGCTGTGCGACTGTTTCCCAGCCCTGACGCTCAAAGGCGCTGAATTCGTCTTGTTCCATGTCACACCTATATCCGGGTTCACGCTATCGCACCCCGACATCGGACCGACGCGATCCGAGCCGACGCATGCTGGTCAGGTTAGTGCCGCTCGGCCACCTGTACAAGGCTACATGGGAGTTCCAGAATTCATCCTGCCACGCCACCACCATCGACCAATACCGTGAACCCTGACGTATATGACATTGTGGCGAGACAGGCAATTGCGTCCGCGATGTGCGCCCCTTGTCCTCCTATGAACGGACGGTCGCGAGCATTGGTCGAGTGGCTCCTCCTGGCCGAGAGCACCAGTTCCGTGGACGCTCCACGGAGCTGCCGTTGGAGTCTTCAATGGCAGCTTTCCGGCGAGCGGGTGAACGCGTACTCCCGGCCAATAGTTGCCGTTCGCGCGCCTTAGAAGGCCGTCATTCCAAATTGTCGGTTCACCGTCGCCACCGGTCAGATGCGCATGACGTCAATTCGCGGTTCTAGAACTGTCCAAGTGGCTCACGAGTATTCCAAAGCCCCAGATAGGCGTGAGCGGGCGAGATCGACGAGATTGTGCATCAACTGCGGAAAGCGCGCCTCAGTTACCATGCCGTTGCACTGCCGCTGACCGTGCCTTTTGGTCGCCAAGGGCGATTTTATGAACGTTCGCTGCATACACCCATTCGCGGGCTTGGCACTCAATGAGATCCATGAAAGCAGGGGGGCCGCTGCAGTAAATCTGTGTGTTGGCATGAGTTGGACTCATTGCGTGAGAACTCTTCTGCGCGAATAGATCATCGGACAGGCCGAAATGGTGATAGACCTCACCGTGACTTCGAAGCGCGTCAAATTCTTCTCGAAGAACTGCGCGGTCGGCCGATCGGGCGAAGTTGTGCACCTCGAACCTTTGACCCGCCGTTGCAAGCCGCTTCGCGATTCCCACGATCGATGCTGCGCCTATTCCGCCAGCAAAAAGGATAGATCGCGCACGATCGTCCAAAATTGTCGGCGGGCTTTTGGGGGCGCCGACAAACACTTCGTCCCGTTCATTCAACGGAAACTTGGTTAGCTGACTATCCGTTCTGCCATCACCTTCTTGTCTCACGCCTACCACGTAACCATCGGACAGGGACGAAACACCGAGCAAAGGATAAATTCTTTGCCTGTCGCCAGCGCTATTCAGACAGAGAGTGACGCACGACCCATTGTTATACGTCGGAAGCGCCGATTTGGACGTTGTTCGAAGTTCAACGGCATGGTACCCCGTAGCAATTTGCCATTTCCGGCCCACGATGACGGGAATCAGGTTGTCTCGCATGTCTTCTCCAATAGGACCTGCATTACAGGTGGAACTCTAGCCGATACCGCGTAAGGGATGTAGAGGGGAGCCGGGTTGTAGCGAATCCGCAGTGATGATCGGGTGTCGAAACCCGCGTGGTTAAAGGCGTTGAGCGATTAGTGCAAGGATGGTATTTCCAGAACGTACTTTCTGGTTATCGATTACATCAAGTTGACGATACTTGGCATAGCATAGTAATGAACTTGGGAACGGTATGTCCATCAAGGGTGACAAGGCACGGCTGCTGCGTTAACACCGATCCATGCACGATCCGTAATGCACACGATAAGAAACTTCAACTTTATCTTGTGAGCGGGAGAAGGCACTATAGCTTCCCGTCCGCTATACAAGGCCTGTCGACCCGCAACGAGGCGTCACGTTCGACCACTGCAGGCGGGCGAGCGAGGAATCGTTTTCGCCGTCGTCGTCAATAGATGAAGACAGCTGTATCCTTGGCAAGGCTGCCCGCGCATCGCGCACGTCAGAGCGGATTTCATGCACAAGCTCATGACTCGGCTCTGCCGCGAGAACCAGGCGGTGGTTATCGAGGACCTGAACGTCGAAGGGTGCCGGCGAACAAACGACTTACCCCGGCGATCTCGGATGTAGGTTTTGGGATCTTTCGCTCCTTGATGCGCCGCTACGTCGCGCTGAGGTATTTCAGCGTCGGAGCCGCATCGAATTACGTCGTCAAGTTCCTGACCGAGCAGCTGCTGGGAGGCAAGCCCAGATGAACATTGCGCGTCCTCGCGGTTCGTATTGCCTGAAGGCAGCCGCCCGCTGCGCGCCACTGGCGATTGCCGCCGGTTTCGCCGTGGCAACCCCGTTGCCAACGCCGCCGTGCGGGACACCGCCGGTACCGGCCTACGCGTCGCTGGGCGCGCAACCCGCGATGGCGATCCTGCGCGCTGAGGAGCTCGATGCGGGCGGGTGGCGGCCGTCCTCGTGCACCGGATGGCCTGCCGCGTCCCGCTCCCGGGTTGTCGTCGCGCTCGCAGGGCTGGCCCGCGTCGCCGGCGGTCCCGAGACGCTGTTGGCACGTGCAGCGGCGGTTTCCACCCTGAGCACCGTGCGCTACTGGTCCACGACCGACAAGAAATGGCGTCCCTTGTTCCTGGATGCCGCAGCGCTGGCCGGACCCGCCGAGGGCGGCGAACGGCGGGGTGATTTCCGCCCGTCGGAACTACAAGCCGGTCGAACCTTGTACTTCTGGGTGCGCGACAGCCGCTCCGGCCCCCTGGTGTACCGGATGCGGGTGCTGGAGCGCAGTCCGCAGCGGATGGCGCTGGCCGAGGAAAATGTGTCGCCGGTCCGTGCCTTCGGACTGACACTGTTTCAGCCTGCCGCGCTGCAGACGGTGGTGTTCGCACAGCGCCAGACCAACGACGTATGGGGCCTGTATATTCTTGCGCGCATCGACCGGCAAGCCAGCAGTTCCATTGCGAGCGGGCACGATGCCTCTACGGCGAACCGGGCGCTGGCACTATTCCGGTACATGGCCGGCGTCCCGACCGACGCGGAACCACCGGCCGTGCGATGACTTGGGCCGCGACGCAACAGGCGCCTCTCGTCGATGCATCAAACGCCTGCGGCGACGCTCTCGCGCGCTTTCCTGCAGTACGCGGCCGCGGGCGCGGTGTACGGTCTCACATTTCCCGGTGTTGTTCCACGCCCCGTTAGCGCGAACTGCTCGTAGTCGGACGTGGGAATTCAATAGCCCTCGGCCGCTGTTTTCTACGTAGGGCAGCACCCGGCCCAGACCGTGTCAAAACGCGCGTCGCTTCGCCTCAGCACAAAAACCGGCTTGTCAGAACGCTCTGTATCGGGTTTGCAGCACTTCGGGAAGGGTAAAGCGCCCCCCCAAAAACCTGGTGACTTTGAGTTTTGACACGCCCTCGGCCATCAGCAGACGTTCACCAACGTCTGTTGATGGCCGTTGCGGTTTCGGAGCAAGGGACTCGTCACGCCATCTTGACCACCTTCGAGACTGCAGGGCCAGCGCGTCAAGGCGTCGACTTCAAGTAGTGCGCGATGATCGGAGCCCATAGTTCGGCCAGCGCGGGGTTCGCTCCGATGCCGATGCTGATCGTGGTGCTGCTGGTAGGTCGGTGGTACCAGCGCACTGCTCCGTAAATCTCTGGGACATCGGGTTTCCAACCAGCGGCGATCCCTCGAACGATCCTGCCAGTCTCGTCGGTGGTGTCGTTGCCATAGGCGGCATAGTAGGGCCCAAGATAGGAGCCATATGTTCGCGCCCGGCCTGAAACGTAAGTTGCAACCGCAGCCTTGCTTGCCGCGGTGGGATACCGTAACTCGGACATCACGAGGTGCACGATATGGTTGAGGTCGGTGTCCACGTAGTCCTTGTTGCCGCGTGATTTTCCGTTGAGGATTTCCGAGTCTGCGTACAGTTCCGCTTCCCCGCCAGCACCGGAATAAATAACATTCGTGTCCAGCATGTCGCTCGAAGAAGGCAACATTGGGTCGAGTCCGAGAGCGCGCCGCAAGAGATTCGTGGTCGACGGACCGATCAGGTCACCGCTGAAAACATTCGTGGCCTGACAAAGCTCTGAGGCTACCTTTTTATCCACCTCGCATAGATATTTGTTGCCCGTCTTTCCCGCTTCGCAACCTGCCTTCTGGAGGGCAAAGATCGCATTCTGACCAGCTTTCCCTGCCTCGCAATTGTCCTTTGCCGCGTCGAAGATCGCCTGTTGCGAAGTCTTTCCCGACTCGCATGCCAGCTTTGCGGCTGCGTTGGCTGCATTGTTGGTCACTTTCGTCGCTTCGCAGATTACCTTCTTGGAGTCGTTGATCTTGTTGTTGAGCGCCTTTTGTGCCTCACAAGTTACGTCGTGCCCGTACAGAGTACATCCCCCCGTGAAGTAGTTCTTCAAGGTGGCCGATATCGCGACGCCCGGCATTCCGCCCGGGCAGCATCACCGATTTGAACGCTGCCGTGCAACACGCTCAAGAACGTGCAGAAACGTCCTTCGGTCATCGCCTCCTGCTTGAAGCAGGCTACGCTTTGGCAATGTCATGACTTACGGAACGGTAAATAGCTCCGAGCCGCCTTGGACTGAGGGCGCGGCAGGAGATAGAAGGCGGCAACATGCGCAATCATCAGCACAGGCACGTAGATGATCGGAATCGCGTACGTAGTGCCGAACTCTCCCGCACGCGCAGGAAGATCGGACTGGATCGCGTGGTAGTAGTCGAGGATGAGGTCGGTCGCTCCCACAAGATTAAAGGCTACGACGAACGACCAGAAGAGTGGGCGTAACCGTGCTGTGAGTAGCGCCAGCATCGCCAGAACTCCCGTTGCGAAGTCACCGTATGCGGCGAACACGGCGAAGCTGGCAGGCAGATCGGGACTGACGATGCCCGGCAGAATGAAGACCAGCCCGAAAAAACGGAAGCTGTGCAAGGTGGCGATGGCGCGTTGCGCTTCGAATGGGTCCATCGACTTGAGCCTGGGCCAGACGTATACGCGGAAGCAAAGCAGCCAGGCGACATAGCCTAGAACGAGATGCGATTGGAAGATAAGCTCCGGTGACATGTCGCCTCCTGTCAGGTGTTGTCTGGCGCATTGAAGAATAGGAAGGAGATCAGCCGGGGTGTCGTCGGATCAACTGGCGCAGCGACAGCGCATGCAGCAGGATCGAGCCTGGCACCACGAAAGCAGGGGTCAGCACATCCGGATAAGCGCCGGCGCCGGCGCTCGGCACGCTCGGAACGATCAACTGGAACCGGCCGGGCGAGGTAATCATCCCCAAGGTAATCGCGACGACGAAGTCGGCGAGGCCAAAGATGTTCCAGGCGATCGCCGCCTTCCGCCCTTGAGCTGTACCGCTCGCCACGGCGATTGTCGCCGGCACGGCAAACAGGCCGGTCAACAGATCGCCAATTCCCGCCGGCAACGCGAACACGCCTGGCAGCACCCCATGCAGCCAGGCGGCGAGAGCCCAACTGCCGAATACGCGGTAAAGCTGCAGAGTGACAAGCCAGGTCGCCGGCATCGCATCGAGCACTTGCTCCACCCGTTTCGACAACAGCAACAGCGGCGCGCCGATCATCACCGGCAGGAAGATCGCCAGCGGCAACAACGGCAAGGGTGAGGCGCCCATGCGGAAGACGCCATTGATCGCTGCGCTCCAGGCGACAGCGAACCAAAGCGTGTCTGGGATCATGACCGCCAGCCAGGTCGTGCGGCGTTGGCCCGGCGTCAGGTCGGTGCTTTCGAGGCCGAGCCACAAACCGACCGCGATAAGGCCATGGGCCATCAGCTGATGGGCTGTGGTCGGAACGCCGCTGGTCGGGATAATCGGCTTCCAGTAGATCAACACAATCCACAGCACCGCCAACGGGGTGAGCCAAAACAGGCTGCGCCAAGCGGGACGCGGCGGGACGATACCAATGGGAACAGGGGTGGCGGCCATCAGCGGTTCTCCAGGTGAATTCGGGGCTTCGTCGATGCGGCCTCGAACACCGCGGTGAGAATGCCGAGTCGGCCTTCCAGGAAATTTCGCGCCAGGTTTGCGGCGAGCTGTGCGAAGTCAGGCCCCATCACCACGCCGAGATTTGGCGACGGCAGCGGGTCTGACGCACGCAGTTGGGTGCTCCAGGCCTTAGCGGCTTCGGTGTCGTTTTGCCATACCAGCGTGCGGAAACCTGCTTGTTCGATCGCCTCGCGCGTTGCATCGGCCGTCAGGAGAAAGCTTGTTGTCGGCGTTCGCGCCCAGGGAACGGGGTAGTACGGTTCGCTGCCGTTTGCGACGACGTCGAACGTCGCAAACCTGCCGCATGGCTTCAGCACGCGTTCGATCTCGCGGTAGAGACGTGCGCGGTCGGAGATATTCATCGCCACGTGCTGCAGCAATACGGCGTCGAAACGGCTGCCGTCGAAGGGAAGTTCCAGCGCGCTGGCGGTATGGAACGAAACCTGTTCGCTCTGCCCTGTGCGCTGGGTGAGATAGCGTGCGGCATCCACGAATGGTTCGCTGAGGTCGATACCCGTCACCCGGCAACCATAGGTTGCAGACAGAAAACGGGCCGGCCCGCCGACGCCCGAACCGACGTCCAGCACCGACATATCGGCGGTGATCCCGGCCAATTTGGAAAGCTCCGTGGTGGCAGCAAGCCCACGGGTGTGAAACTGGTCGAGGGCGCCCAGTTGTTGCGGTGTGAGCCGCTGATCCTCCGGCCCAAAGACAGTGAGCGCGATCTTCAGCCGCGCGGTCAGGCCGGTCGCGCGATAGTGATCTCGCACGTCATCAAGTGCATCAGTCATTGCGGAGTTCCTCCATGGTCTTAGCGGATTGTTCAGGGCTTGCGAGTCGACATCGGCGTGACCCCTCATCTGCAAGCGTAGGTGTACCATGGCCTCTCGCGAGCGACTATTCATCACAATGTTGACGGGCTATGAAGCAGAACTTCACAGTCAGACAAGGCGCGCTCGATGGCGTGGAGGTGTTCCTGAGCGTCGCCCAGCATCGTAGTTTTCGCCGGGCAGCCGCGGATCTCGGGGTGACACCTTCAGCCGTCAGCCAGACGGTGCGTTTACTTGAAGCGCGCATTGGCGCCGCGCTCTTCATACGCACCACGCGTAGTGTCGGCCTGACCGAAGCTGGCGAACGGTTTCTTTCGCACGCAAAGCCTGCCTTCGAGGAGCTTGTCGCTGCTAGTGAAGTTGCGCGTGGACTTGGCCAGCGGCCCGCCGGATTGTTGCGTCTTTCAGTGCCGCACGCGGTGGTGCCAATCCTCCTGGAACCACTGATTGCATCCTTCTGCCAGGCTTATCCTGAGGTCGAACTGGAGATCGCCGCAAGCAAGGAGCTGATCGATCTTGCAGCGGAAGGGTTCGACGCCGGCATCCGGCTGGGTCAGTTCGTCGACGCCGACATGGTCGCGATACCGTTGACGCCACCGTTTCGCCTCATCGTCGTCGGCAGCCCTGCCTACTTCGCAGAGCGCAGCCTGCCTGGGAAGACAGACGATCTGCGCCAACACGCATGCTTGCGATGGCGGCGATCCAGCGGCGCGCTCGCGCTGTGGTCATTCAACGACAATGGCCAGGTGATCGAGATCGCCGTATCCGGTCCCTTCATCGCGAGCGATTTTTCCACCATGCTTGGCGCGGCAATCGAAGGCATAGGCCTTGCCCAGCTACCTGAGCCGATGACCGTTGATGGGTTGAGAGCGGGAAAACTGGTGCACGTGCTAGAGCCGTTCGCACCGGTGATACCGGGCGTGTTTCTCTATTATCCAAGTCGCCGGCAGATCACGCCGAAACTGCGCGCCTTCATCGATCATGTGAAGAGCCGCCCGCCAGGCCATGACAAAGTCCCTGTTATAAGATGACTATTGGCATGCCGGGTTCCGGAAACTCGCCATCGCGATCAGTGCACAGCTCGGTACCACTGGATCCCGGTTCCATAGGCCTGAGTGAATTCCATGTATAGGACCGCGCTCGACTCTTCTTTTGCTGCGTCGTTTTTTATCGGGTAAAGGGCGGTTCCCGGAGACAGAAGGGACGTTTGAGCGTCCAGCAGTAGTAGCCCCTGAACGGCCGTAGATGGCCGAGGCCGTGTGAAAACGCATTGATCGCCTAAACTGAATCAACGCATTCAGGCCTGGTGACTCATGAAGCGATTCGTTGAAGGCAATGACCGCAAGCAGGTAGCACTACTTCCCGAATGCGTCGATGACTACATCGGACAGGACAATCCGGTCCGGATCATCGATGCTTTCGTCGACGAACTGGACCTTGCGGAACTTGGTTCCAACGGTACCACGCCCGCAGTCACGGGCCGGCCGTCCTACCACCCAGGCGTGATGCTCAAGATCTACGTTTATGGGCATCTGAACCGGGTGCCGTCTAGCAGGCGTCTCGAGCGTGAATGTCAACGCAATGTCGAGCTGATGTGGCTGACGGGACGTCTGGCGCCAGACTTCAAGACGATCGCCGACTTTCGCCGCGACAACGGCCCGGCCATTCGCAACGTATGCCGTCGTTTCGTCGAACTGTGCCGTGGGCTGAAGCTGCTATCCAGCGACATGGTGGCCATCGACGGCAGCAAGTTCAAGGCTGTGAACAGCCGTGACAGGAACTACACGGCAGGCAAGATCGACAAGCGTCAGCAGCAGATTGAAGAAAGCGTTCAGCGCTATCTCGACATGACTGAAACGGCAGATCGGACCAGTCCAACAGGTTTCGACGTGAAGACCGTGCGCCTGTACGAGAAGATCGCGCTGTTACGCCAGCGGATGCGTGAGCTCGAGCAGATCAGGCAGCGGCTGAAGGAAGAACCGGACGGACAGTTGTCGCTTACCGACCCGGATTCCCGTTCCATGACCAGTGGTGGCAAAAGAACCGGAACGGTCGGCTACAACGTTCAGGTCGCCGTGGATACGAAGCATCATCTGATCGTCGAACACGAGGTGACGAACGTCGGCGGCGATCACGGGCAACTCAGCAGGATGGCTCGGTCGGCGAAGAGCGCGATGGGCAAGCCAAAGCTGAAGGCGCTGGCTGACCGGGGCTGCTTCAGCGGTCCGGATATCCGCGCGTGCGATATGGCCGGCATCACGGCATATGTTCCGAAGCCACTCACCTCAGCGTCAAGGAAGAAGGGGCTTTTCACCAAGCGGGACTTCGTCTACGTTGCAAGGAACGACGAGTATCGATGCCCCGCCGGTGAGTGTGCCATTCGTCGATTCACGACCGTTGAAAACGGGATGACTCTGCAGGTCTACTGGCCCAGCGCCTGCCCGCGTTGCCCGCTCAAGGAACGATGTTCACCCAGCGACTACCGCCGCATCCGACGATGGGAGCACGAACAGATACTCGAGGCCATGCAGCGTCGGCTAGACCGCAAGCCTGACGCAATGACCATCCGCAGAAGCACCGTCGAACATGTCTTCGGCACGCTCAAGCACTGGATGGGTGCCACACACTTCCTGACCCGAACGCTCGGACGGGTGAGCACCGAAATGAGTCTTCAGGTGTTGGCCTACAACCTGAAGCGCGTCATGAAGATACTTGGGGTTGCGAGAACAACAAAGGCGACGAAGATGGCTGGAACCTAGGGCCTGGAGGGCCTTTTTTACGCTCAAAACGTTACGTTAGCGCGGGCCGGAACTATAAAGCTTGATTGGTCGGGCTGGCGAGCTGGCCTTTAGGGAAAACAAAACAGTTTCCACACGGCCTCGGCCACCTACGGTCATTTGTACGTGTGTCGATGAAGATCTTCGGGCGTCGCATATACTAAAATTTCGGTCATTGGAGTGTCGCTTGTGTGAGTTATATCGTAGGCCTGCCCCAATGAGGTGCGACACCGGAAGTCATTGGTTCTGTTTCAATGGGAGCAGGGGAAACCAAATGTCTCGGATTGAATTACCCGCAGTTTCCTCGCTTTCGGAAGATCAGAAGCGGCAATATGACCGTTTTCCCGCGAACCTGACGCTGGCATTGCTGCGCACGACTGGCTCTACGTCTGGTTACCTGTCGCTCGGCGGGTCGTTCCCGCGTGGCGCGATAGGCAACAAGGACCGCGAGATGATCATCCTGCGGGTGGGTGCGCTCAGCCGGAGCCCATACGAGCGGATGCAGCACCTGCCACTTGCACGTCAGGCCGGTTGGAGTGATGCTGAAATCGCGGCGATCGAAGCCGGAAACGGTTCAGACTCGCGGTCCCAGGCGATTCTACGATTTGTCGACGAGTGCATGCGCGACATCAAGGTTGGAACACAGACTTTTGCGGCTGTCCGAGCTTTTTTCTCTGAGACACAGATGGCAGAGCTAACGCTCCTGATCGGCCACTACATGATGACAGCCCGTTTCCTTGAAACCCTCGAGGTGCCGCTCGATGACGCGGCGACGTCGTGGGACAACATATAGGTTTCGTGTTCGCGTGGCTCCGGCGATGACCGTCTTACCCTAGCAAGCTGCCACTAAAGTAGTGAAAAATCCAGTGGCCGGGAAGGGTCGATATGACCCATTCACTTTCGCACCGTGCCGCCCTTCTTTCGTCTCGCCGGTGCGTGGCTGGCTGCGCGGCCAGTGGCGCGTTTGCTGTTGATGCAATTTGGGCTGGCGCTCACGGCAGTGCTGCTCATCGGTGTCTCGTAGTACAGCTTGCCGACGCGGCGCAATCAGGCAGTAACCGCTAGAATTTCCGGTTTTAGCCCGGAATACTCCAATGTCTTTTGCCTCGCTTGGCCTGATCGATCCCTTGCTGCGTAATGTGCGGGACCTCAATTACCAGACACCTACGCCGGTGCAGGCCAAAGCGATTCCTGCTGTGCTCAGTGGCAAGGACGTCATGGCTGCGGCACAAACCGGCACTGGCAAAACGGCGGGTTTTGCGCTGCCGCTGTTGCAACGGCTGGTGCAACACGGCCCGGCGGTGTCCAGCAACCGCGCGCGTGTTCTGGTGCTGGTGCCCACGCGTGAACTGGCTGAACAAGTGCTGCAAAGCTTTATCGATTACGGTAAAGGCCTCGATTTACGATTTCTGGCCGCCTACGGCGGTGTGAGTATCAACCCGCAGATGATGAAGTTGCGCAAAGGTGTGGATGTGCTCGTTGCCACGCCGGGCCGTTTGCTAGATCTCAATCGCCAGAACGCAGTGCGGTTTGATCAAGTACAAACGCTGGTGCTGGATGAAGCCGACCGCATGCTGGATCTGGGCTTTGCGCGCGAACTCAATGCCGTCTTTGCCTCCTTGCCCGCTCAGCGCCAGACGCTGCTGTTCTCTGCCACGTTTACCGATGATATCCGCGCCATGGCAGCGGGCATTCTGCGCAGCCCGGTCAATATCAGCGTCAGCCCGCCCAATGCCACGGCCAGCAAGATCAGGCAGTGGGTGGTGCCGGTGGATAAAAGGAACAAGCCTGACCTCTTTATGCACCTTGTGACTGAGAACAACTGGGAGCACGCGCTGGTCTTCGTCAAAACCCGCAATGGCGTGGATTACCTGGCGGCCATGCTGGATGAAGCGGGCTATGCGGTCGACACCATCCACGGCGACAAACCGCAACCCGCGCGCCTGCGTGCGCTGGAGCGCTTCAAGACGGGCGAAGTACATATGCTGGTAGCCACCGATGTGGCTGCGCGCGGGCTGGATATCGACGACCTGCCGCTGGTGATCAACGTTGATCTGCCGATCGTGGCGCAAGACTATGTGCACCGTATTGGCCGTACCGGCCGCGCGGGCGCCAGCGGCGTGGCGGTGTCCCTTGTGTGTGCCGATGAAGCGCCGCAACTGGCCGCGATTGAAGCGCTGATCCGGCAAACGCTGCCCCGTGAAGAAGAGCCGGGTTTTGAAGCCGAACACCGCGTGCCGCAAACCAGCGCGACGGGCCAGATCATCAAGAAACCCAAAAAGCCCAAGAAGCCCAACGTGCCGCAAGCTGCGCCGGGCGCCATGCAGGTGCTCAGCAAAAAACCGCGCCCGCAAAGTGGCGAAAACAAACGCAAGCCTGCGGCGCAGCGCGCAATGGCCACGGGTAAAGGCACAGGCTTGTCCAGGGGTAACCCATTCAGCGAGCAAAAGCCACGCAGCAAACCCGCCAGCAAGCCAGCTGCGGGCTCAGGTAAGCCGGCTGGCAAACCCGCTGGTGGCCGCGGCAGACGCCAACCCTGATCCGTGGGGATGAGTAACGCCAGCCCTGGAACAGGGCGGCGGCTTGCGGCCAGCCGGCAGGCAGCGGGAAAGTCCGGCTCTGGGTCGACTTACCTCTTTGCATGCCGTGCCGAGGCCATCGCCGTGGCTGGGGTGTGGGACCCTGTGCGGCCATCTCCGGTCATTGAATTTGTGGATAGCACGGTCAATCGAATGGCTTCTCTGCTTTCAACATCGGTCTGTCGCATTGGAGACACATGAGCTTGCACGACTCGGCCGATCGATGGTGAGGCGCACGAACACACTGTTCAGCGAGTCGATTGGTGAAGTACACCGGTATCACGCGAGAAAAGCGCCTTGTCGTGCTTGTCGGACAACAACGCGGTTCGATGCGACGCCGCGTCCCGGGCTCTGCATCGCGTGCCTGTTCAACCCGCTGCTGTACCCGGGCGGCCGCGACCAGGTTGCCAGCTAGGCGCTCAAGACGCTGCAGCGGGACGGCGGCGTGCTTCTCGAAAACGGCGGCGAGACCGTCGTCGACCTGGAGCGGCCGCGCAACTACGGCGCATGAAGGCACCGCTTCTCACGGTTTTCATCCCCGGGGAATTGAGGATTCTGCACATCGTCCATCCGTCAAGCGTAGGCCGCGCGTTCCGCAATGACGCACGCGCGTCCTGCGTGTCACAGTTGGGCCACCGCTCCCTCATGTGTGCCCAATGCCGGTCTTGCAAAACGATCTTCCCGCCACCTACACTGAGACGAGCAGACATAGGTCGAGGTCCAGTTCCACCGAGATCGCCCAGCCAGTACGACCAGCGTGCTCACTCCCCAAGATCCCCTCGACACCCCGGTCAGCCGGGACGATCCGCAGGAGAAGACAATGAAGAGAGCGTCCCCATACGTCAGCGACCGCCGCCGCACGATCTTGCGCGGCGTCGCTGCAGGGAGTCTCGCGAGCGCCCTTTCGGCGGCAGTCCGCGCCGCTCCCGCAGGTGGATTCGCTGACCTGCCCTTCGCCGGCGGACAACGCGAGCTGACAGACGCCTTTCCACAAAAGCACGGCTTGTTGTTGCAGCGCACCCGTCCACCGTTGCTCGAAACGCCGTTCGCCGTGTTCGACCATGGCCTCACCACGCCGAACGATCGCTTCTACGTGCGCTGGCATCTGGCCAACATCCCGAACCAGATCGACGGTGCGGCGTTCAGGATCAGCGTCCACGGACTCGTCGACCATGAGTTCGTGCTGTCGCTCGATGAGCTCGTGACGAAGTTCACGCCCGTGCATCTGACGGCGGTCAACCAGTGCTCGGGCAACTCGCGCGGCTTTTTCTCGCCGCGCGTTCCTGGGGGACAATGGGCGAACGGCGCCATGGGCAACGCGGTCTGGACCGGGGTGCGGCTACGCGACGTGCTCGATCGTGCCGGCGTCAAGGCGGGTGCTGTCGCCGTACGCTTTCACGGTCTCGATACGGGCGTGATCCCCGCTACGCCGATGTTCATGAAGTCGCTGCAGATCGACCACGCGCGCGACGGCGAAGTGATGATTGCCTATGCGATGAATGGCGAGCCGCTACCGCTTCTAAACGGCTTTCCCGTCCGCCTCATCGTGCCTGGCTGGTACTCGACCTATTGGGTCAAGATGCTGAGCGACATCGAAGTCCTCGGACAACCCGACGACAACTACTGGATGGCCAAGGCCTATCTGGTTCCCGACAATCCGGCGGGCAACATGGAGCCCGGCCAAACGGGCGTCCGCTTCGTGCCGATCAGCCACATGCTGCCCCGCTCGTTCATCACGAATCTGATCGACGGCCAGCACGTGCACGCTGCGGCACCGCTGACGGTCCGCGGCATCGCGTTTGGGGGCAACACAGGCGTGCGCGCGGTAGCGGTGACGCAGGACGGCGGCTCGACGTGGTCCGGCGCACGCCTCGGCCCGGACCATGGCAAATACAGCTTCCGGCAATGGGAGATGCGTCTTACGCCCAGGCCTGGTCCGATTACGCTGAAGGTCAGGGCCACCAACGCGGACGGCCTGGCCCAGCCCGCCGTCGCGAACTGGAATCCGGGCGGCTACATGCGCAACGTCATCGAATCGATGACTGTGCTCGCAACCTGAGGAGCAGGCCATGAAACGTGGAACCTGGGCCTTGTTGGCCCTTCTGGCGACAGCCGCCGTGGCCGGCGCGGACGCACAGTCCCCTCAGCCCGCCGCGCTCGCCGCCGCGTTAAACCGCACCGTCAGCGTCCAGTTTCCCGACAGCCACAACGTCCTCCCTCCCGGCGCGGGCGCGGACATTGCGAACACGCAGTGCATGATCTGCCATTCCGCGGGCATGATCACGCGCCAGCCGCCGCTGTCGATGGAACGATGGAAGGAAGAAGTCGAAAAAATGCGCACGGCCTATGGCGCCCCGCTGCCCGAGGATCAGGTGGAAACCGTCGCGAAGTATCTTGCCGGTATCAACCGGAAGCCCTGACCAGGGTCTCTCCGATGGCCGGCGCCGCGCGCGCCAACCGGCCTCTCAATTCAACGGAGTCACACGATGCATTGCTCACGCCGCCGTTTCATCATCGCCGCCGCCTCGCTCGCCTCGACCTCAATCTTCGTCGACGAGGCACAGGCCGACGCGCCCATGGTTTCCGAGAGCGATCCCACCGCGCAATCGCTTGGCTACAAGGCAGACGCCACTCAGGTGGACAAGGCCAAGTTCGCGAAGTACCAGGCCGGCCAAGACTGCGCGAACTGCCAGCTCTATCAGGGCAAGACCGGCGACACCTCGGGCCCGTGTCCGATCTTCGGTGGCAAGCGGGTCAGCGCCAAGGGCTGGTGCAGCGCCTACGTAAAGAAGGCCTGAGGGCACGCCCTCGCGCGCCAGCGCTGCGGGCCGTCCCGGCCGCCGCTCACACGTCGAGCAACAGCAAATCGCCCTTATAGAAGCCGAGGTTCGTTCGTCGAGCCAGGATAACGAATGGCTGCTTTACCCTTGGGAACGGCCATGGCAACTGCGCGGAACTGTACGGCAGCAAAGGTCCGGGAAGACTCACTCACATTTGTGAAAGCTGACATTCACCGGCGCCCGTTTGTGAATGTCGGCAAAGCGTTCTTCAGTTGCCGTGCAGCGCCAGATTGGCGACCGTCAACTTTGGCCGAGCTTCAGCCGTCTGGACTACCAGTCAATGCGGTGCTTTTCATCTGTTTCGCGATGACGACGATCGTCGTCCACGTGAAGATACTGGCTGGTGGTCGTGAGCGACGCATGCCCGAGGTTGTCACGCACAAGCCTCAAATCGACCTGCTGGTCCGCCATATGCGACCCTGCGCTGTGCCGCAGCCAGTGCGCTGACGCCTGCTGAAGTTGATCGGCTCGTGGCGCATGTGTTTCGCCACGAGCGCGTAGCGCGTCGGCAGCGCCACGGAAAACCTCCTTCACAATCCGATGCAGCGCAGCGCAGCGCGCGTCAACGGCTTGAGCGACCGCCCGATCGGCAGTACCAGCGGTGTGTCTTCGCCCTGGCACGGATATGCCGATAGTCCCCGTTCGCGACGGTAGGCTGAGAGCTCCGCCATTATTTCCGACGTGGCCGGCACCAGCCGTTCCTTGCCGCCTTTGCCCAGTACTTCCAGCCACCAGCGATCCTCGCCGTTTGCATCCCGGCGGCAGAAAAACCGGCCCATCGAGTTTTCGCCCACTTCTGTAATCCGCAGGCCGCCCAGATAGAGCAGGGTGAACAGCCAGCGCACGCGCGCGTAATGTTCGCGCTCACGGGCCGTCTCGGCGGGCATCTCCTGGATATACGTTTTGACTTCAAACCATAGCTCGGGCGACAGGTAGCGTGTGATGCGTGGCTTTGCATGCCGTGCGCGCTGACGCGCCAGCGATAAGGGATTGCCGGCCAGATAGCCCGCCTGCACCAGCCACGAGAACAGGACGTTGAGAATCACCATCGCCTGGCGTTGGCTGGTGGAAGAGAGTGGGCCGTAGAACGGGCGCCAACGCGGATCGCCCCGTGGATGCTTGCGCCCGCCACTGGCCGTCCATCGCGCACCGGGTTGCGGATCGGCGAGGAAGTGTTGATAGACCAGCAGGTCCTCGTGGGTCAGCGACGAAAGCGGTTTGCCCATCTGCAGGACGGACCACAGCAGCAGGCGTTCGGCTTCCTTGCGGTAGTTGTCGAAGGTCGTTTTCGTATCGACGAAGCGGGCGAGCCACGCACGGATCGCGGCAAGATCATTGCGGGCGGCAATCTGGGCGATGCCGCTCGTTGCGCGATTTTTGCCGTCGCTGCCGTCCAGTCCAGACGGGATGGTCAGGTTTTCGATGGGCTGCGGAGGCAGCAGCAGGGCGGTCATGGGATGTTTTGAGGTCGATCGGGGTGTCGTGCGTTTGCTGTAACAAGCGACGTATTAAATATCAACATTATAGCCATAATGTCAAAATTATCCAGCACATGAATTGGATATTTGACGGTGTACGTTATATTATTACTTGAATTTCACTAAAGCCGCCCCCATGTCCGACGTCCTGCCCGACGAAGCCCGCCTCGCCGCCGAAATCGACCGCCTGAAGGTCGCATTCCCGAAGACCCGCGAGCTGTACCGCGAAGTCTGCGCGCTGCTGTTCTTCCGCTTCGGCATTACGCCGACCGCGAACCGGCTGTACCAGCTGGTGAAGCGCGGCAGCATGAGTACGCCGACTCAGGTGCTCGGCGAGTTCTGGGTTGAATTGCGCGAGAAGAGCAGGGTGCGGATCGAGCATCCCGATCTGCCGGCGGAGTTGCAGGCGGCTGCCGGGGAACTGGTCGCGTCGCTGTGGGCGAAGTCCACCACATCAGCGCAGGCGGCGCTCGAGGTACTGCGGACGGATGCCGAGGCGGAGAAGGCCAGCGCGCGCAACGAGGTAGCGTCACTGCAGGCCGAGCTCGTGCGGACCGAAACGGCACTCGAGCAGCGCACCGGCGCGTTGCTGGCGGCGCAGGTGCACATTCAGGAGCTTGAGCAGGCGCAGGCCGCCGGAGAGGCGACGCGTCAGGCGCTCGAGACTGAAATCGCGCGACAGCAGGATGAGATCGGTGCGCGTGACCGGGCACTGGTGCAGGCGAGGGCGGATTTTTCGGTTGAACTCGACAAACTACGGAGCAGCGCAGAGCTCGCGGAAGACCGTTTACGGGCGGCCGAGAAGCGGGCGCTGCTCGAGATCGAGCGTGAGCGGACTGCCAGCGCGCGCCTCCAGAAGGAACTGGAGGCGGCCGCGCGCAAGGCGGAACAGAGTGACACGCGGCACCGGGCGGAAATCCAGGCACTGCAGACCCAGCTTGGGGACGCGCGTCATCGCACAGGCGTCGTGGACGGGAATCTGGAAGCGCTGCGCAGTTCGAATGCGGCATACGCCAAGGAACTCGACGCATTGAGATTGCAACTCGCGACCGTTGTCGCGAACCAGGCGGCGACGCGGAAGCGCCCGCTACCCTCCATCGAGACCCAAAAGCATCGCCGCGCTGTACCCAAAGTCGCGACGAGAAAGCGATCGCCGTCCTGATAGTGTCCGACCGTAACGTCGCTGGACCGATGCTATTGGGCGCGCTGCTGTGCCACCGGGTTTTCCGAGGAAGTCATACACGGCGGGCGATATACTGGAAAGGAGCGCCATGCGTTTTCTCTCTTGTAACAGGCTCGATTTTCGAGCGTATTCCGAGACAGGAAACATGGAACCCAAACGCGCTAAAGTCCTTACCCCCGCCAAATTTCGCCACCTGCTTCGAGTCACCGAAGCGACCAGCCGATTCCCCGAACGCGACACTCTAATACTTCTACTCGGTGTGACATGTGGTATGCGTGTCACAGAAATCGCGCGCATTGAAATCCGCGATGTGCTCGCCAGATCGGGGGCGAGGCGCGAAGAAGTTAGCTTGCGAGGCTCGATCACGAAGGGTTGCCGTCCTCGATGTATCTAGCTGTCGCACGAGCGCACCATTGATGCGTTCGACCGCTACATTGAATGGCGCTATCAACGCGGTGCGGGCGCTGCTTTGGACCGCAAGGAATATCGCGGCCTCATGCCCCAAACGCGGCTGATTCTCACGCAGAAAGGCGGCGCATTGGAATTGAGCGCTAAGCGGCGCGTAAACTTTGATGGCGAGACGGTCGAATACCTCGCGGCCGACAGCCTTCAAAGCTATGTCACCGGCTTATACCGTGTCGCTGGTCTTGGTGCGGGACACAGCAGCCACAGCGGGCGCTGGACGTTCGCGAGCCGCGTAGTAGCACAGGGTCATTCCCTTGACACGGTGCAGTTGCTGCTCAGTCATTCGCATCTCGACCATGTGGCGCCGTATCTTGAAGTGTCCGACAGCGACATGAAAGCGGCGCTCGCCGCAATCCACGATGGCCTGTAATCCAGTGGTGACATGTAGCGTCCAATGTAATAACATTGTGTTGACTTGCTTTTGAGCGACGGTATAACATTGTGCTTACGGTGGATTCATGAAAACGACGATTCGCAGGATGGGTAATTCGCAGGGCGTCCTGATTCCAAAGCCCGTCCTCGCGCAGTTGGGACTGGAGAACGAAGTGGAAATGGAAGTTGAAAACGACGCGCTTGTGCTGCGTCGGCCTCGGCACAAGGCTCGCGAAGGTTGGGCTGAGGCGAGCAAGGCGCTTGCTGAGAGTGGTGACGACGCGCTGGCGATGGGTGAGTTTGGCAACGCCGACGATGCGGAGCTTGCATGGTAGTGCGCGGCGAAGTCTGGCTCGTTGCGCTCGATCCGACGCCAGGTAGCGAGATCCAAAAGACGCGGCCCTGTGTAGTGGTATCGCCGCCTGAAATGCACGACCATCTGCGAACGGTCATCGTCGCGCCGATGACTTCCAAGGGTCGCCCTGCGCCGTTTCGCATACCCGTTACGTTCAAGCGGAAACAGGGGTTGATCCTGCTGGACCAGATTCGCGCGGTAGACAAGGTGCGACTGGTAAAGAAAGAAGGCGCGATTGCCGATAAAGCGATGTTGGACACCCTGCGTACCCTGCAGGAAGTATTCGCGGAATAGGAAAAGCGGCTCTTGTCGCGCGACAAGGAAAAAATTGCTGTGTGACGAGCCAAGCAAACCGGGCCTCGTTGAGTTGTATCAGCGAACCATGCTGCACCGAACAAATGAGGCAATGAACGGGCTTTCTCACCGTTTGGACGAAATCATCGTCCAGGCCGAAAAGAACGGAAGAGCTCAAGGCCGTCAGCAATGGGCGATGATCGCGTTGACTGCCGTACTTGCTCTTGCAACCATCGTCTATACCGTCACGACCGACTACGCGACGCGAGAGACGGTGAAGGCACAGCAGGCATCCACGGCATCTCAGGTGAGGGTTGAGTACGTTCGCGGCTCTGGCGCTGTGCCTGAGAGCGCAGCCGTGCATATGGGGTTGACGAAAAAGGGAATCCGGCAGTTTGTGTCAACGGGACTGCGTATGACATTCCTGCGGCTGGCGATGCGCGCCTCAAGTATCGTCCTCAACCACCACGGTCGGACGGGGCGCTTATGCCCGTCCTGCGTTGCCAGAATTGATCGGAAAACGCTAGAACGTATCTGAGAACGAGTCAACTATGACATTTGACCAGAAGCTTGCAATATGGGGGATCGTAGTTTCAGCGCTGTTCGGAATTGGTGGCGTTGTGGGAACGATCTACGCTGTACGGGATGCGCGCAAGGAACGTTCGAAGCGCGAGCGCGCAGTCATTGCCGCCCGTGCGCTTATCGAACGAAATTACGGTATGTGGATTGTCATGAAACCTGCGGCGGCTGGTGAATTTAAAGATGCCATCAACGATGGCTTGGCTGCAATCAATGCCGCTCGGTCGAGCCTGGAATCGCTGTAACAACCGACAACGGAAAAGCCCTCGCGTCGGTTGCAGGGGCAGCACAGGAAAACTCGGCGCGTCAGCGCCCCGAACGCAGGCTGGTAGCCTCACAAGAACCAGGAAAAATGGAACTGAGCAATATCGCGAACCAACACACGAACAGGATGGACGCGAACTGGAATTTCTGATTCGAAACGTTCATACGTTCCTCACTTTGAGTGCGAGGCGCGCCTGCCTTACCGGCATGTTGTCTCAATGAGCCGCGCGCACCCGGACTTCGATGTCTCCGCCATGAAATTGCCCGCTGCGCGAACGGAATGCGCTCTTGACGACGCTCTCGTTCGCGCAGCGTGTCGCGTGTGCCGATGTGTGCAGTCGATTCAGTCGAAGATGACCGGCGCGCCCGGCGGCGGGCTAAAGCCGAGGTCGCCGCGCGCGATCACGGCTTCGCGTCCGCCATTGGCCGCCAGCAGTTCCGATTGACGTTCGCGCACCATGCGATCCACGTCGTGCGGATCGCAAATCTTCAGCAGCCGCTCGTGGCATTCGCGTAGCACGGATGCATGGTGCGGGTCGGCGGCGCGGTCCTCCAGTTCTTCGGGGTCGCTGGCGAGATCGAACAGTTGCGGCGGGTAATCCACGTAGTACACGTATTTGTACTGCTCGTGCCGGATCATGAACGCACCGGTGGCCGAGCCCATACCGTGATATTCCGTCAGTACGTTGCGCTCGGGCTTCGCGCCGTCGGCGATGTCCTCCAGCGACACGCCAGGGAAACCCGCCGTCAGTGCGGGATCGGTTTCGCCCACCGAGCGCAGGATAAACGGATAGGCATCGACATGACTCACGGGCGTATCGATCACCTTGCCCGGTTCGATGCCGAGGCCTGCCAGAATCAGGGGCACGCCGGACGCCTCCTCGAACATCGTCGATTTGCCCCACATGCCGCGCGAGCCGAGGTTGTCGCCGTGATCGCTCGTGTACATCACGCGCGTGTTGCCAGCGAGGCCGGCGTCCTCCAGCGCCTTCAGCACGAGGCCGATGTTCTCGTCGAGGAACGAACACAACCCGTAATAGCCCGCCAAGGCCTTCTTGAGCTTGTGCTCGTCGAAGTAATCGTCGTAGTTGAAGCTGCCGCGATAGTCGACCAGATACGGATGCGTCGGCCGCTCTTCCTTGCGATAGAGCTTCGGCAACGGCAGATCGCGGTCGTAGTACTTGTAGAAATGCTGCGGCGGCGCGGTGAGTGGAAAGTGCGGCGCGACGAATGAGACGAATAGCACCCACGGTTTGTCCGCGTGCTTGCGCGCGGCTTCGCGCAGCCACACCTGGGCGCGCGCGGCGATTTCGCGGTCGTAGAACGTGTACTGGCTCTCGCCAGGACCGGCCATGTTCGCCATCTTGTACGCGCCCTTGCGCACCGGCAGATCGCTGCGCACGAGGCCCATCAGATCGCCCTTGCCCTCGATGATGTGCATCGGAATGATTTCTTCCGTAAAGCCGTGGTCCTCGCCCGTCAGCTTGAAGTGCAGTTTGCCGATCGACGTCACGTTATGGCCGCGATCGCGCAGCTTGTGATGCCAGCTCGGCACGTCGCCGTCGTAGGCGTCGGCGTTGTCCGCGTAGCCGATCTGATGGATGTACTTACCGACCGCGAACGATGCGCGCGCCGGAATGCAGACGGGGCTCGCGCAGTACGCGGAGCGAAAGCGCGTGCCGCGGGCGGCGAGGGCGTCGAGATTCGGCGTCTCGACGATCTCGTTGCCCGCGCAGCCGAGCATCTTGGGGTTGTGCTCGTCGGACATGATGATGAGCAGGTTCTGGGAATCTTTCATTGTTCCTCTAACTATGTAGGACTATAGTTCTCGCCAGGCAAAATTTTTTGGGGCAGTGTCGTGCCCCGGCAAAAAGCTAGCGCGATTGCTGACCCATTCTCGGCAACTGATCGGGGATACTGAGTACGCGATCGGTGGTCGGAATGGAAAACTCCTGGTAGTACACGCACGCGGTTTCGCCCATCAGCGCCGCGGCCTGCATGAAAAGACCGGCTTCGCCCTTGCGCGTGCCGATGACCTCGGCCGTGGCCGCGTCGAATTTGACGAGGCTCACGTCATGCGTGATGCGGGTGATCGGCACGTTCAATTCGCCGACAATGACCGTTTTGAAGTTCAGCCCATCGAGCGAGCGCAGCGATGCCTTGGACAGGCGAGGAAGAATGCGGCTATTCATGTAGAAGCGCACGAGCACGTCGAATTCTCCATTCACGTTGATGACGCGCGTGATCAGCGTGAGGTTGTCGCCCACGTCGGGAAAATAACGGCTCCACGCGCCGCGTGTCTTGACGCGCTCGCGGCTCAGCACCTTCGAATAAACCGGCAGGAAGCTCACACCGTCGGTGTCGAGGAAACGGCAGTGCCACGGGTCTTCCATGCGCAGATCGTTTTCGGCGACGAAGCTGCCGAGCCCGTGATGCCGCACCACCACGCCTTGATCCACCAGCGTGCGCAACGCGCGCTGCACGGTGCCGAGGCTGAAGGGCGTCATGACCGCGAGTTCTTCCTCGGCGGGGATCCTGTCGCCGGCTTTCCAGTGGCCGTCGGTGATGGCCTGCATCAGCACGCTGGACAGGCGCATGTACTTCGGCGCGCCGCTGCGGTCGGGACGCTTGAGCGTGGCAAATATGTCGGAGCTGGCGGCTGCGGACTGCATCGGAAGAGGAACCTTGATCGGAGAGAAACGATAGAACTATATAGTTCTATCGAACGGTACCCTTGCGAGGCGGTTTACGCAGCGGGCGGCTGATGAGGGTTAACCCAATCGCGTCGGCTCTTCATCCGAAACTCATCCGAATTTCACCTGGGTTCGCCCGCTGCTCACCGGATCAGAAGCGCCGCCAGAGGGAGAAATAACGTCAACGCGACGGTCCATTTCAACAGGTCCTTGAAGGTCTTGTCGTCGCCGTGCAGCTCCGCCAGCACGAGGCTGCCTCCAAGATGAAACGGGCTGGCCGTGATCACGACGATGCTGGTAGCCGACAGCGCCAGTTGTATCGACGCAAGCAACGCAGAGGGCTCATGGGCGAGCGAGCGTGTCACGACCGGAATCACGAGCCCGAGCACCACCACCGAGGACGCCTCGAAGTTCGCCATGAGCGTGCCGAGGTAAGTCATTCCCACGCGCACCAGCGACTGTTGCTCCATGCTTTGCAGGAGCTCGCCGATCGCCTGCAACACCCCGACCGTCTCGAGCATGCCGATATACATCAGGATCCCCGAGATCATGACGACCATGCTCCACGGCAGATCGGCGATGACTCTGCGGGCGTCGGCCCTCACAGCGATATTGAGCAGGATGCCCATCGAGAACGCACTCAAGCCGACGTCATGCCGGGTCAAGACGAGCGCGATAAAGCCGAGTAGCGCGGCAAGCGCGGTCCATTGCGGCCACGTGAGCGTCAATCGGGAGGCGGGCGCGGCGAGGACCGTTTGTTCTGCCGCGTCGCGTGGCTTTGCGCGGGTGATCAGTTCAGCGCCGCCGAATGCGAAGAAGGCCAGCAGTGCGAAAGCGAGATTGAGCGCGAACTGGCAGAAAAAGAATTCCGTGGGGAGCAGCGTCACGCCGCCTTTGGCCGCTTGCGCAATGACTACCTTGGCCCATGGATTGAACGGCGACAGTCCGCCGATGCAGCCTCCCTGTATGGTCACGATACCCATTAACGCGGGACGGATGTTTTCGCGACGCGCAATCTCCAACGCGACCGGCAACGTGATGACGAGTGCGGCGATCGGCAGCGCACCGAGTGCGCAGATCAATGCGGTGAGGGTGCAGGTCGTCCACGGCAGCAGCCAGGGGCGCCCGCGCGAGAGTGCGACGGCACGGTGCACGATCAGTTCGGCGAGGCCGCTATCGCGCACGAGGTTCCACAGGTACATCACGCCGAGAATCAGCAAAACCAGATCCGTCGGGAAGGCGGCAAATACCCGCTTTTGTGGGACCCCCGCGATTTCCATCAGCAGGAAACTCGCGGGAATGGCCACCAGTCCGAGGTTAATGCCGTGCCACAGGCTGATTGCGAAAGTGACGACCAGCAGGACAAGCGCAACGATATGGATGGTGGTCATACCGGTGTCTCCTCTTCTTTGTCTTTCGTCGTGAACGGCGAGCGCAGGCGCATTCGCGCCATCGGCAACGATGGGGAGCGGATGCGCGTGGCAACGGTCCCGCTAGAGCCTGTTTTCGAGCGGGATGCCATGAATGCTGGCCTCCCCACGAGACAAGTGGCTAGGATGTTGTATGATCATGTATCAATACATCAAGAGGCATGCTATCGCTGGGCTTCTGCGCGTGTCAACTAACGTAATCGCGAAGGTGGTGCTGGAAACCGCACGGCGATGGGGCTTATCCGGCTATACGCCGGCACAGAAAGCCGGCAGTCGAGAAGCCGTCCGGAAATCGCCGTCCGTCCATGTTGACATCGCCAAGGCAGGTCGCTAGTATTCGTTCTTGTTGTATTAATACAAGATAATACAACAACGCATAGGCATGAACCTGCACCGCAGCAGGTGTCGATGCCCACGCCTTGCCCTGGTGACGAAATCTGTACGGAGATTGCCCATGCTGCTGAACGATGAAGAGACAGCCATGCTCAACGGTGAGCAAGGCAAGGTCCTGCAAATGGCCATGCGCCATCAAGTGCAGGTCGGCGAATTTTTTGGTGCCCACGATCTGGTGCCGGTCACCCAGGCGCACATCATGGCCGACACCGAAAGCCTCGGTCAGGCGGGCGTCATGTGGCTCGAGCGGCTTTCCGAACTCAGTGACGGCCGCCACACCGTATGCATTCCCACCATCACCGATCCGCGCGGCACCGATTTCTCGAAAGCCAACGAACTCGGCCAGCGCGACTGGATGATCGAACTGGAGCGCCGCACGATTCACGCGTTCGAACGGCTCGGCGTCAGCATGACCGACACCTGCATCAACTATCAGACTGTGCTCGCGGCTACGCGCGGCGAACACGTCGCTTTCGGCGACACTGGCGTGGTGATCTACTCGAACTCGGTGAGCGGCGCTCGCACGAATTTCGAAGGCGGTCCGTCGGCGCTCTCCGCGGGTCTCACAGGGCGCACGCCGCGCTATGGCTATCACCTCGACGAAAAGCGCCGGGCCACGATGCGCTTTCGTGTCGATTTCACGCCGCGCTCGCTCAATGAATGGGGGGCGCTCGGCGGTGTGATCGGCCGTCTCGCCGGCAACTATTGGCAGGTGCCGGTCATCGAAGGCATCGAAGCCGCGCCCACTTCGGATGAGCTCAAGCATTTCGGCGCAGCGATGGCGAGCTTTGGTTCGATCGCGCTCTTTCACATGATCGGCGTCACGCCGGAAGCGATGCGTCTAGCAGACGTCGGCGGCGACAGCTTGCCGGTGCATCATCGCGTCGGCCGCGCGGAGATCGAAGCGCTCACCGCCAGCTATGCGGTCACGAAGAAGGTGGACGTGGTGGTGTTTTCCGCGCCGCAACTGAGCCTCTACGAACTGCGCGCGCTCGCCGAGATCTGCGACGGCCGTACCTTCAAGGTGCCGATGCTCGCCATTACCAGTCCACAGGTGGCGCCCGACGCCGAGCGGTTCGGCTACACACGCCGCATCGAAAGCGCGGGCGGCACGGTGCTCGCGGGCATGTGCTTCTACCAGTCGTACGCGCGCGAGATGTCCGAAGCCAAGAGCTGGAAAAATCTCGCCACCAACAGCGCGAAGCTGGTGAACATTCTCGGCGGCTACGGCTATACCCCGATGCTCGCCTCGATGCAGGCGTGCGTGAACGCAGCCGAGACAGGAGAACTCGCATGAACACAATCGTGTTGACCGCGCGCCACGCGCTCGGGAACAAAGTGTCGGCCGAGGCGCTGGTTGCCAAGGACGGCTTTTCGGCCCGTTACGATCTGAACCGTCTGGAAGGGGTGTTTTCGCGCCCGTCGCACAAGCTCGTGGGGCAGTCGTACATTGGCCGGATACTGGTGCTGGATACCGCGAAGGGCGGGGTGGCAAGCGCGTGGATGCTGCACGAGATGCAGTCGCGCAACATGGCGCCGGTGGCAATCGTGTTCAATACCGTGAACCCGATCCTGGCGCAAGGCGCGGCGCTCGGCAACATTTCGGTGCTGGCGGGTTTCGATTGCGACGTGACGGACGTCGTGCCGCAGGGCGCGTTCGTCGAGATCGATCCTCAAGCGAAGACCCTGACCGTGCTGCGCGCCGCTGCCGGTGAACCCGTGTCCGGCACATTCGCGCAAGGGCAGCCAGGCACGTCGACGGTACATGTGAAGCCTACGCATCGCTAGGCGTCTGGCGTCGTCTTGAAAGCGTTGCCGCGTGACTGTTGCATGCGGCCGTCCGCTGCGCGCGGTCACTTCGTGTGATCGTGCGCAGCAGTGCCGTTGACGTTCTTGATTGACGAGCCGACCGGCAACGGTCCTTGCACGCTCAGCGTGAACTCATAGTTTTCCGGGCGAATGTAAAACGACGTTCGCTCACACAGCATCCCGTTCTCACCGAACGATTCACGATCCATCACGAGCAACGCGGCACGCGGCGACAAGCCGAGCGCCTGGCCGACCGATGCGCCGGCCGAGCGCGCCCGGATATGAATCTCCGCTTTGGTGACCGGCATGGAAAGCAGACTTTCGAGCAGCACGTAGATCGGGTTGCGGTTGACCTGCTCCCAGGTGAGTCCGCGCGCCTGCGGCGGGAGATACGAGTCGACGAGGGCGATCGGCTCACCGTCGACGAGATACAGCCGTTTTAGCCGGAAGCATTCGCCTTCGCCTTCGTCTGTGCCGAAGGCTTGCCTGATCGCCTCCGGCGTCGCCACCGGACCGAACTCCAGCAACTTCGTTTTCGGTTCCACGCCTTGCGCGACGAGTGCGTCGTAGAAGCCGCGCATTGGTTTCAGGTCGTGCACGAACTTGTTGCGCGAGACGAACGTGCCTTTGCCCTGCTTGCTGACCACGTACCCTTCGGTAAGCAGCTGCGCGATGGCCTGCCGCACCGTGACGCGGCTCACGTCGAAATGTCGCGTCAGTTCGTTTTCGGCCGGCAGCTTGCTGTCAGTCGCGAAGGTGCCCTCGTCGATTTGCGTGCGCAGACGATCGGCGATCTGCATGTAAAGCGCGGTCGCACTGTCGCGATTGAGTAGCGGTGGGACAGCCGAGGCGGCGGCCTGCCCGGCGGTAGATTCCTGCCTGGTGGCGCCCGGCGTGGAGCGTTGCTGGGTGCTGCTGCGTTTTCTGGAATTGGCTGGCATTGGATGGTTTGCTGGAGGCGGCTGTCGAACTGCCTTTGAACCCGTGTCTTCGTTGTTTTTCACCATGCGTCCCGTGATGGAGAAACACGGTGTACTTGTATTGAAATAATAGGACATCTTCATACAAGTTGCAACTGGCTGGCGTTTACGCCACGGCCGCCTGACTGAGGCAATGGGGGCCGCCCCGACGCGGACGGTCGGGGGCGCGCCGTCTGGACCACCAGTGGCAGGCGTCGAGTGGGCTCTGTTACGTTAAATTGTTTGATGGCCCTATTTCTGGCTCCGGGGGAAATCGGAAGGGCCGGCGGGTTACCCTAGGGTTTTTGAGGAGCACGAGCCCGCAATGAGCACGCTGAGAGACATCGACTGGTGGTTCCATGGCCGTCACTTCGACCGCGAAGTCATTGTCCTGTGTGTACGTTGGTACCTGCGTTACAAACTCAGCCTTCGAGACCTGGTTGAAATGATGGCCGAGCATCGCTGGCGCATACGACAATCATGCGCTGCGTCAGACGCTTCACGCGGCGTTCGTTAAGCGGTGGGATCGGTTTGCGAGGTCCGCTGGTCGCTCCTGGTGAGTCAACGAGACGTATGTGAAGATCCGTGGCAAATGGGTCTGTCTCTGCCGTGCCGTTGATCGAGCGGGAAAGACGGTCGACTTCCGGCTCAGCGCCACGCGCGATGTTGCCGCGGCGAAGGCCCTCTTCCCGAAGGCGATGAAGCGTTAAGGGCTCCCTCCGAAAACCATCACACTGGACGGTTACGCGGCGTCTCATCGCGCAGTGCGCGAAATGAAGGCTGGCGAGGCGCTGCCGAAGGAGACGGCTTTGCGATCGTCGAAGTATTTGAACAACCTGATCCGGCAGGATCATCGCAACATCAAGTCCAGGATCAATGCAATGCTCGGCTTCAAACGCTTCGAAAATCCAGCCACTACGATCGCCGGCATCGAACTGATGCATCGCATTCGCAAAGGTCAGTTCGATTTCGCGAACATGCGCCTCAAAGGTACCACCGCGCCGGCTGTTTGGAACGCAGTCCTGTCCGCTCGATGAGGGAGCGGCGACTACGCCGCTTTTCGCTCGCCGCTGAAGTTGCACCCGAGCCGCGGAAAGATGGACAACCCCGTAACCAGCACAAAAGGAAGGCATATCCATCACTGATGGCCACCGGCAATCCCGCGAAATCATAGCGGCTAGAATGTCTGCCAGTCTGGCTCGGTGGCCGGGCTCGCGGCGCCAGTCGTGGAGGCGGTCGTGAAGAGTCGCGGTGCGGCGGAGGTGGAATCGGGCAGGGCTTTAAGGGATTTTGGCAAGGCTGCCCGCGTCGGTGTCGGGCGCGCTATCGCGCCCAATGACGGGTTTGTAGCTTGCCGGTCGTCGAGTTTGAATATCGCTACCGAGTCCCGTAGTGTCTGGGCCTGTTCAGCCATCGATTGCGCTGCGGCCGCGGCTTCTTCGACCAGCGCGGCGTTCTGCTGGGTGACCTGGTCCATCTGGCTGACAGCCTGGTTGACCTGTTCAATGCCGGTGCTTTGCTCATGGGATGCTGCGGAGATTTCACTCATGATGTCGGTCACGCGCTTGACCGACTGCACGATCTCCCGGATCGTGTCGCCAGCTCGCTCGACAAGTTGCGAACCGACATTCACGCGACCCACCGACTCGCCAATCAGCTCCTTGATTTCCCGGGCGGCGGTCGCACTGCGTTGCGCGAGCGTGCGGACTTCGCTCGCCACCACCGCGAAGCCGCGGCCCTGTTCACCGGCCCGGGCCGCTTCGACCGCCGCATTGAGCGCGAGAATGTTGGTCTGAAACGCGATGCTTTCGATCACGCCGATGATCTCGGCAACCTTGGCGGAACTATCAGAGATCTCCTGCATGGTTTCGACCACACGACCAACCTCGTCTCCGCCACGCTGCGCGACCTCCGATGCGTTGCTCGCCAGCGTGCTGGCCTGCTGGGCGTTGTCCGCGTTGTGACGGACCGTCGCGGTCAGCTCTTCCATGCTCGATGCAGTCTCCTCAAGCGACGCTGCCTGCTCCTCCGTGCGCTGCGACAGATCGGTATTTCCCGCCGCCACCTGTTCGGTGGCGGACGAGATCGCAAGGCTTGCCTGCTTGACGCCGCCGACGATGCCCGCCAGGTTGCCAATCGCCCGGTTCAGCGATTCGGCCAGGTTGCCGAGCTCGTCGTGGCGCTCGACCTGTACCTGGACACGTAGGTCGCCCTGCGCCAACGCATTGGCACCGTCGACCACACGCTGCAAAGGACGCACGATCGAACGCGTCACGACCACGCAAAGTATCAGCGTCACCAGCAGCGCCAGCACCGCCGTTCCCCACAGGACTGCGCGCGCCGTGTCATAGACGTCGTTGCTGGCCTTCACATCGGCGTCCATCATGCTCTGAACCAGACTCTTGAACTCGTCTTGCTGCTGGATAAGGGTGGTTCGCAGCAGCCCAGCCTTCAGGAGCGTTGCGCGTGCGGCATCGTTGTCATGCGCCTCCAATTGATCGTACGCGGGCTTCAGGGTCTCCTCGTAAGTCGCACGTGCTTGCAGCACCCGGTCGAAGAGAGCGCGGCCCCCCGCCGTGGTGATCAGACGAGGGATGGCCTGATAGTCCGACTCGTTATTCGTAAAGGCCCTGGCGTGTTCGACTCTGTCCCGTTGTGCTTCGGGCGTTGGTTCCTCGAGCGCCGCATAAGTCATGACTGCTTCCCGAAGCGTTGCCACCTCGATCCGGTTTACGAGCCTCAGTTCCGCGGCGCGAACACTAACTATAGTTTGCGTGGTCGCATTCATGCGCGCCATCTGCATATGGGCGGTCAAGCAGATTGCCAGCAGGAAAGCCAGGACAACACCAAATGTACCCAGTAGTCGTGCGCCAATTTTCAATTTCATTATTCAAACCTGTTTTGAACTTGCGAGAGAGTCGGCTTACCTGTGGCGAACCTCTGCCCGAGATTGGGCGCGCCCCGAGATGAGTGATGTCCGGGGGCGAGTCTTTGATGCAAGACGCGGCGCGCGCCACCGCTTTTATTGACGGTGTCAGGTAAAAGGCTCGGGTTGGTCACTACGTTGAAGTCTTTGGTGCCGCAACGAAAATCAGGAGCACGCCGATGACTGATATCACGGCCATTGCCACGAAGCCTCCAACGAATGTCCCGGTGACCGTCTTGGCATAACCGAGGATGATGGGGCTGAAGAACCCTCCGAACATACCGATGGTACTGGTGTAACCGATACCCGCAGCTCTCGCTGACGTCGACAGATACTGGGTGGGCATGGTCCAGAAAATCGCAAACGCCGTGAAAATACCAATGGAGGCGAGCGACAGAAGAAATAGTGTTCCGTAGATGTTGGCGTAGAACAGACCAATGAGCGCAAAGCCAATTGCAGTCAGACCGAAAGGAAGCGCGAAGTGCCAGCGCCGTTCGCGCATCTTGTCCGAGTGGCCCGCGATGGTCAGCATACCAATTGCCCCGACGACGTATGGGATGGCTGACAGTATGCCGACATTGAAGACGTCGCGAATTCCCGTATCCTTAATCAGGGTCGGCGCCCAGACAGCCAGCGTATTGTTGGCGGCGACAACCGCGAAGTAAGCCAGCCCGAACGCGTAAATGCGGGGAAGCTTGATGACGTCACGCAGTCCGACAGCATGGTGGTTTGCGCTCGCGTTGTCCTCCTTCAGGTCTTGCGCGAGGATGTCCTTTTCCTCCCAGCTGAGCCACTTTGCGTCCTTGGGATAATCCTGGAGGTAGAAATAGGCGAACACACCGAGAAGGACAGTGGGCACCCCTTCAACCACGAAGAGCCATTGCCAGCTACTCATCAGCCCCCATGCTTGCGAATACTTCAAAATCAGGCCGGAGATGGGGCCGCCGATGACACCGGAAGCGGTCGCGGCGAGATAGAACAGCGACGTGATTCGAGCACGGCGATTCACGGGGAACCAGTAGGTCAGATACAGAATGACCCCGGGCATGAATCCCGCCTCGGCCGCCCCAAGAAGAAAGCGGACCAGATAAAACTGGGTCGGCGTATGGACGAAAGCAGTCAATCCAGACAGTAAGCCCCAGAGAACCATGATTCGAATGAACGTCGCGCGCGCACCTACCTTTTGCAAATAGAGGCTGCTCGGGACCTCAAAGATGACGTATCCGATGAAGAACAGCCCCGCACCGAGTGCAAACGAGAAGTCGCTCAGCGCCAGGTCTTTCATGAACTGAAGTTTTGCAAAACTGATGTTGAACCGGTTGAGCTGGTTGATGGCGTACGCCACAAAAAGAAAGGGCGCAAGCCTCAGAATCAGTTTCCGGTACAGCTTGTTTCTTGTTATATCGACGGCTTCCGCGGCCGCACGTAAGTAAGCGCTAGTTCCCATCACTCCCTCGTTATTGGGTTGATTCAATCAGGTTCAGTTGTGCCGGCGCAAATGGCTTTCCGGGGGTGGGGCTATGCTGGCGCGTCAAAGTCCTATTGCGCCTCTGCGGAAAGCGTCTACGGACGCCGCCGCCTCGCGAATGCGCTCCCGCAATTCGGTCACGTTCGGTTCAATGCCGATTCCCGGAGCGTTTCCGAGACTTACCCGACCGTTGACAAGCGTGTCGAGCGGACCGTGCAGTAGGGTTCGAAGCGGATTCGGATTCGAATCAATTTCCAGCATCCCGTCCGCGCCAGTCGCCGCGAGCAGATGTGCGGAAGCAAGAAGACCGACGCCACCGCCCAGGTAGTGCGGGCAGTACGTAAGCCCGGCCGCCTGCGTTGCCCGGATGACCCTCAGACAGCCAGAAATGCCGCCCCACTTGGCGGCGTCCGGCTGAATGACCGCGAACGCACGCGACGCAATTGCAGCGTCGAAGTCATCATCGCCGGCGATGTTTTCACCTCCGGCGAGCGGCACGGGAGAGTTACCTGCCAGCGTTTGCCATTCGTTCAGCGGACGGTCGCAACGCAGAGGTTCTTCCAGCCAGCCAAGATTGAAGGGCGCCAGCAGAGGGACCATTGCGAGAGCTTCGGGCAGAGCCCACGCCTGATTCGCATCGACCATGAGCCGACGATTCGGGCCGATTATTTCCCGAAGCATTTTCAGATTGTTCACGTCCTGGTCAACGCCAAACCCGACTTTCAGTTTGAACGCCTCGTATCCTCGCTCGAGCTTCTCGGCAACAAGCTCCGCAGATCCGACCGGATTAAGGCCGCTGGCGTAAACAGGGATGTTGTCGGAGGAACCACCGAGCAGCTTCCAGAGCGGAAGGCCTGCCTTACGGGCGCGCAGGTCCCAGAGAGCGAGGTCAACCCCTGCGATTGCCTGCGCAAAAGGGCCTGGTTCGCCGGATTGCAACGCGAGCACCGCCGTGCCTTCGGTCAGGTTACGGAAAACGTCGGCGGGATGTGCGATGAGCCGGCCGGTGAGCATCGGCGCCAATATGGTCGACACGATGGCCGCGCGGTGCTCGGCGCCGCAGGCCGGAAAATTCGCCCAGATTTCACCCCATCCAGTGCAGCCATCCGAATCCGTCACTGAAACAAGGACGGCAGGACGGTCGTACATCGTGCCGAACGACGTGCGTACTGGAATTGAAATTGGACAGCGCAGAACGTGAACTTCGACACGTCTGACCATCAACGGCCCACCCTCAACTTCGATTTCATCAGTTCGCTTCATGTGGTGCAGGCCTCTGGATATGTCCAAGATTGATTTGTTACTAAAGTATCGTGTACCATACTATAAGACATTAAGCTTCTCAACCTTCTGTGACGTGGTCTCCGGGTTTACACCAGCGGGGATGGAGCGTTCCGGCGGTGAGCCTGCGTCTGCCGAAGCGCTTTTTATCTGACGCACTCGGCCTGAACGCGCGCGCTCCGCTAGAAAGCCTGTCTCTACGACGTATCGATGAATCAGGAAAGTCTGGAAATGAACGCATTGCGAAAAAAAGTGGTAGTCAGCGAGTTCATGGATTCACTCGCTGTTGATTCATTGCGAGAGCATTTCGATGTGCTGGACGACCGGACGCTCGTTGACGACCCCCAACGCCTTTTCGAGACCGTGCGGGACGCCGATGCAATCATCATCAGGAACCGGACGCAGATAAATCCGGCACTGCTCGAATGCGCGCAGCGTCTGTCTGTCGTGGGCCGTCTCGGTGTGGGGTTGGACAACATCGACCTGAAGGCCTGCGAGCAGCGGCAGGTCAGCGTCATTCCAGCGACCGGTGCCAACGCCCAGGCAGTCGCTGAATACGTGATTTCGACGGCCATGGTGCTTCTGCGCGGCGTCTACATGTCGTCCGCCGACGTAGCATCTGGGGTATGGCCGCGAGCGCAGTTGTCAAATGGCCGCGAGTTCGCCGGCAGCACGTTGGCAATAGTCGGTTTCGGTGGCATCGGTCAGCTCGTTGCGGGTCTGGCGACTGGGCTCGGTGTTCGGGTTCTCGCATTTGATCCGTGCTTGGCCGAGGACGCTCAGGCATGGCAACTGACGGGTGCGCGACGTGTCACCCTTGAGGAGGCCATCGCCGAGGCTGATGTATTGACGCTGCACGTTCCGCTTCTGGAAGAGACGCGCAACATGCTGGGCAAGGTTCAACTGGACAGCATGAAGCGCCACGCCGTTGTGATTAACGCGGCACGGGGAGGAATTCTGGACGAGTCAGCGCTCGCCCTCGCATTGCGTGAAGGGCGTTTGGGCGGAGCCGCACTGGATGTGTTCGAGGAAGAGCCTGTGCGCGACGGTTCCATCTTTGCAGGTTTGCCTAACGTGATACTGACGCCACACGTTGCAGGAGTGACGCTTCAGTCCAACGAGCGGGTCAGCACGCTGATTGCCGCCCAGGTGACAAAAGCTCTGCGCCAGAACAACGCCTGACACCTGCGTACGGAAGCGCGGTGGACCGCAATCAGACTGACATAAGTTTCGGGGGCGATTCGCGCTGCGGGACCCTGTTCCGGGAAAAGTTGACCTTGTTGGAACCGCACTCAGCGTTCGCGGTCTCCCGTTATCCGTTTGAGAGACCGTAATCTGACCTTCTGAAAGGTGATGCCTGCTGGCCGATAGCATAGGCCGAGCGACAATTCGTCTTGAGATGCGGGAGACGCTCTATAGTATAGGTTCTAAAGTCCATAAGTATCGATAATGTCGCGCGCCTCGTTGTCAAGTCCGGTTCCACTGTATCTGCAGATTGCTGACTCGCTTCGCGACCGGATTGGTCGCGGGGTCTGGCAGCAGGGCGAGGTCATTCCGACGCTTGAGCAGATTGCAGCCGAGTTCGATGTCGCGCGGGTGACAGCCCGCCAAGCCGTGCAATTACTGATGAGCGAGGGGACACTCATTCCTCAACGGGGAAGGGGAACCTTCGTCTGCGCGACACCGCCAATAATGAAGCCGGTGCAGGTCGTCACCACCCTGGAGGCGCTGGTCGAGATGTATCAGGCGACCAGTCAGCAGCCTCTCACGGTGGAGGAGAGCAGAAGGAAACCACCCGTCACCGCGACTGATGGAAAACTCGCGGAAGAGTACATGTACATGAAACGGGTGCATTCCTCAGATGGTCTGCCCTACTGCGTCATCTCGCTCTATCTGGAAGAGAACATTTTTTCGATGGCACCTGACAGGTTCCGCAACGAACTTGTCATCCCGGTTCTGGTGTCCCTCTCTCCGCGGCGCATTGCGAAGGCGAGGCAGACGCTGACTATCGGCAGCGCCGACGCAGCGACTGCACGTTTGCTGCGTGTACCGGCTGATGCGCCCGTAGCCCGGGTCCAGCGTGTTTTCAACGACGCCGATAACGTCGTTATCTACTACGCAGATGTCGTCTATAGGGGTGACGCAGTCAAGGTCGAAATGGATCTGGGAAGTCTGCCTTCCTAAGCTCGACGTATCGAAATGAGGGCGAAGGAAACCTCCGACTGCTACATAACAAAATGAACACGAACCCCTTCGCGTCTCTGACCTTCATCTGGAAAACACTGCGACAGCCGGACGGGCACGCGATGCTGCTCTGGGCGGTCGTTGCTGGCGTTGCGGGCGCGTCCGCCACTGCTGCTTTCCGGGAAGGTATCGACCTGCTACAGAAGTGCTTTGGCGGTGAGCCCGGCAATTTTGTCGAGATGGCCCGGCAGGTGCCCTGGCCCGCGCGGGTCGCGTTGCCAACGGTTGGCGGAATGATTGCTGGCGCCTGTCTCGTAATGGCGCGCCGCTGTTCTTCAAAGTCTGGTGCCGACTATATGGAGGCCGTCACGATGGGTGACGGTGTTGTGCCCGTCTCGCAAAGCATGTGGCGCAGCATCTCCTCACTTTTTACCATCGCGACTGGCGGCTCGATTGGCCGTGAAGGCTCGATGGTTCAACTGGCCGCGCTATGCTCGTCCATCATAGGACGCTGGGTGCGCTTCGACCCGGCACGTTTGCGCATGCTCGTCGCATGCGGTGCGGCTGCGGGCATCACCTCTGCATACAACGCACCTATCGCCGGCGCGTTTTTCGTGACGGAACTGGTGCTCGGTTGCATGGCGATGGAATGGTTTGGCCCGATTCTGGTCTCGTCGGTCGTAGCCAACATCACGATGCGCGAGTTCGCCGGCTACCGCCCGCCGTACCAGATGCCAGCGTTCCCAACCATCACCGGCATCGAAGTGCTGCCCTTCATCGTGCTGGGGCTTTTGTGCGGGGTACTCGCGCCGCGTTTTCTTCTGTTGCTTTCCGCGTCGAAGAAGGGCTTTGGCAAGCTACCGTTGCCTCTGCCGCTGAAGCTTGGACTCGGCGGCCTTATCGTCGGCGTCATCTCCATCTGGGCGCCAGAGGTCTGGGGTAATGGCTACGAGGTGGTGGACTCCCTGCTGCATCAGCCCTGGACGTGGACAGCGCTTCTTATCGTGCTCGTCCTCAAGGTGATTGCGACGCTGGCAACGGTCGGCACCGGAGCAGTGGGTGGCGTATTCACGCCGACCCTGTTCTTTGGAGCCGTGGTGGGATGCCTATTCGGGGTAGGCGTTCATGGAATCTGGCCGCACATGACCTCCGAGCCTTTCGCCTATGCAATCGTGGGGATGGGCGCATTTCTGGCGGCAGCCTCCAACGCTCCGTTGATGGCCATCCTCATGATTTTCGAGATGACGCTGTCCTACGAGGTCGTGCTGCCGCTCATGCTTTCCTGCGTCATCGCTTACTTCGTCGCGCGCAACGCGGAGCACGCTTCGATGTACGAAGTCACCATACGGCGCAACCGTGCGCAGAAGGACAGGCTGCGCCTCGCGGCTACACGGATGCGCGAACTCCTGAAGCCTGCCGAGACAGTCGTTACGCTCGAGGCGAGCGTTGAAGAGCTGACCCGCATGTTCCTCGACCATCCCGTGAAGTACGTGTATGTGGTGGACGAACAGCAGCGCTTTTGCGGCGCGGTGGCCCTTGAGGACCTCGCATCCGACCTCGCTTCGCCCCGGAGCACGGAGCGGATGACCGCAGCCGACTATCTCCATCCCGACTTTCATGTGCTTACTCCGGACATGACGCTAGGCCAGGCTCTGCAGCTTTTCCTCAATTTCCGTGGCGAACGCCTGCCCGTCATTGACCCGACATCCAAGTCCGCTCCAATTCTAGGAGTTGTTCACAAGACGTCGCTGCTTGACGCCTATGTGCGGATGAACCCCGCAATACACTGAACCTTGCCCACCGGCGGAAAGTCAGGTGGGCACGCTGTGCCTGGGATTGCGGTGTCGTTCACGGTTCGCTGGTCGGGACCGCTCTGGACGTTTCCCTATGGGGACCTGCACAGCCGCGTCTTTGAGCTGCAACTTTATCTCGTTGCCGCGATGGGCATTGCTTTACCTATCTGCGCCACGCAGGCACGCCGTAGCCGCCTCCTTGCAATGTTCCGTGACCTCGAGCAGCGATATCGGATACTGGCAGAGGCTCTGTCGCGCTAAGTGATTAGGGTAAACTGGGGCGACCTAAATTGAGACGACCACGATGGCTATGACGGGCAAGATGCCGCGTACGACGTTACCACCGGGAATCGCGAAGGTGATGAAGCGACTACATTACCCGCTGGACGTGATCCTACTATGTGTGCGGTGGTATGTGGCCTACTCGCTGAGCCTGCGTGATCTTGAGGAGAAGATGGCCGAACGGGGCGTGGAGGTCGACCATTCGAGCGTGCACCGCTGGGTCATCAAGCTCGTACCGTTGTTCGAGAAAGCCTTTCGCAAGCACAAGCGGCCAGTTGGCAAGAGCTGGAGAATGGATGAAACCTACATCAAGGTGCGCGGCCAGTGGAAGTACCTGTATCGCGCAGTGGACAAGGCTGGAAAGACCATCGATTTCCTGCTTCGGGCCCATCGTGACAAGGCTGCCGCCCGTCGTTATTTCGAGAAAGCCATGAATCAGAGCGACGCGCCTGAGACCGTTACCATGGACAAGAGCGGCGCCAATCTGGCCGCCATCCAGAACATCAACGCTGAATGGGAAGCGCCCATCGAGGTCCGTCAGGTCAAGTACCTGAACAACATTGTTGAACAGGACCATCGTGCCATCAAGCGCATCATCAACCCCATGATGGGCTTCAAGGATTTCCGGTGCGCCCGCATCATTCTGTCAGGCATCGAAGTGATGAACATGATCAGAAAAGGGCAAATGAAGGACCTCACCATCACGCAAACAGCGGCTGCTCAGTTCTATTCTCTGCTGGTGTAAGGAATCCTTACCACCAAAGAAATTTTCGCCTTTTCGGCCTTGTCGCGACACAACCAAAACGCGTAAGCACTCGACTGATGCGCATCTGACGCTCGGTGCGGATCTCGGGTAGCTCACCCGACCGGGCCTTGCCAGTGCCAGAACAACAGCCACCAGGCGCTATCAGCAATCGCGAGCGCAGCTGTAAAGCAGAGCAACGCGCTTGTCTGTATCAGCGGCTTCGTACTGTGACGGCGCACGACCCGAACCGCGAGCCACGCGCTCCAGAGATTGGCGAATATCAGCATCAGTAACCGCACGTGCCCGACCCATGGCACCTCGATATGCTCCGAGTACAGGATCGCCAGTGTCGCCACCGATGATCCGAGGAACATACCAATACCAGCAAGCGGAATCAGGGCCTGTGCCAAATGGTGAAGCCTGCTGGCTCGCCAAGGGCCGAGCATGCGCGCGCCGAGCGCGAGGACCGCCAGCAACGAGGTGCCGTAGACGAGCGCGGTGCCGATTATGTAAGCGATCCCCAGGCCGCCATGGAGCCAGGAAAACATCTTGTTACCGTCCGGGTAGTGCGCCAGTAGATACCACGGCGCATTGGTGCGCAATGGCCATAGAACATTGTGAGCGATCAGCCAACCGGTTAGCGTCTCCTGCAACTCAATGAACCACGGACTCACCGACCAGTGGAATGCGCCGATCGCGATGCCGAGCAGGCCGTACAGAATCAAACCGGTTTCCCACCCATTTGCCTGCTGTTCGCCAAGGACGACAACCTCGCTCGACGGCGAACGCCAACTCAACTTCATCGCATTGCGATGACCGCTGCATCGCGCGCACATATGGCATTCCGCATTGCCCTTCTTGTTGCGAAGCGGAACAAGCGGCGCACAGTTAACAGGGATCACCGACTGACCAGGCTTACCCGCCGAGTAGGACTCGCGCCACGCCGCTTCGTCTACCCGATAGTGAAGCGGTGCAAGGCGTGCAAGCAAGGAAAACACACCTTTGACGGGGCACAGGTATCTGCACCAGACGCGTTTCTCGCGACCGTACAGGTAACCGATCAGAACCGCCGAGCCGGTCGAGCCGCCGAGAACGAGCAATGCCGCTTTCGAAGAGTCGTGAACGCTGAGCATCTGACCGTAAATAGCCGTTGCAGCGAACGCGAAGAATGGCGAGCCTTCCCATCGCATCCAGCGAGGAATCGCCCAGCCTCGACCGTGTTTGCTGGCGAACTCCGACAACGTCCCCTCGGGACACAGCACGCCGCACCAGGTCCGACCGAGCAACACCATCGAGAGCAGTACGAACGGCCACCAGAGACCCCAGAACAGGAATTTCGCAAAGATAGTGAGGTTGTTCCACACATGCGCCGTCGCGGCTGGAAGCGGCATCATGGCGGGCGTGATAATCAGCGCGCCGTAAACCAGCACCACTATCCACTGGATAGTCCGGATCGCCTTTCCATTTCGCTGCATCAAGTGGCCAAACCGCGCTACGCGTGAGTCGCGAACAACTGTGTTTCCATCTGCTATGACAAGCGCGTCAGGAGTATCTTGACGTTGCTTCACCTGCGTCAGCCTTCGAAATCTACGTAAAAACGCGAGCATACCATCCTGGATTGGGGACGATACTGAGGGAGGTCGCATCGCGCCTCGTCGTCGTTGGCGTCCTGCTGACCAGCCGGATCCCGATCCGCCAGGAATCGACTTGATCCGCGGCCGTCAGCAAGCGGCCGAGCTCCGACCATTCGCGTTGCCACCCGAACTGTCACCTCCGGGCCGACTGCCGCCCGACACGGCGGACGCTCGCGGGACAACTTGGCGAGTGCGTAGTAACACGACACGGTCGCAAGTAGCTCGGTCTCACTCATGATCTGAGCAACGGCCAGAAAGCCAGGCACGCGCAAGGCGATGATCCGCGTAACGCCACAGACGTCGGTGCGTAACCAGGGGGCCTTGGGAATGCAAAGAGGTTCCGCATCATCTGTCCACGTATATGTTGTGAACAAACAGCGTCGATTCAGGCTTACGATCATGATCGATGTTGATCATGTCCACGCCGCCCGACAGGTTGTCCAGGAATTGCAGATTTGCGCGGGCGATGTCATCGTGCATCGCAGTCTGCAGGGCCTTGCGTGCGCCCTTGCCACTCACAGACGATCCAGTCGGCATTTGCAGAGGCGGTGCGTTCAGCGCCGGCGGGTTAGCAATCTGCGGTTGCGGGATCGACACGTTCTGGGCGTGACACGCGATAGGGATGCCGCACAACAATGTCAGCAGGGTTGGCAGTAAAACAGGCTTCACGATGGCCGTCCTTTCTCATTGGAACCATCCGATTATGGCTGCCGCGTCTGATTCGACAGTGACGCGTCCATTAAGAATTTGTTATCCGAAGGACAGACTCGTACTCGTGGCAGAGAAAAGCGACTTGGGTTTGACGAGAACGCAGTAGTTCGCGCTGTCCGGATTCGCAAGCGGAAGGACGTGCTCGTGGGAGGGAGCGTGAGACCACTTGTCGCACCGAAAGGTGGACAGTTAATTCGTCGTGAATCTATTTGCTAAGCAGTGCGTGGACGTCGAGCCGCTCGCGTGGCCGCATGAGACGCGGGCGCGTAGAACGAGGTTCTCGACCATTAGCACCGCAGGTAAGCCGCGTGCGGCACCGCGTGCGGCCACCGCCAGATTTCGTACGATTCGGACAATTACTCCAGCGCGCGTTCGCGCCAACGGATGAGCGCTTCGACGCGACAGGCGCTTGACGACCCTGACCCGCCCTTCGAAATGCGAGCATGCCATCGGGGAAATTTCCCGGTTCATGACCTGGGACTATGCCAAGGCGGACTGTGCGAGCGGGAATTACACGCCGTCCGTCTCCCGCTGACCCCTGACATCGGGCGAGCCAAACATGTTCACGCGGGCAACGCCTGCACGACCTATGACGGTTATGTGTCCGATATCGACGCGCTGGTGTCGACCAACCACCGCAGCGCGCAACTGGTCGCCTCGGCGGGTTTCGCGCCGCAGCCGTTACCAGTGGTCGGAGCAGGGTCGTAAGCAGCCAGCACACGACCGTAGCATCTGGCTGCAACTTCCAGTTCCCCGGTGCCCCCCGGGGATTTTCATTTGCAAAGGGGCTTTCCATGGGCCGTGCCCTCCTGGTACAAGCCTTCCAGGACGGTTTCGACGTGTTGATCAACCGGAAAGTCGTATGCGAGCATACGTGGCGATTACACCCCTAACTTTGGACAGGCAGACATGGATTTTCCGGAATGGTTAAAGGAGATTGCCCATTTCCCGGACGCGCAGCGTCGGATTTAGCTGGCGCCCCGACCCGTCAGAACCCGTTTCGCGACGATGCTGACGACCCCTTGGCGTCATTCGGGTCGCCGTGAAAGCAACGGCTGTTTCCAAGGTCCAACGGGCATTCGCTCGCATGGGTCGGCTGCCGCTTATCGGCCTTTGCCTACATCTGTCAGCACGGGCAATCGGGAAGAGGTCGTTTCCAATCCTTCATCGAAAATGTTCTCGCAATACCTGCCCGCGGGACTGAAACGTGCCAAGCTTGACTGAGTTGCACGCCGCACAACAAGTACAGGGATGGTCGCCTTCATTTGCAGCGTCAGACGACCTCGGTCAGAGGGACATGCACTTGGGAGCAAGGGACCGTATAGACCCCAGAGAGGGGCTAGGTCAAGCCCCTTGGGTTTCGCGAGCACCACGTCAAATCACCCGGCGTCGACACGGATGGCGCGCTCGATAATGCGCAGCGTTATCTCGAGATGTGAGTGATTCAGCCGCACCGCCGACGCCAGATTACGGGCGCGAAAGTGACTGAGGATCTGCTCATGCTCTTCGTTGCTTTGTTCAATGGCCTGGTTGCTGTATAGCAGCGAGAGGGCAATATACGGCATGGCGGCGGCACGCAATCCTTCAAGGATGTGGGCGAGCCGGCTGCTCGCCTGCGGCGCCCAGAACACTGAATGGAACTCCTGGTTCAGGCGTGTCCACTCGTCGACCTCCGTGGTCGCGCACATGCGCGCGTGCACGCTGGCCGCATGCTCGAGTCGAGCATCGTCCAGCAGCGCTAGCGTGCGCTCAATCAGCAGCGGCTCCAGCACCATGCGCAGGCGATAGATTTCCCGCGCATCGTCAAGGGTGAGGCCGCGCACCACGGCGCCACGGTGGGCGTCGAAAACAATCAGCCCTTCCGTGACGAGGTCGCGCAGTGCTTCACGCACCGGTGTCGTGCTGACGCCCAGCCAACTGGCAATTTCCTCCTGGCGCAGACGTTTGCCCTCGCTCATGCGTCCCATGAGAATTTCCGCGCGCAAGGCTTCGAGAACGTACTGATGGGCGGTACCTGGTCGTTTCTTTTCTTGCGGACTGGGCGTCATCACGTTTCTCGGCGGGCTAGAGGTTGCGCATTCTACCGAAACTGGCGAATGCCTTACGAATCTCCTCGGGGGCGCTTCCGGCCGCCAGCAGTGCCCACAACAATAGGCGAGCCTTGCGCGGGCCGAGCCAGCCGGCAAGGATCGCGCCGCGTCGGCGCAGGTCGATCTCGGACCCTTCGAAACCGTAGGTGCGCTCAGTGGTGCTGCCCGCGCCGGTGCGGCTGGCGATGACCACCGGATACGCGGGCGCCAGCATGCCGATGCGTTTTGCCATCGCAAACGAAACGTGGCCGACGCCGAACGCGGCGATGACACTGCCCTGATATCCCGCCTTCACGGCGAGATCCAGCAACTCGCCGTCGTCGCCGAGGCAGCTTTCCAGCAACGCGACGCGCATGCCCGCATCGCGCGGTTGGGCGAGTGTCGTGCGCTGGCCGGGCGCATGAAAATAATGCGGACTGCCCTCGACCATCGCCCCGGCCGGGCCGGCACCGGGCGAAGTAAAGGCATCGACCGCCAGCGCGTGGGTCTTTTGCACCCAACGGGCAGCATGGATCGTGTCGTTCATCACCACCAGCACACCGCGTGCGCGGCTTCCGGCGTCCGCTGCGACCGTCACCGCTGCGCGCAGATTAGCCGGGCCATCGGCACTGACAGCCTCCGCAGCGCGCATGGCGCCGGTCAGTACCAGCGGCTGCGGGTGAGGCCAGTACAAATCCAGTAGAAAGGCGCTTTCTTCGAGCGTGTCGGTGCCTTGGGTCACGACGACTCCTGCCGCGCCTTGAGCGACCTGCTCGTCAGCCCATCGCAAAACTTCGAGCAGATCGTCGAACGACAGTGACGGACTGGGCAATTGCCGCAACGTTTGAGCTTCGAGCTGGGCGACGGCGCCCAGGTTGGGAATGGCGTCGAGCAACTGCTGCGCGGAAAGCTTGGGCATGACGCCGTCCGACTGGGCGTCGGGCGCCATGCAAATGGTTCCGCCTAGCGCGGCAACGGCAACACGGGGAAGTGCCATGGATACTCCTTTGTCAAAGAATGCTTAATTGTTCATTGTGCATTTTATAAAATATATAATATTATCATTCCGCCCGGAAATACTGAATTTCCCCACGATCGTAGACGCGTGGCCGCCGACCCCAGCCCTGGTCGGATGCGTCCGACAACCCGAATGCTGACTGGAGACCTTACGCTTATGCCGCAATCCGTTGGACACACGCGCTTTCGCTACACGATCTTTGCGCTCATGGTGTTGATCACGATAATCAACTATATCGACCGTGGGGCGCTGTCTTATGCTGCCAGCCTGGTCACACATGAATATGGACTCGACAAGCAGTCGTGGGGCGCGGTGCTGGGGTACTTTGGCTACGGCTACATGTTTGGGGCATTGGTAGGCGGCGTGCTGGCCGATCGCCTGGGCCCGCGCCGCGTTTGGATCGTCGCCGGGGTCGCCTGGTCGATTTTCGAGATGGCCACCGCTTACGCCGGCGACCTCGGACTTGCGCTCATGGGCGGCTCGGCACTGGCCGGCTTCGCGTTCATGCGCGTGTTGTTCGGCTTTGCCGAAGGGCCGGTGTATTCCACGATCAACAAGACGATGTCCGCCTGGGCCACACGGAAAGAGCGGGGCTTTGCGATTTCCATCGGCTTGCTAAGTACGCCTCTGGGCGCGCTGCTGACTGCACCGGTTTCCGTGGGGTTGCTGATGCTCACAGGCAGCTGGCGCACGATGTTCATCGTCCTCGGTGTGGCTTGCCTGATTGCGCTTGTGGTGTTCATGCGGGTGTTTACCGATCGCCCGGACAACAATCCACGGGTTGGCGCCGCAGAACTTGCCGCCATTCACGAGGGCCGGCCGGTGGCAGCGACCGCAGCCGATACGAATGCCGCGTATCCGTGGTGGGCCTTCTTCACCAGCCGGACGCTGGTCCTGAATAGCGTGGGTTACTTCGCGTTTCAATATGTCAACTTCATGCTGTTGACGTGGACGCCGAAATATTTGCAGGACGAGTTCCATTTCAACCTCTCGTCGCTGTGGTACCTCGGCATGATTCCCTGGGTCGGCGCCTGCTTTACCGTGCTGATGGGCGGTCGCCTGTCCGACTGGCTGCTCAAGCGTACCGGCAAGCTGACGATTGCCCGGAGCCGTTTCGCCGCGACCTCGCTGCTGTTGACCACGCTTTGTTTCCTGCTGATTTCGCGGGCGAGCAACCCGGTGACCGTCATCGCCCTGATGGCGTTGGGCAACGCGCTGAATTCACTGCCCAACTCCGTGTTCTGGGCCGTGATCATCGATACCTCGCCGCAGCAGCGTACCGGCACGTATAGCGGTATTACAGCCTTTCTTGTCAACACCGGAGCGGTGCTGGCACCCACGTTGTCGGGCTATCTGTCGGCCCGCTACGGTTACGCTTCGATGTTCCTGGCCACGGGGGCAGTGACGGCCACCGGCATGCTCGCGATGCTGCTGGTGCGTCCTGGCGTCGGACCCAAGCCGCGCGTCACGGTTTCGATCCCGAGCCAAACGGCGGTCTGATCATGAAAGGCGGCATCGCCCGTGGCGATGCCACTGGGAAGGGCACCGGCATGTTGCCCACGTTCGCCATCCGTGGTGCCTATGCGGCAACGGGAGCAACGGGCACCACTGCAGAGCCAATCGTCGAAACCACGAGCGGCAAGGTGAGCGGTGCGCGCCAAGGAAAGGGTTGCAGCTTCAAAGGTATTCCGTACGCCGCATCGACGGGGGGCGCCAACCGATTCCTGCCGCCTCAAGCGGTGAAGCCTTGGGGCGGTATCCGCTCTGCGCTGGCGTACGGCAACTCAGCGCCGCAAAACGCGGAGGAGCCCACGCCATTGACCGGCTGGTACGTATCGCTCGAGCCAACGAGCGAAGACTGTCTGTCGCTCAACGTCTTCACGCCACAATTGAAGGACGGCACGCTGCGTCCGGTAATGGTATGGCTGCACGGTGGCGGTTGGGTCACTTGCGCGGGCAGTGCGCCCGGTTTCAACGGCAGCGAGCTGGCAAGCGCCGGTGATGTGGTGATCGTGACCGTGAACCACAGGCTCAATGTGTTCGGCTATCTCTCGCTAGCGGGTAGCGATGAGCGGTTTGCCGACGCGGGCAACGCGGGCGTGCTGGACATGGTCGCGGCATTGCGGTGGGTCCGCGACAACGTGGCAGCATTCGGTGGCGACCCGAACAACGTCACGATCTTCGGGCAGTCGGGCGGCGCGGCGAAAGTGGCGGCGCTCTTGCAAATGCCGGCCGCCAAAGGCCTCTTTCACAAGGCAATCGCGCAAAGCTGCTCGGGCGGACTACGCCTTACCGGCCCCGATGAAGCCGCCGGGCAAGCCGCTCAGCTCGCGAGCAAGCTCGGTCTCGCACGGGCCGAGGGGCAAGCTTTGCAGCGGGTGCCGGCCGCCCGGCTGCTCTCGGCAATGAAAGAAATCAGCGATCCTTTCCGGCCCATGCTCGACGGCCGCTCCTTTACGCGCAACCCCTACGATCCCGACGCGGGCGCGCTTGCGCATGGCATCCCGCTCCTGATCGGCAATGCGGCGACCGAGACGACCTTGATGCTCGCGCGCGACCCGAACAATTTTTTGCTGGGGATGCCCGAAGTTGAGCGGCGGGTCGCTCGCTATCTGCGCGTCGCGCCGGCCGCCGCGCGCACCGTGGTCGAGGCTTACCGTTCGACGTTGCCAGGCGCCTCGCCGACTGACGCGCTGGCGCAAATCACCACCGACTATATGTTCCGCCGCAACACTGTCGAAATCGCGGTACGCCAGGCGACCCGTGCGAGCGCGCCGGTCTATGCCTACGTGTTCGACTGGCGCACGCCGGTAATGGGGGGCGTGCTTCATTCGCCGCACACCGCCGAGGTGCCGTTCGTGTTCGGCACGGTCACGACGGCCGCGGGGCTCGTCGGCACCGGCGAGGACATTGCGCCGCTCACGCGCCAGATGATGGCGACCTGGGCGGCGTTCGCGCACACCGGAGATCCGAACAACGCGCTGCTGCCCCACTGGCCGCGCTTCGATCAGGAGCATCGCACGACGATGCTGCTCGATCGCGACAGTCGTGTCGCGAGCAACCCGGGCGGCGAGGCGCGGGCCGCACTGGCGGGCCTGCCGTACTATCAGTACAGCATGCCATTGAATTTCGCTCGCGCATAGGCGGGGGCATGCCGGACGGGCGTGCGAGTCAGCTTGTCCGGCGCAAGCAAACTGCGGCACGAGTCATCCGTAAACCGCGGGAAAAGTGACACCGAGTCGATCTCGATGCGAGAAGGCGAGGTCCTCGCCGATCTCCCTGGCCAGCTCGTCAAACAGGATCCCGTGCTCCTCGAGTTCGCCGACGATCGCCTGCTTTTTGTCGGCGTCGCTCCAGGCCTGCAGGAATGCGTCGAGCGAGACTAAACACTTGCCGATCGTGATGCGCGTGAAATCGCGCAGCGACCCGGTGATCAGCTTGCCGTCCGGCCCCGGTACTGCATGCGTTCGTTGGCCACGTACACGGCGGGGTCTCGGCGTCGACGTAATCGTCGAGATACTCAGGTAGCAACGCGAGTTGCTCTCGCACCACGCTTTCGATGAATCGTTTCATGGGCCACCATCGGAAAACGTGTTGACTAACTATGGCAATCAACAAGTTTTCACATAACCTCCATTTGGACTCTAAACATGAACGACTGCTTTCCGCCCATCATGTGCCCGGGATAACCAGACTTCGATGGATCTCTGATCACAGTAGGTGTGCGAAAGGCAGAACCCGACCCAGGGTGTGTGGAAACCCGATGGCACTACAATGCGACGCGTGACTGCTGACCCCAGCGGTGCGTTTGACCGCCTTTGCGACTATCACGGCGCCGACGAGAGGGTGTACCCCTCTGATACGTTCTGACGAGTTGAAGGGCTTGGGTTCAGGACTTACGGGGTGCTCATGCACCCACCAACCGCATCGCCTTCATCGTCTTCTTGAAGCCCAGGATTCTCAGCACTCGAGTGAAATTGTAGGCGAGTACGTTCAAACTGGCTCTGGTGCAAATAGGGATGACGAGATCGGTTAGAGTTGTCGAAACAAACGAACTGATGGCTGATGATGAGCAAGCTGAAGACTAGGGGTGGGTTGTTGGATGGGCGGCATTTTGATCGTGAGATCATCATTCTGTGTGTGCGTTGGTACCTTCGTTACAAGCTCAGTTTGCGTGATCTGGTCGAGATGATGGCCGAGCGGGGTTTGTCGCTGGCGCACACCACGATCCTCCGTTGGGTGAAGCGTTTCACGCCGGAGTTCGTCAAAAGCTGGAACCGTTTCGGCACGCCCGCAGGGCGGTCATGGCGTGTCGATGAAACCTACCTGAAGATTCGCGGCAAGTGGGTCTACCTCTATCGGGCAGTCGATCGGTCTGGCAGGACAGTGGACTTCATGCTTCGCGTCAAACGTGACGTAACAGCAGCAAAAGCGTTTATCAGGAAGGCCATTAAGCATCAGGGCCATCCGCCGCTCACGATCACGCTCGACGGCTATGCTGCTTCGCACCGGGCCGTGCGCGAGATGAAGGCTGAGGGCTTACTTCCTGCCGGCACCGAAGTTAGATCCTCGAAGTATCTGAATAACCTGATCGAGCAGGACCATCGGAACATCAAGTCGCGCACGAAGGTTATGCTTGGTTTCAAGCGATTCAGGAGCGCTGCGACCACGATTTCAGGAATCGAGTTGATGCATCGCATTCGCAAGGGGCAGTTCAATCTCGCGAAGCTCGGCCTCAAGGATGCCACTACGCCCGACGTCTGGAATGCCGTCCTGTTCAATCGATAAGGCATCCATACCACTTATAAACGTCTCGCCAAAACATCCTATTTGCACCAGAGCCGTTCCGTCCAAGGTAGAGGAGAGCGCCATGAACGAGATCACGCTGGTCGGCATTGATCTGGGCAAGCACGTCTTTCATTTGCACGCGCAGGATGCGAAGGGTAGCGAGGTGTTCCGCAAGAAGCTTTCGCGCTCGTACCTGCTTCCGTTCTTCAGCAATGTCAAGGCGGTCACGGTGGTCATGGAGGCTTGCGCTGGTTCGCACTGGCTGGCTCGCAAACTTAACGCGATGGGGCACGTTGCCAAACTGGTTTCGCCGCAGTATGTGCGGCCTTTCGTGAAGAGCAACAAGAACGATTTCGTCGACGCGGAAGCGATCTGCGAAGCCGCATCACGGCCCTCGATGCGCTTCGTCGAGCCTCGAACGGAAGCGCAGCAGCTTCTGGCGGCGTTGCACCGCGTGCGCGAAAGTCTGGTAATCGAACGCACGGCTACCATCAACCGCATTCACGGGATACTGCTTGAGTTTGGAATCGTGATTCCTTTGTCGAAAATTACGCTACGCCGGCTGCCTGACGCGCTAGCGGTACACGACCTGGCGCCGCGGCTGATCCAGATCATTCACCGGCTTCATGAGCACTATCGCTATCTCGATCAGCAGGTTGCCGATGTCGAGCGGGACCTGACCGCACAACTGCGCGAAGACGAGAACGCGGCCCGGCTGCTATCGATTCCCGGAATCGGGACCATTACGGCGAGCCTGCTGGCTTCAGAGGTGGGTAACGTGGCGCAGTTCGCGTGTGGTCGAAACTTCGCCGCGTCGATAGGTCTGGTGCCAAGGCAGCACAGCACCGGCGGCCGAAGTACCTTGTGTGGAATCAGCAAGCGCGGCGACAAGCATTTACGCCATCTCCTTGTCCAGGGTGCGCGAGCCCGTCATACAGCGTGCAGATCAGCGCACTGACAGGCTCGGCGCGTGGATCCGGTCGATGCTGACGCGACGTCACTCAAACGTTGTCGCCTGTGCCGTCGCCAACAAACTTGCACGGATCGCCTGGGCTGTGCTGACAAAGCACACCGCATACGATGCTTCGCGTTTTGAGTGCGAGGTCTGAATTTCGTTTCACCAACAAGGTTTTGCGACTGCTGGGAATTTGATGGTCCAACGGCACAGCGACCGGACGAAGAACCTGACAAGTTGTACAGCTCAAAGCAGCTGCCGACATTCTAAGGATCGACCGGTGCGGTTTTCATCGCGGAACATGGATTCCGGATAGATTTGCGCAAGCCACACGAACGTCAAAACCAGAGGTTGCAAAATTCGGGCTGGCCATAGATTACAACTTTGCTGTAACACAAATGTCGAGGCTGGTTTTAAATGTCCGGGTTTAAACTTTTTAGAAATGTCCGGTTTTGAGGTTCAGAAATCTCTATGTTAGAGGGCTTTTAACTACCGAGCCAACCCGCATTCCGGCAGTTCCCAGAATCGCTTCATTCAACTGCTCCCGGGTCAACTCGCGTTGCGTGCGGGTGCCCACCTTGCGCTCCTTCGGCCGCGGCGCTTCACCCTGGTTCGTTCTCGATGGCGAGCCTGACGCACGCCGGTCATCGCGCTGCGACTGGATCACCTGCGCCATCTGCAACGTGTGTCCCAGCCGCTTGTTGTCGACCACCGCGGCCTGGTCAATCTCCGAGAGCCGGTCGTAGCGGACACAGGGCAGGGCAGCGCCATTGACCCGGATCTCGATGCGTCCGTCCGGATACTCGAACACGTCCAGATAGTTGTGAATGAGGCTGCGGTTTGCCACCGTGTCTTCCAGCAGATAGATCACCCGGTCATACTGCACCGTCAGCACCTTCGACACGCGCCGCGGCACGCGACACGTCAGGATCAGGTCAAGATCGTCATCCGCCCGCAGCGGCCGGTGCGCATCGAACGTGCTCCTGGGCACCTTGCCGAACCGGCCGTTAAAGTCGGCAATGAAGTGGGGCGCGTAAGCGTTGGCCGCCTCCTTCGTGCTGATCCCACGCAGCCGCAACTCCTTCACGAGGCGATCCTGCAACGTCAGATTGGCGCGTTCCACGCGACCCTTGGCCTGGCTGCTATTGGCGCAGAACGTATCCACATTCAGCTCGTATAGCGCGCGGCCAAACTGCGTCACGCCCTTGCCAGGCGTCACGGAATGACTGTTGCAATGAAAGACGCTGGCCTTGTCGCTGTACAGCGCCACCGGCTTGCCATGCTGCTCAAGGTATGCGCGCATCGCCTCGAAGTAGCTGAAGGTCGATTCGGTCGCCGTAAAGTGCAGTGCCATCAGCCGGCCCGTTGCATCGTCGATGAACACCAGCAGCGTACAGGCCGGCGCGCGTTCCTCGAACCACCGGTGATCGCTGCCATCGATCTGCACCAGCTCACCCAGGCACGCACGGCGGTTTCTCGGCTGATGTAGCTTCGGTGGCCGCTGTCTGCGGGGAATCCACAGCCCGGCCTCACGCATCCAGCGCCGCACGGTTTCCTTTGCCAGCATCACGCCATGACACTCGGCGAGCTTCTCGCACGCCAGCGTTGGCCCAAAATCAGCATAGCGCTCGCGCACCAGCGCCATCGCGCGCGCCCGCAGATCCACCGGCAGTTCGCGGTTGCTGGGCTGCCCACGCCGCGCCGAGACGAGCCCGGCTGGTCCAGCGGCCTCGTAGCGCCGCACCAGCCGGCTGACCTGACGCTCACACAGTTGCAGCCGTTCAGCCGCCAGTACGATCGTCAGGCGATGCTGGACGACCGCCTCGATGATCTTCACGCGCTCGAGCTCGTGCATGCTGATCGTGATGAATCCACGTCCGTTCATGGTCGGGCTCCGGGCTGGCTGTGATGCCGCAGCATGCGCCACAGCAGCCAGCCCGGAGCAGGAAACCGGACATTTCTAATGAGCCAGAACCGGACATTTCTAAAAAGCCCTGACACAAAAAACGGTGATAATTAACATTATGTCAAATTAACGTTGCGGTTGAACCCGCACGCCGTTCTGCAGTGCTCGTACGTAAAGTTGTCATGTAAGGCTACGCAATCGCGTCCAGAAAATGACAAGCAAAGTTTTTCGTGTTGAGCGGACGCCTTTACGTCCTTTTTTTGCTCCACAAATTTTTCGCACCTTGTGCGGATGCTTTTGCGTAGTTGTGACAGGCGTTCCATCTTGCCACTCCTCAACGTTTTTTCCCGGATCCGGCTTTTCGCGCATCCATCCATGCCAACCATCCGCGGCGATATGCCCGGGCGTCAGCCAAAGCATGGTGAAGCCGCCGGTCGGTGTCATAGTGAGCGGCGACAGAGCGGTCGTATACGGTCGTATCAATGAGCGGCCGTAGATCAAAATAGGTTGACGCGAGATTAGCGGCCCGAGGCGAACCGAGCAAGTCGAGCAAAAAATTGAAGTCCGTTGCCGAATCGCACGCCGCTTGCACCTTGCGTGGAGACTCTGCAAGCCACGCACGTAGTTCAGCCCGGGCTGGTGCGGTTGCACGACGCGGGCCGTCGAGCAGCGGCAGAACCTCTCGTTTCACGAATTCGGTACAGTCCGCTACGCGCCATGTATCAGCAATTTCCACGTAAAACTCACGTTTTCCGTCTTCTGTCACAAGCGCAAGACTTATGAGTTGAGGAGCGGCTTGCTCATATCCTGTGTACTCGGTGTCTAAAAAAAGCAGCATATCTAGCGAGGTTTTGCGTTTCCACGGCCCGGCGAAAGAATACAACACGTCTTTTTGTCATCGGGATGCCCTTTTTCCATACCCTACTCTAGAAACGCCGCAGTCGAGATGGTTTTACACACCTGCTGTAGCCGGACTAGATGTGTCTCGGGGGCGGCGTCAAAAAAGTTAGATTCCCGGAGCCTACCGTTGATCCACCGCGACGTGCTCTCCTGCATTTTCCTTGCGTCTCATCTCCTAGCACTCGTGCGGCAGCTACCCTCGTCTTCCGGTTTGGCTTACGACGGTCGCACCAGCGCTTTTCCGATCTTTTACTGTCTGCCTGTTGGTTTCTCCGTCGAAGGGGCCGGAGTAACCCACTCAACAAGTGCCTTTCCCAGTTTCGTGCTGGCAACCGTCATCCCGGCTCCGAAGATCACCACACACGCCGCAGCCAAAGTTACGTACCACGTCACCGGGACGTGAGCCAGTAACCAACCAATCGTCACCTTTTCGGGAACCGCGAGCGGCAACGGTCTAGTGGAAACTTCTGCGGCTGGCCTCGCGTCCTTGTCCCGTGCGGCCGGCTTGACCTTGGGATCGCCATACTTATCGAAACGGCCGATCGCAAGCTCAAGTTCTGCGACAGTGTCGTTCATATCGTCGTCAAACTTTGCTTGTTGCTCACGCGCGGATATAGAGCCGTAAGCCATTACCTGAAAACTGCGGCCTTCGATACCGCAAGCAATGTCGTACCGGAGCCGATTGATGCGGTGGATAAGTTCTTCTGTTTCGTGCCGCCATCGTCGGAAGCTCTCGCTTTTCAGGCTGCGTTCGTCCGGACGAAACTCCCTAGCTCGCACCACCAATTCACGTAGTTCGTCAATGAATGCGGCGTAGTCGAACGCTGTAGACATGTGGCTTTTCCTAGGCTGGCATCGTGGGCGGCTCACCGTCGATTTCTAGCTTCGCTAACACCGCAAGGCGCCCAAGATACGCGGTCATGTTCTCGGCACTTTCTGTCGGCACGCAGCCGTCGTTGTACAGATAGATGGCTTCGACGTTGGGATCATTTTTGTATGAAATGCGCGCCGCGCGAGCGGCTGTAAGCCCTTTTATTTTCACCAGAACGGAATGATCGGCGTATGTCACGTGAGCGCCCGTCCAGAACCCAACGGGTTTGTACTCGCGATTCAAGACGGCATACCGTCAATCATCCTGACGTTTGACGCAGTACGGCAGGAACACCGAGCGGATATCTTTTAATGGCATGTTCACTGCCTCTTGATATTGATCGCTTACATGTTGTTGAGCCTCAACAAAGCGGTCGACAATCGTCTGGAGTTGGTCATCTTGCATACGAAATGTTTTCGAGGCGCACGACCAAGGGCGGGAGGGTCTGCGCAACGCTAGCAGGCAAGCCAGCGCGGACAACTTCAGTTTCGCTTGCAGCAACGATAAAGTCTTTGATAACGGCCCGATCTGGCATCGTACAAGCAAGCATGAACGCTGCATGACGTTCTTCCTCAGTCACGTCCGTGAATGTAAAATTTGCCGAGGGTGTGCGCCAGATATTCGCTCGCTTCGGCTTCGATTTGTTTCGTGTTCGTTCCGTGGTCTCAGGTGTTGCGAACTGCGATGGTCACCGGTTCAGCGCCTCGGTCGTCACGCTGGCATTCCCCGCGCCAGCCGTATCCGGCCTCGACGGCTTCATCTTCAAGGGCATTCATGTAACGCAGCCGTGCGCGACGAGGGGCTGGAAAACCGCTCTTCGCCTCGCCATGCTCTCCAGAACATGCTGGCCATGCCCTGACTGACCATCCCGTTGCCATCCCTTGTTTTCCGGTCGATTTGTTGCGGTTTTCTGCAACGACGTCACTTACTCAACGCAATCTAGGGCTCCAATTCATTACTTTTGCACTGCCTTCTCAGCGCCTCCGCTAAAGAGCCGCTCGGGATCGCAGGCTTTTGCCACGATGTCCCAGTTTTTTCTGTCGTCGCCGACCGGTAGTTCATCTTTCGTCGGATCCGGGCGCATCTCGCTGAGTAGCTTCTGGACGCAGTCCGTGTAAACAGTGATTCGACCGGTGGCTGTGACGGCCGATGTGCTCGAATCGCCGCAGGCAAGGGTATAGATGCGTGAACCTACTTTCATGGGAAGCGAGCGTAGGGTATTGTCGTTAATACACTGATTCAAATCACGCATGCCGATGTCGATGCCGGCGGAAACGGTCCTGAGTGCTCGTGTTGCGGCGTTGCTTGGATAGCGCTGTTGGATGTTGGGCATATTGACATCGTACCGTTCCTTCCAATGTTCGTACGCATCGCGGTACCGCCCTCGGGAAACAGCAAGCTCGGTTTTGGGCGCCCCACTCTCAACTTCGCGGATGAGTTCCACTGTGCGACTGAAATACTGAGAATATCCGGCCGCGAGGTCGTCCATGGACGTGCGGAGATTGTCCATGCTCCTGTTGCTCACATCGCGCACGCGTTGCCTCTCGGTGTGAAAATTCGTCAGCCAAGTACCAACGACGCCCGTCAGCAGGAAGCCAAGTATCAAGAGCACGGCTGGATGTTTCAGAAAGTCGGAGAGCGCGTGGCTTTTGTCGTTCGGAGTCGTTCGCCTCACAACAGTCACCGGGCGACCAGCGAGAGGTCGCCAGTTATTGCGCCGTGATTTGTCCATAGCCACTCCTGATATTCTTTGCGCATGTCGTTTTCCAAGGTGTCAGCTATGGTTCTTGCAGACCGGGCAATACCATTGACCGAAGTGCGCGTGTATTCCCGTCGCGGGCGGAAGCAGAACCTTTTTGCCAGCCCCCTCGAAGCAGGAGACGCAAAAAGGCCCTTCTTCGCCGAATCTGTAGCCACCGTTCATGGCAATAGGCCTTTCAGACGAACGCGCACTGAGTTGCGCAGACAGCTCGGCGTTCTTAGCGGACAACGCCACAACTTGCTCCTTGAGGCCTACAACTTCCAATTTCGCGTCAGCTATCTCGCCCTGAAGGTCGGCCAACAGCATTTTCATGTCAGCGTCCTTCACCTTTTCGTTTAGGTCACGAAGCTTCTTCGTGATATCCATCGCCATTTGAAGGCTGGAGATAATATCTGGCATGTTATTCCTTGTTTTCCTGTACGACCCGCACGACCGGCGCGAGCGCTTTTCCTATCAAATTCCTTTCCCGCTCATTCGGCCTTGGGCATTGGAGCAAACTCGTTCAAGAGCCGAATGACCTCTGCAGCGACCTTTTGCCGCCCCGATTCCATTTGGAACTGAATCTCGCGCGCCCGCCGTGCAACTTGGGCGTGGTCTTGGCGTATGGGCAAGGGATCCCGATGCAGCATCGCCAGATTAGCCTTCATCGCGTTGACTCCGTTCTTTATCAGTGTCACGCCCTCAACCGCGCCGACTGTTCCAAGATCGAGCATCGGGATTTGTTGGAGCATGCGAAATGCTTCGTCGAAAATCGCCGCATCGTGGTTCGCGACGTAATTCTCTGCAAGGCTGCGTTCGAGAAGCGCGATGGTTGCCCCTCCTACGACGTCGACGGCGTGCTCCGTCATTCCCCGAACTGCTGCGAGCCTGCTTGAACGGAGCATAATATCTCGCCTTTCCGCGTCGCGGCGTTGGTTCGACGCGATGCTTACCGCATATAAGATTGCTCCTATTGAGCCAAGCGCCTGCACCCATCCGGCATAGTCGGCACTGGTGATGGGCGGGTGCAAGACGAAAACCGTTATCAAAGCTCCAACGAGGCACGCGAATCCGTACCGCTGCAAAGCCATCACCGTGAGTTTCGCGGAACGCGGGTCAATCGAACGCCTCATTGTGTTCTCTCGCTTTTCCTAGTCGTCCACCAGACAAGCCCGATGAAACAATCGACCTAGCCCGTTGAGTTCGATGAACCAAAAATCAAAGCCGGCATACTGTGCGCCTTGAAAGTCTGCCTGCCACGGCTCATTGGTGTATGCGGCGATGCCCAAAGACACCAGATGCTCTATGTAGGTGTACACCAACTCGGGCTGTGCAAGCTCCTCTGGACGCACGACTGCTGCTGAGAGGCGACCTTTCAGGTCTTCAGACAGACCTGAATCTTTGATCAACGCTACCCGCTCTTCATTAAGGAGCGCAGCCGCGCCTTTCTTCGGCGGTCGCATGTAGGCCGCGGGACGAGCATCGGCGATTTGCTTGATCAGGACGGCTTCATCCGGGGCTAGCTGGCCAACGATTTGAACGAATGCAGGATGAGCCTCACCGACGCGTTCTCGATCCATCGCGCGAGACAACAATCGCTCGAACATCTGGCCGACGACGCTTTGCTCATCGTGGAATTTGAACTGATCCGCGATGGGTAACGCCAGCGACTCAACCGGCGCGACTCGGCGTTCTTCCGGCACCCGCGCGATAGATCTTTCAAGATGCTTGGCCAACCTATCCTGAAGAGCCGCAGCGTATTGCACAGGGAAAAATACCAAGCGCAAAGTCTTCAAGATGTCTTGGCCGAACTTTCCGGTTTCCTTCAACACTGGCGAGACTGCATCGTCATACGCAGATTTGACTACCTCTGACGGGATGGCTTTCAGCAGATCTAGATCATCCATCTTGTACCTGTCGCTATTACATAAGTTTGTTTGTTGCACCCGCGAGACCGGCGTGAGCGCTTTCCCTATGCGCCACTGGGCTTTTTTATTACCGCCCCCAACGAGCTTAGGCTTTTCTTCGCTTCGGCCAACTTTTTCTCCCGATTGCTCTTCTCCAACATCTCATCGAGGATCAACTCGATCGCGAGCTTAACTGCCGGGAATGCGTCGAGACATTCCTGCTCCGAAAGAGTGTGCACGCCAACGCTCAAGATTCCGTACAGGTTTCGGTTTTCTACCAAAAAGCGCGGAAGGATTTGCTTCAGCATTTGGATTTTTCCGTCCATCCTCGCAGCAGCGAATGCACTATCATCCCAGCCATGTTGCTGCGAAGCTTCAGGCTTCGCTTCTTCGATCAAGCTTTCGAACACCCGCCGCAAATAAACGAAAGCTCCGATGCCGACACCGTGAGAGGCTAAACCCACGCCCCGCGTCAGTTCGCGAAATCGCTCCTTCCCCAAAACGGTCCGGTACTTTTGCAGATCAGGCGTGTCAAGGTCGGCCATCGAGGGGTATTGCCCAATCTTCTGCAATACTCCCTGATGTGAGCGGAAGAAAAACATGCTCCGATGGGCGTTGTTCCGGGAGCAAACAAACCAGAGCGAAAAGATGTAATTCTGCGAATGATGATGCTCGCGATAGTCTGCCTTGCCGATCCTATTGAAGACCGTGTGTCGACCGCAACCTTCGCAAAAGCAGTCGAGTGTGCCACTGTAATGTTCAATAGCAAAAAAGGGGGTCGTTTGATCCTTGTCAAACGGAAACGTCTCGTAAATTGGAACTGAAAGGCAGAAGTCCTCAGCGCTCGGGAGATCGACGTTACCTTGAGCGATCGGGGAGTCTTCCTCATTCATAGCAGTTTTCCTGGTTGAGCGACGTGAGCGCTTTTCCGATGTCTTAGGGGCCGACCACGCAAATCGCGAACGGCAGTTACAACAAAAATCCGGCGCTAATTAGTGCGATACCGACCTTCGATAGCATTTGGTAACGTCGGATCTCGGGTGTGATCGCCAGTGCGGCATAAGCACCCGAGGTGAGAACGTCGATGTTGGGCAAACCGAAGCGATTGGTCACAATGCTTCCGAGTCAGTCTTCCAGGCGCCTGTCACCGATTTTCAAGTGCGGGTCCGTGACGCAGTGGTTCATCAGCCGCTTCGCGTGCAGAATTGCGAAGTCCTTCACTTGGTCTAACGTCAGTCGATCGACGTTGAAAGTAAGACTGACCGCGACGGAGCTAGTCGAGCCATCGCTGCCGGGTTGTCCCTCTACAAATTCAACTTCCACGCGAGCAAACGAACGCAAATCACCTCCAGTGCCGGGAGTTATCGTTAGCTTTCTCACGCTCGCCACGGAATCTGGCGGCATATCTCGATCATCGTCGGTCATGTGTCTATCCTGCCTGTTTTCCGTTGTGACCCGCACGAACGGCGCGAGCGCGTTTCCGGTCAGTCGTTCCAGTCCCGCGTCCTTTTCCATACGCCGTCTGCATATTCAAACTCAGCGTCTTCGCTCGACTTCGGGAAGACAAACGTGACAATCGCCGTTAAGCTTCCGGCAGCACCAAAATAGCTGACGTAGGGCGATGTGTCATTGGGCAGCGCCGCAAGCTCCTTCGGATATAGCCGCCTGATCGTGTTCCAAAGAGCTTCATCTTTGTCCACCGAAACATCAAATACCTGCACGCGTTTCATTCGAATCTCGACGATCGTTGGTTATGCGGTTTTCCTGCCCATGCAGGCCATTGCAATTCCTGCCGCTTGCACGGCAGGCGGTCGCCTTTAAGCGTTCTCGACGTCAACGCGCAGATTGTTGAACCAAGCAGCGAATTCGCCCGCCTCGGTGAACACCTTGGTCGGTGCATCCGCATCGCCAAGCCCCACTTGGTAACCAGCATCTAGCAGCGCAGTGATGCCTGCCTCAAAAATCGCCGGGTTCCCCTCTTTAGTAAGGGAGTCACTAAGCGTTTCTACTGAAATAATGACTGTGGGTTTCATAACTTGCATGGTTAGATTCGCGGCTACCGGCCAGCGTGCGGGGCGCTCGCACGCGGAATGCATTTCCGTGGTCGAAAACCTTGTGAAACAAAGCAAGCGGCGGCCCGCTGTATTCCGTTCTTCAGCCGTCGTTAGGTTTGCGGCATTCCGGTCGTCATCAAATCTGCCACGACATCTACATACTTGTAGGACGACAGTTTTCTATCGGACGCTTCGATGATGACAACTTCACCTTCTGCGTCTTCTGCGTCGAAACCAACCGCGGGCGTGACAAAGACGCCGTTGAATCCACCGAACAGCGTCACCGATGACATGATCGTGGGGCCCAACTTTACGCATGTAAGGGCGTGTTGGCTTTTGCGCTGTGGGCGAGGCGTGCCTGCAAAGAAGTCCTGAAACGTCGCCCCGCCAATGCCAACGCTCTTAAATTCCTCAATTGTCGAAGCCATCATTGCTGCCCTATACAAGCGCCCCGATTCCGACATAATCGCCTGATCTCCGAACGCGCGAACGGTCATGAGATATGCAATCTTGACCAACTCTCTGCGGACTACATGGTAGTCCATAGCTGTCTGCACATTTACATCGGAATGTCGGGGAATGGCTTCGTCCGCAACAACCATCTTGCCCTTCTTGGCATAGTCACGTTGAAATTGCTCTAACAGCTTCTGAGCGTCGTCGCCGAAACCCATCACTCCGCGAATCTCTCCGGTTACCGGGTCGCGATCTACGGGATTACGCAGTTTGAACGTGGCATGACCCTGCCCCAGTGTCACACGAACATTCGCGCCAGTTTCGACCGCTGTACCTGCTAAATCAACCTTCACTGCCCCAGAACGAGACTGCACACCTTGAGCGGCAGCAATGAGCCTCATGATCGGGTCATGAATTGCTGGCTCGTCGATGAGGTCATTCATTTCCGTATTTTTCGCTGCTTTTGCCGGCACGGTGAAGTTATCAGGCGCACCGAATGCAACGGGTAGAATGTGTTCAGCATTTTCAGGTTCCGAGCCGTCCAATACGTCCGTAGAGTACGGACAGCGTGTTTGCACTGCCATTGTTGCCACCGTTGCGTTGTGATCGAGAACAAAAGACATCAAATGGTGTCGTCGAAAATTGGTGCCGCTGTTTTCCTACCCGTCAAAACTTCCGGCTGATGAAGAACCCGCTAAACCCATTCGCCGCAGTAAGGATGTATGTCACATTGTTTGACTTGAATCCGTAGAGCGCGATCAGCGCCTGAAAAAAGCAGAACGCCGCTGCCACGACCCAATTGGACTTGAATGTGCGCTTGCGTTCTGACTCCGCGTCATCGAGTTCTTTCATCTTTTGCGCGTGCGCGTTTGCGTCGCGTACCGTCTTTTCCCGCTCTCGAATGTCCGTGCTATCTACAAATGCATGTCTGATGCTTTCGGCAGCACGAGCGAGACCGAACGGGTCATCGCCTTACTTCTTAGGATTTGCCAATGGGCTTCCAGACGGCGACGCGTCGCCGGTGATGATGCTCGAGGTTTTTTCCATGCGACCTGTCTCGTCTAATCGTCAATCTTTGTCGGTTACTGCTCAGCTTCGCTTTTCGGTTGTAAGTGGTCTTCAACCGCTTGGTAGCATCGAGGCTAACCGGGCTGCTCAATGTTCGCGATGATATTTTGAAGTTCGGCGATAAAAAGCGACGTGTCTCCAAAATAGTTCGGATAAGCAACTCTCAGCGCGTGCGCCGAGTCAGCGACCACCAGTACCGCGTCGACTCCGGGCTTTGCCGCTTCTTCCACGCGTTTGTACTCCGCAGTTGCCTTATCGAACTCGTCAGGTGCATACGACAGGACGTTGACCTCTTCGTTCGGCGCATCCAGTACCATCAAAAAATAGGCTGCCAGGCGTCGCTCAGGATCTGCGATCGCTGCTTTCATCACGCGCTGGAACGCACTCAGCCTGTCTATGACATGCAACTCGCGCTCCATCACGCGTAGGATCGCCTGAAGCTCCTGAAAGTCGCGAGGCCCGTCGACGCCCTCGCGTATGGCAAAGGCCGCAGAAACCAACGCAAAAAAGTCGAGCCAAACCCTCTCTCCCTGATCGGCTTTGAGGCCTTGACCAATCAGTGTCCCCACAGTCTCGACGGCGGTCGCCCAGGCATGCTGCAAGTTGGTCCGAATCTGGATTTCGACCGAATGATTGTTGTACGTCTCCTTTCGATCGCTCACGTAGCGATAGACGAGATGGATGCCCCTGTATCCATCTTCCTTTGGGGCCGCGATGTAGTCCTTCTCGTTGACCAACCGATGCTTGATCCTGCTGCTCTTTAGCGCGTCGCGCAGTAACGTCACATCGGCTAGCGTGGAAAGGACGGCCCGGCACCCTCCGATGTCCTGCATCTGGGTAAGACGCATATTGGGAAAGCGACTAAGCTTCGCAACGATCGACGGCGCGCGCTTGAGGCGCTGCGCCACAAAGGCATACTCATCAATGCTCCTTGCGCGATCACGCAAATTGATCTTGAACGTGTTCAGTGGAAACTGGTGGGAGGCGCGCCAGTTCGACATCACTGCGTACGCTTCGAGGTAGCGATCCATGCTATCTATCGTGTCGCCAAATCCCGTCACGAGAGTACGGCCGGCTGCATTCACTCTCTCGCGACTATTTTCTGGTATCGCCCACTGCATCGTCAGCCCCGTTATGTTTCGTCCAGCTTCTTCATGCCGCCCGGAGTTTGCCCGCGCCCCGCGCGCGCTTTTGCGAATAAACCGTTGCGATGAATCGCATGCGTTTTTCCTCTCCCGTCGACACGAACCGGTCCGTCGTGACGGTCAAATCACTCCACTTACCACCGACGCCAGCTTAACCGGATCGCCGTCTATCAGTCGTTTAACGGCAGATAGGCTGGAAACTCCAATCAATTGTTGTATGAGCTTCAGCGAGCGTCCGTCGCGGTGCAGCCTGACAGCGAAAGTCCGGCGCGCTGCGCTTGCGTTCCCATGCTCGATGCCGGCCTGATGATGAAGTCGACGCACGATTTCGGTCAATGACTCGCAAGAATAACTAACCGCGCCTGAAGTCTTCTTTCGAGGCGTAAAGCTGAAGGGCTCGCCGTCTGCCGTCAAGAACAGCGGGCTACTTGGGTCTAGGCCTCGGAAGGCCGCAGGCGAAGTGGTTACGCCCTGCCGGGTATGCAATCTGGATTGTAGATAGTCGTCAACGGCAGCACAGATTTTCTTACTGACCCACAGCAACGGCCGACGCTTCCCATTGAACGCTATTTCGGGTCGCAAAGTTGTCTCCGCGACGTGCCGACCATCTGCCACGAGATAGTCCGATACTTGCAGCTTTGCGACCTCGTTCGGTGTCAGACCAGTCCCGTAGAACACAAGAAGCAATGCTACGTCGCGTTTGCGGTTTTGCCCCGTGATAGAGGCCACCCTTACTGCATGCCGAAGCTGGTGTTGTTCAATGACAGGGGACTTAGCCATCTCGTAACGAGGGTCGAATTGGATTGCATTACGAGATAGTATGGGCGCCGAGAACCGAAGATGCAATTGGCGCGTAATAGATCGCGGACTTCCTCGGAAAACCCGGCGGCACTGCGGCGGGTGCCCGATCGCATTGGTCCGGCGACGTTACGGGCCGGCACCAGAATCAGGATTGCGATCGCTTCCTCGTCGCGACCTTGGGTGCAGCGCGGCGAGGCTTGGTGGTCTCGACGGAGGATGGCGGGCGCTTGGGCGTCACAGCCTGGTTCGCGACAGTGGTCGCGAGTTGCAATCTCAGCGCGTCAAGTTCCTTGATGTATGCCGCATTCGAACTGCGAAGCGCTTCCAGATTCCCCTCTACAACGCCGGCGCGATGACGCGCGTCGCCAAGCTGAACCTGCAGTGTCTGTGTTTCTTCCCGGTGCCGGATCTCGCTCTGCTCCGCCCTGCGCGCGGCCGCCTCAAGCTCTTTCTGGGACCGTGCGCTCACGCCCCGCTCCCGCTCGATCTCAAGGAGCGCTCGCGTCTCGGCCGCCCGCAAACGCTCTTCCGCGAGCTCAGCGCTGCTCCGCAGTTTGTCGAGTTCACCCGAAAAATCCGCCCTCGCCTGCGCCAGTGCCCGATCGCGCGCGCCAATCTCGTCCTGCTGTAGCGCGATTTGAGTCCCGAGCGCCTGGCGCGTCGCCTCCCCGGCAGTCTGCACCTGCTCAAGCTCCTGAATGCGCACCTGTGCCGCCAGCAACGCGCCAGTGCGCTGCTCGAGTGCCGTTTCGGTCCGCACGAGTTCGGCCTGCAGCGACGATACCTCGTTGCGCGCGCTGGCCTTCTCCGCCTCGGCATCAGTCCGCAGTGCCTCGAGCGCCGCCTGTGCTGACGTCGTGGACCTCGTCCACAGCGTCGCGACCAGTTCCCCGGCAGCCGCGCCGAGGTCCGCCGGCAGATCCGGATGCTCGATGCGCACCCGGCTCTTCTCGCGCAGCTCCTTCCAGAATTCGGCGAGCACGGCCGTGGGTGTGCCCATGCTGCCGCGGCGCACAAGCTGATACAGCCGGTTTGCGGTCGGGGTGACGCCGAAGCGGAAGAACAGCAGCGCGCAGACTTCGCGGTACAGCTCGCGGGTTCTGGGGAATTCGACCTTCAGCCGGTCGATCTCGGCGGCAATCCGGGTTTCGTCGGGAAGAACGTCGGTCATGGGATCGGTTTTGCGGGCTTTTGATGAATATTACTACATAAACCGATTTATATCCAACGTGGAGAAGCATCAATTTTGACATTACTTGTATAATGTCGAGATTCATCTCTACTGATGCGGCGTTTACCGCGCGGCACCGTGAACCCTGTCGCGCCCGCCCCCTCCGGCTGTGAAAACCACCCTCCTCGCCCCACGCCCTCTGGATGCGCTCGAACTGCCAGCCGGCCTCGACGGCCGCGACGGCACCAACCGCGCGCGAGGCCAGGCGCAGATCACTGCCCGCGACGACCTCGCCGCGGTGCGCGCATGGCTCGCGCGGGTCGCCGACAAGAAGACCACATTCGAGAATTACCGCAAGGAAGCCGAGCGTCTACTGCTGTGGGCGATCGTTCAACTGGGCAAACCGCTTTCATCGCTCACGCATGAAGATCTGCAACTGTTCCGGCAATTCCTGCAGGACCCGCAGCCGACTGCACGCTGGGTGGCCAACTGCGGGCGCAAATACCCGCGCCATGATCCGCGCTGGCGACCGTTCTACGGGAAGCTCCGCCCGAGCAGCCAGTATCAGGCGATGGTGATCATTAATGCGCTGTTTGCGTGGCTCGTCGAAGCCGGCTATCTGGCCGGCAACCCGCTGTCGCTGTCGCGCCAGCGGACCCATCGCGCAAAGCCCCGGATCACGCGCTATCTCGACCGCGAGTTGTGGCAGGAAGTGAAGGCCTATATCGACAGCCTGCCGAAGGACACGCCCCGCGAGCGGGAACGCTACCTGCGCGCGCGTTGGCTGTTCACGCTGTTCTATCTCGGCGGCCTGCGGATCTCGGAGGTCAGCGGGAACACGATGGGCTGCTTCTTCTGCCGTCGTGATGCCGACGGTCAGGATCGCTGGTGGCTCGAAGTCCTCGGCAAGGGCGACAAGGAAGGGCTGGTGCCGGCCTCGGCAGAAATGATGATGGAACTGGGGCATTATCGGCGCGAACGCGGCCTGCCCACCCTTCCCTCGCGGCATGAAGACACACCACTCGTGCTACCGCTAGGCAAATCCGTGAAGCCGCTGACGCGCGCCGCGCTCCACACCATCGTCAAGGAAATCTTTGCAGGTGCAGCCGGGCGACTCCGCCTGCGGGGCGATCTTTTCACGACACAGGCGGACGTGCTTGAACAGGCCTCCGCCCACTGGCTGCGTCACACTGCGGGATCGCACATGGCCGACGGTGGCGCTGATTTGCGCACCGTGCGAGACAACCTGCGACACGCGTCGTTGACGAGTACGAATCCCTATCTACACACACCGGACGACGAGCGCCATCGCGAAACCGAAGAAAAGCACCGGATCGACTGGTAAGCGCTCGCGGACAGCGTATGGAAAGTCCGAGCGAACCGCAGGCCATACAAACCCACACCGCGCGACCCACTCGGAAGTCGTTGCGATCGTTTGCGGTTTGGACAGAACGCATGAGTGACGCAAGCCGACCCTTCTCTGCCGCTCGGCGTTTGCCCGCCCCGATGTCTCTTAACCACGCGAAGCTGCCGCTGGAATGACCGTGCGCCGCCGACGACGAACGGCTGGGTTTGGCCGGACTGAGACCTTGCTGCTGCGGCCCTGCAACCTACAGGACCTGACCTGCTTTCGCCGGCGACATCAATTTCGCGTCTGGAAACCCTTTCCCGCTGAACCGCCACCGGCACGGACGAATCGAAGGTGCCCATCCGGGACTCGCCCGGCAAACTGCAACGCTGCGCTTGCACAGCGCAGAATTCAATAGTTCGCGATAATTTGCAACGCGCTTCGATGTAGACAACGTCAATCCGTACAACGATGAGGTCAAGCGGAGCGTTTGCGGCACGTTTGTCGGTGCGCTTGATGCCTGCCCCGCCCATGGCGGCCATGTGCTATTGCGCTTGCCGCGATCATTACAGCCACCATTACTTTTACTTCACTGATGATTCAACAGATGGATGATTACTTCACCTTCGATGCCGGCAACGTGGTGTTGCAGTCCGGCATGACTTTCCGTGGAGCGCAGCTTGCCTACCAAACTTATGGCACGCTCAACAACGACAAATCGAACGTCATCCTCTATTTGACTTCGTTTGCCGCGCATCACTACGACATCGACTGGATGGTCGGTCCTGGCAAGGCGCTCGACACCGACAAGTATTTTGTCGTCATCCCAAGTTTGTTTGGCAATGGGCTTTCGTCTTCGCCGAGCAATGCCAGCGTGCCATACAACAGCAACCGCTGGCCGAACTTCACAATGATGGACAACGTGCGCATCCAGCATCGGCTCTTGACGGAGCAGTTGGGCATCCGCTCGGTGCGCCTGGCGCTCGGCTGGTCGATGGGCGGCATGCAGGCCTATCATTGGGCGGCCCTGTTTCCGAACATGGTTGAGCGCCTGGTCGTGCTGTGCGGCGCGGCGAAGTGCTCGCCGCATAACCAGGTTTTTCTGGAGGGCATTCGCGCCACCCTGACGGCCGATCCCGCGTTTGAAAACGGCTATTTCGTGCGGCATCCCGAACGGGGCTTGCGCGCGATGGCGCGCAGCTACGCGGCGATGGCCATGTCCCAGACGTTCTATCGGTCCGAGATGTGGCGAAAGTCCGGGCACTCGTCGCTCGAGGACTATCTGGTCTTCTCGTGGGAAGGCAACTTCCTCAAGCGCGACGCCAACAATCTGCTGTCGCACCTCTGGACCTGGCAGCACGCCAATATCGCGGACAACGAGCTCTATCGCGGCGACTTCGATGCGGCGCTGCGTTCGATCACCGCCAAGGCCCTGATCATGCCCGGTGATACCGATCTTTACTTCCAGGTCGAGGATAACCGGCTCGAAGTGGAGCAGATGTCCGATGCACGGCTGCTGCCGATCCGCTCCGACTGGGGACATCGCGCTGGCTTGCCGTCAGTATGCAAGGAAGACGCGGACCTCATCACCACTTCGATCAGGAGCTTGCTGGACGATTAAAAATAATCCACTCGGGTGGGGCACGCATGTGCCCCACCCGAGCAAACATGGCGGAAGTCAGGAAGGGGGGCAAAAGTAGCGGATTTGCCACGGTTGCGGCACGAAGAAGACGACGCCGGCGAGACCAACGTCACTTCGTGGCGGACTCGAGGGCGCTAATCGACCCACTATTGCCGTTCGCCCGGTGCCGCTTCGACGGCAGATTCCAAGGTACAAGGGCCATTCGCTCCGCGACATATGAAGGCAGGTGCTCGACCAATGCCGTCATTCAAGTAACGGCTCTGGACGGGCCACTCTACACTTCGCTTTTCCGCAGATCGGATAATTTTCGTACGCGCTGGGCCACCGACGGGATCATCCTGTCGTCGGTGGCGACCAGGTACCAGTTCGGTGGTCTCCACGCCAGGTTGGTGAGCGTGCCGTTGCAAGCCTCCAATCCTCAAGGAACGCAGGGAACGTGCGAGTTGGCCTTGAAGTCGGCTTTGTCTTTCGCGGCTAAACCCGCCGTTCATACAAGTCGATCAGCCCCGCCGTTGTGAGTGCGCCTTCGTCCACCAGCAACCAGGTCGACGCGACAGTTGGTGATGGACACAATATTGCGGCGCGTGACATAAAGCGCGCTGCGGTTTACTGAACTGGCCGACAAGCTCGATTGTCCGGTTTGCTTACTGGTTGATCTGTATCAACTGCTCGTCTATCGTACATTGCAGGTCCGTAATCCCGCATTCAGAACGATTGCGACACCTCCGCTTATCAAGCCGGAGCCGCCCCATCCAATGCAGGCTTCTGCAGATTGCGTCGAGTGCTGAATCGTGAGACCGCCACGCATCGAGTGAGCACGCCAGCGAACCGACCTGACACGGTCGGGATTGACTTTGTCAACCGGCTTTCTTCGAGAAATTTCCAGAAGGAGTTAACGTGAAATATTTATCGAGTATAGGCATGGCTGCAACCCTTTGCGCGTGCGCCGCGCAACCCCCGGCCGGCGTGCAGTCTGTGGGAACCAGCCAGCAGTCGCCGAATGCCGTCGGCCATTGCATTGCCCAAAAATGGGCTGACAGGTCGCAGCAGCAGGTCGTGTCGCAAACCACGTTGGCTAACAACATGGCGATGGACGTGTACGTCCCCGGCCAGCAGCCGCCCAATGGAGCGGCCGCCGTCGTACGTCCAAACTATCAGGGTCCGGGCACGTGGGTGGGATTCCGTGCCTCGGGCGGTGCCAGCGGCAATGCGACAGGCGACGTCAGCGGCTGCCTCTGACACGTCGGGTTCTCGCGGTCCATGAGCAGCATGCGAGACGAGCGATCGACGTACCAATGATGCCGTTGGTGTCACAACAGTAGCCGTCGCATTTCCCCAGGACGCCTTTATGTTCACGACTGCGGATGCACTCGCCACGTTTCTCAGTTCGAGCGGGCGGGACAGCGGGTATCGACAATCAATCCACGGAGAACAATCATGCTCAAACGTCTGATGTTAGCGCTCACAGTCCTGCTACTGTTGCCTATTTCTGCTGTTCGGGCCGATGAGTATACCGACACACTCAACCTTTTCAAGAACGCGGGAGAAAGCGGGAGTCTTCTGCATAGTGCCTATGCGTACGCTGTGTTTCCGAAGATTGGCAAGGGAGGGGTCGGTATAGGCGGTGCCCATGGCAAGGGCCGCGTCTATGAGAAAGGGAAACACATCGGCGATACGTCGATGACTCAGGTCACTGTGGGCTTGCAGCTCGGCGGCCAGGTGTACAGTGAACTCATCCTGTTCGAGAATGAACAAGCCCTCAAAGAATTCACCAATGGCAACTTTGAATTCGGCGCAGATGCCAATGCAATCGCGATCACTGCGGCGGCTGGCGCACAGGCAGGCACGACGGGCACGTCTACTAACGTGAGTGGCGGCAAGAAAGACGCCAAAACTACGGGTGCCTATCGAAAAGGCATGGCCGTATTTACAGTGGCCAAGGGTGGGCTGATGTACGAGGCAAGCGTTGGCGGCCAGAAGTTCTCTTACAAGCCTCGTTGATTTTCGCCGAGTGCTGACGTAAGCCCTTGAAAGTCCGAAACTTGCGCGAAAGAGACGCATGAGTGTCCGGCGAAGCGAAAGCATGAAAGACTGCAACTGGTCGCCGAACGAAACCGCTCGCGCGGTAGAGGGCTTCGGCCAACGTGGCAGGTTCCGGAGAGGTCCGCTGCGCAGTTCCGTATGTTGAGGGTCGAGGCAATCCGCCTCGTTCTTCAAACGGAGCTGCATCATGACCTCCACCCAACCGGGCGTCAGCCCGTTGCGCCAGCGCATGACTGATGACATGCGCATGCGCCAGCTTTCTCCCAAGACCCAGACGGCCTATTTGCGCAGCGTTCGCGCGTTTGCCCGATACCTCGGACGCTCGCCCGATACCGCGACTGTCGAAGACCTACGAAGCTACCAGTTGCATCTGGTCGACCATGGAACCTCGCCCATCTCGCTCAATGGCGCCATCATCGGACTGAAGTTCTTCTTCGAGATCACGCTTCAGAAGCCGGAACTGATGGCCCGGATGCAGCCGGTGCGCGTGCCGCGCATCCTGCCGGTCATCCTTAGCCCCGACGAGATCCGTCGCCTGATCGCGGCAACAGGTAATTTAAAGCATCAGACGGCGTTGTCGCTGGCTTACGGCACGGGGTTGCGTGCCAGCGAAGTGGTCGCACTCAAGGTGGGCGACATCGATAGCCAGCGCATGACACTGCGCGTCGAACAGGGCAAGGGCCGCAAGGACCGCTATGCGATGCTCTCGCCAGTACTGCTCGAACGCCTGCGGGTCTGGTGGCGTGTGGCTCGCGCCCAGGGCAAGATGCCCGATGGCGGCTGGCTGTTCCAGGGACTTGATCCTGTTGACCCGCTGACGCCACGGCAACTCAATCGCGCCATTCGCGCCGCAGCCGAAGCTGCACAGATCGACAAGCGCGTATCGATGCATACGCTGCGCCACAGTTTCGCCACGCACCTGCTCGAGCAGAAGGTGGATATCCGTGTGATTCAGGTCCTGCTTGGCCATAAGAAGCTTGAAACGACAGCGCTTTACGCCCAGGTCGCCACCGACTTGCTGCACGAAGTCGTCAGTCCGCTGGAGCGCCTGCATAGCGAATAGCTGACGCGCGGTCGGAGCCGATGCTGGAGGTCGCGGACATCTTCCGCGCCTGCGGGGCCACGTGGCGACGCACGGTAGCACTGAGCCTCGGGCAGCTGAAGGTGATGTCGGCCATCGAACAGTGCCGCAGCGCGGCGCTGGGCGGCCATGTGCTGCGCTGTTCCGGCTGCACACGAACCGAGATTGCCTATAACTCATGCCGGAATCGCCATTGCCCGAAGTGTCAGGCAGGTGCTGCACGCCGTTGGCTCGAAGCGCGCGAGGCTGACCTGCTGCCCGTCGAGTACTACCACGTCGTCTTCACGCTTCCCGCACCGATCAGTGCGATCGCTTGGTATAACAAGCGCGTCATCTACGGATTGCTGTTCGACATCGCCGCCGAGACGCTGCGCACCATCGCGGCCGATCCCCGGCACCTGGGTGCCGACATTGGCGCCACGCTCGTGCTGCACACCTGGGGCTCGGCGCTCACGCATCACCCGCATGTGCACGGCATTGTTCCTGGCGGTGGCCTGTCAGCCAATGGCGAGCGCTGGATCGCCTGTCGTCCTGGCTTCTTCCTGCCCGTGCGCGTGCTCGCGCGCCTGTTTCGCAGACGCTTCCTTGAAGCGCTCACTGATGCCCATCAGTGCGGCAGGCTTCAGTTCTTTGGTGAGTACGCGCAGCTCGCTGACCGGGCGGCCTTCGCCCGGTGGCTCGCGCCGCTGCGCGCCTCCGAATGGTTCGTCTACGCGAAGCGTCCGTTCGCAGGACCTGAAGCAGTGCTCGCTTACCTCTCACGCTATACACATCGCGTCGCAATCTCCAACCAGCGGCTGCTCGCCTTCGATGGGCGCAGCGTGAGCTTCCGCTGGAAAGACTACCGGGCAAAGGGCCGCACCCGCTACAAGGTCATGACGCTCGATGCCAGCGAATTCATGCGCCGCTTCCTGCTCCACGTGTTGCCTGCCGGCTTCCACCGCATCCGCCACTACGGGCTGCTTGCCAACCCGGTGCGCCGCGTGAACCTGGCGAAGGCCCGCACGCTGCTCGGTGTCCCGCACGAACCCGGCTCATCGCAGGACGACGCGGTCATGGCCAATCAACCGGTCTTCATCTGTCGGCACTGCGGTGCGCCCATGATCGCGCATCGACATTCTGACGCGCACCGTACCGATTCGTGCACCACCCGAAGCGAGCCAGCGATGAGCGCCTTGCTTCGATCTCCATCCCAACTGTCGGCTTCGCGCGAGCACGGCCGACAAGCGGACGGTCGCGCCGCTGGCATCATGCACCGTTCCACAGCCGTGCTCCAAACTCAGAACCGCACGCGCGATCGTCCAGATTGCTACATCCGTACTCGTCTTCGCGCCTGTATCATCCGCCGCCGCCCCAGAACATATACCAGGCACATTCATCAATCGCCATAGCGAAAACGTCGGTCGTATTGGGCCACTCCGCGGTTTCCTCCCTCGAGGTTTATCCAACGCCTGCCCGCGCGTGCCGTCGTTCGCTCACGAACCTGTGCTTGAGGGCAGGCGTCGAATAAATCTAAACGACTGCTGTCGTTTTCACACAAGCTGGACCCAACTCAGCCACAAGAGGCAGGGCCATCTCAACGACTGCTTCCAAAGGTCAAACGGTCCTTTCGTTGGGGAAGCAAGGGTTCACCAGATGGGCGCACCAGTTCCTCTTCCACGAAGCGCAAGATGGTCTCTACGAGGGCTTCACGGGGATACGCATTCTGCGTTACGAACATCGCGCCAATTGTCGGATGCGTCCGGGCAACAGGTACCGCCAATGCCCAGTGATCCGCATTCACGTAGGCGAGAAGCGTACTTCCGGGCACAACCTGATCGTAGAAGATGACCTGACTGTCGTTTCGCGAATCGATGCGCGACAGCTTGCTGTAACTCGATTTCAGGATCGACGAGATGCGCTCCGGCTTCGGAAATGTCACGATCGAGTAGTACCGTAGCTCGCCCGGAAGCGGGTGCTGCGCGAGCCACGCCTTGCGGATCGCCGGTCTCAGGCTCTGCACTGCGCCGCCATCGCCCGATGTGCAGGTCGCCCCAGGAACGTATCGCAGCATATCCGCCTGGTACTGCTCGGCGTCGTTGGCAAGCGGCGATCCACCAATCGCCCCCGCTGCGCTCACCACCGCCGCCACACGGCTGCGGATTTCCGGGTAGGCGACCACTGCTTCGAGGATGTCGGGCCCACCCTTCGAATAGCCGATCAGTACGAGGCGCGGCGCACCGTCGGGCGCTGGCATGGCCATGATCGCGTCGCGAATCTGGCGTGCGTTATTGGCGGAGCCCGACAGCGCATCGACGTCGATCAGCGTTGCGTCGAAGCCGAACTGGCGCAGGTGCGTCACGACGGTATCGGGCGGATTCAGCCACGGCTTGAAGCAGTCATAGCCGATTCCCGGCACGACTGCCGCGATGAGGTGCCGTCGCGATTGACCCAGCTCGACGGGCTTGCCGGTGCCGGCGGGCTCCGTGCCTACTCGAGTCAGCGCATCCTCGCAGGGCCGGTAGTCAGGCAGCCCCGGGCCGCGCGCTGCAAGCACCGCGCAATAGATTTCCCGGAAGCGACCGCGCTTGTCCACTACGCCAGCCTGGGATGCGGGCACGAGGACCATCGGCGGTGTATCGGTCGAGTACGGGACGAGCGGCTTCGTCGCGCATGCGCCGAGCAGGACACACGCCGTTATCGTCGCCAGCGCGATGCGGGTCCGGTACCGCGCATCAATTGCGGCAACCTGCCGTTTCGATGCGACGGGCGGTGGTGTCCGTCTAAGGTCACTGATGACGTGCATCGCCGGTTGCTCCTGGTTGAACGGTCTCGCGCAAGTCCAGATAGGGCGCCCAGTCGAGAAAATCCACGTCGGACAGGCTGCGCGGCCGCGTCGCGAAGAACGCGACGGCGCGTAGTCCGTCTGTATGGTAGGTCTCGCCGTCGAGCGTTGTCCGGGGATGGGCCGGCGATGCTACGCCAACACCGTTTACGTATCCGAGCTTGTCAAGACCACCCGAGTACATCAGGTCCTGGGTCAGGAAGTTGCGTGCCTCGTCAACATTGTCGTGAAGGATGAGGTGTGTTTCGCCGCGTGGCGCAAAGCGCCCGCCGACAGGGCGGCCGACCTGCGCGACGTAGACCAGTTGCCCCTGGAAGCGGATCGGGGCGAGCCACCCCCGTATCCAGGTCGCAGGCGCACCGGCCTGCGCCTGTTTGCGCATGACGAAGTCCGGTTCCCGCCCGAAGACCCGCTGTGCGTGGTCGGCGTCGCGCGCGTCACGCCGATAGTCGCGCCGTACCAGCGCCGCCCCGATGTCGGTGAGCTGGCCAATGCCAACGGCGTTCAGGGGATCGGCCTGAACCGTCCCGCTCGGGTCGGTGGCACAGCATGGCAACCGTTCGAGTGCAGCGCGCAGCGACGCAAGGTCCTTATAGTCGGTGACTGCGGTTTCGGGAAACGGGAAAGGTATCGACGCCAGACGCGGATCGACCGTGCCGCCGGGTACCTGCAAAAAGAGCGAGAAGGGAATCAGCGTCTGGTTTCCCAACAGATCGACATTGACGAGCTTGATGCCCTGATCGGGGTTGGTGAACAGGATGCCCGACCGTGTCTCGCCGGGCGGGATGGGGTTGCTGAATCCGAGGTCCCGGAAATAATCGTCCATGCGCGTATTCGTTGCGCCGCCAAACAGCGTATGCATGGACCACGCAACTTCGTGAGGCGAAAAATAGTCCGGGTCGGTACCCGAGCGCAACAGCCACAGCGTCTGCGACGTCCCGTTCTGCACTTCGACCCATAGCGGCTGGACGCCCGTCCTGTTGACATCGGCGCCATACATTCGCTCGCTGTCTTCACTGCCGAGCACAGTTGCGCTCACGCGCACGCTGCGACTGGTGGCACTGACCTCACGCTGACGCAGTGGCCCATCGTCGGCCTCAGGCGGGGCGTGCCATGTCGCACAGCCGGCCAGCGCAAGCGCGAGGCATAGCGCGCGCCCAGCATGTAGCGGTGCACGATGCAACGCCTGCGAAATGCTCATGGCTTCGCTCCGGGCGTCACGTGCATGACCTTGTTCGGCGTGATCCATGGGAAGACCTCGATGTCCAGGAGCGATCTCGGCGTTCGGTCGAATACCAGCACGGCACGATAGCCATCGGTGTAATACGGATCGGTCGTCAGGTTCCTGCGGGGCGCGCTTTCCGGCGCGGCACCCACTCCCGTCACGAGACCCATCTTCATGAGATTCTGCGAATACGCCATGTCCTCGACCAGCGCGGTGCGTGCCTCATCCACGTCCGGGTCGATCTTGTGTGTGGTGAACGTTGAAGAGTGCCAGGTCAGACGGGTACCGATATCGCGGCTGATCTGTCCTACCCAGACGAGTTTGTCGTGGTAACGCATGTTGCTGAGCCACAGGCGCATATGGTTGCGCTGGTGGATGTCGCCCCGTGCCTTTTGCAGTGCGATGTCCTGTGCGTGCCCGAAAAGGTAAAGGTCGCTCACGGGTGCGTTGACATACGGCTCGCCGGACAGTGCAGCGCTGATCATCCGCCTGATCGCGCCGGACCATTTCTGCTCCGTGAGGCTCCACCCCCGCCGGACGAGTGCGGGAAGAGCGTCGTCGCGGCTGCCGACGATCACCAGGTTGAGCGGGTCGCCATTCTTCGAGCCATCCTGGTTTGTCGCGCAGCATGGCAGGGCTTCGAGCGCTGCACGGAAATTCGCGTCATCCGTATAGTTCACGGTGGGCTCTTGCGGATCGACAATGCGTTTGAATACCTGGCTCCGCGTGTAGTCGCCCTCGAATCCCGGCACGGCCACGAAAATCGAAAAAGTCCGGGCGCGCTCCTTTGCGACGAGGTCAATCTGTACGAGCTTCGCACCTTCGTTAAGATTGGTCAGCACAAAGCCGGAGACTGTCTCACCAGGGCGGACGGGGTTATGAAAGGCGAGACCACGGAAGCGGCGGTCGAGGTCGGCCCGCTGGTCGTGTGACTCAGTGCCGGCAAACGCCTCGGCCGCCTCCGACGCGGGAAAGAAGTTCGGATCGAGGCCAGGCGACAGGAGGAAGTAGCTACGGTCCTCGCGATTCCGGACCTCGATCCAGACGGGCTGAATATCCCTCTCGGCAAGCGGGACGCCATACACCGCTGCGCTTTCCTCTGACGACAGTACGGCTGTCGAAACCTCGATGCCGCCCTCGGTGCGTGTGACGGAGCGATTTCGGTATCCGGGTACGGAAACCGTTGACGGGGTTGCGGCACAGCCCGCCAGTGTGCAGCCAACGAAGATGGCAACCAGGATCTGCATCACGATGCGGTTCATCGCGACACCTCTTCGAGGAAACCCCAGAGCGCAGTCCTATCCAACGGAGATTGCACGCCTCCGGGTTGTCACAGGCAAAACAGGCTCGGCGAGGCCGTGCGCAGCGGCTCACGGAAATGCGCGAAATGTGCTGCTCAGTTTAATTGATTGGGGGCCGCACCGGCGATGTTTCGCCGCACGTCAGGCGAGCCGCATTGACTGACAAACCGACTGTAACCTGCGACCGTGAAAGTCCGAAACTTGTGCGGAGCAGCCGCTCGAAGGTCCGCGTGACGGCCATAGCGAATGACGCATCATGGCCGGCTCCTGTCCCACGCGTCGGACGCATCTCGACCCTCAACAGCCGCTCAGGCCGGCCCGAAGTCAATGGCAGCTTCCAGGGGGACGTCGGACGTCCGCCACGCTGCTCACTGCAACACTTGGCCGACCCCGCAAATTTCGTTCCGGCGAAGTGACCCGAGCGTCCGACCTGGCGGTGACCCATAGGCAATGTCAACGGTTAGCCTGCCCAGATCGTCTGGACGGTGCGAATTAAACCGGCATTGGCGACACCCTGACGCATACAAATCGCTTTCAATCGGGCGTATGGTTGATATGTCAAGCGCCGACTGTGGCGGATCACGAAGCTACAACCAATGCTCGGAGAATTCCATGCGCATCACGCTCCATCTCGACTCCTTCGACCGCATTGCCCCGAATGCCTATGCGATCCTTTGGCTCGACAACGAAAGCCACAAATGGTCGCGCGAAGGTCATGCCGGTCTCCAACTTCCCGAATGGGGCAAGCTACGGATCGATGCTCGCGGCACGCTGGTCTGCGGTCAACATGATGCGGGCCCCCTGTTCATCCTCGAAGGTCTCGCAATGGAAGCCCAAGCTGGTCCGTTCGAGGGCGAATCTGGCGAGGCGCTCTGGTGCTGCGGTGAACGTGAAGAAAACGAAGCATGCTTTGCGGGGCACTGGCGTGTGCAGTGCGTCGACGAGGACACCGTTGTTGCCGAGCACAGCGTGTTCGCGGAGGACGACGGTCTAAGGCGAGTACACAGGCCGGCAAACAGTACAGGCGCGACGTGGGCACGCTCGATCTAAACTGTTGTGACTCGAAAGCGCACCGTCTAGACGTACGAACACCCTGCCCAACGGTTTGCGCGCCCCGCAGTGCAGATACCGGCGTAAGCGCCCGGTAGCATTGCATCCGCCTAATTAAGCAACAAGGGGCGCATCTTCATCGGAGCTCAGTCATGTACCAGAAGATCATGGTTGCAGTCGACGGCAGCGAAACATCAAAGCAGGCGTTGAACGAAGCGGTGCGGGTTGCAGCGTTGTCGCATGGCAAGCTTCACGCCGTGTACGTCATCGATCTGGCGGCGGCACTCTTTCCATACGCAGGCGACTTCGATTCCAATGTGATGATGGACGCATTCCGGCGCGACGGCCGCGAGGCGCTCGAAGATGCAGAGGCACGGTTTGCCAAGGCGGGCGTAAGCGGCGCGACCGAGCTCGTCGAGACCGGGCACATCGGCGAGGAAGTCGCCCATCGCCTGCTCACGTGTGCGCAACGGCTCGGCGCAGACCTGGCGGTGATCGGCACACACGGCCGGCGCGGCGTGCGACGTGCAATTCTCGGCAGTGTTGCCGAACGCTTTGTACGCCTATCCGAATGTCCGGTGCTGCTCGTGCGTACGGACGACGCGCGTCCGAATGAGGACACGCACAGAGCATCTGAAGGGTAACCGGTACGTGCGGTCAGCGACTGCCCGTGCTATTAAGGTACCGATCGCCGTGCTGGTAGCATGGCACCTAACGCCGCGGCCACCCGCGGGGAGGTGAAAGTCATGAGCGATGTCACCGCACAACCTGATGAGCCGCAACCGATCGTCCACATTGAGCTGGCAGCCGATTCATCGGTCGCGTCAAATCGGCTCGCGGCCTACGTGCGCGACCTGCTGCATCCAGGCATGCGTGTGTCGGTGGTGAGCGTCGCCGACAACCCGCGCGTGTTGACGCCACAGTTGCGTTTCGTCGACGCAGCACTCGACGCTGCGCGTGAAGAGTTGCGGCGCGACGCCGGCGCGGCGCTCGAGGCGGCGCGAGACATCGTAAGTACAAGCGGCGCGGACGTACAGACGCGGCTGATCGACCTGTCGCGCGAAGGTGGCGTCATCACGGATGTGCTCGTCGCCGACGCACTCGAGCGCCGCGCCGACCTGCTCGCGGTTGGCTCACGGCAGCGCCACGGCATTCTGCAGTGGGCTGACGCCAGCGTATCGCGGCCAGTCACGCGCGATGCTCACTGTTCGATGCTGATCGTGCCTGACAGCTTCGAGCGCCGCTCTGTCGGGCCGCTCGAACGGATCATGTTCGCAATCGACGGCAGCACCGCGTCGCGTTATGCGATGCGTTACGGGCTGCAGCTTGCATCGGCACAGACGGGCCTGCTGGCGGTGTATGTCGTCGATCGCGCCGTGCGGCTGTTCGATATCTTGCCGGCGAATGCGCTGCAAGATGCGTACATTGCAGACGGCAAACGCGCGCTCAGCGACGCGGCGACGCTCTTTGCGCGCTATCCGAATCCCTCGAAAACCGCGCTGCTATCGACTAAACCTATTAGCGACGATGTTGCGCATGCGCTCGCCCGCGAAGCGGTGCGTGTGCGCGCGGAACTGCTGGTGGTCGGCACGCATGGTCGCCGTGGGCTGACCGGTTGGCTACTCGGCAGCGTCGCGCGGCGCGTCGCGCGACTATCGGAGGTGCCGGTGTTGCTGGTGCGGCCTGAGGCTTTGCCGGATCGAGTGAGCTGAAAGGATGTTTCGTTTTCGGGAACCAGGATCTGACGAGCGAAAATTGGTGTGCATCGGTCGCGCTCTTTTGGCCATGCTTCGCTCTGCGGGGTCGAACAACGGTTTGCGGAGGTAAAGCCGACGTCTGAGCGTCCGGTCAGCTCCTGGTTGGAATGTCGCTTGGTGGCCGGACTGAGACCTTGCTGCTGCGGCCCTGCAACCTACAGGACCTGACCTGCTTTCGCCGGCGACATCAATTTCGCGTCTGGAAACCCTTTCCCGCTGAACCGCCACCGGCACGGACGAATCGAAGGTGCCCATCCGGGAATCGCCCGGCAAACTGCAACGCTGCGCTGGCACAGCGCAGAATTCAATAGTTCGCGATAATTTGCAACGCGCTTCGATGTAGACAACGTCAATCCGTATAACGATGAGGTCAAGCGGAGCGTTTGCGGCACGTTTGTCGATGCGCTTGATGCCTGCCCCGCCCATTGCGGCCATGTGCTATTGCGCTTGCCGCGATCATTACAGCCACCATTACTTTTACTTCACTGACGATTCAACAGATGGATGATTACTTCACCTTCGATGCCGGCAACGTGGTGTTGCAGTCCGGCATGACTTTCCGTGGGGCAAAGCTTGCCTACCAAACTTATGGCACGCTCAACAACGACAAATCGAACGTCATCCTCTATTTGACCTCGTTTGCCGCGCATCACTACGACATCGACTGGATGGTCGGTCCTGGCAAGGCGCTCGACACCGACAAGTATTTTGTCGTCATCCCAAGTTTGTTTGGCAATGGGCTTTCGTCTTCGCCGAGCAATGCCAGCGTGCCATACAACAGCAACCGCTGGCCGAACTTCACAATGATGGACAACGTGCGAATCCAGCATCGGCTCTTGACGGAACAGCTGGGCATCCGCTCGGTGCGCCTGGCGCTCGGCTGGTCGATGGGCGGCATGCAGGCCTATCATTGGGCAGCCCTGTTTCCGAACATGGTTGAGCGCCTGGTCGTGCTGTGCGGCGCGGCGAAGTGCTCGCCGCATAACCAGGTTTTTCTGGAGGGCATTCGCGCCACCCTGACGGCCGATCCCGCGTTTGAAAACGGTTATTTCGTGCGGCATCCCGAACGGGGCTTGCGCGCGATGGCACGCAGCTACGCGGCGATGGCCATGTCCCAGACGTTCTATCGGTCGGAGATGTGGCGAAAGTCCGGGCACTCGTCGCTCGAGGACTATCTGGTCTTCTCGTGGGAAGGCAACTTCCTCAAGCGCGACGCCAACAATCTGCTGTCGCACCTCTGGACGTGGCAGCACGCCAATATCGCGGACAACGAGCTCTATCGCGGCGACTTCGATGCGGCGCTGCGTGCGATCACCGCCAAGGCCCTGATCATGCCCGGTGATACCGATCTTTACTTCCAGGTCGAGGATAACCGGCTCGAAGTGGAGCAGATGTCCAATGCACGGCTGCTGCCGATCCGCTCCGACTGGGGACATCGCGCTGGCTTGCCGTCAGTATGCAAGGAAGACGCGGACCTCATCACCGCTTCGATCAGGAGCTTGCTGGACGATTAATCCACTCGGGTGGGGCACGCATGTGCCCCACCGCCGCACACATGGCGGAAGTCAGGAAGGGGGGCAAAAGTAGCGGATTGCCACGGTTGCGGCACGAAGAAGACGACGCCGGTGAGACCAACGTCACTTCGTGGCGGACTCGAGGGCGCTAATCGACCCTCATCGGCCACCCGCAAGCTCACCTCGCCAATGTCCACGACGAAGGGTAAATCCGACACTCCGGGACAGGCTGCTCCAGATCGGCCTTTAGATCCCGGCCATGCCTTGGCGGCCGAGAAAGTGTGACTCATCGCCCCCTCCGATCCATCAGTATTCCGCAGAAACTGGTGACGCTTCGCACATTACCTCTCCGTGCCCCTTCGCAGCGACCGCGTCAGGCAGCGACACGATGGCGCCCAAAGGCGAGGCATGCGCTCCACGGCAACGAAGGATTGACAGCATGCACGACGGCCGCGACGACGACCGTCGTGAACAGCACGGCCCCAACGCCAGGGAAATGATCGGGCCAACCTCTCGTCGAAAGTCGTCCCAAGCTGTATAAAACGCACTGGACATCAGCAGCGGCAGGAGGGCCGCTGTGCGTACGAGACCGGGGTCGATTTCGGGAGAATGCCCGCCAATAAGGAATGCGCGACATCCGCCAACCAGCAGCGCGAGTGCGGGAGAATATGCCACGCGGTCAGCGAGCCTGGTCAGCACGCGCGCGCCTGCCATCAAGCAGGTAGCTGAAGAACTGGACATTATCGTTGGGCAACTCTGTGAGAACGAGCGCTACCGGGACTGCCATCCTGAAGCATGCTTTTCTTCCGCGTGATACGGCGCCCGAACCTTCTCCCGCGCGACGCTACCAACCATACTTCAGCTCCAGCCCAACATAGTCGGCGTTGCTCCCGCCCAGCTCGCGGACGGAGTCTCCGACCTGGAAATGAACGGCCTCAACGGATGCAATCAGGTTGGCCGCCACGGTCCAGTCAGCACGTATTTGTGCGTAGGCGCCGGTCCATCGCGTGCCGTGGCCAGCGGTACCCGGGACGACAGCACTTCCCTGCTGGTAAATGGCGTCGTTCGTGCTCATCCGCCATTGGAATCCGAGGGCGAATAACAAGGCCAGCTTGCTGGACGGCTTGAGGGTAATCGAGGGCTTCACATGGATGAGGTTGGCATACCCCGTGTAGCCCGCCAACGTGAAGTAATAACCGTTCGGGAAAAGCGGATTGAAGGTCTCGACGCGGCTGTCGTTCAAATGGCGGTCACCGGATGCCGCATCGACCTGCACACCGAAGCGCGGCTTCCAGGGCGAATCGAGCGTGTAGCCGAGCAGCGAGCCCACCGCCCATGCAGCAATCGGTTTGTCGCCGACGTGGCCCGTTTGGTACATCGACTCCAAGTCCCAATCCGTGGCTGCGATTTTTCCCGTATATCGCAGGTCAAACACGTTGCGATGCTCATCGCCTTGCGCATCAAGGAAGTGTGCACCGTCACGGGTGTAAAGCGAATAGTATCCAGACAGGTCTCCAGGCCCAACGCCCTGCCGTTCGAAACGCACGCCGCTAAAGGTCAAATGGCTATTCGACGTGTCGTCGAATACCGTGACGTCGCGGTACTGAACGGGCTGGGTCAGGTAACCGATGAAGCGCCATTTCTGATACTCGTAATCGGCCCAGATAGCGTCGTACGCCTGCCGTACGTTCGGACCGTCGCGAACGGAAATAAACCGTTGAAGGTCGAATGCCATTTCCTGGCGGCCGACGCGGAATTTCAGTGTTCCGGGCCCAAGCGGACTGACCCACGCAACAAAGGCCTGTTCCAGATCGAGCGGATTCTTGTCAACAGGGGTCACCATATCCTTGCCGAACGGCCTGGCATCTTCGAGTTGCGCAAAGAATTGAAGGTACGGGCCAATTCGCGCATCCGCACTGACCTGCGCGCGCTGGATTACGTAGGTATCCGGCTGTCCCGAGCCGATGCCGAATAGAGGCGCGTTGTTGATCTCGAGGCGCTCGCGCAGATTGGCTCCGAGCGACAGATACGAATATGGGTCAGCTCCGAGCGGGATATATTTCAGGCTGTCCAGTGGCTTGCGGGGTACACAGGGATTCTTGAGAACGGACCAATCTTCTTGCCAGCGATTGAACATCACGACCGGCCGCTTGGCGTCGCACGTCTCAGTCGGCGTGCCGGTCTGCTGAGATGGCTGCCCCTCGTTATCCGCCCGCGTGTCTTCACAAAACGCGAGCGCGAGCCCAGCGACGGCAATCCCTATATATGCCGCGAGTTGCATCCCTCCTGGCCTCCCGCCCTGTCAACATTGTTCTTCCGGCCTCTATGGAGTGAGGTGTTGCGTCACCCAACACCTCACGCACTCTTCGGATGTCATCAAGCCACCGTCGATGCCTCTCCCTCTGTCACGACCAGCGAGTGCGCCCGCAGCAGAAGTATCAAGCGGCAAGCTTACCTACCGCGTTCCGGTGCATCCAGGAGCGAATTGCCAGCCAGGCGACCCCGATAACCGGCAACAGCAAAGCCCAGAAGCCATAGTGTCTGTAAGCCAGAGCGCCGGCGACGGCGCCGAGCCCGAACGCTGCAATTGCTGGAAGCATTTTGGCGACTCGCGTTCGTGCAGCAGTCTTGATGTCCGCCGCAACGCGTGGCGAACACAGGTCAAGCGTGTCAAGAATGACCTGCGTCACGTTCCCGGTCATGACGGTATTCGGCACACCGGGCCTGGCAACAAGACGGCTGTGGGCGTTCTGGACACCCATCGCTGTCGCGCCAATCATCCCACACACGACCACCGCCCAATTTTCCGGGTTGAACCTGGGTCCGAGCCTGGCACCTGCAAAGCAGAACGCCAGAAGCAGGAGCGCCTGCACGGCGTAGAGCATGCACGCGCCGCGCATCGGGGTCTCGGGGCTTTGGCCGCGAATGATGAAGCTGCTCAGCGCGACTCCCAGGATAAAAGCAGGAAACGCCATCAATTTAAGGACGACGCCCTGCCCATACCCTGCGACGCCACCACCAATGAGCACGAAGTTCCCCGTCACGTGCGCGGTGAACAGGCCGAACAGCGCGAAAAAACTGAGAGTGTCGACATAACCAGCAATTGCGGACAGCAAACTATCGTCATTCATTGCTCACCCTATGGAGAAGCGTCAGCGAGGATTGGCCTCTCGAATATCGACACTCCTGTTGTCGTGATGCTGTCCTATTTCGCAGCCGCGTGAATTTCTGCGATGTATCCGCCCGGGAACTGGACTATTGCCGATTCTCTCCGGTCCGACGTAAAAGGCGGCACGAGAACCGAAACACCAGCGGCCTGAGCCTTCTTCATGGTGTCATCGAAGTCCTTCACTTCATACCCGGTCATCTCGCGCCCGTATGGGTACGGCAGACGTCCATCTGTCACAAAGACGGTCATGTTCCCGAATCCCGACGTCAGTCGAACGCGCCGGAAGGTATCGTTCGGCCGACCGATTTCAACGCCTGGCGCGCTGTGATTGTCGGAAACCACCTTCCCGTGCGAGAACCCGACCCAGTTCTTGATGAGTGCGTTTGCACGCCCCGGCGAGACGTACACCCGGTTCTCCGGAACGGTCTCGAGCGCCCCGTAGTTCGGAGCCTGCGTGTGCCAGTAGAGCTGCATGTGCACGCCGCCCGGCCACGAGATGACTGCATCACGCCCAATCGGGTCCGGGAAAGTATCGACTACGACATCAGCGCCGTGAGCCTTCGCCGATTTCATCGCGCCGTCCATGTCCGTGACTAGGTAGCCGGTACGCTCGTCACCAAACGGAAACGGAATCGGTGTCTTGAAGCCGAACACCGAAATCGTACCCACCGGCGTGAAGACCAGTTGGGACATCGTCTGGCTCGGTGTCGGTGTCACCTGGAAGACGCCTTGCTGCGATTTGTGGCCGCCAAACGTGGCGGCGAAGCTCTCCGTGAACTTGTCGAAGTCTTCAGGTGCCACATACACGTGAGTGGTGTCGTACTGCGGCCCGACAGAGTAAGACGCAGATTGCGGCGCCCCGATGTTTGCCTTTGCGAAAGAAATCGACGGAGCACTTGAAACCAGACCCAGAGCAAGAGCAACGGCGACACCGAGCGATTGAAAGTTACGCATGATAGTGAGTTCCCTGTCCTTTTTTTTAGACGCGTGAGCGTCGCTCACCGCTGGCCAGATAGGTGACCATCACGAAGGCGGCAATCAGCCCGAGGTGCTCAAAAAAACTGTTCAGCGCAATGAAGCGTGCCACACCTTCCAGACGCCAGAAGTTGTTCGCCACGAGCATCGCCACCCCCGTCAATCCAGCCAGCGCTCCCGCTCCGAGCCACGTGAACCTGTTGAAGATGACGCACAGGGAGCCGGCAATCTCCACGAAAATCGCCAGGGTAGCCCAAAGCCACCCGGGATGGAGACCGAAGTGCACCTGCTCAGCGACCGCGGCGTCGAAATGCATCAGCTTGGCGACACCGCCAATGAGGTACGCTGAGACGAGACAGATGCGGACCAATGGCATCACCCACGGTTGACGAAGCAGCGCCGCTACCCAGGATGGACTGTCCGCCACTGTCCCTCCCCTCTAGACCGCCCAGCACGCGCATCCCAGCGCTCCCCAGAAGCCCTTGTAGTCCGACGTCGGCGCGTTGCCGAGCCACGCGCGCCGATGGTCGTGACCGTGAACGCCGCAAGCGCGCGCGCAGTCACATGCTGTGGACGCCACCTGCTGAAGCGGCGCGCCGGACTCGTCGCCCTGCTTCCACGCGGCAAATCCGCCATACTTTCGCACCGGTGACCAGTCAGGCATCGCCGGAGGTGGGGGACTGCCGTCCAGGGCGGCGAACTCGCCAGTCGCATACACCACCTTGCCGCCTACCACCGTAAGCAAAGACGAAGCGCCAGCGATGTCGTCCTCGGCGCAGGCAAAGAAGTCGCGGTCAGGGACGATAAGGTCCGCGAGCTGACCGACTGCAATCTGCCCTTTCTTGCCGACTTCATTCGAGAACCAGGTGACCTTCTCGGTCCACATGCGCAGGGCCGTCTCACGGTCCAGACAGTTGCGCTGGGGATAAATGCGCAGGCCGCCGACCGTCTTGCCGGTCACCAGCCAGGAGAGGGAGACCCACGGGTTGTAGGACGCCACTCGCGTTGCGTCGGTCCCCGCCGACGTATGAATTCCTTTCTCGAGCATTCGCGCAACAGGCGGCGTGCCCTCAGCCGCCTTCTCACCGTATCGCTCGACGAAATACTCGCCCTGGTACGCCATCCGATGCTGGACCGCAATGCCCCCACCGAGCGCTGCGATGCGGTCCATCGACTTCTCTGAAATAGTTTCCGCGTGGTCGAAGAACCAGTTCAGGCCGGCAAGGGGAGTATCGCGGTTCACCTTCTCGAACACGTCGAGCGCGCGGCTGATGGTCTCGTCGTACGTCGCATGCATGCGCCACGGCCAGCGATTCTCCACGAGCACGCGGATGACGTCTTCGAGTTCGCCCTCCATTTCCGCAGGCATGTCCGGGCGCGCCACCCTGAAGTCCTCGAAGTCGGCCGCTGAGAACGTGAGCATCTCGCCTGCACCGTTGTGCCGGAAGTAGTCGTTCCCGTCCTTATATTTCGACGTCTTCGTCCAGTTGAGGAAGTCTTCCTTCTCACCCTTGGGCTTTTGAGTGAACAGGTTGTAGGCTAGCCTGATGGTCAGCAGTCCCTGGGCGTCAAGCTTCTGGACCACCTCGTAGTCCTCCGGGAAGTTCTGGAAACCGCCGCCGGCATCAATGGCTCCGGTGACGCCCAATCTGTTCAGCTCGCGCATGAAATGCCGCGTCGAGTTCAGCTGATATTCGAGCGGCAGCTTGGGCCCCTTTGCCAACGTCGCATAGAGGATGGCCGCGTTGGGCTTCGCGAGGAGCAACCCGGTCGGATTGCCCGCGCTATCGCGCACGATCTCGCCGCCAGGGGGCTCAGGCGTGTCCTTCGTGTAGCCCACCACTCGCAGCGCCGCGGCGTTCAGCAGCGCGCGGTCGTAAAGGTGCAGCATGAAAACCGGCGTGTCCGGTGCGGCCGCGTTCAGCTCCTCGATGGTCGGCAAGCGACGCTCGTCGAATTGGTGCTCGGTGAACCCACCGACGACACGTACCCATTGAGGCGGCGGCGTGATAGCAACCTGCGCCTTGAGCATCTCCATGGCGGTTGCCAGTGAGCGCACACCATCCCACCGAAGCTCCATGTTGAAATTCAGCCCGCCACGGATGATGTGGAGATGGTTGTCGATCAACCCCGGAAGAGCTGAACGTCCCTTCAGGTCAACCATGCGCGTGCTATCGGACTTGAGCTGACTTATTTCGCCGTCGCCGCCGACGGCAACGAATTTCCCGTCCTTGATAGCAACCGCAGTGGCGGTTGGCTTCGATTTATCCAGCGTTGTGAACCGGCCATTGAGAAGAATCAAGTCCGGCGCCTGTTGGTGAGATGTCATGAACGCTTCTCCTCAGACGATACTCCCGCCTTGGGCCGAGGTCCTTCGGAGTTCCGGCCGGGCAAAGACCCAAACAGGTGTTGATTGCAATGCTCCTCCTTCCAGGCCACACGCAGGTTGGCCCCGGAAAGCATTTTTTTTGCAACCGGGAAAATCTGTTCGCCCGCGAGTATGCCTAAAAGGCCCACCAGGGCGACGATAGGAGGCGCCGGGGGCGGCACGCCAATCAAGCTATAGACCACGCCTACCAGGATGCCAGCCAGCAGCGAAAGCACATACGCTTTCATCGATCAACCCTCCTCCAGTACGCCGCAAGCAATCGCTCGCGACGACGATCACGAAGCCGGAAACAGGAAGCATCCCTATGCGTATTCGATGAACCGGTTTCGAAAAATGTCGCCCCGCCTTGTAACGACAGATGACGTGGCATCAAAGGACGCGCTCCGGCACGATGCATGCAGCCCTTCGAGTAATAACATGACGGCAAAAAAAAGAAGCCGGCTATTGAAGGACAACGATTCTTTCGCTTTCCTCGCAGCTTATGACTTTCCATCTATAAAGAAAAGCATCCTGTCGGCATCGAAGACATGCATAAAACCCTGATATCGCCATCCACAGCTTCACATCCAGGCAATGTGGACTATGCTTCTTTGGGGCCACGAGACGGCATTGCCCATGTCTTATTTCTCCCGCGGGAGACATGTCGTTATTGGTTTCATTAGAGCAACGCGAGTGGCTCTTCCGGCGCTCAAATCTGGCGCGACGTATTGTTAGAACCTCATACGAACGGATGGCATCATGAGCAAAGAGAAACTGGAAGTACTTACTCCAACCAACAGCCAGATCATCTTCATCGATCAACAGCCTCAGATGGCCTTTGGCGTCCAGTCAATCGACCGGCAAGTACTGAAAAACAACGTCGTCGGACTGGCGAAGGCGGCGAAGACTTTCAACATCCCGACGACTATTACGACGGTCGAGAGCGAAAGCTTCTCCGGCTTTACGTACCCGGAGCTGCTCGACGTGTTCCCGGACCAGCCCACTCTCGAGCGAACCTCGATGAACTCATGGGACGACCAGAAGGTCCGCGACGCGCTCAAAAAAAACGGCCGGAACAAGGTCGTCGTCGCCGGCCTGTGGACGGAGGTCTGCAACACGACGTTCGCGCTCTGCGCGATGCTCGAAGGCGGCTACGAAATTTACATGGTCGAAGACGCCTCGGGTGGCACGTCGCAGCACGGGCATGACTATGCGATGCAGCGCATGATCCAGGCCGGCGTCGTGCCCGTGACGTGGCAACAGGTGATGCTCGAATGGCAGCGTGACTGGGCTCGCAAAGAAACCTATGACGACGTGATGAAAATCGTGAAGGAACATTCTGGCGGATACGGGATGGGCGTCGATTACGCCTACACCATGGTTCATAAGGCACCCCAGCGCACCAAAACGAAACACGAGTCTCTCGCCGCGGTCCCGGCGAAGACGTGACGGGGTGCCGCATCTTGAGCCGAAATGTGAGGCTCGCATCCGGAATCATCATTCCGGTGCGGGCTTTTCAGCGAAATGTCCATGGCACGACCTGAATGCAAATAGTTCGCGATAACCATCGAGCGCGCTGATACGCGAGTCCGAGGAATTTTCAACCAATGAAACCTTATATTCTCTCGCTCCTTGGTGGCATTCTCGCCGGCGCGATATACAGCCTGATTCGTGTACGCTCGCCGGCGCCGCCAATGGTGGCCCTCGTGGGATTGCTGGGGATGGTTTTGGGGACACAAATCATTCCAACTGGACGCCAGCTTCTAGCGAGCACTACGCTTCCGTTCGCAAAAACGGAGGTGCTGCGGACACACACTGCCGGGCCAGTTGATGTTGCACCGACCTTAATCATCGATGCATTAGAGAAGGAGTCCAGCATGGCTGAAATCTTAACGAAGCCCAGGCGGGATTTCAAAAACATCGGATTGGGGCAGATTTTGTTCGTGTATCGCCTGCCTCTTGCGGGGCACACATCGATCTTGGCGATCCCGGCGGTGATCAACAGCCACATGCACGTCATCCGCGGCGGCCAACGACCGGCCGACCAAAGTTCAAGGAGCAACTCATGACTTTCCCCACTAACCAGAATCAGGGCTTCAAGCGTGTATGGCTGATCACCGGTGCGTCGCGTGGCATGGGCGCACTCATCGCCAAAGCCGCCCTGGCCGAAGGCGACGCCGTGGTGGCGGCAGGCCGCAGTATCGACACCATCGTCGCTGCATTGGCAGAAGGGCCCGCGCTGCTTCCTGTGCGGCTTGACGTGACGCGCGAAGCCGAGGCTTTGACGGCCGTGCAGGCAGCGCTTGCACGCTTCGGCCGCATCGACGTCCTCGTCAACAATGCGGGCTTTGGCCTGCTCGGTGCGGTTGAGGAATCCAGTGATGCCGAGACGCGGCGCCAGTACGAGACCAACGTTTTCGGTTTGCTTAACGTGACGCGGGCCGTGCTGCCCTCCATGCGTGCGCGCCGCGCCGGACATGTCATCAACTTCTCAGCAATCGCCGGTTATCGGTCGGTGGCTGGCTTTGGCGTATATAGCTCGACCAAGTTTGCCGTTGAGGGCCTGAGCGAAGCGCTGCACGATGAGCTCGCGCCGCTGGGCATTCACGTCACGGTGGTTGAGCCAGGCTTCTTCCGCACCGACTTTCTCGATGCCTCCTCGCTGGCAGTGTCCCCGAACGTCATTGAAGACTATGAGGCAACGGCAGGTGCGGTGCGGTCCCAGACCGCTTCGTGGAATCACCAGCAGCCGGGGGATCCGAAGAAACTGGCGAAGGCCATGGTGGAACTCGTCCGCGCGCAGACGCCACCTCTGCGCCTGCCGCTGGGAACCGACACCCTAAACACAATTGCCCAGAAGAACGAATCAGTGGCGCTGGAAATGGAAACCTGGCGAGCATTGTCGGCATCCACGGACTTTGCTGCCGACTAACGCTGCTTCTACGCGCGCTCATCACTCGACATAGAAGAGACTATTTCGAAAATGCAGTGGGTAATGCGGCTTACGAGGCATGTGGGTTAAAGGCCGAAAAGTCGAGCCTGCCGGCGATGAGAAACATCACAGTCCGCATGGTTTTGAAGCTGGCGTACCCGCGCGCCTTGCGCTTGGCAGCTTGAAACAGGCCGTTGATCGCTTCAATGAAACCATTGGTCCGGCGCGTCTGTGCCCACGCGACGATGCCGTCGAAATGACGACGGATCATGCGCGCCACGTCCTTCATGGGTTCGACCTTGGAACGCATGACGCCGGTGCACCACCGGCGCAACATCCTGGAGAGCACATGGATCTGCTTGCGATCGAGAATCTCGCGCAGTTGCTCGCGGTACATCCAGGCAACGCGCAGCGCGGTTGGTGGTGTACTGGCTGATCAGTGCCTCGAGATCGGTCAGTTGCGCGAGGTTCAGCTTGTCCGCATCCTTGAGCAACGACCAGCGCATGCCCTTCAGTGCGGGATCGTTCTTCTGCTGCTCGCGGCGCAAACCATCGAGAGCTTTGGACGCGTGCGCAATTCCGTGAAACTGGTCGAACGTCACGCGCGCATTGGGCAGATGTTCGTCCACGCCCTTGACGAAGGCGGGCGACATGTCAATGCTGACCGATTTGATCCGCGCAGGCGTTGCGTTGTGTTCCTCCAGGTGAGTGGCAAAGCGTTCGACAACGCCGGCATCCTTGCCTGGCGTGATGAAGACCACGCGCCTGCCGTCCATGTCGGCGACCAGCGAGACATAGTCGTGGTGCCATCGGTCGCATAACGATCACAGATGGCCTTCACGCGATGCCACGACAGGCTTACCAGACCCTGCAAGACCAATCGAACGATGATGAACCAAACCCAACTTTTTGAGGCCGCCTTGGTTGTCGCGGGCAGCCGGTTTGCCTACCCCGGGGTGCCGGGCGAACACCCGGTGCACGACGCGGTCATCAAACGGCTGCGGCACCTCAACTTTTTCCAGTTCGACTGTTATCTGGAGGTGCGCGTGCCGCGTGTCCGCCTGCCGGACGGCTCGGTGCGGCGCTGATTGCCGCATTCTGCCGCAACCAGCCCTGCACCAGCTTGTTTTCCCCACGCGCGTCAAGTGTTCGCTTCGCCGGGCTTGCGCCCGCACTTGACCCGGCGCCCACCCACTCGACATTCGAAAGAGGCATATTTAAATAGGACGGTAGCGCGACGGGTACGAAGCATGTTCGTCAGAAAGCGCGCTATGGCAAAGTCAGCTGTGTCCGCTATGTCTAAACCAAGCCGTATGCACTCGCCGCGCACCCGTTCCAGCACGGCTGGTACCGCCCACCCCGGGTATCGCGGCGAGAACACGGAATGACGAGAGGCGGAAGTTGATTCAAAAGGAGCCATTTGAGTGGCCGCGCCTTCAATCAATCCAATGACCGAAGGTGGCCGATCACTGACGGACATCCCGCACGGGAGAGTTGCAGCCCGCGCGTCGCCAGTCGAACTGTAGCCGACCCGCTTTCACCTTTTGTCTGGAGGCTCCATGCCGCGCTTATTGGCAGTGACGCCAAGCCTCGGCAGGAAAGAAAGACATTCGGCTGCAATCCGATCCGTCCCTTTGGCCGGTCGAAACCGGCTCGGCGGGCCATTGTTATTTGATGGTCCGGCATCGCACACACTACGCTGAAGAAGTTCCAGCCGGATCCGTTTAGCGAACCGTAACAGGAAGGACTCTCCTGGACTCGCCTCGACTGCGAGGAGGATGCGAAAGGTGGGGAAAGAGAGCGGAGATCAGTTCGTGCGGCGGCAGGCCACGCGGCCATCGCACGCTGCCTGCCGCGCTGCCGATGCTCGAGAGCACGATCGTTCATGAAAATTTGCCAGATCAGCAAGGCCGATTCCTTTGGCGGCGGGGCGAGTCGCGTTGCGGAAGAGCTCACGCTGCTGTTGCGCGCCGAAGGCTACACTGCGCAACATTGGGTGAGCTCGAGCGGCAAGCCCATCGATTTTGCAGTACGCCATCCACTATACGGCCGCTTCACGCGGGAGATCCGTTGCGCTCATTACGTGCTCAAGCGAATCGGTTTGCCTGAATATGTGCCGATTGAACTTCCCATTGTCGCCCACAAGCTTCGCGCGCTCGAGTTCGATATTGCGCATTTTCACGACCTGTCTTCTGCCATTTCACCATACACACTTGCGCGTCTCGCGAAGCGCATGCCAGTGGTGTGGACGCTACATGACTGTTCGCCATTTACGGGCGGTTGTCTCTACCCAATGGGTTGCGAGCGCTTTACGTCCGGATGTGGCTCCTGCCCCCAGAGTGGAATCTGGCCGATCGATTCGATGATCGACACCACGCGCCTCGGCTGGACAATCAGGAAGCGCGTGCATCGCGAACCAAACCTGCACTGCGTCGCGCCGTCGCAGTGGATGGCCGACATGGCGATGAAAAGCGGCATGTTTGAGCGGCCGCCGTTAGTGCTCGCCAACGGCATCGATACTGACCTGTATCGCAACCATGACAAGCAGACAATTCGCACTCAACTCGGCATTGCCGCGCGTGGCCCAGTAGTGCTCCTTGCGGCGAAACACTTCGGCGACGAGCGCAAGGGCGTGCGCTATGCTCTCAACGCGTTGCGCGCTATTGCCGATCTCAGGCCGTTCGTGGTGGTGCTGGGCGCGGCTGACCCAGCGCTCCACGAACAGCTCTCGGGTTTCGACTGCCTTGCAGCGGGCTACGTGAGCGTGCCTGCGGACCTCGCTCGTTTCTACAATGCTGCTGACGTGCTGCTGTTCTGCTCGATTGCAGATAACCAGCCGCTGTCGATCATCGAGGCAATGAGCGCGGGCACACCGCTTATCGGCTTCGGGACTGGGGGTATTCCTGAAATGGTCCTGCAGGACGAGACCGGATTTCTTGTTCCGACCGGCGACGAGCCAGCACTCGCCGCAGCCCTGAGACGCGGCATCGACCCTGTGCGCGCCGCTCGCTGGTCGGAGAACTGTCGCCGGCACGCTGTCGCGCACTATTCGCATAAGAAAATGCTGGAGCGTTACCTGAATTTTTATAACTCGCTAATTTCAATATGAACTGAGGTATGGCGCATGAACATTGTCAGTCCGACGCACTCTGTTCCGCTGCTGAGTTGTTCACTCCGTGATTCGTTTGCTAAAACGTAAGCGGTCTATGAAGGACACCCTTCCATCACACGGCTGATTCACAGAGGCTACCTGTCCATGTTCAACTAACGTGGACACGTGTACATGAGCGAACAGGAAGAAGGCTTGCAGGGCCGTCTGGTAGTCGGTTCGAAGCGCGACGGGCGGCGCAAATACGACGAGAGCGCAAAGCGTGAGCTGATACAGGCATGCCTCAAGCCGGGCGTATCGATAGCGCGCACTGCGATGGATCACGGTATCAATCCGAACCTGGTGCGAACCTGGATTTCGCAGTACCAGCGCGAGCAGGGTCGGGCCGGAGTGGCCGGGCTTGCGAATGAACTCGCCAGTCAGACTCAGGCCAATGTTTCGGAGCCTGCACCATCAGAGGAGCCGGCTTTCGTGCAGGTCGAGACTGCTGCGCTTCTGCCGGCACCGGTCAAGTCAGCCACGACGTTCCAGTTGAGCGTTCTGCTGCCCAACGGCGTTCACGTGGAGGTTGGACAGACGTCCGCTGAGGAGCTGGAGGCGATCGTCCAGATGCTCGAGAGGCTGCCATGTTCCGGTTCGACGAGGGGTTGAAGGTGTACCTGCATCGCGAGCCAGTCGACTTCCGCGTGGGGATCAACGGTCTATCGATCCTGGTCGAGCAGGCGATGCGCCTGAACCCGATGGCATCGGCTCTATTCGTGTTCGGCAACCGGCGTCGCGATCGCATCAAGATACTTGGCTGGGGCGGCAACGGCTTCTGGTTGTTCCTCAAGCGACTTGAGGCTGATCGCTTTATTTGGCCGTCGGAAGGCGAGACCATCTCCCTCACCGTCGAGCAACTGCACTGGTTGCTCGACGGCATCGACCTGGCCGTTATCCAGAAGCACCCACGACGTTTTTACGAGCGGATCGGCTGAACGCCCTGTGCACCGGGATGGTCTAACCAGCCATGCCGAACGACATCGTCACACTGAGTGCCGAAGAGTATCAGGCGCTGCTCGCCGAGCGCGAAGCACTGCGTGGCGAGCTTCGTTTGGCGAAGGCTGAGCGTGATCTGGCGGAGGAGCGGCTACGTGCCTACAAGCACGAGCTGTTCGGCGCATCGAGCGAGGCGCGTGTGACTGACCAGCTCGGCCTGTTTAACGAAGCCGAAGCGCTTGGTGCTGACGCCACGCCGGCGCGTGAGGACGAACCTTCTACGCAGGTTGCGGGCCACATGCGTGGCAAGCGTGGTCGCAAACCGCTAGATCCGAATCTACCGCGCGAGATCGTGCGGCATGAATTGCCGGAGCCGGACCGCTTCTGCGCACACGACGGTCATGCGCTGATTGAGATCGGCGTCGAGACCAGCGAGCAACTCGACGTGATTCCCGAACAGGTACGCGTCATCCAGCATCAGCGCGTGAAATACGCGTGTCCCTGCTGCGACCTGGGTATCAAGGTTACGCCAGCACCGGCAAGAATCATCCCTCGCGGGCTGCTCACAGAATCGGCGCTCGCGTGGATCATCACCGGCAAGTATCAGTACGGCATGCCACTGTACCGGCAGGCAACCCTGCTGCGCCGCTTCGGCGGCGACATCTCATCGAACACCCTGGCCGCGAGCGTCGTTCGCGTCGGGCTGGCCGTGCAGCCAGTGATCAACCTGATGCGTGATGTGTTGCTCGAGTCGGAACTCATCTACGGCGACGAGACGACCTTCCAGGTGCTGAAGGAGCCGGGACGAAGACCTCAGTCGAAGAGCTATCTGTGGGCGCAAGTCAACGGCTCGGGACCACCCGTTAGGATGTTCTCGTACTCGCCGGGGCGCGGTGCGCAGCACGCACAGCGTCTCTATGCGGGCGTGAGGCTTGGTAGCGTCCTGATGAGCGATGGTTATGAACTGTACAACGGCATCGCACACGATCATCAGCTCGTGCATCTCGGATGCTGGGCGCACGTACGCCGTGGCTTCATCAAGGCGGAAGAGACCGTGCCGAAGGCAGCGCGCACGCCAGACCTGTTGGCCAAGCGGTTCATCGGATTGATCGGCAAGCTGTTCGCAGCCGAAGCACGCAGCTCGAAGTGGACGCCGGAGCGTCGGCAGCGGCTACGTGCTCGATACAGCCGCCCCGTGCTCGCCACCATCGAACGCATGATGCTCGAGCACTTGCCGAGGGTCGTACCTTCGAGTCTGCTCGGTAAAGCTCTCCAATACATGAGTGGACAGTGGCACAAGCTGGTCCGCTATGTCGAGCGCGGGAACTGGCCCATATCCAACAACCTGTGTGAAAACGCCATCAGGCCATTCGTCGTCGGAAGAAAGGGATGGCTGTTCGCCGACACCGTTGCCGGTGCGCAGGCCAGTGCCAACCTTTACTCGCTCGTCGAGACCTGCAAGGCGAATGGTATCGATCCATATCGCTATCTCGTCTGGCTGTTCGCGAAGTTGCCGCTCGCCGCCACCGCTGACGATTACGCGGCGCTCATGCCATGGGCACTGTCTGATGCTCCCGACCTCTGAGGGACGTCGTCAAAAGACCGCTTACACTCAAGCCACTCGGCTTCCTGACCAGGCTCCGGCAAAACCTGTCCGTATTCCACCATGTTCGCTGGCGGCAACTCCGAGATATAGGTCCACAAAAAACGTTTCTCGATGTGCGTTACAGTGTGAATCGACTCGGTGATGTCCGCCAGCAGGCGCTTCTTTTGCTCCTCCGTGCGACCTGCACGGATGTGGCCATGAATGAACACTTGCGGCGTGTTTATCTCTACTCCACCCATAAAGTGTGAACCGCCCGGAATTTCAGTAAAAGCGACCTGGGCGAAAAAGCCCTGCGCACCCGTTGCCTCGCTATGGGCGCGAGTAATTTCCTTCGCAACCTTCCTCTTGAGATCCGGCGTCAGGAGGTGTTGCGTAGCGGATACTATGTAAGTGGGCATTTACCAAATCTCCGATGAGGACGTGTAACCGGGAGTGGTGCTTCCGCGACTGTCACCTCGCCGGCAACAATCACATTAGATGTATCTGCAACTATTTTCCTGAATAATACTGTTAAGGATGGCTTGGCGCGTGACATCACATAGTTGTAGATACATCTTACACAGTGCCATGCACAAATCAACACGCAAAAAACCGTTTCCAAGCGTGCTTGGGCCAGGATATTCCCTGGTGCTTCCCTACCTGAGTGCGACGCGTTGTAATGTCTCCAATGCATCAAGAAGCGCCTCGTTCGCGGGGCCGTTAAGGAAACCTTGAACGCCGTCCTCGACGCGACGCTGGGCGACACTCCAATACGGTTCCGCACTGCGCAGCTTCTTAACTCCTGCTTTGCTCAACCGAGCTAATCGATATCGGGCATCCTGTTCCGGATCGACGCTGACACCAACCCAACCAGCGTTAATCAGGATCTTCAGATTCCGGGAGATCGTGGTCTTGTCCAGCGCAGCCTCGGCCGCGATTTCGTTATAGGTCGCTGTTCCGAGACGCTCTAGCGCCCGCAAGAGCGAGAACTGCGTAATCTTCAATCCAACCGGACGGAGTGCCTCGTCGTAGATGCCCGTCAGCTGATTGGCCGAACGTCGAAATTGGGTACAGTAACAGTCAGTGAACATGAAGTTGGTGTCCTATTCGTATTGATGGTCTGGCGTATCGTGTCGCTCGGCTCAAAAAAGAATGCATATACATCCATCTCGAGACAAAATTGTCATCAGATCGACCAAAAGTCAAGTTACAGCCGCTGACTACCGAATCACCTCGGCCCCGTCCACTAGCTGATCGGGCCTTTTCCCCGTTGTCGTCCCAATTGGCACTGGCGCGTCGCTGTTCAGCCATTGCATAAACATTGAGTCCGAATGCCGTGAGGTTGCTGTTCGGGGTAAGCGTGGCAGCAGCAATGTCTTGACTGGAGATCGTGATTGTCAGGCTGGGCTGCGGAGCTGAGCAACAACGGCCCACGGTGCGAGTTCGTCGATGCGCTTGATCGCATAGTCTGCGATGCGTGCAAGCACGTAGCGCAGATACGCCTCGGGATTGATGCCGTTGAGTTTTGCGGTCCCAATGAGGAATGACGCACTCAGCACGGATTTGGGTCGAACGCTGGGCGTGCCAATCTTCCAGGAGCAGGTGATGCAGGTGGCGATCCTGGCTGCCGGATTCACTGCCGGCGAAGCAGACCAGTTGCGTCGGGCCATGGCCGCATGGAAGCGCAAAGGCGTCCTTGAGAAATACTATGACCGCATCGTGCTCGGCATGCAGGAGCGTGACTACGATCTGTCGTTCGCAGAGGCTATATTCGAGCAGATCAACGGTTTCGGCGAATATGGCTTCCCGGAAAGCCACGCGGCCAGCTTCGCCCTCCTCGTCTACGCCAGCAGTTGGCTCAAATGTCACGAGCCCGAGGCGTTCCTGGCGGCGATGCTTAACAGCCAACCAATGGGTTTTTATTCGCATTCGAAACTGGTGCAGGACGCGACGCGGCACGGAACATTCTGACTGATCAACGCGGTGCTGCCTTTGCATCCACTCTGCGAAAAGTCTTGGACTTGGGTTCGCTCGAATTCGATCTGAAGCGGGCTGTCCTCGCATCCTGACTGATGATCTCGAACTGTGCGAAGAAGTCGGGACGTCGTTCGTTGAGCCATGTCCCAATGCGCTCATTATCGAGAAGTGTCGCGATGTAAGCGATCGACACAGTGAGATGAAGGTGCTCGACACCATACCGCTCGTCTGTCTGTGCGACTGCGGTTTGAAGCGTGGCAAGCTCACGTTCCAGCTTGATTAGTTGCTCGGTAACGTCATTGCTGGTTTTCCGTTCATTGGCGTGTTCAATTTGCTCAGGCGGAGTGGCACCGACAATTGCGCGCGCAAATGCCGAAGTAAAGTTTCCCTGTCCGCACATAAGCTCAACAGCGGCAATCTGCCGAACAGGTTTCAGCTGCTTCAGGGCCTGGAATGTGGTGGCGGGGCACGGCTTGTCTGCTAGCAGCGAAGCCGCTTCATGCGAAATGCCATCAAGCAGACTCGCCCGGCGCTTGACCGTATCGACCTCAATACCAAGCACCGAAGCAATCCTCTCGCGAGGCACGCCATGTTCGATTGCCTGGGCGATCATCCGTGCATCCTGTGCTGACGTCAGCCGGCTGATGTATTTGTTGTACGTGTACGCTTCATCGTCCGTTGCGACGACGCATAGCGCGTCATCCAGACCAAGGCGCCTTAAAGCTTCCACCCGCAATCTGCCGTCGAGGATACGGAATCCGCCCGCGTTGTCTTTGATTCGCGCGACAATGAGAGGCTCCACCAGACCAATGACCGCAATGGAAGCCAGAATCTGCAGAAATTTCTTCCCCGAGGCGACGTTCTTCGGCAGAGCGCTTGATGAGTGCAATGCGCCCAGTTGCAGAACGATCGGTTGGCTTTCGAAGGTTACTCTCAGGGGATGCGGTTTCAGTTCGGTCATGATTTGCTTTCGCCTCGGATCCGCTGGTCGAGAACGCGCGGAAGCGTTGTCAGCCCCTCCTGCTCGAGCAGATGGACAAATTCGGATTCCCGCATCAATTCACGTAGCGCATGGGTAATGAAAAGAAGACGCGCATGCACCAGCTCCACCCGCTTAACCAGGACCCGTTGCCGTTCACTTTCTCGCATGTATAGTCGGCGCAATTGGTCCGGCGCCAGCTCACGTGGCCGAGTGCCCGAAGGTCCCTTGTAGACCGACAGCGCCTTCCCTCCCGACTTCAGACGACGATTCAATAGCCTGCGCACTACCGCAAGCTGCCGGCCGCTAAGCGTTCCGTCTTCATACGCATCCATCAACGCAGATCGGACATCCACATCGTTAGCGCGTGAGATCTGGACCGCGACGGCGATCGGGACGGTTCCGGCTTCAACAGCGGCGATGAGTCGCTCTTCCCCGCGGTCAAGCAAAAACATCAGGTCCGCAAGATAAGCAACCGACAGACCAACTTTATCCGCTACCACGCTCTCGTCGTAGCCATCCTTGCGCAGTCGCTGAATCTCCCTGAGCAGCTCCAGGGTTGAATGATTTCGCCGGGCAATGTTTTCGACGAGGCTCATAAGAAGGCACTCATCTTGGGCCCTATCGACGACGTTTGCAGGAATGGTGTCATGCCCGAGGGCCTGCACAGCTTCCAGCCGCCCTTGGCCACAAACCAGGTCGAACAAGGTTGTGCCATCTTCAGAAGTCCGACGGCTTACGGTTATCGGCTTTTTCAATCCCACTGCGGCAATGTTTCCCATCAACGCCTGTCTTTGACGCTTGCTTCGGGTCCTGGGGTTCAGTACCCGAATCCTGTTCACGCTAATATCTGCGATTGGAGTTGCGGCGTTAGCGACCATCAAATGCCTCCATGCGGCTTCGCTCGGAGAGCTCGAGCAGGATGCTCTCGTCTGGATACCGGAACACTTCGAACGGTCCGCCACTGCCATTCCGGATGGAAAGAGAAAAATCATACCCAGGCCTTAAGCTGCCTCTCGGGAAAACATAGAAATCGAGCGGGATCTTGAAGGCCGAGTCCTGTCGCAATATGACCAGAAAATCCGGCGAAGAGTACGTCGGCCAGCGCACCCGCCAGCGAGGTCCACGACGGTCGTACCGCAGAATAAGCCGGACGGCGAATCGGATAACCAGCTCGTCGTCCACCCGAATGGTCGTTTCGTCCATTGAGATTTCGACACGATGCCCGACTGCCGTCAGCGCGCTTATCGTCTTCTCAACACATTCTTGGAGCGCGATACGGGATGTCCGGGAGACCTCAAGCCCGACGCCGCGGCAGTCTGGCTCATATCCTACGCGCGCATATGCATTCCCTATGCTACCGAACCGCCGGGAATAGGTCTTTCCGGCTGGCATCGTTTGTGTAGCATCGATGGCCTTGGCAGTGACCACCTCAGCCAGTTTCACAAATTCACCTAGTCTTTTCAGAATTTCGTCGTCACTCAGGTTCTGGGTCCGACCGGTTCTGACGCTCTTTGCAGCATCAAAAGTCGCTCGGTCCACGAGAGCCGGAAAAGCATCTTCCGCGCGGGTCCACTCCGATGACGGTTTCTTGTGCCAACCGGCATCCAGTTTTCTGGATGTCCTGGCGTAGATATTGGTACCGACATACTTCTCGTTACTCAGAATGTCGGTTATCTGCTGCGGATTCCAGGATCGACCATGTCCGTTGTATATCCCAAATCCGTTCAGCCTGCCGGCGATCCTCCGACAACCAACGCCCTGTAATACGTACCAGTCATAGATGCGACGAACGAGCGCTACTTCGTGCTCGTCTCCCGGGGTCACGATAACCCTGTCTGTCTGGATGCTTTTGTGCTCACGGTCACGCAAGGGGCCCTTTACGGTGCCATCTGACGCCACCAATATCCGCTGCAATCCATAACCTGGAGCGGCTCCCTGCCAGAAACCTCGCTCAGCAAGTCGACACTGACCAACGAAGACTTTTCGCGAGAGTTCACGACTGTATTCGCCTGCCATCGTCCGCTTGATCGTCTTCATTAAAGCCGCTGTGGCGCCACCATCCCACGAAAACTGTTCAGCGCAGTACACGACCTGCACACCCGCCTGTCTACACATGTATTCGTAGTGCGCGTACTCGTCGACATCCTGGAATCGTCCCCAGCGGCTCACGTCATACACCAGTACAACACTGAAAGAGTGAACTGCCGTCTGAACATCATGGAGCAACTGAACAAGTGCCGGGCGTCTCCTAAGGGTCACGCCACTCTTTCCAGCATCTTCGTAGGTAGCGACAATCGTGATGCCTTCTCTCTGTGCGAAATCGGCGATGCCCTGTCTTTGATTCTCAGTCGAGTATTGCTGATAATCCGTGGACATGCGAACGTATTGCGCTGCGGTTCTTCCTGCGAGAGAAGTCGATGCACTCATCGTGTACGGCATCTTTGCCCCCACACTTGCGCGGTACTTAGTAATAGCTCTGCCGCACTGCAAGTCAAGCAGCAACGGTAGTCGGTCCTTCAAGATTTTAGTCGGGCAGTAACGGTATGTGCCGCCAGCGCTCGGTGTGGCCAAAAAAGAGAAATGTTCTGACCTGTTAAGGCCCCAGCTCTCCTGTCGCGTATGTGATTACAGACAACCGAAAATCACTTTGTGCAGAGACGAATTTTGTTCTGAAATTTCCCCCGGCCGGCGAACTGATGCATGTCGCGTGTCTGTGGTCCCGATTATGCGCACCCGACGAACCAGATCTGCGGTCCTTCGCGGCAACAACGGATGAGCCGCCTCCGGAAGTCGCAGCAGCGGGACACGGCCGGTGCATCACTCCCATCAAGGCCGAGAATGTGGACCCGCGGTTGAATCTCAATCCCTCGAACATCACAGCGTCGTACGCACTTCTCGACGGCAGGGATCACCCTTAATACGAGTACCGACTGTCTGCCAGACAGTTAGCCTGGCACACTGCTGGTGCTCTCAAATGACTAATCCGATCAACCTCAAACTTCAGTCGCGCACCGAACTACTGGCTTACCTTGTTTCGTCGCACCGTCTGGCGAAGCAACTGGCAGTTAGCTGGCTTTCGCCTGCGCAAGGTCGTTGAGTCCCGATCTATGGACGCGTCGCAACGAATGCCGAGCGATGTTATGCAGCGGGTGGTGCTCTCGAGTCGGGCCCTCGAGATCGCGCGACGACTGGAAACTGCACGAATGCCGACGTTCTCGCCCGAGACGATCCCAACTCCAGGGACTGGTAATATGCGGCTTGATTCCAGGTCAGAAACTACGAGGAACCTATAACAATACTGCCTGACATGACTCGTGGGTGAGCGGCGGTTCTAGCCGGTTTTGATGCTAGACATCAGGCCTCGCTCCCGTGTGAGTTTGCGAGGCACAGTCGGCGTTGAGGCCGTTGAAAAGGCAAGCTTCATTTTACGGCCGGGTACGACTGCACATTCCGACGCCTTGACCAAGTTTTCAAGGACCGCAGCGAAATCCGGGTGGTGCAAATGAATCCATTCCGCAACTACCTTGTTTTTCATCCAGTCCCTCACGAAGCTGGCTGTCAATGCGAGTTGAACCAGGTCGGCCTCATACTGCGATCGCAACTCTGCTGCCTCGCGCTGTAGCTGAACAAGCCCAAGTTCCAGCCTGGCCAGTCGGGCAGCGCACTCCGCGTGAGATTGTCTTCCCCGCGCGTCGTCTGCCCTCTTGCTGGCTGGTGTCGCTGCCAGCAAGGCCCGGGCAAAATCTCCGCTGAAATTGTCTACCGCGTTCATCACCGCGACCGCGGCGATCTGACGTGTCGGTACCATTCTGACGAGCGCAGCAACCGTTCTTTTTGGAAGCACCAGTGGGGCAAACAGAACAAACGCTTCCTCGCAAATCCCAGGCGGGCTTTTTTCCTCGTCTCCCACTTTGGGTGACCGGTGCATGAACCTCGCTGGTTGAGCCTGCGTCACGAACGTTGCTCCAGCAAACATCGACGGCTGAGCTCCGGTATTGAGGTAAAACCTTGCGCTCGCAGGAGCGCCACAATAGCAGGGTCCGACAGCAACTCCGACAGGACGTTCGTGATCGTTGTCATCTCTTGGCATGTTGTGTTCATGCGTCTGATGACGGTTCTTTGCCGGGCGCGCTCGAGCATCAACACCTTTTTTGCCCTGGTCTCAGGCGTTGCTCGACAACCACTGCTGCTCAAATCGCAAACTGGCTGCCTAGTGGTGCCCAGAGGTTTCGTGGATCGAAGATGTATTTGTGGAGCCATCATCTGCAGTTCCTGCGCGATGCCACATCCGTGATGACTTCAAGCGGACAGGTCTGCGCCAGATCAAGCAGGTATCTTAAGTCTGGATGCTGGTACGCTTTGAAATGGGACTGACCATATCGCTGGACCACCGTGTATGCGCCAGGAACAAGGCTTCCACGCGGGAAAATGTGGAAGTCCATCAGATCCGGCTCGGCTCGCTCAATGCGCCCATAGACCAGGAAGTCAATTTGGAAGCAGTCTGGCCACCGCGCAACCCAGTAAGGCAAATGTCCACTGACGAGCCACGGACTGCGGACTACAAGCTTCAACCTCAGCCCACCGTCGATGCATAGGGTTTCTGTATGTTTTGCATATCGCACGTGGTGGCCTCGTCCTTGCAGAATCTCGATCGTTACATCAGCGACCTGCCGTTCCACACGGCGCTCGACTAATCGATTTTTTGAGCGCGCAGGGTCCAGATTCGGCGCGTAGCCTATCGCGTCATATGCGTTGTTGAGACTTCCAAACTCACGCATCACCTGTTCGACGGATGGCGCACTTCGGTAATGTCTTAGCGTCGACTGACTGAGCTTGCCGGCTTTTTTGATGACCTTGTAAAGGCCGTCCGTAATCTCTTCTCTTGTTGGTCTTCGCCGGGCCCGCTCCATCTTCAGCTGAACGAGGTCAAACACTCGTTTGTCCACAACAGGCTCGAACGCTCCGGGGACACGAATCCAGTCCTGTTTCGGAACCTGCTCCCAGGCATTGGCCAATTTTGAGGTCGTTCGACTGTAGACGTTGGTGCCTATGTATGCCTCATTTTGGAGGATATTTCGAATGTTTTGAGCCTGCCACAATCGCGCAAACCCGTTGCAGAGCCCAAAATTATTCAGGCGCCTGGCGATGGCGGCAGCTGTAATCGGCTGCGTTGCATACCACTCGAAAATCTTTCGAACCATCGCGGCTTCGCCATCTTCCGCCGGCGCGATGATGACACGGTCGGTTTGAACGCTCTTGTATTCGTATCGCTCAAGGCAATGCTTTATGTTCCGGTCGGCATCAAGGAGGATGCGACGTAATCCGTAGCCCGGGGGGCCTCCAGTGTGGAAACCGCGCTCAACGTTGAGGCAGTGTCCAAGGAAAACTTTGCGCGACATCTCGCGACTGAATTCTGCTGCCATCGCCCGTTTTAATGCTTTCAGAACTGACGTCGCCGGGCTCCCATCGTTCTCGAAAGGTTCGGCGACGTAGATGACATCGACTCCAGCGCGCCTGCATGCGTACTCATAGAACGCCGCCTCGTCTACGTCCTGGAAGCGCCCCCAGCGGCTAACGTCGTACACCAAAACAGTCGTGAATTTGCGCTGCGGGCTATCGACGTCCAGAAGCAACTGCACGAGCGCCGGACGTTCACGTAGCGTCAGCCCGCTGATTCCAGCATCTTCGTAATCGCGTACAACGCGGATGTGATGGACCGCTGCATAGGCGGCAATGGCCTGCCGCTGAAAAACTGGAGAGTATTCCTGGTGATCCGTTGACATACGGATGTACTGCGCCGCACGGAGGGGCACAGTTGATTTTATTGGTCGAGTCCGTGCGCAAGGCATGCGACATGTCCGGAGACAGCACAGGTCAGTGATAGCTGTTCTACAGGGGAAGTCAAGGTGAGGTTATTCAGCGGTCCCGAAACGAGCACCGTCAATCCGCCGGGCGATCCCGCAGCACGTGCGGGGTTATATCAAAGTCCGGGGCTAGTCGGATTGAAAATGAAAATTGGGTTTTCGCAACTCTGCGAAGTACATTATGGCCAACCTCGCGATTCGGGTCGGGCATTGCCGCGGCTCTGAACAGATTACCGCCCGCTGACAGTTTTGCCCGCTGGAAGCTCGCCGTCACGTTCCGTTGGCGCCGCCCACGTCAGGTACTGACCGGTGCGGCGGCGGTCTTTACGTGCACCCTCTCTGCGTCAAGAAATTAGAGCAGACCCGGTGGATTTCACACACTGTCGGCGATCCGTAGTCAAGCATCCAGCCGTCGGAAAACAGCGTCGCCAAGGACCGCTCGGTCGTGAGCTTGACCGCCTCAAGGACATCCGGAGCAAGTCGAGCTGCCGCTCCTGCAAGCGCGACGCGATCCTGCCAATCGCATGTCACACCATTCGCTTTCATCCAGATTCTGCACGACTCGACGACGTGATCCGTGCGCAACCATTCGCCAGTGCGGGCCAAAGCGACAAGCTCTGCGACGACCAGGTAGCAAAGCATTTCGGCGCGCGCGTCGTCATCGAAGCTATGCAGTGTCGACATGATTCAGAGCTCACTTGGTCAGATAAGCGCACGCTTTTCCACCTCAGGCGGATTTAATGCGACCCTGAGCGGCGAAGGCGAATGAGCCGTCCCGCGCACCCTGCAGCCGGCTTGACGTGAAAGCCTGACGTCAAAAAAGGGGTAGAAAACATCAAAGGGCCCCGTTTGATTGGTCGCTCCGCCGCTTGCGCACATGACACCCGCCTAACGTATTGATAATAGCCCTAGCCATGGTCGTCCCATGAACTGCCATCGCGCGCGGCGAATTTCCGGAGATCCTATGTAGCGTGAGAGTCGCCAAGGCCCGAGTCGTAAGATTGACGGGTCAAGGCTTGCTCAATGGAGGGCATTATGGACAAAAATCACGTTACTGGATCCGACGCTGGCGAAGCTATTCTCGCCGTGTCGCTCGAACTGTCCGCCGCCAAGTGGAAGGTCGCGCTTCACGACGGACTTAGAGAGCAGCCGGCGGTCCACACGGTCAGCGCACCGCAGCCAAACGTGCGACTCCAGGCCGTTCTCGATCTGATCGCGCAGCAAAAGCATAAGTGGTCGCTGCCCTCGCAGGTACGCGTAGTCGTCAGCTATGAAGCCGGGCAGGACGGATTCTGGATCCATCGCGCGCTGTGCTCTCGCGGCATCGATTGTTATATGGTCGATGCCGCGAGCATTCCTGTGGAGCGCCACAAACGGCGCGCAAAGACGGACCGGCTAGATGTCATTAGACTCGTCACCAACCTGCGGGCATGGCTTCATGGCGAGCGCGACCGCATGCGCGTGGTGCGTGTGCCCTCTGTCCAGGATGAAGCCTCGCGTCATCTGATTCGCGATCGCGGACAGTTGCAGAAAGAAGTGTTGCAACACCGCAACCGCATGCGCAAACTGCTCGTCACGCTCGGTTGCTGGGATAACGTCAACCACCGCTCGTTCGCCGGACTACTTAGACGCGGTGAGCTCGCCTGTTACGACGGCACACCACTGCCGGACGAGTTGCGCGAACGGCTAGTGCGCGAATGCGCGCGCCTCGAGCTCGCGGAACAGCAACTCGCTGCGATTGAGCGCACGCTCCAGGAACGTCTGCCTGCCCCCGTGCGTGAGCGGATCACTTACCTCAGTCGGCTCAAGGGTGTCGGCAACATTGGAGCAACACGCCTCGTGCTTGAACTGTTTTGGCGCCAGTTCAACAACCGTCGCCAGCTTGGTGCATGCGTGGGACTCGTGCCGCAGCCATACGACAGCGGTCAAAGCCGTGTCGATCAAGGCATCAGCAAACAGGGAAACCGACGCGTACGAAGCCAGCTTGTCGAGATGGCCTGGTGCTGGCTGCGATACCAGCCCGACAGTGCGCTGGCGCGGTGGTTCGACGAGCGCACGCGAGGCACCGGCCCGAATCGCCGCGCGCGTCGCATCGCGATCGTTGCGGTCGCCCGGCGCCTCGCGATTGCATTGTGGCGTTTCCTGAAAGACGGAATCATTCCCGACGGCGCCCAGTTCAAGCCGGCATGAAACCACGCCCAGATAGCTCGACGTTCTGAAGGTTAGAGTGTGATGTGCCCGTAGGGTCGGCGGGTTGCTCAACGCAACTGATCCTTAGATGGGGCGCATCTCCCGGATCGCACTGTCCGGCGCAACGCGCATAAGGGATGTGGCCGGTACAACACCGGCGGATAGAAGTTGGTGAGACGTTGGATCTCACGTGCGCAGGAGACGGCTCTAACCCGACATTACGAATATGGATCGTGCCAGCCCATACTCGAGGAGCCCCTTATGATCTGAACATCAACACAAAGCTGACCAGCACTTGACAACTCACTGCTCATAGAAGTCGACCCTGAGCGGACATTACGATTTCCCGCAAAGTGACGTTTAGAATTCTCAGCTCGTGCGAAGGCGCCACTTACGAAGTGTAACTGGGCGGGGACCCATGAGGCTGCTCTGGAGTCGCCGGCTACTACGGACGTGATCGCCTGCGAATTGCATGCACGTGCTAGCAAGAGCATTTTCGGTCCCTGGGGAAGCGGCGGTTCGACATGCCCTAAGCATGCAGACTGCGCCTACAGTTCATGCCGGACGATCTGCCAGCGCTCCTCCTCTGTTTGCGTATATGAGTTCGCGGTCACGACGTATAATCGTTATACTAACTGCCGAGAGCGGCAACCTCTAAAGGAATTGTGATAATCAGAAAGCGTATAGACCAATATGAAAAAACTCACAAGAATTTAAATTGAAAACCTACACGGCGTATTTACTTATTCCTTGAGTCTAGAGCTTCCGGAGTTTGAAGATATTGTTATCCTTTACGGTGAAAATGGTTCTGGAAAGACCACATTGCTGCGCCTAGTATTCCATATGCTCTCAGCAGCTAATAATCGGGGGCACAGAACCTATATCCGAAAAACCCCGTTTCAGAGGCTAGCTCTTTATCTCTCGGATGGAACCATATTGTCAGCGAAGCGTGAACATGGTTTCTCCCATGCGCCGATTGAATATGTCATTGAGTTACCTGACGGGGAGCCAGTCAGGTACCGCGATGTCCCCGACGATTTGAAGGAGCGACTAGCTGTCGATGTGATTCGCCACGAACGGAGCACGTTGAATAGCAGGTACCAGTTCAAACGAACTTTATCAGACGATTTTGATCTGGAATATAAAAAATGGTTTCGTGATTCTGACGAAAGTACGGAAAAGAAATTTCTAAGCACCTTGGCACAAGTTTGTCCTCACACCTATTATATTTCTACTGAGAGGCAGATTCAGAGTGATCAACTCGATAACAATGATGAAGCAGTTCCTGCGAGGCAGCGCATCGAAAATCGAGGCGAACTGATTGCTTCAACCCGCAGTGTTTATCTCAAACAAGCGCTAGCTGCTGGTGCTAAAGCAATTCATGCCGAGGTGTTCAAAGCAGCCAATCTCGGCGGCGCAGACTCAAACGAGGTCTATAAAAACCTTGTATCAATGCTCAGCAAGGCCAATCTCGGGGCTGATGAGACAAGTGGCGATCTCATGATTGTATTGGAGCAGTTGCGTGAATTGAGAGTTCGGAATAGAAGCTTTGCGCGACTTGGATTGATGCCAAACTTCAATATGGAAGCCATCTTTCCAATACTGAGAAGCCACGATACTAAAAATAAAGAGATGATCGAGCTAGTTGTAAAGCCTTATATCGACAGTATGAACAAGCGACTTGATGCATTAGAGTCGGTTCATACCATGATCCGCACCTTTCTAAGAAGCCTTAATGACTTCTTTGCGTTTAAGAAGATTACATTTCGAATGGGGGCGGGGTTCCAAATAACCGGGATGACAGGTGAGGCACTAGCCCCAGATCAATTATCATCTGGCGAGCAACAGCTTTTGCTCATTTTTTGCAATGTACTGGCATCACGTAGTGGAGCGAGCTTGTTCATAATTGACGAGCCGGAGATCTCGCTAAACGTGAAGTGGCAGAGAAATTTGATCGATTCGCTCCGAAAAATCATCGCGGGCAGCAGTGGCCAGCTACTGATCGCCACGCATTCGATCGAATTGCTAGCCCAGCACTCTGAAAGCGTTGCGTCGCTTAAGCCTACAAAAATCTCGAAAGAAGCGTACTTGCCAAATGATTCCGAAGAGAACGATTAAAGAAATTGTCGTCAAATATCAGCTTGAACCGTCTATTCGTGAAGTTTTTGTAGAGGGTCTGTTCGACAGAGATTTATTCAAGTGGTTTTTGAAGAAACTTGAGTTGTCTGCCGTCAAAGTGTACCCGATAGCCAGTGTAGAAGTTGACGGAGATATGTTGAAACGGTACGGTTTAACGTCTGGCGAGAGGCAAAGGTTGATTGCGTTTGCAGAGGAAGCGTCGGCCCTAGGCGCTGTTTCGACCGTAGTGTCCTGCGTCATTGATAGCGATCTGGACTACGTGTTGGGTATTGAGCGAGATTGTCCATTGCTTACACGTACAGACGGGACGTCAGCCGAACTGTTGGCTTGGAAAACCGAGGTGCTACAAAGATTTTGCAGCATGGTTTTGGGTTCGGATAGACCAGAGGCCGTCGTCGAAACAATCCTTGCTGTAGAGCCAAAAATCTGCAACGTCTTTTTATTACGCTGTGCATTGGCCAAGCTCGGGCTCAGTTGGGAATTGATAGAGGTAGATATTCTTTTTGATCGAAAAAATCCAATAACCTTCGACGACTACTGTCGGCGCGTTGCGAACAAAAACTCAGGCCTGAAGGATCTGCCTTCAATTACAGAGTGCTTGAAAGAACTTGGGGCTCAAGCAGAGGCGATTCCACGCCAAAGACGTATGCGCGGGCACGATCTGATGGAGGCGGCACGAAAGGTGTTGCAGAACACACGCTTCGACCATGGCTGTCTGCGCAATGGATTGGATTTGAGCCGCACTTTGATGGGTAGTTTGGAATGGGAGAACGTCCAGGCTGATCCGCTCGTTAATTCATTCCGGCGATTGAGCGCTTAGCGACGCAATCTATTAACTATATTGAATCGGGGTTGGTCCCAAGTGGCGAGAACCCCAACGCGCCTAGGCAGGAATTGTCAACGATATAGTGTCCGTCGTCGAACGTCCGGTTTTGGCCGATCGGGTGAGGTCGCGAGCGGCCGCTTACTGGTACTCCACTTCGCGAATTCTGGATTTGGCTGACTGACCGGTTCGGACAAAGTGAACTGATTGGAGTGGGTCGTTACCTGCCTGAGCGCGTGGCGAATCCAGCCGTCACGACGGCCGAACCACGACTGGATCACTGAGACCGCGTGGGTGCGTCACCGGATAGCCGGCATTGTCCATGGACCGTAGACTATCGATTCTTAAATAGAGCCGAACCGCTCGAACTTTGTCTTGTACGAGTACATTAACTACCTTCGTTTTCGTCCGCACGCCGGTGGGGTAGTACTCGGCGGAAATCAACAGGTCAGTTGACCTCTAGCGCTTTGTGCGGATTGGTTTGCGTAGTTTTAGTCAATGCTACACCGGTACATGCGAAATCTTAGCAGTCTCTTCCTTGGCAAAATTGGAATTGTTGCGATATTCTTTTAATGCCATTCTGGGTTGCTTTCGTTTTTGAGGATGTATCCCATGGGACGGCCTCCAACCCAATTTACCGATGACGAGAAGCGCGCAATAATTGCGGCGGCGGTTGACGCAGATAGGCGCACGCGCAAACATTGCAACGCCGAGTTTCTAGACATTTTCATTACTGCTGTCGCAGAATGCACGGGTCGATTTTACGGCAAGCCAATCTACTTGCGTTTGCTCGATTTTGCCAATATTTGGCGTCGACCATCTGCTCCGACTTGGCAGAAAGCTATTACGCGGGCTCGAGCGAACGGAATCCCGTTGAAATGTGCAAGTCCTTCACCAGCGCCGCCCCTTCAGTTAGCTCCAACCTCCGGCGCGGATGAATCTGCTGCCGACAACTCGACTACCGCAAATTGGCAAGAAGATGTCCTCTTGAACTGCCTGGTTCGAGCAAACCTTGCTGAGATGACCTCGCGAGACGCCTATGCAAAAATCGCGAAACTGGAGGCGACGCGAACTGATCTGATGCAGCGTGCCTGCAGTGCCGAGGCCACTGCGCGGCACGTTGCGGCGACGCTGGAACGAGAGCGTCGAGATTATAGCGAGCGGATTGCCATACTCCTCGCCCGCATTGACGAGTTGGCAACGTGCTGCAAACGACTTGCCGGACTGGAGACACACCTTCGAATCCAGACTGATATATTGCGGCAGGCGATGTTACAGGACGTCCAGACCTACCAAGCGCGCGCTGAAGCCGCAGAGAAAGCATTCCTTCTTGAGCGCGACCAGACGAACGCGATGAGGCAAATAATTGCAAACCGGCGCCGCCCTGACCTTGAGTAAACGCCGCTATCTTTCGCCGCACGTTCCGAATTGAGTCTGCTGTCACGCTACTTCCGCGGAGCTCCGTCGCTATCGCTCATTTGTTCTTTTTACAGAGTGCAGTCTTCCTGCTGAAGAGCGTCCAAACCAACCATCCATGGCATACGATCGAGGATCGGCCAAACCTGGCGGGACCTGTTGTCGCCTCCGCAGTAAGTCGCGACACCTATTTCAGTGATTCTCAATTCTCGGACCCACTCCTTGACTTGAGCCACGTCATCAAATCGTCTCGCTCATTTTTCATCCATAGTCGGTGCTTGAGCAGCGGCGCATGAGGCACGTAACCAGCGTTAGGAAATATGATCAATCCTGTCATCATCGTTCCGTCTTTTGAACATGTGCACACAGCCGTAGGGCCAGAGCGTCGGAACATTTCCGTAGAAACACTGGCACGTTGAGCGGCCGCACCGCTAAGTTCGGAATAAAACGTTGAGCAGATTGCGCTTGCGAAAGCCTGGATGTCCAGCCGCAGTACGGGTCTGCGCGAGATGCACTGCGTAAGCGAATCAAGTTGCAGTGCGTGTCGATGGGGATTTGTCGCATCGTAGATGTTCCAGGATGTTCCCTCAAACCAGTTTCGCATTAGGCCGACGGCCGCAACGGCTGGGGAATATAGGTTGAGTTCGATCGACCAGCGTTGTTCGAGCGCCCTACCGATTTCGAAGAGTTGCCGCTCATCGTCCGGCTCTCGGATCGCCCAACGTAACATTTTTGAGAGCGCACTCTTATAAGCCGAGTGTTCCAAAGAATAATCCGATGACTTTCGGAGCAGGCGGTTAGATTTGATTCGCCATGAGAAGCAGTCTACGGCGACTGTTGCTCCCATCGGGTGCTGCGGCACTGGCGCAAGAAAATTAGCCAACCCGGGAATTAAATATTGGCCCGCTATCGGGCCATCCCTTGAATCACGCGCCGGAACTGGTTCTAGCCTCGAAATCAACTCCAGCACCTGCAGATTTGAGTTCCACCATCGACTAAATACGCCGAAATGACTGGCAAGCAATTCTCCTTTCGATCGAATATCAAAGTGCGCGACAAGACTCGGGGCGGCGCCAGCAAGGTAGTGCCTGCAGAATAAGCAGAGAAAAGGTCGGGCGGTATAACGGAAGTACTCTTCGACTTTGGCTGTGTGACTCCCGCATGAATTGCAGACCGATGTCAACTGGCATGCATGAATTGGACACAACTGGATACCACAGAACTGATGCCATGTGCTGTGATAGCTGCCTTCAAGACAGATCGGACAGAAGCGCAACCGACTCTCAAAAAAGAGGTTGTGCAATCGGCGTGAGCCCACGTCTATTCCGAGCGGCAAACTCCAACCAGTTTGATACTTAAAGCGTCCCTGATCAACTGTTCCGAGTTTTCCGGGCGAAGATCCACACAAATATTCGTGTATTTCTCGACTGCCCAACACATTTCGCCAACCAAAACGCCAAAATACCGACAGCGCGGATTCGAACGGAAGCGGTGTCAATTTTTCGCCCACCCAATGATGATTGGACTTTTCTCCACAATAAACTGTAAATTTCGACGGCTTCATAATAAATTGGGATGGAAACGATGCATTGTCATCCACAATCAATTCAGATTATCTATTCAATCTAAGATTGCTTTCAGCGGGTCCAGATCCAGAGTCGCACGAGTCCATATCTTGCCATCCGGGTTGAAGATGCCGGGAAAAACTATAGCCCCTTTCGAGCGGTTCCCTACCTGCTTTTTGATTGCAAACACCTCTAGACCGCTGCGGAGATTGAAATCCGGCTCAATTCGGGTCCCCTTCTTCTTGGCCTCGAGCAAATCATAGACACAGTCGCAAAACATGGCTAAGTACAAGTTCGCACAGATGATTCGCTGATAACGGCCTGCATGAATTGCCATTGAGATCGGAGGCTCAATAATTTGAGCCTCGTTCGAAGGTGAATGAAAGCTGCACCAACGACCTTCAACCTTTCGTCGCAGCAGGAAATAGGCGCCGGCTAGAGTCGGCAAGTTAAGAATGTTCGGTACTTCGGAGAAGAAATCGTCCTGACCTCGGTAGATGCCTGTAGGCACCGTGCATTCGATCCACCTCCTTAACCCACGTAGAACTACACGATAGACAGGCGTAGCAGTTCTTACTCGCTCTTCCCAAGATGACCGATGATCGTTCAAGCTCGAACCCAAAGAAGCTGAGGTGAGATCCCAGTGGAGTGCGAATGTGGGGCAAGTCGGCACAGGATCAAAGCAGTTGCTTGGAAAAGGTTGTAGAGCACGAACAATCCCACGAACAAGCGATTGACCGACCGCCTTGCGTCTAATCAAATCGTGATTCTGGGCTGCGAAATCTGCTGCGGCATGCCAGCCGCTCGCTTCAGAAAGGGCCCAATTATTTAGTAATGAGAATGCTTCTTCGAACTGTGTTGCATGACGGCGTAAGTCAACATGCTGGAAGATTGAAAGAGGCCCCCCAGAAAGGGGGGTACCACACTTTCGGCATCGAAACGCGGCGTGAAATAGGTCATCGACAATGGCATAGGAGCCGGCGACTCTGCCACAATGTGAACATGCGGTCGTAAGTCGCACATCGTGAAGGGGACAAGTAGGCAAAGGCACGAATTGGAACCAGAAACTGTGGTAGCCGCTCTCCAGGCAGATGGGGCAAAACCGAAACTGCTCGCATAACCAGTCGGGAACCACGGGCTCCAGTCGACATAAGACGTCACTCTCTCGCACTGACGGCAATCGCCAATTCGTTTGCCGAAAAACGCGTTCCGCATCTATCCATTTCGGTCTCAAAAATGTATGGCGTGGGTTAATTGTTGTGCGACCGGTGCAAAGTAGTCGTACGTCCTTTGCACGGACCGAGTTGCGCCACGAGAGCCATAAAAGTGATGACACGCACGATTCGTTCGGGAGTCGCGCTAGTGCCGATCCAGTCCACATGACGAAAGGTGCGCGAATCATATACTTGCCTTAACGGTCTCGCCCGTATACGCGAGTTTCAGCGCGTCCTGCATCTTTGCCCACTGCACTGCCTTGTTCCATTGCCCGTCGGCTAGTAGCATATCAGGCGCATCGCGCCAGGCGTTATCGACAACAAGGGCCCTAATCGCGCTGAAGATCTGTTTTGCGGGGTAGCCTTTCCCGTCCCCTTGTGATCTACTTACCCGAGCAAGAGAGTCGGCAAACGCCCTGCATTCGTTTTCCAGTCGGAATCCCGCTCGGAAAGCATGCGGGAAGAAAAATTCGGTCCACTTCACCGCCGAACCCTCGGGAAACTCGGCGTTGTCGATCTCGCGAAGAACAGACTGTAGATCTTTGGTTGTCTCGATAGCTCGAAACAAAAACTGCCTTCGCGAGAACCGATTTATCAGATCAGACCGCGCATCGGTAACCAACTGTTCGAGATGACGTTCAAATCTCGGACTTTCGCCCATCAAGATAACAATGAGATGTACCCCCTCATCTGCCAGAGCGTTGTAGACATCCTTCAGAAATCCGTAGTCACTCATCAACATATCCTGAGCTTCGTCGACCAGAAAAAGTATCAACCCGAGATCTGAATACTCTGTGTCGTCAACGAGGGTGTGCGTCAGCCTGGATCGCAAGTCGTAGGTCTCTCCTGATGTGTTTCGGTTACGTGCAGTCTCAAGGAAATGTTTGAAGAAAGACCTTACCGATTCTGCTCGGTGAATGAACACACTATGTTTGTACACGGGGAGGCCCGGAAAGTCAGATTCGAACTGGGCTCGTATAAGACTTAGCGCAAAAGATTTTCCAAAGCCGCTAGGTGACGTTATGCAACAGCCCGTGTCTCTTAACAGAACGACTCGTTTCAGGTCCACATAGAGTTCCCGCACTGGTGGAGTAGGCAGCGCCACACTCGACTTGATCAGCGGATGCATCGATAACAGATCGAGTCGCCCCTGGATAGTCAAGTGGCTTACACCGGTAGACAGCGTAGAAAGATGCTCCACAAGCCGTTCGCCCTCTCCGCCGCGTGAGTTAGGATTTGTCATTTCGCCCTCCGTATTTGACAGGCCGCATGACAGGAGTATGCTTAATGCCAAACAGGTCGGTCTGGGGTGCGTCAGATTGCACCAAACGGTCATCGGCGGAAACTGTTGGACTACTTTGTGAATCTGGGCGGCTAGTGACTCTCTTCGCGATCGCCAATGCAGTTTTTGACGACCGCGGAGATTTCGTTTTTGATTTGGTTTTTCCCTGGCGGGAGAGTCCTTTCTCCCGTCGCCACATGCCAATCGGATCATTCTCAATTTCACCGACATTAGCGAGAGCTATTTTGTTGAACAGCTTGCGCTGCGGGACCGAATAATCCTCGCGCGCCCAACGCGCCTCTGGAATCATATCGCCAAGCATCTCTCCTGTTTCAACAACGGTGGCGCATGCATTCCGGACATGGCGACGATCGATATACATAAGCAGCTTTTTCCCAACCAGATCATATCTGCTTGACAGAATTTCATTCGTGTAGCGACAGCGGTCAGTGCGCACATATGGCCGATAATGCTTCGAAATGTTGCCGCGGACCGTGCACTCTACTGCGTGCCAAAACATTCGGCCGTACTTTACTTGGTCTAGTGGAATGGGCTGTGGCAAGTAGTTGCTTTCTGCATTTGACTGAACCGCTCGCAAGACATCCGTTGGCGATGCGCCCATCAATCGTTCGGTAGGTCGGAGATTGTAATCGCGGACAACCCCAAAGATGATTGCAAACAGCTCACTCAGGCGGATCTCAAAACGCAATGCCTGCCCGTTTGGATCGTCTCGGGTGGTGTCTTGCGCGTTAGCCCCATACGTAGACGGTGACCGTTTCAAACCGCGGCCCGAAAGGGTACTGAAAAGGCGTTCAATGAAGTTCCGCCTCCACCAGGCGCGAACCGGTCCAAAATTGATAGCACAGCCGGTAACTTCGATGATGTTGTTCACCACATCAATTGCACGATGGGCCCACGCGTTGTCGAGTTGCAGTACCGCAAAGGCCTTCCACGCATACTCAGGTAATAGGACGTTTATCAGGATTTTTCCATCAGGGGTATATCGCAGACGTGCGTCTCCCTCACTCAGCTCATGAGGCCTTAGAGCACTCTCAATCGTTTCCAGCACACTGTCAGCACTTGGTGTACTTTCCAAAGTTAGCTGTATGCCGATAATAGCTCCGCTGGATACTTCGGCAAGTACCCCTATATACCAACGAGCCACCGGCAATTTCATCTCAACGCCATACTGGTTGGCAAGGATAATGACTGAAGCAGCGTCAACGCAGTTAAAGTCCAACTGGACGATGTCAAATGCTCTGAGGGCATTGATAAGCGGTCGAAGTCCCTTCCCTAACCCTCGCCTGCGTGAAGCCTCAGTGCCGCAGCGGCTTGAGACCCATCTGTCCAAATTCGACTCACTCAGTTTCTTGCAATACTCCGTTAGGCTTCGCAGGGCATGGTCCTGCGTATTGAATGGCCAATCGTCGTCTGTAAGGCCGGCTTTCCTGATTTCACGGATGAAGGCCGCCCTGATGTCTACATACCTGATTCTTGCCTCGTGCACTTCACCAACCATCGGCCGTTTGAGCACTAGGTCATCAATGTATTCTTTAACCTCAGGCAGTCGTTCAAAGAGTTGGCTCAGAGCGCCGGCACATCCGGCTGAACCGCAGCCAGGCAAGTGCAGTATGGGTGCTCGTCGATCGTAGCGGCTCACGCGAACATTTGGCCCAAGCGCACGAAATCCAAAAATACGTCCGTCATATGCCGGCGCAATGCAGCGTTTCAGGAGGCGCCGAACTTCATCGCTTGACTTCCCTGTTCGTTCTCGGATCGCATCAAAACTGCTGCCATCGAGATACATAAGAATTGCTTCACGACGTGCTTCATAGTTGCCCCGAGCCTTTCCGAGACAGGACGGATCGAGCTCGGGCCATTGTGTAGTATCACGAAGAACGACCGGGACGATATGTCTTGTTCTTCCACTCATGTTGACCTCCAACTCAGAATCGACGATCGACAGAACGATGAGTCGGCGAGATCAGTTCTCAGTTCGTCCTTCTGGAGTAGTTCGGCGATCGACGCCAGCATAATCGCTGGGTCTACGTCATTGCGCTGCATGAGTTCATCTAGCCGAAAGCTGTGACCGGTCGACATCCTTCTACACAGGATTTCGGCTTCTCGGAACCGAGGTCTTCCCCGGCATCTTGTGATAGCCGCACAGAGGGACAGCCAGTTGTTAAAAAGAATCTCCTTGCCTTCCAAATCCTCTTCGGTCAGTGTCCGATACGATCTACCCGCAGATGCCGCTGCTTCGGCCTGCGCATCCAGTTGGTTCCGGCTTCGTCCGGTCCGTGACGCCTTGGCATCCGACTTACGTTTGAACTCCCACCACTCTTCCCGGCCGCCTCGAAATGACACAATTGCGTCTAGCGTAGTCTCGTATGGTTCTCCTCCTGACATACTCATTACAGGCTTTGGCTCGGGTTCGTACTCCACTACGTCAACGTCCCCCTCAAGAAGAACAATGTGCATGAACGCGACGTCTCCCGCGACCGTGAAGCGGCGACCTATTTTGGGCGAGTCGAATACCCACAAGTTCGATTGGTGGCGTGCTCTCGCCTGCATTGCCCGCGTCACAGAGATGCGGCGGCGAAATTCACTTACTGAATAATCAGACAAATCGATCATCATGCGCTCCGTGCGGCAAGCATTTCTGCCAATGCTCGGTTTCAAAATTCAGAAAACGGACGCGCGAAGTTTTCCTTGACTTTGGTCGCAACGGAAACCAAACTCAAATCGTCAAACGTCAGTTTTCTTGCCGAGGATATCCCCGCGGCAACGGGGGTCCTCGGTGTTGGTTGTCGGTCTACATGTCAACTCCTTTAGTCCAAAGCGCTCCTGCCAGAGGTTGGCAGCCTTCACAAAACGTGCGGATATTACTCGCAGAGATACCTAGGTTAGTTTGCTTCGAGAATTAATCAAAAAAATTTCCAGCCAGCATATAATTTACTGTGCTGTTTTCTTATTTTGTATTTCTCCGAAGGTCATAATACTAATATAAATATATTAAATCGACTCACTCGAAACTCCTCCGCGCTGGACGCGTGTCAGAGAAATGTAATTTCTGACGTCAGAAGGACGAGATGAACGAGGCTATCCGTGCGGCGCGAGTATCTTCTCCCGGCTTCTCTTGTTGGAGTGAACGTACACCCAGTTGGCTGGATGATTTATCGCGCGAGTCTGTTTTACCACTGGATTCCGCTAGGAAATGCCCAAAGGCATCTTTCAAATGCCCAATTATGCGATGGTCCAGCCGGTCGTTGGATTAAGCGATGTAGTCCAGTACCATTTCGAGTCCAATTAATATCACGCCGGACTCCCTGCGATCCGACCATTCTGTCCAACACCACAAACGGGTGGAATTTCGGTAATCTTGCGACCGGATTATGCGAATATTTTTTCGGTACACGGTTACATCGATTATTTCGATTTTTTTGTGGGGATAGGATTACTTCTTGTAAATTGCAGCGATACTTTTACATAGTTTCAATAGCTACGTAAAAAACCCGGGAAAGATCCCGGTTCCGACGCCGATGCTTGACAGTGAAGCTCTTCGCTCGACACTCTCGCGGATATTTTTACGTACGAGCACTTCTGCCTCCCGGCGACAGCTATCGACAGATGACCATGAACCATGCAGACCCGTGAAATACGCGATTGCGGCATATCTTGGAAAGCGCCATTCCCGAACTGGTTCTGCCGCAGGCGCCGCGCCCGACTGCCAGTCTGACGAACTTGTTAGGACTGTGCCGACTTTCGGAACATTGACCTGTATCAATCCTCCTTTCCACACGACGTCTAAGCTGGGACCAGTAGACGTAAAAAGATGCTTGCCCTTGGCTTACTCGCCGACCGTCCTCTTTTGGTTTTTTCGGCGTATGGCACCGGCCCCTAACGGGATTCACTGTCCACACGCGCCTTCGCAAAAGCCGCCGACTCAGACGGAGCTCTTCATGGCCCACCGCACCGACGAAGTTGCATATCTGCTGGACCGCGCAACGAAGCTTGACTCAGCCGTGCGGGCTCTTGCACTCGCGCTTGAGACCCCCAACGAGGAGCCGGGACTCGCACTTAAAGGCATCACATACAAGGCGTTGAGCGACCGGCCCGGCTTTGCGGTCACGCTCCACGGTCTAACGCTTTTGCCCGTATGTGAGCAAGTGCTGGACCGAGCCTGCGATTGTCCCGATCTCTACGCGCGGATTTGCCTCCGCCTGCCTTCCGATGGCGGGAAGCCGGGCCAGACAATCGTCACTCTTATCATTGCAGACACTGGCGACTATTCGGACGATGGCACAACCCGGCTGGCCTACAGCACATATGACATCACGGGGAGACCCAGCGACCTCAGCTTTCTGCTCCCACAAGTGACGTCTGCTGCGTAGAACGAGTAGCCATAAGCAAGCTTGCGGCCTCGGCGGTTTCCGCCATTTTCTGTGCGTTAAGTGCCAGAATTGCGCTTACCCCACTCTGCGTTTCGGCAGTGACAACACAAAATTGGAAACGCATTGTTGCAACGTGGGCTTGAAAAAATCGGTCCCACACCTTAATGCTTTTAGCATCCTTTAATCCGCCGACCATTGGGATGATCCGGGTCGTTAATTTCGTCGGAAAACCAGGCGACGCGAAGCGAACGGATGGAGCCATCGAGCGGCCGGTTATCGCAGGCGGGTCTATCCAATCGACGCAAGCGACTGGAAAATAAAGCGAGAATTGTGGCGCCGCCAAACCACTTCACCCACCACAGCGATTAATTTATCTTGAGAACCCCGGATTTCCTCGTTATGAATGGCACGGCGGGATGGGCAGGTCACGTGGACCCCGCCCCCTGCGAAAAATGACCCCGTTTGAACACGGCGCTTCGCATAACCTGGACACCTAACAATGTTTGACAAAGAAATATTCGCTCCAGTCAGGCTGCTTGAATAAATGATCGGTGTCGCTCTTCATGGCGATTACACCTGAAGCTCCTGAGAGGCTCATGGTCACATATTTATTCAGCTTTTTATCAAAACGCGAAATTAGGACGATATCCCCAGACACAAGCGGCCTTTGCTTCGTTACCATTTCGGCCCCCTCAAAGGATTGTGCGCTGCCCCGGATTCGAAGCGTCCAATCACCCTCGGGAGACATCTCTGGGGACCTGTACGTCAAGCCGTAAAAGGTTTGGCGGTTGTGAACATAGTCCTCCATTTTGAGATATCCACCTGCCTCTACAATCTTTAAACTGACCGTGTCTCCCGCGAGGACTTCATCTCCTTGTTTTCCGTGAGGCCCGGTGATGATGAACGATGCCGCTCTGCCGCCGGGAATGACCCGTCCCTCAGGAAGCTGCGGATACAGCTGAAGCATGCCCTCGTTAGAATCATGGTAAAAAATACGGGGGCCGTTGCCGTAAGTTGTTCGCAGCTGAAGAGTATCTCCGTAACGGATAGCCGTACGGAAATGAAACGATCGCGGAGCAGCCGCAACGGGCTATGCCCACCGATCGGTGCGTTGTTGCGCTACCGCACGCGCATCGTGCGCGTGATCGCCGAAGCGCGTGGACAGCGCGCGATGATCGAGTCACTTGATACGGCGGGCAGGACCGTTGTCAGCACCGTCAAATGGAACAGCCTGCGCAAACTCGGCGCCCACGCATCAACTCGACAGAGCCATCGAGAGCATTTTTTATTCTTTATTTTTTTATTTTTTTAAAGAGTGAAATTCCTGAGGATTTGAATAATAAGTTGCATGCACAACCAGTCAATCCGCATTTTTTCCCGCGCTTAATTCACGTTTCTGACATGCGCAAACGTTAAATTTTACTGGCTGAGGGACAGGAACACTCAATCAGGGTAACAGGACAGATCTGAGAAGTTCAGTTCAGGAGCAGAGATTTCAATTCTGTTTGTCTTCTGGAGATATAAAATGAAAAAAAGCAGGTGGATGCAGTCTGGTATTACATTAGTATTACTGACTGGTGCAGTACTTTTCCCAACCCTTGAAGCAGGCGCAGCACCTCAAGGCAACATGGAACTGTTGCCGACCGGCCAGTTCATCTCCCCCAGAGCCATTCCGGGCGCCGTCCAGCAGTTGCTGAATCCGCAGCTTCCGGCCAAGTCGACCCAGGTGGTCAGCGGTGCCATCAAGTCGCAACTGAGCCCGGACGGCAACACGCTGGCCGTGATCACTGCTGGCTACAACACCGTCTACACGGGCGCCAACAACAGCACGCTGGACAACGCAGATTCGACCCAGTACATCTTCATCTACGACGTGTCGGGCGCGAACAAGGCGAGCCCGAGGCTGGTGCAAGCCATTCACCAGAACAACGCGTTCGACGGTCTCGCCTGGAATGGCAACCAGACCCTGTACGGCACCGGGGGCGCTGACGACACGGTCTATGTGTACAACCGCGCGTCGGCTGCCCCGTCGACCCAATGGGCCCAGACCACGGCCATCGCGCTAAACCACACCAAGGGTATCGGCTCGGGTGTGAAGCCGAACGCTGGCGGTCTGGCTGTGTCTGCTGATGGCCGGACCCTGGTCGTTGCCAACAACTACAACGATTCGATCTCGATCATCGACACGGGCTCGAAAACGCTCGTGGCGGAATATGACCTGCGTCCTTTCAACACGTCGGGCCAGCAGGGTGTCGCCGGCGGCGAATACCCGTGGGCGGTTTCGCTGAAGGCCGACGGCACCGCGTTCATCTCGTCGGTACGTGATCGTGAAGTCGTGGTGCTGAATCTGGCGAACCCGGCTGCGCCGCAATTCATCACGCGCATCCCGGTGAAGGGCAATGCGTACGGCATGACGCTCTCGCCGGACCAGTCCAAGCTCTACGTCGCGGTGTCGAACGCCGACCAGATCGCCGTCATCGATACTGTCAGCCACCACGTTGAGAAGACAATCGACATCGCCAGCCAGTCCGGCGACGGCAACGACCAGGGCAGCGGCAACAACAAGAAGTACAGCGGCCGCGATACGGTCAATGTGACCGTTTCGAAGGACGGCAGGACCCTGTATGCGGTCAACAACGGCGACAACTCGATCGCGGTGATCTCGCTCACTGGCGAGAACGGCTACCATGTCAACGGCCTGATTCCGACCGCCTATGCGCCGAAGGACATCACGCTGAGCGCCGATGGCTCGCAGATGTACATCATCAACGGCAAGTCGGTCACGGGCCCGAATCCGCTCTACACCGCGGGGACCAAGGCACAGTACCAGTTCGGTCTGGAACAGAGCAGCCTCGTCAGCGCCCCGGTCCCGATGGGCGATGTGCTTGCCCGGCTGACCACCCAGGTGGACGAAAATAACCACTACTCGGAGAAGGAGTCGGATAGCGATCGCGAGACGATGAACTTCCTGCGCGCTCGCATCAGGCACGTGATCTACGTCGTCAAGGAAAACCGCACGTACGACCAGATCCTAGGCGACCTCGGCAACGGCTCGAACGGCGATCCGACGCTGACGATGTACGGCAACGCCACCACGCCGAACTTCCACAACATCGCTACCAACTTCGTCACGCTCGACAACTTCACCGATCCGGGCGACGGTTCGATGGACGGCTGGTCGTGGGTGCAGCATGCGCACGTCACACCGACCGAGGAAGTTTCGCAGCAGGAGAACTACGCTGGCGTCAGCCGCGGCATGGCGTATGAATCCGAAGGCGATAACCGCGGTGTGCCGATTGGCCTCGCGACCACCGCCATGCGCGACTTCGCCACGAATGGCGGCTACACGAGCGCTACGTCGTCGCTGCCGGGTGGCGCGGCCAACGCGCTGCCCGGCATCGCCGACGTGACGGTGCCGGATGCGCCGTTCGGCTATCAGAAGGCGAGCATCTACGACGCAGTTCTGCAAGCCGGCGGTTCGGTCCGCAACTACGGTGGCATGGTCAACAACGTCGGCACGATCGGCACGATCGCCAACCCGCTGCTCAACCCGGCCGGTACCAACAACGTCCAGGCTCACCCGCTCAAGGCGTCCCTCGTGAACCTGACGGACCAGTACTACCGCGGCTTCGACCAGGCGTATCCGGACACCTTCCGCGAACTCGAATGGAACCGCGAGTTCCAGCAGTACGTCGCGGATCGCCAGCTCCCGGCGTTTGAATTCGTCCGCATGGGCTCCGACCATACCGGCAGCTTTGCGCAGAACGTCGGCCAGATGGGTTCGGTTGAGCAGCAAGAAGCCGATAACGACTTCGCGGTTGGCAAGCTGGTCGAGACGGTCGCGCACAGCCCCTATGCGCAGGACACGCTGATCGTGGTGGTCGAGGATGACTCGCAAGCCGGTTCCGATCACGTTGACTCGCACCGCGCGCCCGCTTACGTCGTCGGCGCGTACGTGAAGAAGCACGCCGTCGTCAGCACCGCCTACAGCCAGGTCAACGCGCTCCGTACCATGGAAGACGTGCTCGGTACCCAGCACATAGATCTGAACACGGCCTACGCCAAGCCGATGACCGACCTGTTCGACACGAAGTCGGACGGTTCGTGGACTTACACGGCCGCTGCTTCGACGATCCTGAAGGGCACGAACGTGGGCAACGTGGCGAGCGGCACCGACGGCAACCAGTTTGCCCAGGGTGAAGACATCCATCCGCTGCATGACGCGACGTACTGGGCGAACGCGACGAAGGACTTCGACTTCTCCAAGGAAGATCGTGTTCCGCCGGATCTGTTCAACCGTGTTCAATGGAAGGGCGTGATGGGCGACAAGCCGTATCCCGTCCCGCACTCGATCTACTCGAAGGTCACGGCTGACGGCACGAAAACGGTCGCGGCTCTCGACGACGACGACTAAGCAGATCGTCGCATTGTCAGGTTCGAGCGCATCGGGCGGGCTTGCATTGCCCGATGCGCGAGATCCGAAGTAGCCAGTCACGGCGGGTCGCCGTACCTACGGACGGCCGCCCGCCGACCTTTTCACTACCGTCTACTACAATAGCCAGTACTGCGTGAAAGCAACGAACGTACCCACGTCCCGAACCGCGATTGCCGTATCGGCGCTATTTGCCGCTCTGTCATTCGCCCATGCTGCGAAGGCTCAACAAGCTCAACAGGAGCAGCCTCAGCAAGCACAACAGACCCCAACCCCACAGACGCAACCTGCGGGCACGCTCGGCGAGGTGTCCGTCAACGCTGCGACGGCCGCGGTCGCGCGCGACCATAACGTCAACGACCCGTACCAGGTCACGGGCGTCAGCAAGACGGGCACCGCGCTCGGCGATCTGCCGATGAGCGTGCAGGAAATTCCACGCGGGCTGCTCACCGAGCAGGGCGCGACGAAGCTGCAGCAGGCCGTCAGCAACGCGAGCGGCGTGAGCGTCGGCGGCACGGACGCCAAGGGCTTCTTCGATCACTTCATGATTCGTGGCCTGCAGGCGCAGGTCTACACAGACGGGTTCTCCGACGGCGACCAGGTGAATGGCGTCGTCCATTCGCTGAACGGCGTCGAGCGCGTCGAGATTCTTGAAGGGCCGGGTTCGGCGCTGTTCGGCAGCGGGCCGCCCGGTGGCACGATCAACATCGTCCACTACACGCCGTCCCCCCAGTTTCATTACGGCGCAGATGTGCAGGCCGCCTCGTTTGGCACGGTGACCGGCAGCGCGTACGTCACCGGGCCGACGGGCGTCCCCGGTCTCAACTATCGCGTCGACGCGACCGGCGCGACCTCGGACGGCTTCCGGGATCTCGCGTATTGGAACAAGGAGATCCGGACGGCATTTCAATGGAAGCTCGGCGACCACAAGTTCGACTTCTCGATCGAGGCGCAGGACACGCGCTCCACGCCCGATTCGTACGGCTTGATCTATCTCAACGGCACGCCGATCCATAGCGTGCCGATCGACGCAAAATATTCGACGCCGTTCGCGTTCGCGCGCTCGAACTACGTGCGCCCGACGCTGACTGACGCGTGGCGGGTCAGCGACTTTCTGACGATCAACAACCGCCTGTCGTTCCTGCATCGCAGCCTCGAGTTCGACGGCAACGGCGACAGCTCGAGCACACAAGTCGTCGGCGACGAGGTCGTTCACCGGCAGTTGCGTCAGCAAGACGATTCGGATAACACGCTCGACTATCAGCTCGAGCCCGTATGGAAGTTCAAGACGGGCAGCGTCGGCCACACGCTGCTGACTGGCTTCGAGTACATGCATCAGGCGATCAATACCGATCGCGCGACGGCGGACCTGCCGAACATTCCGGACGTGTTCGCCCCGGTGCCGCCCGAGACGTCGATCGCGAGTCTCACGTTTCAGTGCAATGCGACGCACTCGTGCGACAACGATCACCTGGTCGGGAATTTCTACAGCCTGTACGCCACTGACCAGGTGGACGTGACCGACCAGCTGAAGCTTCGCGCGGGTGTACGCAAGGACTGGTGGGACACGTCGCTCACGCCGAACATCACGGTGCCCGGCCGCGTCGACAACGAAGGCGAGCCGGTACTCGCGGGCCACACCTACACGCGCAACGACGCGCCCGTGAGCTGGAACATCGGCGCGCTGTACAAGCTCACGCCATGGATGTCGCCGTATTTCGGCATCTCGCGTAGCTACCTGACGAATTTCAACTCGGAGGACACGCAGTCGGGCATCGGCGAGCCGGAAACGGCGCTGCAATACGAAGCAGGCGTCAAGTTCTCGTTTCTCGATGACCGCTATGTGCTGAATACCGCGCTCTTCGATGTGTCGCGTAGCAACGTGGCTTCGCCGCTGACGCTCAACGGCGTCGAAACAGTCGTGTTCGACAGCCAGAAAACGCGCGGCGCCGAAGCGTCGCTCGATGCGAGCATCACGCGACAGTGGCACCTGATTGCGAATTTCACCGCGCAACATGCCTATGTCACGAGCAATCCGCAAGGCGTATCGGCCGTCGGCAACAATCCGCAGGACGTGCCCGCGTACATGGCGAACCTGTGGACCACCTACGACTTCTCGATTTACGGCGTGCCCGGCTTTCATGTCGGAGCCGGCGTCAATTACATGAGCCGCGTCTACAGCGACATCACGAATATCAACTCCGTGCCCGCCTACGTGATCGCGAATGCGGCGTTCGGTTATCGGGCGCATCACTGGGGCGTGGACCTCAACGTCCACAATCTGACCAACCGGCGCTACTTCGTCGCCGCGAACATGGCGGGCGCTTATGTCGGCGAGCCTTTGAGCGCATACGTCACCCTGCATGCGGATTTTTGAGGAGGATCGATCATGTCGATGGATACCCTGTTACGCGTTACCCAACATTCCGGCGGTGTACTGTATGTGATCGCCGTGCTGCTATTCGTCTCTTTGACCGTCATCATCGAGCGCGTGTGGTTCCTGCTGCGGGCCACGCGCGACGCGCACGCGGCGCTTGTCGAGCTGGACCAGTACAAGGCACTCAACGCGAGCGCGCTCGCGGTCTGGGCCCAACGGCACGACGGGCTGCCGACGGGCAAGGTAATCGCAACCGCGGGCCGGATTGCAGGACGCGCCGATCGCGACACGCTCGCCGCGAGCCTCGAGGAAGCGGTGATGCGCGAGGCTCCCCGCATCGACCGCTTCCTGTGGGTGCTCGATACCGCCGTCACGCTGGCGCCGCTGCTCGGCCTGTTCGGCACGATCATCGGCATGTTCGACGCGTTTCAGGTGCTGTCGAATCCGGGCAACGCGCCGACCCAGGTGACAGGCGGCGTCGCCGAGGCGCTGATCTCGACGGCATCCGGCCTGTTCGTCGCGATGCTCGGACTCGTGTTCTTCAATGGCCTGCATAGTCGCGTGCGACTCGTCGTGCATCAGCTCGATACGCTGAAGGCCGCGCTCGTCAATCGCCTGACGAGCGACATCCCGGATGTCCACGTCGCGCGGGATGCGGAAGCCAAAACCCCGCAAGGGGTAATCGGGTCGCTCGCCCGGCGGGGAGCATGACGTGAAGTACTTTGAGGCACGCAAGGCGCGCATCGAGATCATCCCGATGATCGACATCATGTTCTTCATGCTGGTGTTTTTCATCATGATCACGCTGCACATGATTCCGAACGCGGGCCTGCGCACGCAACTGCCGTCGGCCGCGAGCGCACAGAGCCTGCCGCCGCCGAAGGTGACGGTGACGCTGGCGGCCGACGGCAGCGTGTCGGTCGACGGCCGCACGCTCAGCACGGCCGATCTGACCGCGCTGCTCGCGAAGCGCCCCGATCCGGCGCATACGGTGGTGACCATCGCGGGCGCGAAGGACGCGCAGTTGCAGAAGCTCGTGAACGTGATGGACGCGTGCCGCGCGGCCGGCGTTACGCAGGTATCGCTGGCCGCGCAACCGGCAAAGGTAGACTGACATGTCGTCGATGCCGACCGTCGCGCAGCATGCGCCGCATCCCGGCACATGCAAGCCGCTCTATATGTCTGCCACGCTCGCGCTGGCCGTCGAGGCGCTCCTGCTCGCGGGCGTCGGCGCGTGGCTGATTCATCCGCGCCTCTCTGCGCCGAGGCGGCCCGAGCCGATGACGATCACGCTGGCGCCGCCGATGGCCCAGGCGCCGATGCCCGCGCCCATCCCCGCGCGCGAAGTGTCGAAGCCGGTGCCGAATCCGGCCGTGCAGCCGCGTCGCGCTCCAGCGGTGCATCAGGCGCGCGTCGCGCACGCGGCGCCGCCGAAGCCGCAGCCGGTCACGCCACCGCCCACGCCAATTCCGGCGCCGAACACCGCGCCCGCACAGAGCGCCGCGCCGACCGAACCCGCCCCGGCTCCCGCTCCCGCACCGCGCCCCGCGCCAGCGCCCGTCCCCGCTCCGGGCCGCCCCGACGCGAGTTTTGAGGCCGCGCTGCGCGCCGCGATCGAAGCGGCGCTGCGCTATCCAGAATCGGCCCACATGGAAGGGATAACCGGGCGGACGCTCGTCGGGTTCGTCTATCGCGACGGTGCAATGTCCGACATACACGTCGTGACGTCCAGCGGCATGGGCCAGCTCGACCATGCCGCGCTCGCGGCCGTGCGCGACGCCGTGTGCCCGCCTCCGCCGCATGGGCTCGAGGGCAAGAGCCTGCCCGAGCAGCTATGGGTCGATTTCACGCTCGACAGCAAGGGGTGAAGACCATTGTTGCTTGTGTCGCGATAAGGTCGAGAATGAAAGAAGATTCCGAAATGACAAGGATTCCTTACGCAACCAGCGAATAGAAATGATCGGCAGCGGTTCGGGTAACGCCGTTGTCCTTCATCTGGCCTTTCCTGATCATATGCATCGTCTCAAGGCTCTGAATTCGGCATCCGAATGTGAGACGACCACGATGGAAATTACGGGCAAGACGCCGTGCAAGACATTACCGGCTCTTCGGTGGGCTGCGACAGGTCCTGCTTGCCCGCCGCGATCTGGTGCGTGGCGGTGCCGATCGAATCGGCCGAACGCTTGATCGTGCCGATCGTTTGCGTGAGTTGCTCCTGCATGCGCTTCATTGAAAACAGCAGGCTCGAGCGGTCGTCGGCTGCAGTCTTCACCACCGCAGTCAGATCGTTATTGGCAATCTGGTTGGCGATTTCGGCGGCATAGGACGGCTCGCCACCCAGTGAGCGGAGGATGCCGCGGTTCAGCAGTACCACAACAGCCGATAAAACGCCGGCCAATACCACCAGAATCCCCAGGCTTTGGTACAGCGACGAGCGGAATGCCGCATCGAGGTCGTCGACGTAGAGCCCCGTCGTGAGAATCGAGTCCCACGGCTGGTAGGTCACGTTGTAGGCGATTTTCGCCGAAGCTTCGGTGGCTCCCGGCTTCGAAGCGGCATTTGCAGTAAAGCCCTGGCCGTCGCGCTTGAACTTGCGTGGCAGCCCGGCCGCCGCTTCGCGAAAATGGCCGCACTCACGCGGTTATCGCAAGGGTGGCACCCCGGCGGCCGGTCGGACAGCGTTACGAACGACCGGGTCTCAACGGGCCGTCTCAGAGATCTCGTAATTTCCTTGAACTCCGCGAGTGCTGCCTTCGCAGAACTGCCATCCGCACCAGCCTGAGCGTCGAGGCAGTGGCCCTCGTGGTCGTGTATCAGCGCCTTCTGCGCGTTGGTGATGGTTTTTTCGATGGCGTGGAGTTGTTGCGCAACCTCCGCGCAGTTCTGGCCAGCCTCGATCATCGCAATCGTGCTGCGCAGATGGCCTTCGGCACGCTTCAGGCGCAGAACGATGTCGGGGTGGGATCTTTGGCACGAATCTCTCGCCGTTTAGCTGGAGTCGTCCATCACATCATAGCCAAACTCCACACCTATTTATTATCGATAAAGGCCCCCCACACCGGTACCGATCTTGTCGTTTTCCTTGATAAGTCTTCTTGCGAGCGAGTCCGCGTGCTCCATGTCTTCATCGCGGGCAGGCGAAGCGCTGGCACCCGCTGGATCGATAGCCGTGTTTAACGTGCCGTCGAGTTGATGGGTATCGACCGACACGGTCATCGACAGGCCGACTCGCAGCGGATGCGCGGCCAGTTCCGCAGGGTCGAGGGAAACCACCACAGGCACGCGCTGAACGACTTTGATCCAGTTGCCGGCCGCGTTTTGCGGGGGCAACATGGAAAACGCACTGCCCGTTCCTGGCGACAGTCCGGCGATCCGACCGTGGAATACCATTCCCGCACCATACAGGTCGGAGACGGCGGAAACCGGCTGGCCGATTCGCAGGTTGCGGATCTGTCCTTCCTTGAAGTTTGCCTCAATCCATAGTTGCTTGACCGGCACGACCGTCATCAGTTGTGCGCCGACCGGTACTGGCTGCCCGATCTGGACCGAGCGCTGGGCCACGGCGCCTTCGAGCGGCGCGACGATGGTCGTGCGAGCGACCCGTATATAAGCGAGCTTCAATTGCTGTATCGCCAGCATCACGGCCGGATCGTCTTCGATAGGCCCGGAGCCGCTCGCGGCAAGGCCGCTGGCAAGCTGACTGCGCGCCGCGGCAAGATTGGCCTGCGCAACCTCGACCGATTCCCGCGCGCGCGCGTACTCCTCGCCGGAGACCACCTCCACCGTTGCACCAGAGCGCGCTTTCAATGCCTGTTCGGCCAGCGTGAGTTCCGCGGCACGAGCGTTGACGGCGGCCCGGTACATCGCATTGGAGAAGTTGGCGCTGCGGGCCTGCCTCACAGCGCGGATCAGTTGCGCTTCGGCCTGCCCCAGCGCGATGCGCGCCTCGGTGTCGTCGAGCTGGACAAGCGGTTGCCCGACCTTGACGTACTGCGTATTGCCGGCTAATACCGCGCTCGCGGTGCCTGCCACCTGCGCCGCGATCGGCACGACGTTGCCGGCGACATACGCATTATCCGTTTCGTCGGCGTAGCGCCCGGAGATGAACCAGTGCACCCCGGCCGCAACGGCCACGGCTGCCGCGATGCCGAATAGCACCGCCAGCATCCGGTTTCGCCGGGTGATCTTGCTGGGATCGCGCTCTGTCACCGCAGCGTGGTCGCCAAGCAGGTTTTCTGTACTCATACGACTCAGCTGGATGAAGGGTTGAGAGAAAGGCGGGTGCCACGCATTGTTTCGTGAGGTTCCTGATTCGTGGGCTGAACCGGTGAAGCGGCGGAGGTTCCCGGCTGAGTCGCAACGAACCCGCCGCCGAGTGCCCGGATCAACGCGACGTCGGCATCGCGGCGTTGCGCGTCGAGTTCGAGGAGCCGCAACTGTTCGTCGAGCTGCATGTCGCGTTGCATCAGCACGCCCGACTGCTGGATCAGGCCGCGGCGTTGCCGCTCGCTGGCAACGGCAAGCATCTGCTCGCGCGCGGCGATGATCCGCTTCTGCTCGTCGATGAGTGCAGTGAGGTTTCGCATCGTTGCAATCGAACGCGCCACTTCCGCAAGGGCGCTATCGAGCGTCTTGTTGTACATTGCGATCATTTCGTCTGCTTGCGCATAGTCGCCGTGCAGTTGCGAGCGCAACTGGCCGCGTTCGAAAATTGGCAGGGAGACGGCCGGCCCCAATGCAAAGAATGCGGACGCGCTCGAAAACAGCGAGCCGAGACTCAGCGACGCCAGGCCACCCGCAGCGGACAGATTGATGTTCGGATAGAAGGCCGCACGGGTTGCCGCGATCTTTGCCGTCGCGGCCTGCACGCGCAGTTTCGCTGCGACTATATCAGGGCGCCGTCCGAGCAGTTCGAGCGGCAGATTCGGGGGTACGGACAAGGCGTCGGAGTCGGCCAGCGTCGGCCGTTGCAGCGAGAGGCCGCGTTCCGAACCGTTGCCGGTCAGTACACCGATCTGCAACTCCGTTTGCGTGATTGAATCGTCATTCGCCAGCAATTGCATGCGGAGGGTGGCCTGCTCGATATGTTCCTGCTGCGCACCGTAGCTGCTGTCGATTCCCCTCGTCTCGCGCGTGCGCCGGATCGCGTCGAGTTGGTCCGCTTGATGGCGCCTCGCCTGAAGCAGGTCGTGCTTCGCATACTCGTAGGCGAGTCGGCCGTAAAGGGTGACTAGCGAAGTGATGATGGTCAGGCGGGCCTGCTGCGCATCGACGCGCGCGGCATCGCGCGCGGACACGAGCGCTTGCGTCAGCGCGCGGTTCTTGCCCCACAGATCCAGTTCGTAGTTGGCACCGACAATCACGCTTGCGGGCGACACCCAAGGGTCGCTAAAGAGATTGATCGGGACCGTGGTGCCTGCGACGTTCACGTTCGCCGCGCCGTCGATTGCAGGCATGCGCGCTTTGTATGCCGCCGCGGCCGCACCGCCCGTGAGTCCTGTGCCCGAGGCGAACTGGTCGAGTTGCGACTGCGCCTCGGCTATGCGCGCGCTGGCCACCTGGATGTCCGGGTTGCCGGCACAGGCCTCATCGACGAGCGCATCGAGTTGTTTGTCATGAAACGACGCGAACCATCGCGCTTCCGGCCACGTGCCGTCCGCATTCTTCGTGGTCTGGGCGAGCACCTCGGGCGAATGCATGACGAGCGGGTGGTAGGGGCCGTGGTCCGCGCACCCACCTAATGCGCCCAGCACAGATAGCGAAGCGGCTGACGCGCAAACCCATAGGCACTTCAGCGCGCGGCGGACACAGCAGATAGGGAGCGTCATCGATCAACTGCGCGCGAGACGGGCAGCAAGCCGCGGGCGGGCGGATTCGAGCGGTCCCAGCCTGCCGAGCAGGCCGTCGACAATCCCGCAGCCGATACCGGAAAGTTTCGCCAGCTTGCCGGATTCGAAGAGCAACACCTGCAAGACTTGCAGCAGCGTGATGAGATTGGGTACGAACGCAATCGGGAGCGACGGGATGTATTGAATACACAGGTGCATGCCGTTGCGCGCCATGTAATAGCGTCGAAATGCGGGGTGATTCATCGAGGTGAGGCGAATCGGGCCGAGCCGATGTTGCCGCTTTTCACCGATCCGATGCGACAAGGTGAGCCGCGGCTCGACATAGAACTGTACGCCGCGCAGGAGCGCACGCAATGAATATTCGGTGTCCACATGATCGATGAACAGCGCTTCTTCGAACGCACCCAAACGCCGGTAGGCGCGGCACGAGATGACGCAGCCCGAGGAAAGGAGAAAGGAGCACGGCTGTAAGGACGCACCCGCTTCGAACCTCAGCGTACGGATCGAAAAGCCGTTGCTGTATAGCTGCGGCAGGAAGCGCCTGAGGTTCTCGTCATAGATGCGCGGTCCGATGGCGAAGGCTTGCGGGCCGAGCGCCGCACACGACTCGAGCATCACCCGGAAGTAATCGGCACTCACCTGCGAATCCTGATCGAACAGGGCAACGGCGCCAAAGCCGCGTTCGAATAGGCGTCCAAGCCCCCGATTGTAAGCGCCGGCGATACCTCCGCGATTGGCATTCCACAGGTATTCGATGCCTTGCGCGCCAAGTGCCTCGGCTATCGCGGCCGATCCCGCAGGCGAGTTATCGACGACCAGGAGAGGCGCACCACGCCCGCGCAATTGGATCAGATGCGCCAGGTGCTGGCGAGTCGGTCGATACAGCACGACCAATGCGCCGAGCAACGGCGCAACGCTACCGTCAATGGCCACGCTACCAGCGGAGGAGCTCGGTTCGCTCATGATCGTCACACCGTGATGGGTATCAGTGTCCGGCGCGCGCAGCGGATACGCCGTGCCACGGTTTCGTTGCCCACATCAGCATGGCGAGTGCGAGGCACACCAGGCTTGCCACATAAAACAGGTCGTTGGTCGCCATCATGTAGGCCTGTTGCTCAACGACATTGCGTACTGCGGTCAATTGATTGCCACCCAACCCGAGTGTTTTTTGCAGCGATCGCAGGAATTGGCTTGTACCGCTGGACGCCTGCGTGACCGACTGCGCAAGTGTGCCGTAGTGCTGTGCCGCCCGGTTGTCCCACCACGTGACGCTGAGCGCGGTGCCGAGCGCGGCGGACAGCGTGCGCAGGAAATTCGACAGGCCGGACGCCGCTGCGAGCTTCTCGTTGGGGATGCGCGAGAGGATCGCTGCGCTCAGCGGGATAAAAAAACACGGCAGGCCGATGCCTTGAATGAACGTCGGCGTGACGATCTGCGAGAAAGACATGGTCAGGGTGAAGTGGGCGTCCCATGCCAGCACGGCAAAAAACACCATAAAGCCGAACGACGTCACGATGCGGGCATCGAAGCGGTCCAGAAAGATTCCAATCAGCATGGAAAAGACGAGTGCGAGGATGCCGAGCGGCGCAACGGTCAAACCCGCCTGAAACGCGGTGTACCCCATCACGGTTTGCAGCCACAGCGGAAAGATGACGCCAATCACCGAGAAGCTCACCATCCCTAGCGAAATGATCGCGACGCCGAAGGAGAAGGTGCGATTGCGAAACAGGCTGAGGTCGATGACCGGAAATGGTTCGGCCGACTCCCAGATCAGCAGCGAGACAAGGGCGAGCGCAGCGACCGACGAAAGGCAGACGATCAGCGGCGAGTCGAACCAGCCGTGGTCGCGCCCGAGGTCGAGCACGCCTTGTAACGCCCCAACTCCGACGACGAGCAGCACAATGCCCATCGTATCTGTCGGCGGTTGGCGAGCATGTGGACGCTCGCGCTGCAAAAGTGCTGCGCACGCGGCGAATGCGAACAGGCCGATCGGTAGATTGATGAAGAAAATCCACGGCCACGAAAACTGGTCGATGATCCAGCCGCCGAGGACCGGACCGAAGATCGGTGCGAGCAGAACCGTCATCGCCCAAAGTGCGAGCGCCAGCACTCGCCTGTGCGGCGGAAACGAACGCAACAGGATGGCCTGCGACAAGGGCACCATCGGGCCTGAACTGAGGCCCTGCATGACACGGCACAGAACAAGCAGTTCCAGGTGGCCGGCCATGCCGCACAGCAGTGAAGTCAGCGTGAACATCAGCACCGACCAGACGAACAGACGCGCCTCGCCAAACCGCTGCGACAGCCAGCCTGTCAGCGGCACAGCAATGGCGGCCGCGACCGAATAAGAGCTGATGACCCAGGTGGCCTGCGAGTTTGACACGGCGAGACTGCCTGCGATCGACGGCACGGCGACGTTCGTGACGGTCGAGTCGAGCACCTCGATGAAGGTGGCGAGTGAAAGCGCGAAGCTCAACAGCGCAAGCCAGGCGCCGCGCAGTGGCGGCACTTCCCGAGCTCCGACGTCCTGTGTGGCCATACTGTTTGAAATAGTCATGTGGACGCTCTATTCCCAGGTTCGTTCAGGCGAGCGAACGCGTGCCGACGGGGGGCGGCGATCGCCGCACCGCTCGATATACTGCGCGGCTGCCTCGCAGGCATTGGGGGCCGTGCCGATCAGCTCTTTCGCCATCGCGCAACGGGCCGCGACGAACGGGTCCGTGGTGACTCGAGTAAGCGCCGCAGCCAGCGCTTTGCCGCTTGCAGGACTGTCGATGCGAATGCCGCAGCCACTCCTCGCTATCCGCTGCGCATTGTCGAACTGATCGTGCGCGAACGGAGTGACGACCTGGGGAATGCCTGCCGCGAAAGCGAGGGCGGCCGTGCCGATCCCTCCGTGATGGACCATTGCTGCGCAGCGTGGCAGGAGCGTTCGCATCGGTACAAAGTCACGCACCAGCACGTCACGGCGAGCGCGCGAGCGCTTGCCGATGGCGGGTGCGAGGACGATCGCGCGCGCGCCTGTGCGGCGCAGCGCTTCATCTACGGCGTCGAGATACGTGCGCTCGTCCGTGAGTGTAGAGCCCGGTGTGAAGACGACTGGCCGTTCGCCCGACGAGAGGAAGTCGGTCAACTCGTCGTCGACTGTCTCGGGCGATACATCGTTAAAGAGCGGAAAGCCTGCCATGAAATGATTGCGTGGCCAATCAGGCTGGGCGGCCGCAAACCAGTTCGGAAACAGACATAACACGCCGTCTGTCGAATGCAACCATTGGCCGAGGATACGGCTTGCCGGCGCGAGACCCAGCGCAGCGCGCACGTCGTTCAGGGCGGGGCCGCATGCTTTGTCGAGCACGCCCCTCTCGATCATTTCGATGCACTTTGCCCTGACCACAAGCGGCAGCCACATCGGCACGGTCAGACGCTTGTGTGTAGGCGGGGCGCTTGCGGAAAGCAGGGTCGACGGCGACACCTGCACGGATACGTAGGGCGTGCCATGAACTTCCTGCATCAAGCGGGCGGCGAATGCCCACAACGAACCGACCAGTATCGTGTCGGAGGTCGCCAGCGCAGCGAGCGTATCGAAGTGTGGCCGGATGGTCGGTGCGATGATGGTCCACAGTGTACGAAACGACGTACGCGGATTCCATAAGGCAGGGCTTGCAACCGCCTGAGCATACTCGTCCCACGTTCCGACCGGCACGAATGCGAAGCCGTGTTGTTCTGCCAGCACCGCGAACTGCGGATGGGTGCAAAACACGATCCGATGTCCGCGCTGCACCAGCATTCGACCAATCCCGATCAACGGATGAACGTCGCCTGCCGAACCGATTGCGGTGATGACGATTTGTGCCATGAGTCGCGCGGAACTCAATAGAGCCAAGGCACGAGCGCCCGTACTTCGCGGCGGTACGCGCGGTACGGGTCGCCGAAATACTCGGACAGCCACCGCTCCTCCACGCGGACCTTGTAGGCGAGCGAAGCGAAGATGAGCGCGAAGCCGATCACGCCTCGCCATTGCTCAGTGACCAGCGCGGCACCGGCGATTGCGAGCAGGCAGCCTGAGTAGATCGGATGACGGACGAGCGCGTACGGACCACTGCGGACCAGTTCGTGATCCGCCTTCAAGGTGACCGATACGCTCCAGTTCGGCCCGAGATGACGGCGACCCCAGACCGAAAAAGCCAGACCGGCGATGATGATCGCGATGCCGGTCCATTGCTGCGAATCGAAATGTGTGTTCGCCAGACTCCAGGCGCCGGCAGGCCTATCCGGCAACGCAACCAATGCACAGCCGACGATGAGCGGAATCGACTGAACGGTACGCGAAAGACGATCCTCGCGTTTGACGGTTTTCTTCGCCCAGGAGGACGCTTTCATCCAGTAGGCGAGCCAGACGGCCCACGGGCCGAGAATGGCAAGCGTGTGGTAGATCGTCATTTTCAACTTTCGAACTCGGTGTTCAGGGAGGGTGCAAACGTTTGCGCTACGGGGGTGGAAGATAGCTCCTCAAGCCGTGAACGTTCGAATTTCTGGTCGACACCAAAGAAGTCGAGGATCGCTTCGCGCATGCAGGCAGCCTGCGTCCGCCCCTCCAGTTCGAGGAAATGTCCGGTGTTCGGCACAGTAGCGAAGTGGGCGTGCATGACGTAGCGCGCCAGAGTACGAATGTCTTCCGAGGTGGTGTATTCGTCGAGTTCGCCGTTGATGAACTTGACGCGGCAGCGAATGTTGGCGAGTTTGTCGAGGTAGGTTTCGGGCCTCAGCGCCAGTATCTGATTGACGTGGAATGCGACCTGGCTCTGTTCTTCCTTCGGCAGGCTGGTCAGGTAGCGGAAATTCAGAAGCTTGAGGATGCGCGGCAGGTGCTTACCCACTGTGTCGTTCAGGAGTTGCGCGGCTTGCAGGTTTTCGCCGGCACCGAGCAGATCCCTTGCCCGGGCCACATAGGCGACCATCGCATCGTTGAGAAACGGAGAGAAGGATCCGATCACCGCGCGCTCGACGCTGGCCGGCTGCCGCGCCAGTGCGAGCAATGAGGCGAGGCCTCCCCAAGACACGGAATAGAGGTATTTCGGCTCAAAATGCTGAATCAGACGCAGCAGGATCTCGACTTCATCCTCTTTCGTCAGCAGGAAACCGGCGCGATTGTGCTGCTTTGATTGCCCTGCATAAGGCAGGTCGAAACAGATAACGTTATAACGTTCGCCGAGGTATTTGATTGTTTGCCCGAACGACGCTGTTGTTGCCAATGCTCCATTCACGAGAATTACACTCTTTCGCCCGGTATCGAAAACATGCCGTTCAACCTGTACTCTGAGAGAGTTATGCAAACTAAATATTTCTTTTTCGACGGACATGGAGCCCCCGGCATTCAAAAATGAATGACAAAATTTACCTTCACATATGTATAACAATTCTGGGGACCCAAACTATATCGGCCGCGCTACGCCTTCAGAGTATTGGCTATCCAGGATGTTGATAGGGGTGACAGGCGAATGAATATTGTCTGATCAATGTAGAAAGATCAAGTAAATATTTAATCTATTTGGTGAAACCATTTGGAAAGGAAAATGCCAATTTATGTTCATAAAATGCGTTTTAGATATTAATTTTTTATGTCGATGTATCAGAATTGGAGCGGTAAATTATGCCTGTCGTTCTTTGAAAATATTTCCGGAATAACTCAGAAAAGATCTTGCCCTAATTGATTGGATTTTTGTCCTGTGCGCGTGTCGCCTTTTCAATGCTCCAGCGGATAACGATTTGATGAGCACTATCAGCACGGCCTCGTCGCCATCGCGTACGACCTGGGTCTGTTCAAGGTAGGTGACCGCGCAGGCTGGCCGTGGAGACCGGGTAAGGAGTTTTATTTCGCATAACAGAATGTTTAGAACCGGGCTTGACTTTCAGTTCCCCATAGAAGAGGGTGTTAGGCACTTTGAGTCGGACCTGGTATCCTGGCGAGATGAAAAACGCAGGCCCTACCCAACGGATGTATCGGATGAAGAGTGGTACTTCGCCGCTCCGTACCTGACCTTGATGAACAAAGACGCACCGCAGCGCCGCTACGAACTGCGCGAGATGTTCAACGCGCTGCGCTGGATCGTACGCGCGGGTGCGCCGTGGCGTTTGTTGCCCAATGATTTTCCATCGTGGGAACTGGTCTACCAGCAGACGCAACGCTGGATTCAGGCAGGCTGTTTCGAGGCGATGGTGAATGACCTGCGTTCGATCATCCGGATCGCGCAGGAGCGCCGTGGTCAACCCAGCGCGGTCATTCTCGACGGGCGGACCCTGCAGTCGACCTGCGAGAGTGGTCCTCGCGCGGGTTACGACGGCTACAAACGCAAACGTGGCAGGAAGGTCCACATGGCCGTGGACACCTTGGGGCAGTTGCTTGCTGTGCATGTCACGCCGGCCAACGAACTGGAACGCGCGCAGGTCGGAGAACTGGCGCGTCAGGTGCAGCAGGCCATGGGCCAGACGGTCAAGGTGGCGTTCGCTGATCAGGGATATACCGGCGAAGAGCCTGCGCAGGCGGCACTCGACGAAGGGATCGAGCTTCAGGTCATCAAGCTGCCAGAGGCGAAAAAGGGCTTCGTGCTGTTGCCGCGCCGTTGGGTGGTCGAGCGCAGCTTTGGCTGGCTCAACCGCTTCCGCCGACTGGCCAGAGACTACGAGCGATTGCCCGAAACATTGGCTGGCTTGCACTTCGTCGTATTCTCCCTGCTTATGCTTGTCCACTTTGCAGCCCTTAACAAAAGTGCCTAACACGCTACAAGGGCTTCCCGTTGAGCACAAGCTCAATCGAAGTTCGCTGTGATACATGCTGCAATGCCGTGCGGGTGCATGTGAGAAGGTGAAGGACTGCAGTTCGGTTCTGGTGCAAATATGAGGCCGGCGGGTTAGGCTCAGGGGTTTATTGATCCGTGCAGGGCGAACAGATGAGTAAGTTGGGGAAAATTGACAGGCTGTTCGAAGGCCGGCATTTCGATCGCGAAGTCATCGTCTTGTGCGTTCGTTGGTACCTGCGTTACAAGCTGAGCCTGCGTGATCTGGTCGAGATGATGTCCGAACGGGGTCTTTCTCTGGCGCACACGACGATCATGCGCTGGGTCAAGCGGTTCACGCCGGAGTTCGTCAAGCGCTGGAATCGCTTTGCCACGGCAGTCGGCCGGTCGTGGCGCGTTGACGAGACCTACGTGAAGATCCGTGGCAACTGGGCTTATCTGTACAGAGCGGTAGATCGAACTGGCCAGACAGTGGACTTCATGCTCAGGGCGAAGCGCGATGTGGCCGCAGCCAAAGCCTTTTTCAGCAAGGCGATCAAACATCAGGGCCAGCCTCCGGAGACGATCACGCTCGACGGGTATGCCGCCTCGCACCGGGCCGTGCGTGAGATGAAGGTCGATGGTCTGCTGCTACCTGCAGACACGAAGGTCCGGTCCTCGAAGTATCTGAACAATCTGATCGAGCAGGACCATCGAAACATCAAGTCGAGAACGAATGTAATGCTCGGTTTCAAACGGTTCAGGAGCGCCGCGGCCACGATTTCAGGCATCGAGCTGACGCATCGAATTCGCAAGGGCCAGTTCGATCTCGCGAAGCTCGGCCTCAAGGATGCCGCTGCGCCCGCCGTATGGAATGCTGTCCTGTCCAATCTGTAAGGTATCCTACCTATATGAAACTTCTCAACCGGCTTGCCTATTTGCACGAGAACACTCGTGCAGATGTTGGCGCGGTCAGCATCGAACTCTTCTCCCATCCCTTTAGAACGCATCCATGCGGATAACGGGCTCACCGAACAAGCAACGACGTTTAATCGCCGCCCTTCGGGTCTTTCTTCGTTGACCACGCTGCTAATCCATACCAGACGCGCGTATTCACCCCCGCCTATTGATCCACGTCAATCACACCCATGCCGCCTCAACCCGCAACGTCCGTCGGTCCTGACTGGCGTTCACCGACCGGCAGGAACACGCTGACGAATTTTTCTCCAGCCAAGAGAACATTGACATATATCAACCGGATGTCGACTGCGAGCCCTATTCTGTCAATCAGCCATACGGCGGTCGCGAAATCTACGTCGACGATGTCTGCACCTAGCAGATCGTCAGTTGAGGACGTTAATTGTTCAGCAGAGTTCCGCTATGAATCAGCCCATGATCTGGATTACGGCACCCGACCTGTCCCAAGGGTCCGCTGTCCGGTTTTCCGCATACGGTTTCGGGTGGGGATATCGCGCGTTTGCGGTCTCATATGAAGCGGTCTGCGAATCGCTCGTGGCAGGCGACACCACAGACGAACAGATTCGCCTCGCTTTCCAGTTAGGAAGGCGACAAATTATTCAGGCCGTTCTGCAGCATGAGTCGCTTTCTTATGAAGGGCAGCGGATCTCACTTTCTCTCGAAAGGCGATCGCATTCAACGTCCCTTGACGCTCCTGAAACGATGACGGGTAGCGCAGAAGCGGCAACACTCCAACCGGCAAGTTCGCCATCCAGTGATTCATCAATGGCCGGTCGGTCCGACTAATTACACATGTGGCGAATGGCGATGCAGCGACGAGACTTTTCAATGCGGCGCGTCGTCCCGCTCTCCGCTGAATATTTGAAACCGGGATCCCGCCACGAGGGAAATGACGCGATCGTTTCGAAATCCGCGCGTGAGACCCAGAGTGCGCCTGCATCGCCCTGATGCACGCGGCGCAACATTGTGATTCCTACTGCTATGAAAAGAAGTCCCACCGCCACGATCAGCACTGTGCTTGGGTGTGACCGACTCGCGGAAGGCGTCCTTAAGCGCTCGGCACTGACCGTTTCGTCTTCCGGACGCCTCGTCGCCGTAGAGCAGCCGCGTGCGCATACCATCTTTTCCGCCAGTTCCGTCAGTCCCCGAGGGAATTTTCCAAGTAGAACGGAGGCCATCTGTACCGTGGATGTGGTCGCGGTTTCCTCCGTCAGATTCGTCTCGCCTTCGTGTAAGACAGGAACATCAACCATAGAAGCCAACATGTGAAACGGCAGAAACGCTGGCAGACAGCGACCGATGCAGACATAAATCCGCGTGTCGGCTGCTGCTAACGACGGTCTCAGATTGCCCGTATCGCCGCATCGATGTTCAGTCCGCCCGGCAGCAGTTCCCAACGCGGGAACCGCACAAGCACAAATGCTCGCACTATGGCGGGATTGCCGGGAATGCGTGCGAAATGGAACCTGATTTCCTGTCCCGCCTCACCTCCTTCGGGCTGGACTACATTCATCATGTCGAGGCGCACGCGTCTGCACTGAACGTAGAGGTAATCGGACGGTGTCGAGAACACATTGCATACGCACTCCAGCTCAAGCTCGGCTAGCGTCCCGGGCACTCTGAGCGTGGCAAGTGTTTGCGTATTCTTGTCGATCTGCGCTTGAAGACGATCCAGCTCTGCTGATTCGGTAATTAAAGGCGCGCCGACGACCGCCCGCAGACCCGTGCCTTGTCGTTCCAACAGCGCGACACGCTCCTTGATCAACGCTCGCGATTGCCTCACCAGATCGCGTTGCCTGGCCGTGAGACTTGCAAGGCCTTCCAACGCCAGTTGATCGACCATCCGGCATGCAATCTCTGCACGTAACGTCGCATCAGAATTGCTGCAGATTCTGACGCGATGGTCGCTGAAGCACAGCGTAGTTTGTGGCACGTCATGACGAACAGAGTTTCCTTCCATTGCGACGCCCAATATGTGCCGCTCGGTCATCGCCATCCCGAGGACGGCATATGCTTCAGTCGAATCCAGCTGTCTTTCGAAATATGCACGCAAGGTTTCCGACCGGCTAAAAGCGTGAGCCAGATCGTCGCGCGTCGCAAAGAAGGCACGAATCGCAGGATCGGACGACCATGCGTCAGCGTTGGCATCGCGCAGCGGCGGCAGCGATGCGACAAGATTATCCGCGTAGCGCAGTGACATAGTCACCGCACGCGTGAGCTTCTCTTCGTAGTGACGCGCGTACTTCAATCTAGGGTTCATTGCAAGAACACGAGCAACTGCTTCGCTGGTCCTCGCATCTGGAACCGTGTGCGCCCGCTGACGCGCAAATAGTCCATGGAGTAATCCCATCTCTCGACTCCGACCGGAATGTCTCAATGAACAATAAATAAGGCAAGTTCGGCGAACCTGGATTGATCTGGAGCAAACGAAATCACAACCAACTCACGTGGGTGCCAGACTTGCGACCGATGCATGAGCGCGGTTACCGGGGCAGTCCTCTTCGAAAAGAGAAATGGCCGGCCGCACCACCGGTTGACCAAAATCAAGCGCACACTTAAACGTCGCAGCCCCTCCATCATTTGCTTCTACAACAATGGCCTGCTGGCACGTTGTCAAGCCGATACCTTCTTACCGCAACCGCGAGCAGTACCCGTGGGGCGGCGAAGTTGGCGCCCAACATCAGCTTTGCGCTTGGATCGCGGGTTCATTGATTCAGGTCAAGCGCATGGGAACTTTCCGGCCCCACGCTATCCTTGCCTATTCACGAGATTGTGCACGCGTGTATCCGCTCTGATCAGGACCTGCAGTGCACCAGTGCATGTGCTTACCGAAACAGCACGAAGTTGGCACCGGTGCGCGGTGGCTTTTGAGTACCCTTTTGAGTACCTTAAGCAGGAGACAGCATGTGGTACGCGTGGCTCGAAACACAGCGGAACCTGATGCGAATGCTTGGCACATGGACAGTGCCGGTTGACGACGGAAAAAGCGGCAACGCGGCCGCACCGCGTGTCGCTGCGGTGGGATATGACTGGATGTACCGTCTATTACAGCCGCCGCCGGAGCCGCCCCCTTTCGACATTCGGACAGTACGCATCGGCGAACGCGACGTTGCGGTTGTCGAGCAGATGATCGATCGCACACCCTTTTGCGCACTACGCAAGTTCAGCCGCACCCCGGACGTTGCGGCGTCCGTGTCGGAACCAGGCGGCGCCCCTCTCGCTGAAATATTCCTCTGTACGCCTCTGGCAGGCCACCATGCGGTGATGTTGCGGGAAACGGTTGAAACGCTGCTTCAGGACGGCAATGTGTATGTCACCGACTGGACCAACGCACGCGACGTGTCGTTGGACGCGGGGCCATTCGGGCTTGATGACTACGTGCTCGTCATCCAACGGTTCTTGCGCGCAGCAGCAAGTGCCCCTCTACACGTCGTTGCCGTCTGTCAGGCAACGGGACCTGCACTAGCGGCAACAGCGCTGTCGGCGAGCGCTGGCGAAGCACCTCTGCGCAGCATTGCACTGATGGGCGGCCCGATAGATGCGCGCCTTGCTCCAACTGCCGTCGGCAGGTTTGCTCGAACCCATACCCTGGACTGGTTTCGCACCGTGGTGATCGACACGGTCCCGCCGCCCTACCGAGGCGCTGGCCGGCGTGTGTACCCCGGGTTCATTCAGCACGCCGCGATCGTCGCCGCCCACCCAGACCGACAATGGGCGCTCGAATCACGCTATTGGGCCAGCCAGTGCTCGGGCGATGAACGCGCGATTGCGGGTGCTCTTCGGCGTCTGAACGAATATGCGGCAGTCCTCGATATGACTGAAAATTACTTTCTCAATACAATTCGTGTTTCCTTTCAAGAATATTCGCTCGCCCGCGGAAGCTGGCAAGTCGGCACGCACCGCGTGCGGCCTCGAGATATCGTTTCGACGGCCCTCTGCACGATCGAAGGCGCTCGCGACGACATCACCGGCGCGGGTCAGACGCACGCCGCCCAGACGCTGTGCAGCGCGATTCCGCTGGGCATGCGCGAGAAGTTGACAATCAAGGTTTGCGACCACTACGACCTGTTCACAGGACCGAGATGGCACGAAACCATCCACCCCGCACTGTCCGCCTTCTGGCGCTCCATCTGATAACGGGGCCACCTGTTTTTGTCGCCGGGTGTGAGGTCATTCAGGCGCGCGCATTCTGCATCGCCACCCTCATCAACGACGCGGGCGCGCCAGCGAGAACTCGCGCTCTATCGTCATCAGAGATTGAGGTGACACGACGAAGCGCTCGATCGCGCTGGGCAGCGAAGGCTTGACGAGGCCACGCGCGGCAACAAGTACGGGTAGCATACGCTGCCAGTTTCCAGTCCACACGCGCGCAGCTGCCCTTTCGGCTGCATCAATGTGCCGCACGGCGAAGGCTTCCGGGTCGAAGTCAGGACGACTACGCGGTCGATCCGTCGCTGGTGTTATCTCCGATAGTACTACCAGGCATTCATCGTCGTCAGACCTTGCCCAGAAATCGACGACGCGGCGTTGACCGTCGACTGCGATGAAGCCAGGCCGTTCACAGAATGTCTTTACAGCGGGATTCGCTTCCAGCATCAGCCATGCTTCGAAAGCGCTGCGCCTGTATAGCGTCAGACGTCGCCCCAGTTTCGGACTGAAGACATCATAACGGTGCGCGCCGCGAGGACGCGGCAGCGTGAGCGGCTCGAAGCTTCGCAAAACGTTGACCATGAGTACCACCATGCGAGCGGATTCATGGATCTAGAACGAACGCGAATTGACAAATCTAATTCGCCAGTTAGCGAAGCAATGTTGTCAATTCAATGGCGAAACCCCTGCGCGCATGGGCATAGTCCGGTGACAACATTGCTTCGTTTTACGAAAATCCAACGGTCTTGCAGAAGTTCAGCGAACACACGTAAAAGAAGCGCGGCACCGATCATTTCGACGCCGACCGGTCGCACTTGCCGTGTCAGGTCGGCGTTTGCACATTCACAGATCGATTGCGGGAATGCCCTCGACCCGGTCTTTCGATAGCCACGAATCGCCAGAACTGATTACCTGCTTTTGCGAACCCGCACATCTACACACAGTTTGCGACCTGTTGCCGTCAAGCATGGCCGGCGATCAAGTCAGGGATCCCGTCGTATACGTCGACGAGCTGCGATCGAAAACAAAAATGCGCCGCTGAAAGCGGCGCATTAACCTCCCTCTTTGAGGCTATCCTGACGAAAGAGTTCGTATCGGGAATAGGGGCATTTGAAGTTGCGAATTTGATTCCGAAAAGCAAATGGCTAGTGGTTGCCTAATGACTTGCGCCCTCCACCGCACCAATACCCGTTTCCGAGCGTACCGACTGCGCCTCGAATCCGGCCTGGTCAATGCGCCCGCGAGCCGACTTGTCCGTCACCGAGCAGAGCCAGATGCCGACGAAGCCCATCGCCATCGAAAAGAGTGCTGGCGACGCGTAAGGAAAAGGCGCGCTCGAAAAATGAAACACGTCCACCCAAACTGCTTTCGAGAGGACCGTCAGCAACACGGCCGAAATCAGCCCGAGAAAACCACCGATGGTTGCACCGCGCGTCGTGCAGCCGCGCCAGAGCACGGACATGAACAGCACCGGAAAATTGGCGGAAGCCGCGACGGCGAAAGCCAGCGAAACCATGAAAGCGATATTCTGCTTCTCGAACACGATTCCGAGCACGACAGCGACAATGCCCAGCACGACCGTCGTGACCCGCGAAACGAACAGCTCGTTCACACTAGGTGCCTTACCGTGCTTGAAGACGGTCGCATACAGATCGTGCGACACAGCTGATGCGCCGGCGAGCGTGAGACCCGCGACGACGGCAAGGATCGTCGCAAACGCAACAGCCGAAATAAAGCCGAGAAACACGTTGCCGCCAACGGCACTCGCGAGATGCACAGCAGCCATGTTTGTCCCGCCCAACAGTTTGCCCGCAGCATCCTTGAAGACGGAATTCGTGCTCACCAGCACGATCGCGCCGAACCCAATGATGAAGGTCAGAATATAGAAGTAGCCGATCCATGTCGTCGCCCAGAACACGGACTTGCGCGCTTCCTTCGCATTCGGCACGGTAAAGAAACGCATCAGGATGTGCGGCAGACCCGCTGTGCCGAACATCAGCGCGATTCCGAACGAGATCGCCGATATCGGATCCTTGATGAAATTGCCGGGGCCCATGATGGACGCCTTCTTCTCGTGTACTTCGACGGCCTTCGCGAACAGCGCTTCGGGGCTGAAATGAAACTGCCACAGCACCATGAACGCCATGAACGAAGCACCCGCAAGCAGCAGGCATGCCTTGATGATTTGCACCCAGGTGGTTGCCGTCATGCCTCCAAACAGCACGTAAACCATCATGAGCGCGCCCACGATCACCACAGCGATCCAGTACTCGAGACCAAACAACAATTTAATCAACTGTCCTGCCCCCACCATCTGCGCAATCAGATAGAACGCCACGACAACGAGCGTGCCCGAAGCGGCGAACGCACGGATCGGGGCCTGCTTGAAACGGTATGCCGCCACGTCGGCAAATGTGAACCTTCCGAGATTGCGCAGCCTTTCGGCCATCAGGAAAGTGATGATCGGCCAGCCCACCAGAAAGCCGATCGAATAGATGAGGCCGTCATAGCCGTTTGCATAGACAGCCGCCGAGATGCCCAGGAACGAAGCAGCCGACATGAAGTCCCCGGCGATCGCAAGTCCGTTCTGAAAACCGGTGATGCCACCGCCCGCTGTGTAAAACTCAGCAGCGGAGCGCGTCCTTTTTGCCGCCCATTTGGTGATGAAGAGTGTCGCGACCACGAATACGACGAACATCGTAATTGCGGTCCAGTTGGTCGCCTGTTTGACCGTCTGCCCCATGTCTGCGCCAGCGGCGAAACAACGCGATGAGACGACGGAAAGCGCCGCGAGTGCGAGAAGACGTCGTGCGTTCATGCGGCCTCCCGCTTGATCTGCTCGGTAAGCTGGTCGTATGTGCTGTTGGCGCGACGCACGTAGAACCCCGTGACGACCACCGTGAACACGATGACGAATAGTCCGATTGGCATTCCCCACGTCATCACGCCCGCGCCCATCTTTGCAGCAAGAAACTGTTTGTCGAAGGCTATCAACAGAACATAGCCGTAATAGACGACCAATACCAGGGTGGTCAGCGTCCACCCAAGCCTCGAGCGTTTTCGCACCAGTTCGCGGTATGCCGCGCTCGATTTGATCTTCTCTGCGAGTTTCAGATCCATCTTCGTCTCCTGCATGGGCAGCTTTCGCTGTGACAAGCGCCCTCTTCCGGCCGCGGTCGTAACGAGGGGCATCTATACGCACCTTGTGTCCTGATAGGGATGTGGTGCAATGCATTCGCGCATGGGGTTCGATGCGTGATTCTTCTGATGCGCTCGGTATTACGTTAAGAGACGGTTTCATAAAGACTGTTGAGCTCGCTGAAGGGTGTTCCAACAGATCAAGCAACAGCCGAGTTTGAGGAACGCTTCATGGATGTCAGCGCGACGTTCGAAGCGAATACGTAGACGACGGAAATGATGCAGCCAGGCATGTGTACGCTCGACAACCCAACGGACTTTGCCAAGGCCACTGCCGTGCGGGTGGCCACGCCGCGCGATGCTAGTGGGAATACTGCGCTCATGGAGAGCGCGTCGGTATTTGTCGTGGTCGTAACCTCGGTCAGCGTAGACACGGCCAGGACGGCTCAGCGGCCGCCCGCGCCTGCCGGCGATCGGTACGATGGCCTCAATCAACGGCACGAGTTGGGTGACATCGTTACGATTGGCGCCAGTCAGGATTGCCGCGATGGGCGTTCCGTTGGCATCGGTGGCGAGGTGGTGCCTGGATCCGGGTCGCGCTCGATCGGTGGGGTTCGGACCAGTTTTTCGCCCGCCCCAACCGCGCGAATCGACGACGAATCCACGACCACGCGCGAGAAGTCGATCTTGTCCATCGCTCGCAACCTCGCCAGAAGCACTGCGTGCAATCGATCCCATATGCCGGCTTGTTGCCAATCGCGTAGCCTTCGCCAGCAACTGACGCCGGAGCCGCATCCCATTTCTGCTGGCAAATCTCGCCACCGGATACCGGTCTTTAGCACGAACAGGATACCGGTCAGCGCAGCCCGATCCGGAACTGGCTTGCGGCCCGGATACTTGAAGCGGCGTGGCTTCGCTGGTGGTAGCAGTGGCTCGATCAGTGTCCACAGTTCGTCGTCGATGATTGGTTTGCCCATCTCCTCGATCCTGTTATCACAACGATCGAGGTTAACAGGTTGCGTTACGGGTTAACAGCCCCTACGAAGCCTTTTTGAAACCGTTTCTAAGAGCACTCGCTTACCCGGTTCTTACGGCAAACGATTTCTCATGCCCGGGTTTACACGAAGATTCGCGCTTCTCTGCGGGCATCGATGCTCCCTGACCACCCTGTGCCGGGCATCTCGCGCCGATGTGATGCTGATAGTGATGTGAAAATGCAGCACCGCGATTGACGTAAGTCAACCGGGTCCGGATACGCCAACCTCAAGCTTTGACCGTCGTCATCTTTTCCAATTGAAATGGTCGATGCTCATGGCGTTGTCGCGGTAAGAATCGAGGGGCGAGCAAGATCGATATACGAAGTACAACTTATATTTCGAAGTAGTAGAATTGATCAGCGGCGGTCGCATGGGTTCCTCGAGCACACTTCATCTGCCCTTTCTCGAGCATGTGCATCAGTTCGATGCCGGCCAGAAGAATCCGGGCACAGCGGAACTTTTGAACTCTAGCATGGGTCGCGTTTGTCGCTTGATTGCCCGGTGATCCTGCTCGACCAGATTGTTGAGACATTTCAACTGGCGGATCTTGATGGGCGTTTCCCGATCGGCATTGATCGCTTGGAGCGCGGCGAGATTGGCGCCGCTTTCGTCAATGGTCACCGTCTCGGGTGCGCCATTCTGGGCGATCGATTTCTCGAAGTAACGCCGGGCTGCAGTCTTGTCCCGATGGGCGCGTAGCAGAAAGTCGATGGTGTTGCCGTCCTTGTCGACGGCCTGGTAAAGATATCGCCATTCGCCCTTGACGCGAATGTACGTCTCGTCCATGCGCCAGCTCCTGCCAACCGGCCGCTTGCGCAGGCGAAACGCTTTCTCCAGCACCGGCAACAGCTTGACGGCCCAGCGGTGCACAGTCGAATGATCGACCGAAGCGCCGCGCTCAGCCATCATGTCTTCGAGGTGCCGCAGGCTCAGCGGATAGGCCACGTACCAACGCACGCAGGTCAGAATCGCGTCGAGTGGATAATGCAGGCGTTTGAGCACTCGGGCCACTGCCGGATTCAACGTCTTCATCGGGCTTTCAGTTGTTCGTATCGTTCCGCACATCATAACGGAGCGCCTTACTGCAACAGATCCACGGCGGCTCTGTCTTCATACCGAACGTTTGCGCAGGCCAAGTGCGTTCGCATTCGGCGGCCGGAGCGATCAATTAAGGGAGCGTACATTGGCGAGCGTGAGGGTGTGTTGCTGCTTCCCCTCGTTGGCGGATTACTTGACTAATGCTCGTCTGATCCATGTCAAATGAGATGAAGTCACGGCGATCGATGATGCAATTACGCGAACAAAATAACTCGCCGATCTATCGGCATCAGGAGACCTGTCATGAAGAAACTTATTCTTGCCGTCGTTACCGGCATTGCTATCAGCGGCCAGCTATTGCCTGACACCGCGGCTGCACAGACCGCGCCGACGAAGAAAAGCGCCCCAGTCCCGGCACCCAACACCGCTGAATTCGACAAGCAACTGGCTCAGGTTCAGGAGCAGATGAAAGCGATGCAGGCACAGATGGACCAGATCCGTCAGACGCAGGACCCACAGGAGCGGCAGCGCCTGATGCAGCAGCACTGGGCCACGATGCAAAGCGCCATGAACGCGATGCACGGTCTATGGGGGTCGGGCATGATGGGGCCCGGAATGATGGGGGGCGGAGGGCCCGGCTGTTGTGGTGGCGGTTGGGGACATATGGGCGGTTACTACAACAAGCTCACACCCGAACAGCTTCGGCAGCACCAGTATATGACCGACCAGTACCTGAACATGCAGCAGCAGATGATGAACAATATGATGTGGAACCAGCAGTACTGGACGGGGCCGCCGGCGCCGACGAAATGACGGCGGTGCTCGCCGTAAGTACTCGGGAACGCTGGCTCTGGTGCAAACAGGTTGCGTAGCCGAGATGTCTCTTTTAGATATGAATACCTTATCGATTGAACAGGACAAGATTCCAGACGGAAGGCGCAGCGATGTCCTTGAGCGCAAGAGCGGAGAGGTCGAACTGCCCTTTTCGAACGCGATGCATCAGTTCGATGCCGGAGATCGTAACGGCGCCGCTCCTGAAACGTTTGAGGCCCAGCATCGCGTTGATCCTGGACTTGATGTTGCGGTGATCCTGCTCGATCAAGTTGTTTAAGTACTTCGAGGATCGGACCTTCGTGTCCCCGGGCAGCAAGCCGTTGGCCTTCATCTCGCGCACAGCGCGGTGCGAGGCTGCATAGCCATCCAGCGTAATCGTCTTCGGGGCGAACCGCTGGCTCTTGATCGCGTTCGCGAAGAAGGCCCTAGCAGCCGCCACATTGCGCCTGGCGCTGAGCCGGAAATCGACCGTCTTGCCAGCCCGGTCAACTGCACGGCAAAGACAGACCCACTTGCCCCGGATCTTCACGTACGTCTCGTCGACTCGCCACGACTAACCGGCTGCCGTGGCAAAGCGGTTCCAGCGTTTGACGAACTCCGACGTGAAGCGCTTAACCCAGCGCATGATCGTCGTATGCGCCAGCGACAGCCCGCGCCCGGACATCATCTCGACCAGGTCGCGGAAGCTGAGTTTGTAGCGAAGGTAACCCCGCACCTCCCTTACCTTCTGGAACTATCTATCCGCGCGTCCTGACATCGACCGCGTCATCGGCCGCGCGCAAAGCAGCGTTGGCTATCACCAGCAGGCCGGCATCGTGATCGCGGAGCGCGGCCTCGATTTCGACGAAGGCGATATTCAATTTCTTCCGTTCAGGCTTGCTTGACTTGCCGCTTTCCGAAATCATGTCAGCCTCCCTTTTCAGGCGCTTGACCAGCTTCGCTGCGCACCGGCTATCGAGGGTGCCTTCGCGCACAAACGCGTTGATTTGCGTCGTTAGTGTCGTCAGCGTCGCTTCCGTCGATTCGTTCAGATTGATTGCCTCATCAGACTCGGATTTCTTGCCCATTTGCGTTCTCCAGCTTGCACCCGGTATGCGTCGGGCTGGTTAGAAAGTCCCGTGCTGCGCTTCGAATTGAACCACGCGCCGCAGCGCTGACCCTACGCACCGCAGTACGGCGCCCTTCCGGGCCACACGCGCCGATTCTTCTACGGCCGTTATCGTTGTCCTGCCTAACATGCGGGACTATGCGGCATGTTGTGTGTGCAGGCAGCGTGACGATGGTCCTGACTGTTTGGCCCCCTCTGAACGTGGCCGGTATCGACATGGTTTTGCCGAATGCCTGGCTTCTTTCCGGTCCCATCATTTACCGGTGCGGACTGCCACTGGACCCATCAGAAAACGAAGAGGCGGCGTCCTCTATACATGGACCGCTATCGCACAGCCAGTCTAGTCATACAGACACGCCGGGGGTTGACGTAAATCAATTGAAAGCAAAGCAGGAGGACTTATAACTGCCGCATCGATTGCCTTTCGACGGCCGTGCCTACACGGCGCTTCAGCCGGTGTTTTCCGCGATCAACACGGAGTCTTTCCATGAACCAGCAAGTCAGCTTCAATTCACCTTTAGCCCGTTTCAGTCGGCTTCTGCTGTGCGTAGACTCGAGTATCGCGTCCATCCATGCTGCTACCTACGCCTGTCAACTCGGCGTCACGGGCATCCGGGTCCGTGTCGTGAGCGTGCTCGAAAACCCCCGGGCGATACTCTCCGCGCACTTGGCAACCGGGCTGAATATCGAGGCATTCTCGGACGAATTGCGGGAATCCGCGAAGGCCGCGTTATCGGATGTTCGACGCATTTTTGAAGACCATGGTCTGACGGTCGAGGCCGAACTGATAGACCTCGCCAGGTACGGAGGCGATGTGTCCCATGCCCTCGCATCGGAAGCGCAGAGATGGAATGCAGATCTGGTCGTCCTTGGGGCGAGACAACATCATGGCCTGTTGCGATGGGTTGAGGGCGCCGTCTCAGGACCCGTGAGCAAGCTGGTTAAATGCCCCGTGCTCGTCGTCCCGGAGAGCTACGAGCCGCAACTCCAGCATGGACCGACAAAGATTCTCTTCGCTATCGACGGAAGCCCAGCGTCTCATCAGGCTTTGCTGACAGGCATGACGCTCGCCGCGAAAGGGGCGCATCTAAGGGCGCTGTTTGTCTTGGACCGGACTATTAGATTCACCGATATGGTTCCCGTGGACGTTCGGGAGGAAGCGCTGGCCGACCAGCGGCAACAGGGGAAACGGGCGCTCGCCACGGTGGCTGAAGTATTTACATCGCTTGCCCCCGGTATTTCCACCGACACCGGTTTTCTGCATACGAAGCGGAGCGGCGATGATATCGCACACACCATAGCTCGCGAGGCTATTCGCTGGCCGGCCGACCTGCTCGTCATGGGCACGCATGGACGGCGAGGCGTTGCAGGTTGGGTGCTCGGCAGCGTGTCAAGCCGCGTCGCACGTATCACTGCAACGCCGCTGCTGCTCGTTCGAGCAGCAGCCGATCAGGCAGAGAACCACAAAGAGACAAAGACCTCGACAGTAGAAATCAGATCGCTATGGAACCAGTCTTAGACTGGCAGCGCCCGCTTGAATATCTGATTTTGTGTTTTTCCAATAGCTTACGCTGGTCTGATTTCCAAACACCACGAATGCGTGTGAGATCACGCGTTGCACGGAGCACGAATCATGACTGCATCGAGTGCCAGTAGTATCCCTAAATCAGGATTCCAGCGGATCCTGATCGGTGTAGACTTGTCGCCTATGTCCGCACGCTTGGCGAAGTATGTATGCGGCCTCGTGAGGCCCGGCGTAGAGGTGCGTATCGTAAGTGTCGCCGAGAACCCGCGTGCGCTCGTGCCGCTTGGATCACTGGCCGATGCCGTATTCGAGACCATTCGGGAGGAGCTCTTACGGGATGCCAGCGAGGCGGTTAAACAGGCACAAGAAGTTTTCGCTGATGCGAACATCGACGTCGACGCCCGCGTGCTTGAACTTTCGAGGCTAGGTGGTTATGCGGGAAATGCATTGATCGATGCTGCAGGTGAGTGGCACGCTGACCTGCTCGTAGTCGGTGCACGGCAACATCACGGCATGTTGCGCTGGTTCGAAGGAACGGTATCCGAATTCGTCACAAGCCAGACTCCGTGTTCAATTCTCATCGTGCCCGCCAGCTATGTGGCCGCGATACACGCCTATCCGCGACGAATTATGTTCGCGCTTGACGGCAGCAAGGCTTCATTCGATGCCCTGCAGTCTGGCCTGCGTCTTGCAGGCCCCGATTCGTCCATACGAGCTGTTTACGTCGTCGATCGCGCTGTTCGATTTCTCGAGGATACGTTCATCGAAGAGGGGGATAAGGTGCTCTCCGCGGCGGCCGAAGTTCTTGCCAATCAGTTTAACCCCGTAGAATTGGGGCTGGTCAAAACAGACCCTGCGAGCGATGACATACCCCACACGATTGTTCGCGAGGCTCAACGATGGTACGCGGACCTCGTAGTCGTCGGCACGCACGGTCGGCGCGGCTTCTCACGCTGGTTTCTCGGAAGCGTCGCAGGCCGAACGGCCCGCATCACTCAAACCCCGCTGTTGATGGTTCGCCCCTACCTGAACTCTTCATCTTCATCATGACGCATGCAAAAACTGATTCGCTCCTGAATTCTGTGCGTTCGCCTGGGTGATGCAAGCGACAGCTCAGTGACGGTAGTCAGGTACGGGCATTCTCGCCCGGCTTGGGGCGCCTGAAGCGGAACCTGTGCTCATTAAGTGCAACGCTCCAGTCGATCCGCATCAGGACGAAGACGAGGCACAGCAATGCCAGTTGGGTGAGAACGAAGTAGGCTCCCAGGTAGCCGGACAAACAGGAACGGGCCCTCTGTCCGAACGGACAGGATGGGTCGCCCGGCGCCCGACGTTATCGTTACATCAATGTCGGACAGATAGTTCCCTGTCTTCGAGGCGAACGTCATGCGAAGGTTGTAGCCTGGAGCTGCGGCGCGAAAAGCCTGAACTCCATCTTCGCCCACACCGCCAGTTATGAAGGAGACGCCGTTTTGCGAAGCGGGTTGCGGTAGCGATTGTGCGAGTGCAGCACCATTTACACAGGCGCAGAAAACGAGAGATAGAAGCATCGAAAAACGGGAGTTCCGGAACATGGTAATCCTCGATATGCGAACTTTCTGGCGATGCGGGCGACCGAAACCGCGGTTTGTTGACGCCTGCACAAGGAGTGTCCAATTTGCTGCTGACATGCACCCTATGCAAACCACAGATCCATTTCAGAATGACGCCAGGCGAACACGCGGGCATTGACCTGCGTCAAGTAGCGGACTTCCAGGTGAAATAGCCTGAAGTCAGCGATCCGTTGCCGCGGCGTGGCGCGATTGACGATCTGACTGGTGGATACCTGGAGGTGGGAGATGATCAAGCTGGTTCCAGGGCGGGCAAACATCCTGGTCGCGCTGCTTATATTTTCGTCTTCCGTTGTCGTAGCCAAGGATCTGGCGACCATCGAAACGCATACCCAGCGATACGGTTCGCATATCGCCATTTCGGCTTACGATGATCCCCTCGTGAAAGGCGTGACCTGCTATGTCTCAGAGTCGCATTCCGAGGGCGCACTGGGAAGTGGACGAACCTCCCGCGGCACGGACCTGACGGCATCCTGCCATCAGACAGGCGACATCCGGGTTGCCGAAAGTGTGCCCAGACAAGCGCAAGTATTCACGGCTGAGTCAGATCCAACTTTCGACTCGCTCCATATAATCCGGATACTGGACACTGAACGCCATTCGCTTGTCTACTTCACGTACAACGAAGACGAGGTTGCAGGAGATTTGCCGGGTCGCATCTACGTAATCCGTTTGCCGGCAGGTCCCAGGATGCCCACCAGACAGTAACTGCCATGAACTCCACTTCGTTTTGCGTGCGCAGACGCGCTCCATGGGTGAAGGCGGGGACCACCTATGCTCTCCTTGTCTTCGCGATAGGATTCGCTCTCGGTGCAATACGCGTGCTGGTGCTGGTGCCACATCTCGGCGCGATTGCCTCCGTCGTACTGGAAACGCCAATCATGCTTGCGGCCAGCTGGAAGGTTTCGCAATGGAGTGTGCAGCGGTTCAATCTGCAACCCGATAGGCGTAGTCGTCTCCTTATGGGGATCGTGGCCTTCATCGTTCTCGTGGTCGCAGAACTTGGTGTTGCTGTGTTCGCGTTCGGTGAGTCTCCGGCACAGTATGTTTCGGGTATCGGGTCGATCGTTGGAGGGATCGGCTTTGCGGCACAGATCTGCTTTGCCGGATTCCCCTGGCTACAAGCCTACCGACATTGAGCGGTTGCGAGGATCAACATGGAAATCAATTCGCGAGATTTTCGGGTCCCGGAAGGCGGACGGGTCAAGCTCGACAAATGGCCAACGAAGGTAGAGTCCGTGTGCAGGTCACGGGAACACTACCAGAAATTGCTGGGTGAACACGTCGCGCGACTGAGTTCTCTTCAGCAGTTGCTCTATGCCTTCAACCGATATGCCGTTCTGCTTATCTTCCAGGCAATGGACGCAGCCGGTAAGGATGGTGCCATCAAGCATGTCATGTCGGGCGTGAACCCACAGGGTTGCGAGGTATTCAGCTTCAAACATCCCAGCCCCACTGAATTGCAGCATGACTTCCTTTGGCGCACTACGCGCGATCTACCCGAGCGTGGACGGATCGGCATCTTCAACCGGTCCTATTACGAGGAGGTGTTAATTGCTCGTGTCCATCCCGAGATTCTCCGTAACGAGGGCCTGCCGGATGCGCTGCTCGACGAAAAGACTGTGTGGCGTGACCGCTATCGTTCGATCCTGGATCTGGAGTTGCACCTCTGCAGAAACGGCACGCGGATCGTCAAGTCTTACCTTCACATCTCGAAGGAAGAGCAGCGCAAACGCTTCCTGCAGCGCATAGACGACTCTGAGAAAAACTGGAAATTCAGTGTTGCCGACGTCGAGGAGAACGCGAGGCTGATCGTGTCGAGGATCGTTCTTGAGACGCTTGAGGAACTTGAAATGACCCATCCGAAGGCGAACGCTGAACGCAGAACGCAGAAAGGAATTGCAGTCAATTCGCGCGCAGCTCGAGAAATGGGAACTGAGCGAAGTCGGGACTACACGCGGGGCGCGCTCCTGGAGAGCCGTAAGTGGTTGCTCATCCTGCTCATCCACCCGCCTGGAGCCGGCCAATCACTCGCCCGGCCAGTCAAGGCGATGCTGTGAGGTATAGCTGCGAACGGCATCCGTCACGGTCTCGAAGTAGTGATTTTCATCAAATATTTCGAAGAGCCCATAGGCTCGCAGCCGGTCCTTCACCGGAGCGTCAAAGTCTTCCAGCAACTGCAGCAAGGTGTTGACTAAACGAGGCACCTCACCCACATCGTTAGAGTTTGCTCTGGACTTAGCGATGAAATCACATTCATCCAGAAACAGCAAACATGGCCGATCGCGCGCTGACTCGAACACTGCGCGCAGATTGACCGCCGATTCGCCGAAGTAAGATGAGATGAGCGCATCAAAGCGGACCTTGACCAACGGCAATCCCGTCGCCCAGGCAAGGCGTTCAGCGCCTAGTGACTTGCCGCAGCCGGGTTGGCCGTATAGCAAAATTTTCTTTTTGTGACGGAGCCCGTGCTTGGCCAACCGCTCTCGCGCCGCGTACTCCTGCTCGATTCGCTGGAAACGCAGCTCAACCTGTTCCGGCAACACCATGAAGTGCCGCAAGGAGGATCGTTCGAGACGAACAACGAGCGGATCTTGATATCGCCGACTCAGCGGCAACTGTTGCAGGACGCGCTCGCCGTCCGTCCTCGGCTCCGTCGCACGCTGAGCGGGCTTCTTAGCCTGAAGGATCACGCCAAGTTGGTTCGCGAGCACGTTGTGGCCCTTGCTGTTTTCTTCTTCAATGATTTTTCTTGCGAGCAACGAGAGGTCCTTCTCGGACCCAGCTGCGATTGCCTTGAACAAGCGTTTTGTCAGTTCTGCATTCGTAAGCACGTCCTGGAGAAACGTCGACCATTGTGCTGGCAAGAGTGCGTAATGCGAGTGGATATCGTCTTCGAATCCACCGCCGCCAATTTGCGCCGTATACGTACATCGCCCGCGCGGTTCGCGCCAGCGAGTCAGACGATCTACGTCTGCGCCGTGTGGCGTCCTTGCACAACCTCTTTCCGACTTATTTCTTCATTAAATCAAGCATCACCCCGCACTATCCATGTTTCCGTGGTGCGAGCACCAGACTCTTGCCGGCAATCCACGCGTAGTACTTCGTCTCGTCGTCGAACACACGTTTGTCCCATTCCGAACGTGGATTGAGGTCGCTTGCAGCGACGCATGCCCCTGCGCCTTCTGCACCACATCGACCGGCACGTCATCTTGTTACCGATTGGGTACCGAACGAATGCCAAGGCGGGGCGCGTTCAACGCACCCATGAACACTCGCTCATCGAGACTCAGTTCGTCCAACGCCTGCGCACGCCGGCGGCGCCAGAAACGCTTTCGCAACTTTGGTTGACGAAGTTGCCTGCATAAACACAACTGTAGTTGGATTACAGATCGACCCGAAACTCAGGCTGGATAAGGCGAAGCGGGGATTGGTGCGCCGCATCACAAAGTTGTGTCTGGATTTCAACTAACGTTGTAACTATCCGGGCGTCGGCGGCAAAAGTTTCATCGCGCGCAAGAACGATGGTCTGTCCGGCCTGGAAGCGGGGAAAAGGGCGCACCGGATGGCAACGCATCCGAGCTCCAGCCAGTCGCCCTCACCGACGCGTCTGCCGCAGAGTCGTTGCATTGCTCGGCGAACTTTGCACGTGCAAAGTTCGGCGCACCCATGCGCAGGTGAACGTCTATGGTTCCGTTGGCGACTACCTGAAGAATTTTCCGGTGCTCGCCCGGCGCGCCATTGACCGCTTCTGCCCGCGTGGCTTCACTTCAGGCGGCCGGGTCGATCGCTACGCATTGCTGGCGCGCCGCAGCGGTTGCGTCACATCACCACTGTCGATCCGGCCGGCCGCGCGTCATGGCACACGGAAGCGCCGCGAGAGTGGCACGCCGGCGACCCTGCAGCCGATGCAGCAACATATATAAGGCAGCTATCTAACAGATGTCCTCACATGAAGGGTATGAAAGCCGCAACTTTCGTACCCCTTCAGCCTCCATCAGGGAAAATGTCCGAAAACGAAGGGGTAGATAGCCGCAATTATGTGGAATTGGACGATTTTTTCGTTGGGAACCAAAACTTGCGAACTTCGGCCTGCCCTGCGACGATAGGTTTGGAGTTCCTGATATCACCAAGAAAGCCAAGTCGACAGGCAAATTTCGACCCACTGCGGCCCGTCGCGCCGGCGCGACCTGAACGGCGGTTTCCAAGGTACGCCCGCCATTTGTCCGCTCGAGTCAGCCGGCAAGTCATCGGCCACACCGCGACCGCCAACTTGCGCGGCAACCCGCCCCTGACATCGACAACCCGCGGTCTTATGCGGGCTATCGCTTTCCACCCGATGTGATTAGCTATTCGGTGAGGGCTTCAAATCGGCACGTCACTGTGGGAGCGCCTTGCCTCTTAATTTGGCAACCCTGACATACCTCGTTTTCGGCCGCACGGCGACCAACGTGACAATACCTTGCAGTCACCTTTCGTATGTTCTTGAGCACCCGCTTCCGCTTTGACATGCGTCTCACCTCGTCAGACGCCCGTCAGGTTGGCGCATCGCTTGCCAGGCGAAATACCCGCACCGCGTCTTCCAGTGCGCGCGCCTGTTCTTGCATGCTGGCTGCTGCAGCTGCCGCCTGCCCAACCAGGGCAACGTTTTGCTGGGTCATTTCATCCATCTGCCCGATCGCGCGGTTGACCTCGCTGATGCCGGTACTTTGCTCCTTGCTCGCGTGGCTAATCTCGCCCATCAAGGCGACCACACTGCCAACGGCCGTGACGATTTCGGTCATGTTCCGGCCGGCCTGATCGACCAGTTCGCCGCCGGCATCGACCTTGCTAACCGAGTCAGTAATCAGCGCCTTGATTTCCCTGGCGGCTGTGGCGCTACGCTGCGCCAGGCTGCGCACTTCGGCGGCAACTACCGCAAAGCCGCGTCCCTGGTCACCAGCGCGTGCGGCTTCGACGGCCGCATTCAAGGCCAGGATATTGGTCTGAAAGGCAAGTCCGTCGATCACGCTGATGATCTCGACGATCTTGCCTGAACTGCCGCGGATGAACGACATGGTGGTTACCACATCCCCCACCACTGTGCCGCCTTTGACCGCGAGCTCGGAGGCCGAGGCGACGTGTTCATTGGCATGCGTTGCGTGTTCAGCATTGGCGCGGACAATTGAAGTCAATTGATCCATCGTCGCCGCGGTTTGCTCGAGCGAGCCAGCTTGCGCTCCGGTGCGCGCCGACAGGTCCGCGTTACCGGCTGCAATTTCGCGAGCAGCCAGCGCGATCGTATCGGAGGCACGCCGCACGTTGCCGACTAACGAGGCTAGACCGACGCTGATGCCGTTCATCGCCTGCATCAACTGACCGAGCTCGTCACGCCGATCGACATGCACCTGTGCGGTCAGGTCGCCGGCCGCTAGCTGTTCCGCGGCGGCCTTGGCTTCGAGCAGTTGTGTCCCGAGGCCGCGCCGGGTCGTCACGAAGATCAGCGCGCTGATCAACAGCGCGCCGAATAACCCGAAGGCTATCATCTCGGTTTGCTGGAACGGGGTCAACGCGCCCACCGGGCTTGCCCGGTCGGCGAGGATCACGGCCTGCAGCAGCCAATCATAGCCGAGCAGGATCGTGGTAGCCGCTGCCAGGGTCAGCAGCGCGAGTTTTGCTCCGATCGACAAGGTCCATACTTCACTGACATCAAGGCCGACATACAGCGCGCCGATTACCTCGCCGGTGCTATCCCGTATCGGCTCATACTGTGTCATGTATTGCTTGCCGAATAGCGTGGCGTAACCGGTATAGGACTGCCCGCGGCGCAGCTCCCGATAGCCAGGGTGCGAACGGTCAAGCACCGTGCCCACGGCTCGTTCGCCGTTCTGCTTTTTGACGGAAGTGGTGACACGCACGAAGTCTTCGCCTCTGACGACGAACAGCGTTGCCGTTGAGCCGGTGTTCAGGGTAAAGCGGTCGACCTCGCTGTAATTGAGGTTCAGCAGCGTGTTGCCGTTCAGCAACCTGGGGGTCAAGTTTCCGAGGATCTCGACACCGTTTGATTCGTCGCGTGTAAAAGGAGCAGGAAAATGCCCGGCAAGCGTTCGCGCGTAACGCCCCAACTGGGATTTAAGCGGTAGCAGACGATTCATGGCCTGTGATGGAGGGCAGGTGCTTGGATTAGTGAACCGAAATAAATCAGGCTCCTTCTGCGAGCCTATTAGATAGAATGTTGCATAACATGGCAATGGTGCGGCGAATCTAAATTCGACCGCAAACGATTGCTTTGCAGTAAGCCGAAGAAATGCAGCTTTACGGTTGGACGCGAAGGGCGGCGCTTCTACCTGCCGACCGTTTCGCAACGAGAGCGCCCGTCGACGTTGATACCGTTAGCTTGACTTCGAATGCCAAGCTCGGCGAATGCACACCCGCCAGCGATGCCAAATCCCGTTCTATCAAGTCGAGAACGTCGGCAATAGTGACATCTATCTGGCGAGTTTTATTGTTGGCATCAGACCTCTCTGTTTTCCGTTGAATTACTGCTGATACTAAGGCGCTTGTAGATTTGCGCCCGGACATGAGTATGAGCCTGCTTTTCCGTTGTTTGGTCGAGAATTTCACTCGCGTGAGGTCTGAGTTCGCAACATCACGGACATTGATCAACATACTGAACGGGCAAGTCCCATCACGGAAGCAATCGAGCACCGCTCACCCCAAAGCCAACTCGCCTGCCGTTTCTTGCAGCAGCTTGCGAAAGCGCTTCAACATGGGTTCTTCGCGCGCCGTTAGCCGCGAGCCCAGCATGATCGGGCTCGATGGCAACGCGCTCTCGATCTCCAGAATGCTCAGCATGCCAAAGCGCATGTAGCGCCGGGCGATTGACTCCGGCGCGATCGACAGCAGTCGCGTGTGCGCCACCACTTCGATATTCGATTCGAATGAGCGTGTCTCGAGCACCGGCTCGATCGGCGGCAGACGACGTCGTGTCCAGAACTGATCGAAAGCGATACGCGAGGTCGTGTCGGCATGCGGGAGCGTCCAGTCGAGCGCAGCCAGGTCGGCAAGCCGCAGCGGCCGCGCACGCAGCGCAGGGTGGTCGTTTGAACAAACGATTACGGTGCGCTCCGCATAGAGACGCTCGACCTTCATCTCGTCGTTTTTCACCGTGCTGGCGCTGCGCAGGATCGCAAAATCGAGTTCGCCTGCCTCCAGCAGTTCGCACAACATTGTCGAGCTGCCCTCGATCACCTTACAGCGGAATACGGTGTCGTCGGCGCGCGCTGGATCGTGTGCGTGCGTCCCTGCGTACATCCGCGCATAGAGCGGCGGGATCAGCGTATGCATTGCGCGCGGTATGCAACCGAGCCGGATCGGCAACCGCGCGGACGAGGCACTCGCGCTCAGCCGGTCCATCGCGCGCATCACGGAGCGCGCTTGCGCGAGCACGGTTTCGCCGAGCAACGTGGGCTGACTCCCTTGGCTCGACCGTTCGAATAGCCGCGCTCCCAGCCGGCTTTCCGCATCGGCGAGCAACCGTGAGAGCACCGGCTGCGCAACGCCAAGACTGCGCGCAGCGCGATGCACCGAGCCGCCATCGCCGATGGCGATCAGGGCTTCGATATGACTTCGTTGCAGTGCCGCAGGCGATCGCTTCATGACATCACCATCTAAGGGTTGATAAGGAGATATGTAAAAGGTATCACGTGATGATTTGAATATCTCATTTACGCTATCACGGGCGCTGTCTATATTGATCTGCATTCGAAAAGTAACCGCAGAAAAAGGAGCGCAAAACCATGACTCATTTCACCGTGACTCCGCTCGGCGACGCGCTCGGGGCCGAAATCTCCGGCGTCGATCTGTCGGCACCGCTGGCGGCAGACGTGATCGACGGAATCAAACAGGCATGGGCCGACCATCTGGTCCTCCGGTTTCGCGGTCAGATCTTGACCGATCCACAACTTCTCGCATTTACGCGTCATTTCGGCGAGCTCGATCCACCGGGGCCGAACCCTTACGGCAAGCCGTTTCTGTCCGAATTTCCCGAGATCAACGTAATCTCCAACATCAAGAAGGACGGCGTCCCGATGGGCAACCTCGGTGACGGCGAAGCGGTGTGGCACTGCGACATGACGTACATCGAATCGCCACCGCGTGCTGCGCTGCTTCATGCGCTGCAGATTCCACCCGAAGGTGGCGACACGTTCTGGTCGAACATGTATCTCGCGTGGTACGCGCTGCCAGACGCGATGAAAATGCAGATCGACGGCAAGCGCGCGATTCACGACGCGACGTACAACAGCGCCGGGATGATGCGCAAGGGCATGCAGGAAGTGACCGATCCGCGCAAGGCGCCGGGCGCGCACCATCCGCTCGTGATCCGTCATCCTGATACGCAGCGTCCGGCACTGTTTCTTGGGCGGCGGCGCAACAGCTATATCGTCGGCATGGATCTCGACGCGAGCAATGCGCTACTCGATACGCTCTGGGCACACGCGACGCAGCCACAGTTCACGTTCCGCCAGGTCTGGCACGAGGGCGACCTGATCATGTGGGACAACCGCTGCACGCTGCATCGCCGCGACTCGTTCGATCCTTCCGCGTCGCGATTGATGCACCGCACGCAGATCAAGGGCGGCAAGGTTGCGCCTTATGAGTCGGCCAACATCACGATCGCATCCTGATCATATGGACGAACTTTATCTGCCCATCAAGAGCGTCGATGTGTTCGGCGTCGCGGTGCCGCTCGTCGGCGCCGGGTTCAAGAACGCCTATACGACCAAGACGACGCAAAAAAGCGCGATCGTGCGTCTTACGGCTGAAGACGGCTCTATTGGCCTCGGCAATATCGATCCGTCGCCGGGATATTCGGTGGAGACCGTCGAGGCGTCGCTTACGGCCATACGGCGAGCGCTGGCGCCATGCGTCAAAGGCATGAATGCCGGCAACCCGCATCGCCTGATCGATGCGATGGATCGCACGATCGACGCGTATCTGGACGCCAAAGCGGCCATTGAAATGGCCGCAGTCGATCTTCTGGCACGGCATCGTGGCATCCCCGTGCATCAATACCTAGGCGGTACGGTGAAGGACACGGTCAGCTTCAATGCGTGGGTCGGTATCGTGTCGCCGGACGAGGCAGCCGCCGAGGCGCGCAAATGGTTCGACTGTGGTTTCCGCTCGGCCAAGGTCAAGGTGGGCGGTGGCATCCACGCCGACCGCGACCGCCTGATGGCCGTGCGTGAAGCAGTGGGTGCAGGGATGGCGCTGCGAGTGGATGCCAATGCGGGATATAGCGTGGAAGACGCGATCGCTCTCGGGCGACTGCTCGAACCGGTGGCTTTGCAACTGCTCGAGCAGCCGGTGGCTGCGGAAGATCTCGCCGGCATGGCGAAAGTACGACAAGCGGTCAGCATGCCGGTGATGGCCGACGAGTCGATCACCGACTATCGCAGCCTGATCGACCTGATCCGCGCCGATTGCGCCGACATCGTCAAGCTCAAGGTGATGAAGCAAGGCGGCTTGCTACGCTGCCGCCGGATGCTGGAAACCGCGACGGCAGCCGGTATGCCCGTAGTGATCGGACATGGCTTCGGGCTCGGAATCAATACGACGGCCGAAATAATGCTCGCATGCACCAGCGACAACGTGCTCGACGGGCTGGAATGCGTGGGTCCGCTGAAAACAGCGGACGACATCGTGACCGCCAAGCTCGATCTAACGCGCGGCAGCATTGCAGTGCCGCAAGGGCCAGGGCTTGGCGTGACGCTGGATGACGAGAAAGTGCGCCGCTATCTGTTCGACCTGTGAACGACGTAATACGCGCGGGCGTCATACGCACCGCGCGCCGGTTAAATCAGACAGGCTGAAGCAGCGGCGCCACTTCTTCGGCCGGGCGGCACAGCTTGATACCGTGCGGCGTGCGGGCGATGGGCCGGTTCATCAGCACCGGATTGGCCACCATGAATTCGACGATGCGCGCGTCCGATAGCGAAGCGTCGTCGAGGCGGAGGTCGGTATTAGCCGCCTCCTGGGTACGCAACAACTCGCGCGGCGAAAGCTGCATGTCGCGCATAAACGGGGGTGAGTTCATCGCGGCTCGGTGGATGCTTGGGGTATTTGACCATGCGTGGTTCTTCGCCGCTTGCTCGAATCATGTCGAGCACCTTGCGCGATGTGCTGCAAGCCGGATTATGAAAGATGGTGATAGTCATGGTGTCCTCGTCCGATGGAGCGCTGCACGACGCTGCACGATGATCTAAGCCTAGCGCGATTGATCGCGATGCGCTGTCAGCGCCGACCTGCAGGAGCAGCATGCCAGGAAAAAGAGAATAAAACGGGTGAGCGCACCCGCATGCGGCGCGTTCCGGCGCATCGTCATAACAGTTCAGGAGACACATCATGTCCGCTTCAACGCTTGCAGGCACTGCCCTCAAGATCACGCCGCTTGGCGAAGCCATCGGCGCGGAGATCGAAGGCGTCGATCTGGCGTCGCTTGACGATGCGGAATTCGCGCAGATCGAACACGCATGGGCCGACCACCTCGTGCTGCGTTTTCGTCGGCAGAGGCTAAGCGACCTCGATCTGATGCGATTCAGCCGCCGCTTCGGCGAGCTGGACCAGGTGCCTATCCGCGCGAGCGACGTGATGGATCACACCGATCCGCGCCTGGCCATCGATCAGGAAGCGCGCGAATACGTCACCATCATCTCGAACATGAAAGTGGACGGAATGGCGATCGGCGGCCTCGGCAACTACGAGGCGCACTGGCACACCGATATGTCGTACAACGACACGCCGCCCAGCGCAAGCCTGCTGTATGGCATCGAAGTGCCGCCCGAAGGTGGTGACACGTCGTTCTGCAACATGTACCTCGCGTATGACACGCTCGACGAGACCTCACGCGAGCGCGTGCGCAGCCTCACCTGCGTGCACGACGCATCTCGCAACAGTTCGGGCGAGCTGCGCCGCGGATTCGGCGATCACAACGAGCCAACCCGGACCATCGGCGCGCGGCATCCGCTGGTGCGCGTGCATCCCGTCACCGGACGTGCGTGTCTTTTCCTCGGACGCTGTGCGCGATGCCGCCACGCCGTCTGAACGGGAGCACACGATGCGCGAATACAGTCTGAATGCAACCCAGCCGCCGGACGCCGTGTTTTCGCCGCGACACGCACAGGCGCTGTGCGCGGCAGGACAGACGCGCGTGTTCGACGCGGGGGAGTTCATCTGTCATCAGGGCGACGACGCGCGCGATGTGTATCTGCTGGCGCGCGGCGGCGTGAAGACCGTGATGCTGAATTCGGCGGGACAGGAAGCGCTATTGCGCATTCATCTGCCCGGCAGCCTGCTGGGGCTAATCGCGCTCACGACATGCGGCACGCGCGATGCCAGCCTGATTGCACTCGAGCGCTCGCATGTCGTCGTGATTGCGCGTGACGCGATGCTGCAACTGCTGCGGACCGACGGAGATTGTGCCGTTCACGTGATCCGTCTGCTGCTGGACCGGACCCGCGACTTTCATATGCGGGTGGTGGAGTTGGAGGCCAATCGTATCGATCAGCGTCTTGCGCGCGCTGCTGTCGCTCCGCCGTCCCGATCCGGAAGGCGCGTCCGAAGGCACAGTCGCGCTCACGCACGAAGAACTCGCACAGTGGATCAATTGCCGTCGTCCCACGGTGACGGCGGCGCTGAGTCGCTTCGCGCTCGCCGGACTCATCGACCGGTCGAGACGTCGCATCGTGATCGCCGATCGCGCGCGACTCATGCAGCTCTTACCCGTCTGACGCGGCCGCTCACATGCGCGCTGCCAATGAGGCAACACCAGGCAACATCACGAAGCGGAGATTAGTTCTTCAGACGCAGGTCACTACGACACATATCCCCGACCGGTCGCCGACCAGGTCGCATACAGGGAGGAGACAAAATGGATAACAAGCCGCCCTCACCCGCACTCCTGCTGGCGCGGTTGCAGCGCATTCCCACCACCTGGCATAGCTGGGTGATCGTGCTGCTCGCTGCCGGAGCGCTCGTCATCGAGGCGCTCAACATCGGCAGTCTGTCGATCACGTTGCCGATCATCAGGAAGACCATGGCGCTGACGCCGCGCGACACCGGCATGCTCGCCGCATCGTCGGCGCTCGGCATAGTCGTGGGAATGATCCCTACGGGCTATTTGGCCGACCGCTTCGGCCGCAAACGACTGCTGATCTTCGGCGTCATGTGGTTCGCGGGCGGCACTGCGATATCCGCATTCAGTCCGAACTTTGCGACGCTCGTGATCCTGCGTGGACTGACCGGCTTCGGCATGGCGCCGGCATTCATCATGCCCTACACCCTCACTTCCGAAATCGTGTCGGCGACCACCCGCTCGGCGTTCGCTGGACTACTGGAGACAGCGCTCGGCATCGGTTATCTGCTGCCGCCGACTATTGGCATGGCCGTGATTCCGCATTTCGCGCCCGAAGTGGGCTGGCGCGTGTTCACATTCCTGTGCGGCGTGCCCGTCGTCTACGTCGTGCTGATCTGGAAATTCCTCCCAGAGTCGCCGCGCTGGCTGCATCGCGTCGGGCGCTATCACGAGGCGGACGGCATCATCTGCCGGTTCGAGGCCACCGCGGAACGCAAGCTCGGCGCGCGTCTGCCATTGGCAGTGGTCGACGAGGTGACCGAGAGCGCCAGCGTGGGCGACCATGCCGCACCGAAATTCTGGTGGTCGCTTGGCGTCGTGTGGACACCGCCGTATCTGTTCCGCACCATCGTGATGACGATCGGCGCAACGAGCCTTTTCTCGATGTTCTACATTTCGGTAAACTACCTGCCGTCGATTTTCATCGAGAAGCACGTCGTGCTCGAAAGCGCGCTCTTTCTGACGCTGATCACCACGGCGACGCAGATCCCCTGGAAGATCATGAACGGCATCGCCGCCGAGCATTTCGGGCGCAAAAAAGTGTTCTTCGTCTATACGGTGATCGCTGCGATATCGACGTATGAATTCACGTTGGCTCAAAGCACGCTGGCTATGGTGCTGTGGGGCATGGTGATGTTCTCGTCGTCAGGCGCATCGCCGTCGTTCAAGATGTGGTACGCGGAGCAATACCCCACGCGGATCCGCGCAACCGGCCAGAGCGTGGTCGAAGGGCTTGGCGGGCGCTTCTTCGGCGGCGTGGTGTGGACCGCTGTATTTCCGGTGTTGCTGTCGAACGTCGGCCTGCACGTGTCGATGATGATCGGCGTCGCGATCATGATCGCCGGCATGCTGATCGTGACGATCTTCGCGCCGGAAACTTCAAAGCGAACTGTGGAATCATTAGAGGCAGCTTAAATGGAGCCTGTCCGATCTTCTGTGTGCGTGGCATAAACTGGCGGCAGGACGCCCCTATGCCACGCAAACGAAATGCCCGACGCCCGAATGGGCCCAGCGCTGGTACAGCGCCTCAAGGCGCGACGTCGAATGGGTCCGTGGATAGCCACGTACAGCCAGGTGCAGTCGCGCAAATGGGTTCAGCGACCGGGCGACCGGCTCGACGTCCGCGCGACGGAAGCGCATTCCGTTACTCGAACTGAGCGGTTTTGCGCGCTAGAAGATCGACGCATCGATAGCTGAACTTGGTCGCCGAGCGGGACGCGATTTCGCATCTGCTCCCGTAACGGAACATCGTCCAACGCCGCATGCTCAATCCCGCTGTAAGTGACCCAAATGCCACTTGCCCCCTCCACCTTGCGCGCAGCCAGCTTACGATGACGGCCGCGTACCACCAGCAGCATGCTGATATTCGCGATGTTCTATGCGATCCTAACGCCCGTCCACATGAATTGGTTTTTTAGCGCACCTGTATAGAAAGTGTCAGCTTTGTCCTCTCCGAAGTTGCACCGTGTGAAACTCATGCCTCGAGCCAAACCCAAACGATTGCCCGGCAACTTCACGCTGGCGCTCGTCGCCACCGTGATCGCCGCCAGCTTGCTGCCCTGCCGCGGGCACACCGCCGTCTCCGTCAACCTGATAGCAAACATTGCAATTGGGCTGCTGTTCTTCCTGCATGGCGCCAAGCTGCCGCGCGGAGCAATCGTGGACGGTGCGAGGCATTGGCGTCTGCACCTTGTCGTCCTGCTCAGCACGTTTGTGCTGTTTCCGCTGCTCGGTCTCGCGCTGAGGCCGGTACTGGCGCCGCTCGTCACGCCGGCACTGTACATGGGCGTCCTGTTCCTGTGCACGCTGCCTTCCACCGTGCAATCGTCGATCGCCTTCACGTCGATCGCCAAAGGCAACGTGCCGGCTGCCGTGTGCAGCGCGTCGGCCTCCAGCCTAATTGGGATTTTCATCACACCGCTGCTCGTGAGCGTCACGCTTACGAAGCAGAACGCGGGCTCGAGCGCGTCGCTGAATGGCATCTGGGATATCGTGCTGCAGATCCTCATGCCGTTCATCGCAGGCCAGTTGCTGCGGCCGTGGATCGCCGCTTCGCTCGAACGCGGCATGCCGTTGCTGCGGTATGTCGATCAGGGCTCGATCCTGCTCATCGTCTACACGGCTTTTAGCGAGGCCGTGAACGAGGGCTTGTGGCACCGGACACCCGTGGCGGCACTCGGCGGCCTGGTTGTGGTCGACGCCGTGCTGCTGATGGTGGCGCTGCTGGTCACGGGATTTACCGCCAAGCGGCTCGGATTCAACAAGGAAGACCAGGTTGCGATTGTGTTCTGCGGGTCGAAAAAAGGCCTGGCTTCGGGCATATCGATGGCGAAGGTGCTCTTCTCGGGCCCCACGGTCGGGGCCGTCGTGCTGCCGCTGATGCTGTTCCACCAGATCCAGTTGATGGTCTGCGCCGTCCTCGCCCAGCGCTGGCATACACGCAACACGTGTGGTGAAGCCAAGCCGCAGGCCGCGAGCGAACCTGCCGCCGTTGATGTTCGCTAATTTTGCCAGCGGCAAAACAGCATAAGCCTATGGGAATAAGAGGGAGGGTGCGTGAACCGGCACCCGATGCCTCTACGACCATATCGCCGGGAAGATGCCGGTACGGCGGGTCGGGGAGGCGAGCGACGTCACGCTTTTATGCGACTCGCGAATGACCGTTGCTTGAGTCTAACGGACACCCGAACGTCTGCGGTCTACGTCGGACGAATGACCGTAGATGGCCCGAACTTTGACGGATGACGACCGCCTCAGTTCGCTCCTCAGCGGCCTTTCGCAGCGGCCGCCTAACGACAGTTCCTCGGGCCGAAAGAGGCAGTGGGCCGGTCTGCATCGATCACTGCGCTACAATCGCCCCATGCAAGTGTGCTTGGCGTAACGGTCATGGCATTGTCGCCGGTCAGCAGTCAGTTCGCCGACGTGCAGCCGAATCAGGCAGCGCTGCCTTTTTCGACGGACGACTAGAGCCGTGGGTCAGAAAAAGGAATATATGCGATGGCTAATCAGGTGATTTTCAGCGGCGCGCCGTCGCAGGCCTGCAACCTTCCAGCGCTCCTGAAGGGGGGCGTTGTCATGGCAATGATTGGTGGTATACATGTCTGCACGTCGAACTCTTTCCCGCTTCAGTGGAATGTGCTGCTTGCACAAGCCGGCGCTGTTTTGATCGGTGTCGGTTTCCCGTTCGTCAAGACCGCGTTCACCCGAATCGTCATCGATGCCGCACGAATTACCTGGACGCAGGGCATTCTGCATCGCCGTGTGTCGACTCTCGAGCTTTCCCGGATTCAGTGCATCACCCCGATCCACCCATGGTGGCAACGCCTATTCGGCACCGGCTCGATCATCCTGACGACCAACGATGTAGCTCATCCCGTGAGGCGTTTGCCGGCCATCAGGAACGCGGATCAGCTCTGCAAGAGGCTTGACGAGGCGGTAGCTATGCGTCAGGAACGGCTTATTCCCGCCTACACGAATGATCCGAACGCACCTGGTTACTCTCAGGTGCACAGTATTTGAACGGGCGACATCAGTTCGCAAATGCCAGATCTTTGCTGACAGTTCAATACAGGCCAGGCTCCGTCTGTCGGCACCGGCTGCAGTCGGACCCTCAGCGGACTTCCGGCACGTCGAGGCATCAATGGCTCTTCACAAAGTGCAGCGGACGTTCATCGGGCGATGTTTGCTGACGGGCCGTCGGCCGTTGCTGCCATTCGACACCGCGTAGGACGTAGTCTCCAACGGCTGCTTTCGGAAGCCGGGACATCTGCTGACTGGCGATGCCCGAGTAGAAGTCAGCCGGGGGGGCACGCCCTCCGTCGGTCCTCGATGATCTTCTCCAGATCTACGCGGGCATTTTGATCGCGGATGTGTTCTCCGAGCGCCTTCTCAATCTTTTTAATGTCGCCAGTGGTTACCGCCTCCAGCAACGTGCGGTGTTCCTTGACGATGTCTCTCATCGACTTGTCGAGCGTTGAAAGACCGACAACGATTGTTAGCTGGCGAGCCACCCCTTCCCATATGGTACGGAGAAAATCATTGCCGCTGATGTCACATAATTCACGGTGAAACGCTACGTCAGCCTGCGCCAGTCCATAGGGATCCTTGCGGGCGGCCATCAACTCCAGTTCATCAATACAACGCTCCAGGCGCCTCACGGTAGCACTGTCCTTATGGCGGCCGAGCGCAACGGTGCGTCGAACCGCAATCAATTCAAGAGCAACACGCACCTCGAGCACCTGCTCCAGGCGGTCGCGGGTTACCGGCGCCAGGCGGATGCCCTTGTAGGGTTCACTAATGACGATCCCTTGACTTTCCAGGAGCCGCAGCGCCTCCCGAACCGGGACTCGACTGATGTTGAGTTTCTGCGCAATCTCGGTTTCTACGATTCGGTCGCCAGGCAAGACAAGCCCCCGGGCTGCCGCAGCAATGATCGCGTCCACCGCTTCATCTACCAGTGTTCGAGCGCGCACAGGCTTCCAGCCCTCTGTGCCCGCCGCTTGGGTGGTCGACGCGTTGGTTTTCGGTGTCAGAGCCATAAGTGTTCAGTTCCATTCAGTCGAAGTCGCATTGCAAGTGCCTGCCGCGGGCTAGTATTTTGTCCGTGTTGACAGATTGTATCCCACCATGATTGTATACGTTTATACGAAATCCGGATGCGTCTTAGTTGTTTGTCACGCACTGCGGGCAGGCTTCCCCGCCAGGTTGACGAGATCAGCAGTACGAAGAAAGATGCGAAAGAGTCGTCTGCTTTTACTCTATGAGACTGAATGATGATGAACACAGAAACCATGTGCACGCAGCGTTTGAGCCTTTCTGATATAAAAATCACATCAATAGTGGCAGCGCCTCTGCTCGGGCAAAGTCCCAAGGGGGGATGGTCTGCAGAGATTCGGCCGGAAGATTCGATTCATGCGCTGATCGCGGTTCATACGGATGCAGGTATAACCGGCTACGGGAGTGTGTTTACCGACGGCAGGCTAGTCCAGGCGGCCCTGCTCGTTCTTGAACCTCTCTTCAGAGGTGAGAGCGCGATTGAACCCGAGCGTGTTTCGGAAAAGCTACGTCAGAACACATTTTGGATGGGGCGTGGAGGTACGCTGACGCACACCATCAGCGGTATCGATATCGCGCTTTGGGATATCCTCGGGAAAGCTACCAGGATGCCCGTGAGCAGGCTCTTGGGTGGCAATTATCGCAAACGCGTTCAACCATACTGTTCCCTATTGATGGAAGAACCGGAAAAAATGCATGCGGTAGTTAGCGACTATCGAAACCGCGGGTTTCGGGCCTATAAAATCGGCTGGGGGCCATTCGGTCGCGCCCGCGACCATAAGCTCGACGAGGCGATCGTCGCGGCGGCGCGGGAAGCAGCGGGTCCCACGGCGAAACTCTTTGTCGATGCCGGCGCGAGTGACGCTCACTGGCCCCACGGCCTGAAGTGGGCACTGCGTACAGCGCACATGCTGAGCAAATACCAGGTTGAATGGTTCGAAGAGCCATTGCGTCCCGACGCCCTGGCCGACTACATCGAACTGCGCAAAGCAAGTCCAGTACCGATTGCAGGCGGTGAAGTACTGACACGCCGGCAATCCTTTCTTCCCTGGCTCGCTCAAGGCGCTTTCGACATTGTCCAACCGGACGTCACCAAGGCCGGGGGTATATCCGAGCAGAGAAGAATCGCGTGGATGGCCGACGACTTTGGCGTGAAGTACGTTGGCCATGGCTGGAACACCGCGCTTGGTCTTGCTGCGGACCTCCAGATGGCGGCGGCTTTTCCCAACGTCGACTACGTTGAATTTATCGGTGGAAGTCCGTACGTCGACGGCATTACGGTCGCACCTTTTACGCTCGACGACGAGGGACACCTGACCATTCCGGATTCGCCTGGCTTGGGTGTCGAGCTCGATCCGCACAAATTGGCACAATTCACCGCTGACCCCAGAAGCTTATTCCAGAGGTGAACTCGTAATTGGAGGGCTGGCGCGACTTCTGCGATGGTCCTATTCCGCGTACTAAGAAGTCAAGGTGTTGAAATGGAGTTGTTCGGAACATTGTTCATCGCATGTCAATCGGTTGGCATAGACGATGACATCTGAATTGGCGACTATCGTCAAGTTGATCAACTTACTGTTAATGGAACCATGCCATGCGACGTACTACCAGCCTTTCGATTTTAGCCTGCCTTTTGACTTCAGCCCTGTTCGCCACGAACGCCGCCGTTGCTGAACCGCAATCGAAATTTTTCAGCGAATCGAAGCCCATGTTCGACAACTGCGGGGATTCGTCTTATGCGGATGCGGTGAAGAATGGAATCACCGTCGGCTTCTCCGAAGATCCGCCCGAAGTGTGGCTTGACCAGTCAACGAAACAGCCGGCTGGGGTTGACTGGGACATCAATAAGGCCGCGCTTGACTGGATGGGCGTGAAAAATATCAAAGTGGTGTGGATGCCGTGGGACAGTCTTATTCCGTCGCTGCTTTCCAAGCGCATTGATGTCGTGGGTGGCGACATTCACCACACGCCTGCACGTGACAAGGTTATCAGCTTTACCGGGCCGGCATTTTGGTATGGGCCTGTCATCATTGTAGAGAAGGGAAATCCGGAAGGTATTAAAAATTATCAGGATCTGAAAGGCAAGAAAGTTGGGGCAGTTTCAGGTTCGGCAGCGGAGACATTCCTGCAATCCATTGGGGCTACGCCGACTCCATTCAAAGATCACACATCTGAACTGCAAAGCGTGGCCCAGGGCCGCCTGGATGCAGTGCTTGACGACGACATTATTTTTTCGGAATTTAGAAAGCGAAATCCTAACAGCACCCTAGTTGGACTGTTCGACATCCCGGTTCCCGATGACCTGATCCACGGCGGTGGTTACGGCATGGCCCGGTTCGGGATTCGAAAGGAGGACTGTTCACTGCGAGCTGCCTATACCCAGGGCCTAGCCGAAGTGCGTGCAAACGGACAAGTTAGCGCGATCCTTCGGCAGGATGGCATGTCTGACCGCAATCTGGTTATGTTCAAGCTGAACCCATAATATCTCGCTTGTGGTGCCTCTTATGAATCTATTTCAAACCGGCGTGGCTCTGCAGAGTTTGGGGCCACTTCTAGCTGGCCTTGTTTTGACGATCGAACTGACCTTCATTGTCATGTCGTGCAGCCTGATCTTCGCTTTGCTGGTGACTTTTGCTGGCCGATCCCGGTTCGTAGTGTTGCGTTGGCTGGTTCTCGCCTACGTCGAAATAATGAGAGGCACCCCACTGCTGTTGCAACTCGTTTATATTTATTTTGTATTGCCTGAGTTTGGGATTCGGCTGAATTCATTCACAGCGGGAGCGATCGGCTTGACGCTGAATTATTCCGCATTCCTGTCTGAAGTCTATCGTGGAGGAATTCAAGCTGTTCCACACGGACAACACGATGCCGCAGCAGCACTCGGCATGACGCCCGCGTTGGCAATGCGGCGCATTATTTTGCCACAGGCTATTCGTGTCGTCGTTCCGACGCTCGGGAATTACTTCATTCAATTGTTCAAAGATACCGCACTATGTTCGGTCGTAGGAATACAGGAAGTGTTATTCACTGCACAGATTCAGGCCGCTCAAAGCTTTCAGTATTTCACGCTTTACACGATCGTTGGTTTGATGTATTTCCTGGTAAGTTTTCCTGCTGCTCGCTTTGTTGGATATCTGGATCGTTTTTCCCGGCGTGGATATTTCCGGAGGCCAAACTGAATGTCAACTTACCCTCCAAACACAATGCAAGCGGCAATGGTCGAAATTTGCAACCTGCAAAAATACTATGGCTCGCACCACGTATTAGATAGCATCGACCTGACGATCTATCCCAAAGAAGTGATTTGCATAATCGGGCCGTCAGGTAGCGGCAAATCGACATTGCTCCGGTGCATCAACAACCTTGAAGTTCCCGAATCGGGAAGTATTCGAATTGACGGTGTGACCGCGTATAGAGATGACACTCCGGGAGGTCGAAATCGACCGCACAGTGCGCGGGAAATTGCAGCGGTTCGGGCACGTGTCGGTATGGTCTTCCAGCATTTCAATCTTTTCCCGCATCTCACAGTACTGGGCAACGTCATGGAAGCCCCGGTTCATGTGTTGCGCCAATCCAGGGACGAGGCAAGGAAAAACGCGCTAGAGAAGTTATCACTTGTCGGTCTTGCGCAAAAAGCTGGTGCCTATCCTGCGGAATTATCAGGGGGGCAACAACAGCGTGTCGCCATCGCGCGAGCCCTGGCAATGCAGCCGGTCGTCATGCTATTTGACGAAGCAACGAGCGCGCTCGACCCAGAACTGGTCTCGGAGGTTCTGACGGTCATGCGCGATCTCGCACAGCGAGGGATGACTATGGTTGTGGTTACACACGAGATGGACTTCGCTCGGCAAGTCGCATCGCGCGTGGTCTTCATGGACCAAGGTCGAATCGTTGAACAAGGAGACCCTTCGCAAATATTTGTCAATCCACGAGAACAGCGGACCAAAGACTTCTTACGAAGTTCGGTGCGCGGCGAGGGCCAATCCGGAGGTGCACTGGATCAAGGGGCGTCGGGCTAGAAAGGTAGCAGAACGTCGCCATCGAGTCGAGGCGAGTGGCGCAGGCCATTAGCGCATGGAGGCCACGTTGTCCCGCAAGGGCTCCGTCGTTGAACAGCAAACAGTCATGGCCCGGGTCGCTATTCATCAACAGTTCTAAAAGCGAAAGCGCGCTTCGGGACGCTTTTAACTGCATAGGGAGGTGACATGAACGCATACGACTTCTCACAGCGCAGTGCCGTCGTAACCGGCGGCGCACAAGGTATCGGCTATGCAATAGCAGAACGTCTGCTGGACGCAGGTGCGCGGGTCGTGCTGTGGGACTGCGATGAGATCGCGCTCGCGGCAGCAAAGATCAGTCTCTCGCAGTATGGCGAGGTCGAGATCGTCAAAGTCGATATTACGCGGCGCGATGAGGTTCAGCAGGCCACCGACATAGCAATCGCGACGTTCGGCCGGATCGATGCGCTCGTGCACAGCGCAGGTATAGCTGGAGCCAACGCACCGGTCGTGGACTACCCCGCTGACGAATGGGCCCGCGTTATCGACATCGATCTGAATGCCACATTCCATGTGAACCAGGCGGTGGTTCGAACGATGATCGATCAGGGTTACGGACGCATCGTGAATATCGCTTCGATTGCTGGCAAGGAGGGCAACCCGACCGCGTCGGCCTATAGCGCAGCAAAGGCGGGCGTGATCGCGCTGACCAAAAGCCTTGGGAAAGAAACCGCGAAGCTTGATATCGCCGTCAACTGCGTGACTCCCGCAGCAGCCCGCACCAAAATCTTCGACCAAATGTCGCAGCAGCACATCGACTACATGCTCTCGAAGATTCCGCGTGGGCGTTTCGTCGAGGTCAAAGAGATTGCGGCGATGGTGATGTGGTTAGTATCATCAGAGAATTCATTCACGACAGGGGCTGTTTTCGACCTGTCCGGCGGACGAGCGACTTACTGATACCCACGATAAAAACATTGAGGGGCACGCCTTGGATACCTACCTTATGGCGCCCCGCTAGAGCCTCGCGCCTAAACCAGCATACGGCACACCGTAGCGGAACTATCCCGAAAATCGCACTCGACGGCCCCCGCAACCCGATAAGGAGGAAGCAGATGAAGGTCGATAGCATTGATTTCTTCTACGTAGCTATGCCGGAGGTGACGGCGGCGGCGGATGGTAGCCAGGACGCGCTGGTGGTACGGGTGGCGGCCGGCGGACATGTGGGCTGGGGCGAATGCGAGGCAGCGCCTTTGCCTTCCATCGCGGCCTTCGTCTGCCCGATGTCGCATGGCGCCTGCCGCCCCGTATCGGCCTCCGTGCTGGGCCAGAAGCTCGAGGGACCCGACGATATCAAGCGCATGGCCGCCGATGTCGGTTACAACAGCATGGACCTGCTGCAGGCTACCCATACCTGGTCGGGCATCGAAATGGCTATGTGGGATCTGCTGGGCAAGATGCGCAGCGTACCGACCTGGAAGCTTTTAGGCTATAACCGAAGCTATCCCAAGACCCCCTATGCCTCGGTTTTGTTTGGCCACACTCCACAGCAGACCCTGGAGCGGGCCCGGGACATGTGGAACCGAGGCTTCCGCGCGACCAAGTTCGGCTGGGCCCCGTTTGGATATTCGCTTGAAGGCGACATCGCCCATCTCGATGCCGCCCGTGAGGGTCTGGGGCCGGACGGCATCCTGCTCGTCGATGCCGGGCAGATCTTCGGGTCGGATGTGGCCGCGGCGGCGCTCCGGCTCGAAGCCATGGAGCGCAACCGCGTCACCTTCTTCGAGGAACCCTTCCACGGCTTCGCCTATGAGGCGTATCGTCAGTTGGGCGAGAAGGTGCGCACGGTGCGCACTGCCGGTGGCGAAGCAGCGCACAACCGGTACATGGCCGAGCATCTGATCGACTTCGGCAAGGTCGGCTATATCCAGATCGACTGTGGTCGCATCGGCGGCCTCTGGCCAGCGCGGCAGGTGGCCAACTACGCGGCGCGCCGTGGCGTGACATATATCAACCACACCTTCACCTCGAATCTGGCGCTGAGCGCCTCTCTGCAGCCCTTCGCCGGCCTCGAGGAGCACCGAATTTGTGAGTATCCCACCACGCTGCAGCAGGTGGCGGCTGGCCTGACACGCAATCACATCGTCCCCGATGCGAACGGCGAGATCCATGTGCCGGATTCGCCCGGCTTGGGGATCGAGGTCGATACCCAAGCCCTCGTCGAGTACAAGGTCGACGTGGAAATCAAGATCAACGGCAAGACGGTGTTTTCATCCCCGTCGGCCTGACCAAGCTCTGCTGCAGGCAGGTACTATGCTCGGCGCCCTCCGAGGGCGCGGTTCGAGCTATGGTTACATGCGGGAGGCTTGACGACGTTCGCGTCGCCCAGAACCGGACATTGCAGAAGCGGTGTAAGTAGGAGCGCATGGACGACCGGTTTGGCCCATCAAGCAATGTTCACCATCGCGAATTGAATGGCCGCTTCCTGGGTGGAAACGACGTCTGAATGTCCGAGCGACGGTGCGGGCGAATGACGCGTCATGGCCGATTCTGTTGAAAAAGTCGGCGTCGATGCGGAATGTTAGGTATCCTGGAAGGCATCAAACGACGGGAGTGAATCGTCATGATGGGTCGACTGGATAGCGGGCAGGACAAGCTTTTCTACTCGTTCAACCTCGACCACCACGTCCCGCAATCACACCTGCTGAGAGGCATCGATCGCTTCCTTGATCTGCGAGATCTGCGCCAGCACCTCGCACCGTACTACAGCCCAATGGGTCGTCCATCGATTGACCCGGAGCTCATGATTCGCATGTTGATCGTGGGTTACTGCTTTGGCGTCCGGTCCGAGCGACGTCTGTGTGAAGAGGTGCATCTGAACCTCGCATACCGGTGGTTCTGCCGCATGGGTCTGGAGGACGCCGTACCGGAACACTCGACGTTCTCAAAGAACCGTCACGGGCGCTTTCGCGATAGCGACCTGTTGCGTCACGTGTTTGAAACTGTGCTGAGTCGCTGCATGGCCGAGGGGCTTGTCAAGGGTGAGGGATTCGCAATCGATGCAAGCATTATCAAGGCAGACGCGAGTCCTGCGAATGGCGTGTCGGGAACAGAACCTATCGACTGGGGACGTGCTGACGGACACAGTCGCGCTGTGCGGGAATATATTGAAGCGCTTGAGCAAACCAATCCAATAGCAGCAGATACATCTGAACCAGCAGCGTCTTTGACGCCTCCAAAAAAGATATCCCTGACCGATCCTGCCGCGCGATGGACGGCCGCTCCGGGCGGCCCTGCGTTCTTTGCCTACTCGACGAATTATCTGATTGACCTGCAGGCAGGGATCATTATGGATGTTGAGGCGACGCCGGCAAATCGCGCACAGGAAGTTGAATCAACCAGAACAATGATTGATCGTGTTGGACGTCAACGGGAGCTGACGCCTCGCAAGCTGGTAGGTGACACCGCATACGGCACAGCAGCGCTGCCTGGCTGGATGGTTGAAGAGAAGCAGATTGAACCGCACGTCTCTGTCTGGGATAAAACCACCCGCAAGGACAATACGTTCTCCCGCAGCGAATTCATCTGGAATGAACAGACCAACGAGTATCGATGTCCTTCAGGGTATGCGTTACGCAGCGACTGGCGTCCACTGAAAAATCCCCGTACGCACATCACGAGAGCCGACACCATCGTGTATCGTGCGAGCGAAAAGAATTGCAACCGCTGTGCGATGAAGAGTCAATGCTGTCCAAATATGTCGTTTCGCAAAATCACGCGCAGCATCCATGAAGCCGCCCGCGACGAGGCTCGACGAATCGCGACAACCCCCGAATACAAGCAGTCTCGCCGACAGCGTAAGAAGGTGGAAATGCTCTTTGCCCACCTCAAGCGCATCCTCAAGCTGGATCGTCTGCGGTTGAGAGGTCCAAGTGGTGCCCATGATGAATTTCTGATGGCAGCAACCGCGCAAAATCTGCGAAGAATGGCCAAGTGGCTCATGCCAGCAAGCAAGCAGATGAAGCAGGCAGTTCCATGACGGGCAAGGGAGATCCCTGCTAGGTTCAAGCTCGCAGCTTCGCCGATCGCCACAACGCGAAAACGTGTTGCCAACTCCTACATCCCCAACCAGAACACGACTTTTTCAACAGAATCGGCCGAACCCGGTCCGACGCCGACCTCAATCGATGGCTGATCGCAACAGATATGCGAAAGGCATAACTCGACCCGGAGCTGCCTCAAGACTCAGCGGCTATCGTATGGCTGGTTTCGACTATAGACCGGACTCCCGACTGCGCCGGCCTGTTACTAATTTTCAACTTTGACGGGCATTCTCGGTCGGCTCAACCTGACCGACATCGATAATCCAGATTGATCGCCGGACCTCTTTCCCGTTCGCGGGCGACAGTGCAGCGCACCGCGTCATAGACTCGATGTCGAGCATTGTTTCGGCCAGGAGCTTCCCCAGCTTGGTATTCGTTCAACACGACGATGTCGGTCTCGGCCCGTTGCGTAAGCAACTTCGCAAAGCGCCCGCTGCCACGCTAGATAGCCATCTCCTCGTTGAATTTCGGCATGCGTAGCATTGACGGTCGTCGTCACGGGAAGACACTAAGCCCGCAAGCCAAACGCAAACCAGTTGCGGTGATTCGGCGGAAGGTCGATGTCTCCGAGCGCCGCGCTTGCCGTGCCACTTCTTGGGACGGGAGCGCCATCAGATTATTGGCGCAAGGCTTGCGCAGCGCCTTCGCCGAATCCTTGAAGGGCGCCGGCGAACATGGCGCCGCCCATGCCACTGCAACCAGCGAGGAGTGAGACAAGCGTTATTAGGATAATCGTTTTCATTTATTAGGTTTCCTTACGCCATGCAGATCGCATGCGTGGTAGCGTATTTCTTGGAACTTCTCGTTGTTGTTACGCATCGTTCCGACGGCCACCAAAGCCGCGAAGATTGAAGCGGCGATGCAGACGACTTCCTAATTGCAGTCCACACGGGAACCGATTTGATTGCAGGTCCGGCAATTTGAATAATACTTTTCATTGCCTATTATTCAGTCGCTGTTTCTTTCCACCACACGGTCTTCATTTCCTCGTTCATGCTCGCGATACTATCTCGATCGACAAGGACCGAAACGGATAAAGGCTGAAGCTGACCATTGTTGGTTGACCCGACAGGTGTCCTATCCAGCTGGAAGTGCCTTTGCGAACGACTTGTCAATTTGAAGCAGATGTGAAAGTTGGGACTAGGATTGCAATAGCAACGAACAACGCACGCATACGTTCCCCATCGCACAGCGACGAATGAAGAATGGCGACCCGAGGACGTCAAACATGGAGCCTGCACAGTTTGTTAGTTGCAGTTGGTGTAAACCTGATTGCCGACCTTCTGCGTTGTGCAGTTGCGCATAACCGTATTACCCTGACCGTCGTTGTAGTTCTGGTGTGTGTATGTCGTGTTGCCGACGTTCTGCGAGTTCGAATTCATCGACTGGCCGTTCGGACCGGAGTAGTTGCCGTAGCTCATATTGCCAACCTGCTGTTGCGAACCGTTCCATTGTGCGTGTGCAGCGAGCGGCGCCAGTACCGCAGCACACATAAGAATTTTCTTCATTAGGTCTCCGTCTTATTTGTAGGTACGCCGTTAGTAGGCGCTCTGATTCTATGGCCTGCCTGAAATAACAGCAATACGCGGTTTGTACGGTCGACCACGTTGGCGTGAGATCCGATCCGGTCAGAGGTTGCAGTTTCCCGACTCCGCACGCAGTCGACTCGCTGCGATCGCCAAGATCAGCGGGGTCGAAGTCAAGTCCTGCAAGTTGCCCGAGATGGACATTTGGGGAACACGAGCTAGTCCGCGCCGTATGGCAGACGTCGGAGTCGGCTCATACGTCCGGATTTTCGACGAAGCGCCCGTTCGAGCGACGGCTTAGCGGGATGGCGATATGACTGCGATTGGGCGAACCTCGGCCCGAATTTTGGCGCGAGTCCGCGCATGATCGTCGACGTGCGCCACTCGAACGCAAAATCGCATTGGAACACATGCACTGCCGTGCTCCGTTCGAGCTTTCGGCATCCGGCTGGGAGCGGTTGGCGAGGGGCGGCAGGTGTGTTGCGTCATCCGGGGTGCGCGGGCGGTTTCTGGCACCGCATGCGCGGCTCGCTGAGGCATTGACAGTGCACGGACGAGTGGTTGAACACCCGGACATCCACCGCCGCTCGGCTCCGGTGTTTCGAATGTCGCGGACCGGACCCACAAGGGACGTTGGCGTTTCTCTGAAGCATCACCACATTCGCCACCGATCACGTGTCGAAGCGAGCCAGTTCGTCGAGCAGTACTTTGGCCTGCTGCAAGTCCGCGGTCCCGAAGCCTTCCGTGAATGAGCCATGGACCGCGGCAAGCAACTGCCGCGCAGCACGCGTCTCGCCTTGTCCCGTCCAAAGCCTCGCCAAACTTAGCGCTGCGCGCAGTTCGAGTGACCTGGCACCCTGACGGCGGGCAACGGCGATCGCCTCATGAAAACATGTCTGCGCGGCTTCATTGTCTGTGGCCGACATGGTCCGCCCGCCTGTCGGGAGAAGCAGCAATTCGCCTCTGAGCCGATTCAATTCAGCTTCGTAATAGCGTTCGCCCGTCTTCTGGAGCACGGCTATGGCCTCGGCCAGCGCATTCTGCCCCGCCTCGCACTGCCCTGCGCTTGTATAAGTTTGCGCCAGCAGTGCCAGAAAGTACGAGCGTCCCAACCGGGCCCCCGTGGCCTCATAGTCGGCGAGCCCCTGACGCAGTCGAGCCATGCCGTCCTCCGCGTTGCCCTCCTGAGCCAATGCCCATCCATGAAGGATGCTTCCCCACGCCAGGATCACGGGAAGCCCCTGTTCGGCCGAAAGCGCCATGCTCGCCGCGGCACAGTCTTTGGTCAGTTGCACCTCATGCCGCAATTGATGAAGCTCCGCGTTAAAGACGAGGGTTTGACCGAGGCTCACAAAGTTGGGAATCGACCGTGCCAAAGCGAGCGATGCTTCGGCTTGCTTGACAGCCTGATCGGGATAGCCCATGTACCACAAGATCAAGCCAAGGCTGCTGCCCCCGACAGTTCGTGGATCTCGCCCGTGAACAAAGGTGTCGCCGTCAAGTTGGTCCGGGTCATAGAGCGATGCCGACCGTTCCAGACAGCCGAGTTGGGCATGCGCCGGGCCGAGTTCACCCTGACGGAACAACGTCATCCCCAACAGGTATCGGGCTTCGATCAGGAGGCTCGGATTGTGTGAATTTTCTGCAAAACTCAGCAGCCGCTCATCGAGCTCTTTTGCCGCCTTGTACTCCGCACGTAGCTGGTAAAACATTCGCAATCCCAATTGGGCTGTGAACAGGTAAGGCGTTTTTCCAACCTGCCTGCACAACGCCACTGCACGTGTGTAGGTCGCCTCCACTTCGGGCGCGGCCCAGCCCTTCGCCGCCATCAACGCGGGACCGATGGCAAGCTGCAGGGCAAGTTCTTGATCGGAGCGCTCGGGCGTATCAGGCAGGCGCCCGAGCAATTCCAGGGCCATGCCGAGCTGACGGATCGCTTCCGCATTCGCCGAGCGCTGGAAGGCCTGCTGACCGGCCCGGCGTAAATACTCCACGGCCTTCGGGACGTTTCCGCTGAGGCTGTAGTGGTGTGCGAGCTCGTTCAAGTAGTCCTTGAGCCGGCTATGGAAAAGCGCCTCGATTGCCTGCGCCGTACGTTCATGCAGCACGCCGCGCCGCTCCGTGAGCATCGAATTGCCTGCCACTTCCTGAGTGAGCGCGTGCTTGAACGCATACTCCACTTCAGGGAATGCGGGCTGCTCGTAAATGAATTCTCCCGCTTCCAGGCGCGAAAACAGGGCGATCAGCTCGTCTTCAGGCTGCTCGACGACGTGCTGAACAAGACTTGCAGAAAACTCCTTGCCGATCACCGCGAGCGTTTGCAGCAACTCCTTTTCCGCAACCGGAAGCCGGTCGATGCGAGACGCCAGCACGCCCTGTACGGTGGTCGGGATATGAAGCGCGGTCGGAGTCCTTTCCATCCGGTAACAGCCCGGCTCGCCGAGCAGCGCGCGTTCCTCGACCAGAGTCCGCACAACCTCCTCGATGAAAAACGGGTTGCCTTCCGTCCCGTCGAGGATGAGCTGCTTGACGGGCACAAGCCCCGAATCATCGCCGACGAGAGCCGTGAGTAGCGCCTGAGCGTCGGCGCGGCCCAGCGGATCCAGGCGCAATTGTGTGTACCAGGTCTTGTCGCCCCAGTCATGGCGAAACTCGGGCCGATAGTTCAGGAGCAGGAGAATCTGCGCATTGCGCATGCCATCGACGAGGAACGAGAGGAAAGCCTGCGTTTCATTGTCGAGCCACTGCAGGTCCTCGAACACGAGTGCGAGCGGGTTGTCGAGACTTTCGCGCACGAGCAGTCGCGTAACCGCCTCGAACATGCGCTCGCGCCGGATTTGCGAGTCCATTTGCACGAGCGCCGCATTTGGCTCGCCGATGCCAAGCAGATGAAGCAAGTAGGGCACCACCTCTTCCAGACTGCGTTCGAGGGTCAGCACGCGGCCCGCAACCTTTTCGCGACGCCTGCGCTCATCGTCCTCCCCCGTGATCTGAAAGTAATTCTCCAGGAGTTGCACGAGCGGCAACCAGGCAAACGACTTGCCGTGCGAAACCGAGAACGTCTCCACAACGAGGCAGGCCCGCCGCAACAGACTCTTGAACTCGTGAAACAGCCGCGATTTCCCCACCCCGGCTTCGCCCACCACACCGACAACGTGCCCTCGTCCCGCCTTGGCCTCGTCAAAAACCTTGCGCAATTGCTCCAGCTCCGCCTGGCGGCCGACGAACCTCGCCAGGCCGCGCTGCTCGGCCACCTGGAGGCGCGTACGAAGCGCACCGAGGCTGGCCACCTCATAGACAGCGAGCGCCCGTGCGACACCCTTGACTTGCGTCTGCCCCAGGGCTTTGAACTCGAAATAGCCTTCGGTGAGCTTGAAGGTGGACTCGCTCACGAGGATCGACGAAGGCGTGGCGATGGCCTCCATGCGCGAGGCAATGTGGATCGTGTGGCCCACCGGGTCGTAGTCCGTATGCAAGTCGTCCTTGCGCACAGAACGCACGATCACCTCGCCGGTATGGACACCGACCCGGATCTGCAGCGGTATGCCACGCTCGAGCCGGATCCGGTCGCTATGGCGGCGCATTGCCCGCTGCATTCGCAACGCCGCATACAAAGCCCGCTGCGGATGGTCTTCATGGGCGATCGGGGCGCCGAACAGGGCCAGAATTCCGTCACCGAGCGATTTGGCCACAAAGCCCTCGTAGTGATGGACGGCCTCCATCATCAGTTCGACGACAGGGGCAATCAGCCGGTGGGCTTCTTCGGGATCGAGATCCTGAATGAGCGCTGTCGATCCGGCCATGTCGGCAAACAACGCCGTGATGGTCTTGCGTTCACAGGCGTTCTGGCCGCGCGCTTGCTGGGCCGCCTGTTCGGCCAGGATACGCGCAGCCAGGTGCGAAGGCGTGTAATGGATCGGCAGGGGTGCTGGAGCTTGCGTGCGCGCCGGCATCGATCGCGACGATTGCTCGCCGACAGGCGCGCCACATTCGCTGCAAAACTTCGCGGCCGGACTCAACTCGTGGCCGCAATTCGCGCAGGTCCGCGCAAGTTCGGTTCCGCATTGCTCGCAGAATCTCACGCCATCGCGGTTTTCGGCTCCGCAATTTGTGCAGTGCATATAGCCTCGCGATCCGTCGGACGCTCCCGAGAACAATTAGAGGCTTAATCCATTCCTGCATCAAGCCGATTTGACGACCTTGCGCTTCTCGCGTCAGCCAATCTTCATAGGTGACGGACGCGAGCGGACCAGTTTCCGACACACGGACACAGGATGGACGAATGGACAAGACACAAGCGCGCTTCGTCACGCTTTGGTCACGTTGCGGCGGTATTGACGCCGATGCCGTCTACGACCGTTTGGTGCGACTCTATGCCGAACCTGCCCGCTTCTACCATACGCTGCGCCATATCCGCCGGTGTCTGCGCGATCTGGACTGGGCTCGCTCGGCTATCCCCGATCCCGATGCGGTCGAACTTGCGCTTTGGTGCCATGATGTGATCTACGTACCCGGAGCGTCCAACAACGAGCAACGCAGCACCGACTGGTTCCTCCACTGGGCGCAGGGCCGCATTGCTGCGAGCGAACGCGTGGCGGACATGATTCTGGCCACTACGCATACGGTCGTACCGGACAATCCCTACGCTCGCTTTACTGTCGACATCGATCTGGCCGACCTGGGTAGCGACCGCGCGTGCTTTGTCCGCGACGAAGCGCACCTCAGGGCGGAACGACCGGATCTCGACGACGCCGCTTACGATCGCCGTGTGTGCGCGTTCCTCAACGCCCTGCTGGCTCGTGAGCACGTCTACCTTACCGACGTGTTCCGTGCCCGCTGTGAGGCCCGTGCCCGTTCGAATCTTGCATGGCGGCTTGCTCGGCCCACTGCGGGCTGATCGAGTCACCGGCCACCGCATCGCTCAGGAGATCAGCAGATCAGCAGATCAGAAGCCGCACGATGAAAACGAAACGACGAAAGGCGACGACGCCCACGCCACGCCGCATCCGCGTGGCGTTGCAAGGCGGCGGCAGCCATGGCGCCTTCAGTTGGGGGTTAATCGACCGCCTGCTCGAAGACGCCCGCATCGAGATCGGCGGCATCAGCGGCACCAGAGCCAGCGCCGGCGCCATGAATGCCACCGTGCTGGCCCTACGGCCTCGTCAGCGGGGGGCAGGATCAGGCGCGCCGCGCGCTCGAAACATTCTGGCGCAAGATCTCCGAACGGGCCTGGGCGAGCCCTCTGCAACATGCCGGGCCGAATCGCGTGACTGGCTACGTCACAATGGATCTTGCGCCCGCGTGGTTGATGTTCAACTTTCTCACGCGCTTCTTCTCCCCGTACCAGCTCAACCCATGCAACCTCAACCCGTTACGCGACGTGTTGACTGAAACGGTCGATTTCGAAATATTGACGAGAAACACCGGCGTCAAACTGTTCTTGTGCGCGACCAATGTGCTGAGCGGGCGCATACGCGTGTTCTCCACCAAAGAGATCACCGTCCAGACGGTACTGGCCTCGAGCTGCCTGCCGCAACTTTTTCAGGCCGTCGAGATTGACGGCGAATACTACTGGGACGGCGGCTACATGGGTAATCCGCCAATCTAACCGCTCATCTATGAGACCGATACGCGTGACGTGCTGATCATTCGCATCAATTCCATCCGCATTCCCAAGGTTCCGACGACGGCATACGAAATCCTCGGTCGCATCAATACGCTGAGTTTCAACTGGTCGTTGATGCGCGAGATGCGTGCAATCGACTTCGTTACGCGAGTGATCGACGAAGGGGCACTCGACGGCACACGCTACCGTCGCATGCTGATCCACAGCATCGATGCCGAGGCGGAAATGTCAGAGCTTGGCGCGTCAAGCAAATTTAATGCGGATTGGGGCTTCCTGCGCAAGCTGGTCGAACTGGGCCGCTCTCGCGCCGATGCCTGGCTGGAGATGAATTTCGATGCGCTGGGACGGCGCTCATCGACGAATATCACTGAGACGTTCCTCTAAGCGCAAGCGGTGGCGGGATTGAGCTTCGACGATGGCTAAGGCGACATGAGACGGAGCGGACCGCAAGAAATCCAAATGAACTTCGTACCGGCCCAAAACCGCGTACCCAGTACTACACTGACAAGCGAAGCCCTGCCACGGGCCGACTCGCGAACGGCGCATCGGCGCCAGATGAACGACCTGACGGGTTGCTCATGGATGATGAATCGAAACACGAGACGTCTCACAAGGCGGTGATGTTCGCGGATGTAAGCGGCAGCACCGAGCTTTACGAGACCGTCGGCGATGTGATCGCCTTCGAGACGATTGCGCGGTGTATTGCGCTGATGAAATCGTGCTCGGAAGGCTTGGGAGGGCGAATCGTCAAGACCATCGGCGACGAGGTCATGGCAGTGTTTCGCTCCGCCGAGCATGCGATGCAGGCCGCGATAGATATGCAGTTGGCTATCTCCGAGTTGCCGGCGATAGCGGGATTGCCGATGTCGCTGTGTATCGGCATTCATTTCGGCCCGATTTTGCCGGACGAATCGGGAGACGTGTTCGGCGACACTGTGAACCTGGCCGCCCGACTGCGGGACCTCGCCTCGCCAGGACAGGTCATCACGAGCAAAGACGTCGTTGAGTGCCTCTCGGTGAGACTGTGCCAGATGGTGCGCTACCTTTACCCGATGCCCGTGCGCGGAAAGAAACAGCCAACGGAGTTGTTCGAGGCGATCTGGCATCAAAGCGCGGATCTGACGGTCATGGGTATCAACCTGCAGCGCCCTCCTGGGTCATCATTGTTGACCCTGCGATATGAGAATACGTGTGTGGAAATGAGTGAAGCATCCACGCGAGTGACCATCGGTCGTGACGCGAGCATGAGGATCGTCGTGCACGACCGCCGCGCCTCAAGGTTCCATGCATCGATCGCGTGCCGCGAAGGAAGGTATGTATTGCTCGATTGCAGCTCGAACGGAACGCGCATTACGATCGACGGCGGCCATGAGCTCATCCTTCGCCGTGACGAGGTCACGCTCTGGGGGCACGGCTTGATCTCGTTCGGGCAGTCTATCGGTGACGACGCGGAGCGCGTGGAGTTTTCTTATTTGCGCCTCGCCGGGCCATCAGGTCTGCCGGCGGCGCAGTGAGCGGGTCCGGGGCCCTGCCCGCGATGTAAATGGATTTCGGTGACGGATGCTGAGGAACGAGAAAGCCCGCGAAGCAATGGGCCAGGGCATGACGAACCCGACCGTTGCTAATGGCGGAGACCCTGAGCTAGTCGCGAAAGCGCAGGCGGCGTTACAACAACTATTCAATAGCACTCGTCTCGGCGTCACCCTACCGCAGTCGACGTCGAAACGCCTCATCGAGGTGTGCCTGCAACGTCGACGGGCGTATCGTAGCAATGTGCCTGACAGGGTAGCTGACGCGAACGGAGGCAAAGTGCGATGAATGATGATCTACAGTCGAGGCATTGCATGCCCTGCCGCGGCGGCGTTTCGCCTCTCACGGAAGCACAGGCCGTCGACTGGCTGGCCCAGACACCCGACTGGGTGCTGGTCGAAGAGGGTCACCGCATAGAGCGCAAGTTCGGCTTCAAGGATTTCAAGCAAGCCTACGAATTCGTGGCCGGGGTCTCGCACCTCGCCGACGCCGAGGGACACCATCCCGACATCTGTTTTGGCTGGGGCTGGGCCACTGTTTCGTGGCGGACGAAAAAGATCAAGGGCCTGCACGAGAACGACTTCATCATGGCGGCGAAGACGAACGGTCTTGCCGGGCCGTAAACCAGCTTCTACAGTCGAGTCTGTTTCCGATCGCGCCCCCGTTTTTACTATGGGCAGATAACATGCGCGCCTGGCAGCCGTGGTTGCCGGTCCGTTCCGGGTTGATCCGCTCGCTGCCGGAACCGGAATAGCGACGGCGGGTCGGCAGCGCGACCGCGCAGCCGACGTTGCGTCCTATTCTGCGCTCCTGCGGACGCGAACATGCTGCTCGCTACTAAGTCATGCGCAAATAGCCGGGACCGCATCGCGCACTCGGTTAGTTCGCCACGCCGGTGAAGGCGGCACGATCACACTGGCCCGAATGTCAATTTCGCCACGATTGGGCGGCAATCCTGGAGCGTAGTCCAGCCGACGCGCAAGATGCGCAACGGGCAAATCGTGTTGCATGCCGACGTGCCGACTGCACCCAGTCGACTACCCATTCGGGTGATGTGTGCCCATTGTCGTTCTGTCATTCTGAATCCGCCCGTCGCCACTCTACCTGCGAAGGATCCGTGCGCAATGGGCGGCATGAGGCACGAGCGGGTCGTGTCGCAAATGGCAGGAGGCGTGACATGGAAAGTACATCGTCAAGCGGCAATCCGTTGCTGGATCTGTCCAGCAGTCTGGCGGGAATCGTCGAACGGGTCGGACAGAGCGTCGTCGCGGTACACGGACGGCATCGCATTCCTTCAAGTGGGGTAATCTGGCGGCATGGCGTCGTCGTGACGGCTGCGCACACGCTCAGACGCGAGGACGGGATCAAGGTCACGCTGGCCGATGGCCATACGGTCGCCGCAGTCCTCGCGGGCCTCGATACCGGCACCGACGTCGCTGTGCTGAAACTGGACGGCGTGGAGCTGGACCCAGTCGAGTCCGGCGATGCCCGCTCACTCAAGGCAGGCCACCTTGTGCTCGCGGTCGCGCGGGGGGACGGGTTCGGCACCAGTGCCGATTTTGGCGTGATAGGCAGCGCTGGTGGTCCCTGGCGCACCTGGAGGGGCGGTCAGATCGATGCATTCGTGCGACTGGACGGCGGCCTGCACCCGGGTTTCTCCGGCGCTGCCCTCGCGGATGTGCGCGGGCAGGTCATGGGCATCTGCACATCGGCGCTTGCGCGTGGCGCCGGCATTGTGATCCCCGGGATGACCGTCGAGCGCCTCACCGAGGAACTGCTGGCTAACGGGCGCGTCTCACGGGGCTACCTTGGCGTCGGCACGCAGCAGGTGAACCTGCCGGATGCGTGGATCAAAAAAATGAACCTGTCTTCCGACCGTGGATTGCTGGTCAATTCGCTCGCGTCGGGCGGTCCGGCGGAGGAAGCGGGCGTGCTCTTGGGCGATGTGCTGATCGAATTGGACGGCAAGCCTTGTCGCGACATCGACGACGTGCACACCGCGCTTGGTTCCGGGAGCATCAGACAGCGGTTGAACATCGCGCTGATCCGGGGCGGCGAACGCAACCAGTGTTCGGTAACCGTGGGCGAACGCCCGCAACGGGATTCGTGCCGGTGAGGTCCCGGAACCGGTCAAATGTCGGATGGACAGATGGCACAGATGAGCCCGGTCCGGGTCGCGGTTATTGCGGATTCGCCGCAGGTGCGCGTAAGCCTGCAAGCGATTGTCGAGATGAATCCGGCACTCAAATTCGCGGGCAGCGCAGCCGACGCTGGAATGCTCGCCGACTGTCTTGCCGGTTCAGTCCCGGATGTGGTCGTGATCGACATGGAGCCGGAGGCGAGCGACGCACTCAGGGCTGGATTCGACATAGGGCACGCGCCATTGGCGCTCGTCCTGTTGACCGATGCGGCGGACAGCGACTGGATTCTTGATGCTTTGCCGGGCGATCCGATGGCGATCCTGCCGCGTGACGCGATGCCAGGCGAAATCGTCGCGTCCATCGAAGCTGCGGCCACGGGCCTTTACGTACTGTCGTCAGAGATCCTCGGGAGGCTGCTGGCCGGACGGAGACCGCCGCGGCAGACGGCGTCTGGTGTGTTCTTCGAAACCCTGACCTTGCGCGAGATCGAAGTACTGACGATGCTCGCAGAAGGACTTGGCAACAAGGAGATCGGGCGGCAACTCGACATCTCGGACAACACAGTGAAATTCCACCTCTCCTCCATTTTCGGCAAGCTAGGCGCGACCAACCGCACCGAAGCGGTGATGCTCGGTATGCGGCACGGATTCATCATGGTGTAGCGTGTCGACACGACGCCGATGTGCCTGGTCTGTGGCCGACTGCAGTGCGACGCGACTGGCTCATGTCGACCCGCTTCTGCCGCTCGTATCAGCGGCATCTCAGTGACCGCTTCGAAGCTGCGCCGGCCGTTCGTCCCTTCGGGACAGGCGCGAAGCAATCGGCGAAAAGCGCCCATTCAACCCTTTCCCGACGCGTCAGTGCCTCGTCGTGAAGTACGCGGTTTTATTTTGCATGCTTCAATCAGAACAGGCAGCAATGCTCCTATTAATCCAGCAGGTAGCCCTCACCGCAGCACTTTATTGCTCAGATCCAAGCGGGTGCCGTACGCGCCAGACCAAGTGCAGGCGCGATCGCATCGGTAACGTCTCGCGCTTTCCAATGTCCCGCGTGAGTAAATGTGTGCCCGGATAAATGCTCGCATAGGACAAGCCGAATTTGGATGCCAGGACTTCGATTGACCTGCGCGAATAGAGGGAGATATGGCCATTACGCGGCGCGGCATACCACCAGGAAAGCCTTGTTTGCGCCGAAACGATGCCGTCATGTATACCTGTTCCGATCACGATCATTACGCGCCCGGATGCCATTTTCCCAACGATATCTTGAAGCGATGAGACTGGATTTGGCGAGTGCTCGAAAACTTCCATTGCTGAGCAGAAATTGTAGCGGCCCATTCGTTCTGGCGACATATCGGTATGCCCGAACGGATCGTAAGAATCGAATGCCCATCCCTGCTCTCTTAGAAGAGCGGAGGTTTTTCCATTCCCACCGCCACAATCCAAACCGATGATTTTATTCTTACGACCAATCAGAAGAACGTTTATTTTCATAACGTTGCTTCGAGGGCGTTTACTCTCGTAGTCTGGATCAACTTTCGCATAATCATCATTGTAGACATGAGTTCGCCACTGGTCTGGTGTAAAGTCGTCGAAAAAATCCGTGAAAATAAAATAGCAGTCGGCACATTTCCTGTAGAGCACCGGAATTCCGAGCAGCCCAGATGGATAAATGCTCTTATCGCATGTCTTGTTGAAATCGACAAAATCGAATGGTTGAGCAGTGCCCCCACAAATCTTGCATGCAGTGGAATTCTCTTTCCCCAGCTTCCCCACGACATGCTCAATGAGATTGTTCGACATAATCGCCTCTTGGTTAACTTCTTTTTAAATTAACGAGTACGCAGGACGGCAAACCTGCCGGCCTAAACAGAGCTGCCGCCGAAGGGCCGGCTGAAACAAGATGCGGCGGATCAATGTTATGCCATCCGATTTTGAATGTCACCACAAAGTCTTGTTTAACGATTTATGAGCCTGAAGACGCGAGCGTGATTCTCTGGAGGAATAAGCCTGAACAAGGTATGGATCATCATGTAGCGGGCCTGAACTTCGCGACGAAAGGCGCCCGGGTAGAGTCAATCTGGTTATGCGGAGGTCATGCGCCCGCCGGGAGAGCCTGGGTCATGAACCCGGCGTCCATGCATGGTTCGCTGCAAACCGATGCAGATGGTTTCGGCGCGGGCTTCACCATCGCTCTTGCGGCCCACGAAACCACCCGATGGAGCGATCACCGTGTGTGCGTAGAGGACGAGGCGAACGTCCGCTGCCTGGACAGAACGGCCGGCTGAATGTCCGTCAACAGTTGTTGACCAATGGCAGCAACTGGCCGGACTGAGACCTTGCTGCTGCGGCCCTGCAACCTACAGGACCTGACCTGCTTTCGCCGGCGACATCAATTTCGCGTCTGGAAACCCTTTCCCGCTGAACCGCCACCGGCACGGACGAATCGAAGGTGCCCATCCGGGAATCGCCCGGCAAACTGCAACGCTGCGCTGGCACAGCGCAGAATTCAATAGTTCGCGATAATTTGCAACGCGCTTCGATGTAGACAACGTCAATCCGTATAACGATGAGGTCAAGCGGAGCGTTTGCGGCACGTTTGTCGATGCGCTTGATGCCTGCCCCGCCCATTGCGGCCATGTGCTATTGCGCTTGCCGCGATCATTACAGCCACCATTACTTTTACTTCACTGACGATTCAACAGATGGATGATTACTTCACCTTCGATGCCGGCAACGTGGTGTTGCAGTCCGGCATGACTTTCCGTGGGGCAAAGCTTGCCTACCAAACTTATGGCACGCTCAACAACGACAAATCGAACGTCATCCTCTATTTGACCTCGTTTGCCGCGCATCACTACGACATCGACTGGATGGTCGGTCCTGGCAAGGCGCTCGACACCGACAAGTATTTTGTCGTCATCCCAAGTTTGTTTGGCAATGGGCTTTCGTCTTCGCCGAGCAATGCCAGCGTGCCATACAACAGCAACCGCTGGCCGAACTTCACAATGATGGACAACGTGCGAATCCAGCATCGGCTCTTGACGGAACAGCTGGGCATCCGCTCGGTGCGCCTGGCGCTCGGCTGGTCGATGGGCGGCATGCAGGCCTATCATTGGGCAGCCCTGTTTCCGAACATGGTTGAGCGCTTGGTCGTGCTGTGCGGCGCGGCGAAGTGCTCGCCGCATAACCAGGTTTTTCTGGAGGGCATTCGCGCCACCCTGACGGCCGATCCCGCGTTTGAAAACGGTTATTTCGTGCGGCATCCCGAACGGGGCTTGCGCGCGATGGCACGCAGCTACGCGGCGATGGCCATGTCCCAGACGTTCTATCGGTCGGAGATGTGGCGAAAGTCCGGGCACTCGTCGCTCGAGGACTATCTGGTCTTCTCGTGGGAAGGCAACTTCCTCAAGCGCGACGCCAACAATCTGCTGTCGCACCTCTGGACGTGGCAGCACGCCAATATCGCGGACAACGAGCTCTATCGCGGCGACTTCGATGCGGCGCTGCGTGCGATCACCGCCAAGGCCCTGATCATGCCCGGTGATACCGATCTTTACTTCCAGGTCGAGGATAATCGGCTCGAAGTGGAGCAGATGTCCAATGCACGGCTGCTGCCGATCCGCTCCGACTGGGGACATCGCGCTGGCTTGCCGTCAGTATGCAAAGAAGACGCGGACCTCATCACCGCTTCGATCAGGAGCTTGCTGGACGATTAATCCACTCGGGTGGGGCACGCATGTGCCCCACCGCCGCACACATGGCGGAAGTCAGGAAGGGGGGCAAAAGTAGCGGATTGCCACGGTTGCGGCACGAAGAAGACGACGCCGGTGAGACCAACGTCACTTCGTGGCGGACTCGAGGGCGCTAATCGACCCAGGTCGTGTGGAAACCCGATGGAATTGCGATTCGACGCGTGACTCTGACCCCGGCGGCGCGTTCGACTGCCTTTGCGGTCATCACGGCGACGACGAGAAGGTGAACGTCTCTGATGCGTTCCAGACGAGTTTAAGGGCTTTGTTTTAGGACCTACGGGGTGCTCACGCACCCACCAGCCGCATCGCCTTCATTGTCTTCTTGAACCCCAGGATTCGCAGCACTCGGGTGAGATTGTAGGCAAGTACGTTAAGACTCATTTCGGTGCCCACGTTGGGTAGCCGGCGTGTCAGGAAGTGCGTGTAACCCATCCAGTGCTTGAACGTCCCGAAGACATGTTCGACGGTGCGTCGGCGTATCGTCATTGCCTCAGGCGTTTGGTCGAGTTGACGTTGAACACCTTCCAACACTGACTCGTGTTCCCATCGGGTGATTCGCCGATACGGACTTGGCGTGCATTGCGATTTTATTGGGCACTGAGGACAGGCGCTGCTCCAGTATCGGCGTAACTGCATACCATGTTCCTCCCGGGTGAAACGGTAGATTGCCCGTTCACCGGCTGGACACTGGTATTCGTCGTCCCGCGCAATGTAGATGAAGTGGCTCTGGTGCAAATAGGGATGACGAGATCGGTTAGAGTTGTCGAAACAAACGAATTGATGGCTGATGATGAGCAAGCTGAAGACTAGGGGTGGGTTGTTCGATGGGCGGCATTTTGATCGTGAGATCATCATTCTGTGTGTGCGCTGGTACCTTCGTTACAAGCTCAGTTTGCGTGATCTGGTCGAGATGATGGCCGAGCGGGGTTTGTCGCTGGCGCACACCACGATCCTCCGTTGGGTGAAGCGTTTCACGCCGGAGTTCGTCAAAAGCTGGAACCGTTTCGGCACGCCCGCAGGGCGGTCATGGCGTGTCGATGAAACCTACCTGAAGATTCGCGGCAAGTGGGTCTACCTCTATCGGGCAGTCGATCGGTCTGGCAGGACAGTGGACTTCATGCTTCGCGTCAAACGTGACGTAACAGCAGCAAAAGCGTTTATCAGGAAGGCCATTAAGCATCAGGGCCATCCGCCGCTCACGATCACGCTCGACGGCTATGCTGCTTCGCACCGGGCCGTGCGCGAGATGAAGGCTGAGGGCTTACTTCCTGCCGGCACCGAAGTTAGATCCTCGAAGTATCTGAATAACCTGATCGAGCAGGACCATCGGAACATCAAGTCGCGCACGAAGGTTATGCTTGGTTTCAAGCGATTCAGGAGCGCTGCGACCACGATTTCAGGAATCGAGTTGATGCATCGCATTCGCAAGGGGCAGTTCAATCTCGCGAAGCTCGGCCTCAAGGATGCCACTACGCCCGACGTCTGGAATGCCGTCCTGTTCAATCGATAAGGCATCCATACCACTTATAAACGTCTCGCCAAAACATCCTATTTGCACCAGAGCCGTCCATTGTTCCCACCTGCCAGTTCATCTGCGACAGATCGATCGACTGTCCTTTCACCAGTTTGACAAAAGCACGCAGGTTGACACTCCAGCCATTGATTGCCGTGCCCAGCTTTTTGTCGAGAACGATGCTGTCGGCGTCGTTCGAGAGCGACTGAATAGTCGCGAGTTGCTGGTTGATGTTGTCCAGATCGCTGTCGATCTCGGCGCCCAGGTTGTCGCGTTCCTTTGCTGTGGAGGCCGTGAGTAGCGATTTTTGTGCGCGGCTCGCGCGCAGCATATAGTCACGAGCCTCCTCGGCAGCAATACTCGCAACATAGCCCTGGTCATAGATCAGTTGCGTTGATTTGCCGATCCCGCGAATCTGGATCAGCGCAATACTGCCGACGACAACGGTGCTTGCCAGCAGGCTGCCAAAGGCTAGCCGCAACATCGCCTTTACGGATAGCCCCACGGACTTATTGCACCGTGAAATTTCCGCAATCGCGCCCTTTGGCACCGAAGCGTCGATTCTAGAGGATGACACTCCCACCGGCTCAGAACATTCTGAACGACAGGAAAACTGGCGGTTAGCGATGGATTCCATGATGTCCTTCGGTAGGTACGAGAAAGGTGTATCGTCCAAGCGCGAGCCCGAGATCTCCGCGCAAGGCATGCAAGGCAAGGGCCGAACGGTCCGGTAGCAGTTCCTGGCCTCACCTCAGGGTCGGTAAATTGGCGGTACCTGCCGGGCGACCCTTTAAATGTCTCATTCACCCAGATACGCCGCCCGCACCTTCGGATCATCCAGCATCTGCTTCGCGTCGCCGGACATCGTGACCAGACCCGAGTCCATCACGTAGCCGCGGTTCGCCGCCTGCAATGCGAGACGCGCGTTCTGCTCGACCAGCAGCACGGTCATGCCTTCGCCCGAGATCGCCCGCACCACTTCGAAGATCTTCTCGACCATGATCGGCGACAGGCCCATCGACGGTTCGTCCAGCAGTAGCAATTTGGGACGCGAGATGATCGCGCGCGCCATTGCCAGCATCTGCTGTTCGCCACCCGAGAGCGTGCCCGCGTACTGCAACGCGCGCTCCTTCAGACGCGGGAAGAAGCCGAACATGCGATCGACGTCCGCCTTGATGGCGTCCGTGTCCGTGCGCAGATACGCGCCCATCTGCATGTTCTCGACGATCGACATGCGCGCGAAGATGCCGCGCCCTTCCGGCACCATCGCCAGACCGCGCTTGAGCAGTTCGTGCGCCGGGATGCCCTTGATCGACTGGCCCATGTACTCGATGTCACCCGCCGAGTACGGCTTCAGACCGGTGATCGCCTTCATCGTCGTGGTCTTGCCCGCGCCGTTCGCGCCGATCAGCGTGACCAGTTCGCCCTGCGCGACTTCGAGGTCGATGCCCTTGACTGCCTGAATGCCGCCGTAGTTGACCTGCAGGCCCTTGATTTTCAACATTGCCGTTGCCATTAGTGGACCCCCGCACCCAGATAAGCTTCGATCACCTTCGGATCCTTCTGTACGTCTGAAGGCAGACCTTGCGCAATCACCTTGCCGTAGTCGAGCACCGTCATCTGGTTGCACAGACCCATCACGAGTTTCACATCGTGTTCGATCAGCAGGATCGTCCTGCCGTCCGCGCGGATCTTGTCGAGCAGCTTGGTCAGCTCGACCTTTTCCGTCGCGTTCATGCCGGCCGCCGGTTCGTCGAGCGCGAGCAGCTTCGGGTCCGTCGCCAATGCGCGGGCGATTTCCAGACGACGCTGGTGGCCATACGACAGATTGCGCGACGTGTAGTCCGCGTACTGCGCGATGCCGACGTACTCCAGCAGTTCAATTGCGCGTTCCTTGATCTCGCGTTCTTCCTTGCGTTCGGCCGGCGTCTGGAACACCGCGCCGAGCAGGCCGTGCCTGGTGCGCACGTGGCGCCCGACCATCACGTTCTCCAGCGCGGTCATGCCGCCGAACAGACGAATGTTCTGGAACGTGCGCGCAATGCCCGCCTTCGCCACCTGATACACCGCGGTCGGCGTGTAGTTCTCGCCGTCGAGCTTGAATTCGCCCGAATCCGGCGTGTACAGACCCGTGATCACGTTGAAGAAGGTTGTCTTGCCGGCCCCGTTCGGGCCGATCAGGCCGTAGATCTGGCCGGCCTTGATTTGCAGGCCGACCTCGGACAGCGCCTGCAAGCCGCCGAAACGCTTGTTGACGCCCTTCACCGACAGGCGGATCTGATCGCTGCCCGAACCGGTGCCCACGTTGTTGCTTACGTTATCGCGCATGTGATTTCTCCAGCGAGGCTCAGGCGCGCACCGGCTTCTTGCCGCTGCGTTTCGCCAGTTTCGCAATCTTGTCTTCGTGCTTCGGTGACGGCCACAGGCCTTCCGAGCGATACAGCATGATCACGACCATCGCGAGACCGTAGAGCAGTTGACGGATCACTTCGGTATCGACGATTTCGTGGCCGAAGATCATGTTCTGCAGCGGACCCATCGTCGAGCGCAGGAATTCCGGGAACACCGCGAGCAGCACCGCACCGAGAATCACGCCAGGAATATGGCCCATGCCGCCGAGCACCACGCACGCCAGCACCACCACCGATTCCCAGAACGTGAACGATTCCGGCGACACGAAGCCCTGGAACGAGCCGAACATCGCGCCCGACAGGCCGCCGAACGACGCACCCATCGCGAACGCCAGCAGCTTCACGTTGCGGGTGTTGATGCCCATGGCCTTCGCGGCGATTTCGTCTTCACGGATGGCGGCCCATGCACGGCCGATACGCGAGTGCTGCAGACGCGTGCAGGTCCAGATCACGAACAGCGCGCACAGCACGAACAGGTAGTAGTACGAGTACACCGACGGGAACTGGAAGCCGAACAGCGAGTGCGTCTGCGCGAGGCTGAAGCCGCCCGCCTGCACCGGATCGATCCCCGTGATCCCCTTCGGGCCGTTGGTGATGTTCACCGGACGGTCGAGGTTGTTCAGGAAGATCCGCACGATTTCCCCGAAGCCCAGGGTCACGATCGCGAGGTAGTCGCCGCGCAGACGCAGGGTCGGCGCACCGAGCACGATCCCGAAGAACGCCGCGAACGACATCGCGATCGGCACGATGATCCAGATCGGTACGTGCAGCCCGTTCGGAGCCAGATGCGCGATCCACCCGAACTGTGTCGCGAGGTGCGGCGAACTCAGCAAGGCAGCCGTGTAGGCGCCGATCGCGTAGAACGCGATGTAGCCCAGGTCCAGCAGGCCGGCGAAGCCGACCACCACGTTCAGGCCCAGCGCGAGCATTACGTACAGCATCGCGAAGTCGAGCACGCGGACCCAGTAGTTGCCGCCGGCCGCGCCGATGATCATGGGCGCGGCAGCAACGAGTGCCGCAGTCAGGATACCGACGATCCGACGATTTGCAGGATTCCTCTCAGGCATCAGTGTTGTCGAAGGTTCAATTCGTTGAATGGAAGTCATGTTCTAGTGTCCCCTTCGATTACGCCCGATCCGCAACACGTTCACCGAGCAGACCCGACGGACGGAACACCAGCACGACGATCAGCACAATGAAGGCGAACACGTCCTGGTAGTTACTGCCGAACACACCGCCGGTGAGGTTGCCGATGTAGCCCGCACCCAACTGTTCGATCAGGCCGAGGATCACACCGCCCACCATCGCGCCGCCGAGATTGCCGATACCGCCCAGCACCGCCGCGGTAAAGGCCTTCAGGCCGGGGATGAAGCCCATGTAGAAGTGTGCGTTGCCGTATTCGGACGCGATCATCACGCCGGCCAGTGCGGCAAGCGCCGAGCCGATCATGAAGGTCGCCGAAATCACGAAGTTCGGGTTCACGCCCATCAGGCTCGCGACGCCCGGGTTCTCGGCGATCGCACGCATCGCGCGGCCGAGCTTGGTCTTGTGCACGAGCAGCAGCAGTCCGCCCATCACGAGGAACGCCACCACGATGATCACGATTTCGGTCATCGAGATCACGGCGCCCGGCGTCGTGTCGGTGGCCTTGATCACGTTGATCGGGTCGGTGGGCAACAGCTGCGGGAACGGCAGCGGGTTGCGCGACCAGATCATCATCGCAAGGGTCTGCAAGAGGATCGACGCCCCGATCGCGGTGATCAGCGGGGCGAGACGCGGCGCTTTACGCAACGGCCGGTAGGCCACGCGCTCGATCGTGTAGCCGACCAGCGAGCAAACCACTGCCGCGATGATCAGCGCGATGATCAGCGTCGGCACGTTGCCGAGGCCGGGGAAGTGGTTCTGCAGCACGCCTATGGCGGAAAGCGCGACCATCGCGCCGACCATCAACACGTCGCCGTGAGCGAAGTTGATGATGCCCAGGATGCCGTAAACCATCGTATAGCCCAGTGCGATGATGGCATAAACGCTGCCAAGCACCAGTCCGTTCAGGATCTGCTGGATGAAGATATCCATGTCTCCTTCTCCTTATATCTCTGTGAACCTCCGTTCCCGCTAATGCGCGGCGGTGCGAACGGGTTCCATGTGCGCCTCGGAATCGCGACGTCATAAAAAAACGGCACAGGGATCACGCTCCCGTGCCGCTCAGCAACGACCAAACTGGAGACAGATTGATACGGGTACAACAACAACTACCGCCAGGACCGGTCTATTTCTCCACAACGTCGAGCAGCGCCTGCTTGCCGCCGACGTACCTGTACAGCGAAATCACGCCGTGCCGCAGATCGCCCTTCGAATCGAACTGCGTCTCGCCGAGCACCCCCTGATGATTGGTGGCAGGCATCGCAGCGAGGATTTTCGCTGGCTCGGTTGATTGTGCGCGCTTCATCGCATCGACGATGACACCCACCGCGTCGTATGCAAACGGTGAGTTCAGAACCGGTGCGTAACCGAAGCGCTTCTTGTAGCGCTCGACGAACGCCGGACCTTCGGCCATCTTCAGCAGTGGCGCGCCAGCAATCGAGCAGATTACGTTGTCGGCCGCATCGCCGGCGAGTTTCGCGAGGTCGTCGGCGCACAAGCCGTCTCCGGCCAGCACTTTCACCGCGATACCCAACTGCTTGGCCTGTTTCGCGAACGGGCCACCCGTGCCATCGAGGCCGCCATACATGATCACGTCCGGCTTTTCGCCCTTGATCTTGGTGAGAATCGCGCGGAAATCGACGGCCTTGTCGGTGCTCGCGTCGTGCGACAGGACCGTGATGCCGTTGGCTTTTGCCTGCTTTTCGAATTCGACCGCAAGACCCTGGCCGTATGCGGTCGAGTCGTCGACGATGGCGACCTTCTTTACTTTCAGCGTTTTCGCTGCGTAGTCGGCGAGCGTCGGCCCTTGCTGTGCATCGGTGGCGACTACGCGATAGGTGGTCTTGAAGCCCTGCTGCGTATAAGCCGGATTCGTCGCCGACGGTGACACTTGCGCGATGCCTGCATCGCTGTAGATCTTCGACGCCGGAATCGTCGAGCCGGACTGCATGTGGCCGACCACCGCAACGACCTTGTCATCCACCAGCTTCTGCGCGACCTGGGTGGCCTGACGCGGGTCGCCCGCATCGTCCTGCGCGTCGAAGACCAGCGTCACCTTCTTTCCGCCGATCACGAGGCCCGCCTGATTGATCTCCTCAATCGCAAGGCGGGCGCCGTTCTCGGTGTCTTTGCCGAGATATGAGGCCGGCCCCGTCACGGGCGCGGCCTCGCCGATCTTCACCATCTCGTCGGCACGGGCGACGCCCACTGCAGCGGCCGCCAATGTCCCCAGAATGCCGACGGTCGCCATGCCGCGACCCAAAGTTGTGCTTTTGCTCATGCTTCACCCAAAAAAAGAGTTGTGGTTGGCCGGGGGCGGACGGCCATGGCCGTCCGCCGATCGGAAACACTCGGCCGTCTGCCGCTGCAATGCCGGCAGTGTTCCTGCCATCGCCGGATCGTTTGTGTCTCACAATGCGGCGCCGGTCGTTAGCGGGGTTGAATTTATGCAGCCACAATACGTTGGGATTGCATCGATCTGCCGGAAAATAGAAGAATTGCGGCAAGGCCGCATGCCAGCGATTCGCAATGCGTCACCGTATAATCCATGCTATCCGCCCACGAGTTTGCGCATGCCGACTGCCGCCGATCCCACCCGAGTGACCGATACCGCTCACGATCTGGTCGAACAACTGGATGCATTGCCGCGTAGCCTTGAGGCTCGGGCGAGCCGTTCGGGCGCGGAACTGAGTGTCGGCATCCTGCTGTGGCCGCGCTTTCCGATGCTGTCGCTGGGCGGCCTGTGTGATGCGCTGCGTCACGCAGCCGATCGTGGCGATCAGAGCCGCCAGCTGCGCTGTCTCTGGACGATTGTCGGCACGCAGGGCGAATTGATCGAAGCGAGCTGCGGCATTGTGGTAAAGGCGCAGTCCACGTTTCCAGAGGTTGCGCAATTCGACTATCTCGTTGTGATCGGCGGGCTGCTGCCACATCTCGATCAGGTCGACCGGCGCTACTGGGACTACCTGAAACAGGCTGCCGACGCGGGCATTCCGCTCGTCGGCGTGTGCACCGGTAGTTTCGTGCTGGCGCGCGCGGGTCTGATGGAAAACCACGTTGCCTGCGTGCACAGCTTCCACCTCGACGATTACCGGCGTATGTTTCCCGCGCTCCGCGTAATGACGCATGCTGATTACCTCATGGACGGCGCCCGCATCACCTGCGCAGGCGGCATTTCCGTGGTGGAAATGGCCGCGCGCCTGATCAGTCTGCACTGTGGGCCCGACCGTGCATCGAAAGTGATTCATCAGATGACGGTAAGCCGCCAGGGCGGCTCGTCGTTCGTCGAGCGGCGCGCGGCGCTCGGTTACCTGTCGGTCGAAGATGCAACCGTGCGCCACGCGGTGCTGCTGATGGAAGAAAACCTCGAAGCGCCACTCAATATCGCAGTCATCGCAAAGATGATCGGCACCAGCGTGCGCAATCTCGAACGCGCGTTCATGGCCGAGATGAACGCATCACCGAACGAATTCTACCGGCGCACGCGCCTGCGTTACGCGCGCTGGATGCTCGTCAATACAACCCGCAAGATCACCGACATCGCCTACGAATGCGGATTCGCGGACGCCGCGCATTTCATCCGCGTGTTTCGCGAGGCGTACGGCGTGACGCCCGGCAAGCTGCGCGCATCGCGGGGCACCGCCGCCGCATGATTCATCGGGTCGGCTCAACGCCGCCCCTCAACGCCGACCATCATGTTTCACACGTGCCTGTCGCGATTCTTCTACTTTCGGGCAGATCGATGCAATCCGGGACGTCGACGGCCCCGTACAGTCCGGTCGACGGGTTGATGACGCATCTGCGGCAAACGGCCTCCATGCAAACACACGAAGAAAAGCGAGTGCGGCAGTATGCGGATATTGATCCTCGGTGCAGGCGTCATTGGTCTGTCCAGCGCGTATTACCTGAGCCGGGCCGGCCACGAGGTCACGATCGCGGACCGGCATCCGGAGGTGGCGAGCGAGACCAGCTCCGGCAACGGCGGCCAGTTATCGTATAGCTATGTTGCGCCGCTAGCCGGCCCTGGTGTGGTCTCGAAGCTGCCGCGCTGGCTCACGCGCAGCGACTCGCCGGTGCGCTTTCGCCCGAAACTGAGCACCGAACAGTGGCGCTGGTGCTTTCAGTTTCTGTCAGCATGCACGCGCGAACAGAGCGAACTTACGACACGCAAGCTGCTGTCACTGTCGTTCCTGAGCCGGACACTGCTTCACGAACTGATCGCCGCCGAACCCTCACTCGACTTCGATTTCGTCCGCTCCGGCAAGCTCGTGCTGCATCGTGACGCGGGTGCGATGCAGAGCGCGGTCAAACTGCTTGAATTCCAGCGTACACTCGGCTGCGAACAGCAGGCATTGAGCGCCGACGCGTGCGTCGAGCTAGAACCGACGCTCGCGCACCTGCGGCCTTCTCTCGCGGGCGGCATCCATACGCCAAGCGAGGACACGGCCGATTGCCAACGCTTCTGCAAGAGCCTCGAAGCGCTGCTGCGCGCTCGCGGCGTGCAGTTCCTGATGAACACATCGGTCGATTGTCTGAGGCCTGAATCGGGCGGCCGTGTCGAAGCCTGGAGCGGCGGTGCGCCGCTCCCATCCGATCATGTCGTCGTCGCCTCAGGCGCGGCTGCGGCCCGGTTACTGAAGTCTGTTTGCATCCGTGTACCGGTCTATCCGCTCAAAGGCTACAGCCTGACGTTCGACCTGCAACCCCAGACGGCTGCGCCCCACGTAAGCATCACCGACTTCAGCCGCAAAGTAGTGTATGCGCGGCTTGGCAAGCGGCTGCGCGTCGCGGGCATCGCCGATATCGACGGTTATTCGCTCGAGCCCGATCCCACACGCCTTGTGACGCTGCGAACAGAGGCGGCTGCAATGTATCCCGACATCGTCAGATCCTGTCCGGATAACGAATGGACCGGGTTGCGCCCCGCGACGCCGCGTGGCACGCCGATCGTCGGACCGACGCGCTACCGCAATCTATGGCTCAACGTCGGCCATGGCGCGCTCGGCTTCACCCTTGCGACGGGTTCGGCGGCACTGCTGGCGCAGTGGCTGGCAAACAGCAACGGCCAGGATCTGCGCAGCACATTTGCTCTTTCGCATTGAACCCGCGAGGCGACGCGCTTCGTGACGCGCTCACTCTCCCAACATAATCGACATCGCATGACAGAAAAGGCCAACATCATCGTTATCGGCACAGGCGGCACGATTGCCGGTCAGGGCAAGGCTGCCAACAACACATCCGCATACGAGTGTTCTGTACGTGGCATTGGTGACATTCTCAGCACGATTCCCCATGCCTGCGCGCTGGCGAATCTGCGCACGGAGCAGTTGCTGCAAAACGGCTCCGAGAATTTCAGTAACGAGCATCTGCTCGCGATCGGTAAGCGCGTGTCCACACTGCTCGCGCAACACGACGTCGATGGCGCTGTGATCGCGCACGGAACCGACACGATCGAGGAGACCGCGTACTTCCTTCATCTCACGCTCAAGAGCGCCAAACCGGTGGTGGTGGTTGGCTCGATGCGCCCGCCGTCGGCAATGAGTTCCGACGCGGCGCTGAACCTCTACGATGCGATCGCGGTCGCTGCACACCCATCGTCGGTTGGCCTCGGCACACTCGTGTTCGCCAACGACGAAATCCACACCGCACGAGACGTTGCGAAGAGCAACAGCTTCAAGATCGAGGCGTTCCGCTCACCGTACGGCCCGCTTGGTTACGTGATCGAAGGTCAGCCACGCTACTACCGTCATCCATCGCGTGCCCATACGCTCGCGACACCGTGGTCGATCGAGACGCTCGGGCCATTGCCCCAGGTCGACATCGTCTACGCCTACGGCGCGCTTGAACCGGAAGCAGTGAGCGCGATCACCGCCCGCGCGCAAGGTTTGATCTATGCGGGCACCGGCAACGGCAACGTCGCAGCACATCTCATTGAGCCGCTGCGCGATGCTGTCCGGCGAGGCGTTCATGTCGTGCGCGCATCGCGCACCGGCAGTGGCATCGTGTTGCGTAACGGCGCGCAACCCGACGACGCCTACGGCTGGCTCACCGTCGAGGATCAGATTCCCTCAAAAGCCCGCATCCTTCTGATGCTGGCACTGACACAAGCCCGCGACTTGCAGGCGTTGCAAGCTGTCTTCGAGCGTTACTGAAGCGCGTGCTTCTTCACAACGGTCCACACAAAAAACACACATCATGCACTTCATTACCGACGACGACGTGCGCCGCCTCATCACGATGCGCGACGCGATTGAGGAACTGCGTCTCGCGCTGGAAGAACATGGCAGGGGCCAGGCACGGGTTCAGCCGCGCGTCAGAACCAGGGGCGACGACATCACGCTCAGCACGATGGGAGCGATTCTGCCGAACGCAGGCGTGTGCGGCGCGAAAGTGTATTCGACTCACAGAGGCAAGTTCGATTTCGTGATCCCGCTCTTTTCGAATGACGATGGACGTCTGCTGTCAATCGTCCACGGCGATGCGCTCACCGAGTACCGTACCGCAGCAGTCACGCGCATTGCATTCGAAGCGTTCGCGCGAACCGATGCGAGGGTTCTCGCGGTGTTCGGCACCGGCCTCCAGGCCAGGGCACATATCCGTGCTATCGCCGCAGACTCCGGTATCAAGCGCGTGTTGATCGTCGGTATCGAGCACGTCGCTGAGACGGTCGAGGAAATGCAACATTGCTTTCCCGGCATACGTTTCGAACCAAGCGCCGCGCAAGCAGCCGTTCAGGCTGCCGATGTAATCGTGACAGCTACGCGTAGCACGACGCCTCTCTTCGATGGCGAGCACGTGAAACCGGGCGCGTTCGTCGCTGCGATTGGGTCGAGCAAGCCGGACACGCGTGAACTCGACGATACGGTGCTCGCCCGCGCCGGCATGCTCGTCGTCGAATCGCTAGAACAGGCGCGACTCGAAGCGGGGGATCTCCTGATGGCGCGGCCAGGTATCGTCGATTGGGACAATGTGGTTGAGCTTGGTCACACCGTTGGGAGCGGAACAACCCAAACTAGAGCCTTTACCGGAGATATTACTGTATTCAAGTCGCTCGGCTTCGGCCTTGCCGATGTGGCACTCGCCGCGTTAGTCACGCGCCGTATGGCCGGTGAGCGGATGCAGCGCATACCTCCAGTTCCGAACGCAAGTCCGGCAAAACCCGCCAGCGCGAAGGCATGAAATCATATCGCGTGGTTCTGAGAGAACCGCCGATCCGGCATAGCTGAACGCCGTTTGAAAATATGTGGACGGGATGAATGGACAGAACAAAGATGGCGCGAAAGGCAGTAATCCTGCTGCTTGGAGTCATTCGACGCGACGGAACGAGCGTCGCCTTATGGCCGAGGGTGTGTTCAGGTTTGCGTTCCTGCGGTCCGACCTGTTTTGCCATCACTGGGAATCAACAATAGCGACCTACCAGTTCCTCAAGGTTTCAAAGTCTCATACTGCTCGGACGCGTCATCAAGCTTCGCACCACCAGGATGGCTAAAACGGTTCTGCAACGCTGCAAGGCCTGAGCCTTGAGGAGAAAGATATACCCCTTTACTCCGGCCTTTCAATGGGTGACAGATTTATTGTCGCAACGGAGACAGGTGTATTGCGGTCTACGGGTATCGACATGCTCGCGCATCTGATAGTTTTCGCGTGCGGCATCGATCGTCCGTTCGAGGCGCGCGAAGGCGAGCGCTACGACTTCGTTGCGGACGCATTCGTGTTCAGTCCGGCACACGGACGCATCGAGACGATCTCGTTCACGTCGGACCATGCGAATTACATCGCGAGCGGCTTTCTTCGTACACCGCTCGAGTCGACATCGGCATCGCGCAACTTCGGCTCGATTCTCGGCGTCGTGCTCGCGCACGGCAGCAGTTGCGACGAAGCGATGCAGCATGCCCGCGCGATCGCGCAAGCCGTCGAGGTCGGCGTCGGCTGATCTCGCACACGATACTCGAATCGCGACAAACGAGGAATCCAGATGGCAATTCTGATGGGCCTGATTTCGGCACTGTGCTGGGGCAGCACCGATTTTCTGGCGGGACATGTCGCGCGGCGCGTCGGCGTGACGAAGTCGCTGTTCTACAGCCAGACGCTCGGCTTTCTGATCCTGAGCGCGGTGCTCGTCGCGCGGCCCGCATCGATGGGCATCACGGCGTTCGATGCGGACTTTGCGGTCGGCATTCTCGCCGCCGTCTGCAACCTCGCCGCGATGGCGTCGCTGCTGAAGGCGCTCGCGATCGGCAAGGCATCAGTGGTCGCGCCGATCGTCTCGCTGTACGGCGCGGTCACGACGCTGCTGTCGCTCGTCACCGGCCAGTCGATCACGCCGCTGACGATCGCCGGCCTCGCGCTGTGCATCGCCGGCGCGTGTCTCGCGAGCATCTCGCGGTCGTCGGACGGGAAGCCCGAATCGGCGGCATCGATCGGCTTCTCGCTGCTGTCCGCGCTGATGTTCGGCCTCGGGTTCTGGCTGCAGGGCGCGTTCGCGGTGAAGAGCATGGGTGTCGTCAGCGCGTTGTGGGTCTACTATCTGACGGCCGTCGTGATCCTGTTCGCGACGCTCGTCGGCGGACGGCGGCTCGCCGCGCCGCCGCGCGCGATCGTGCCGGTGGTCGCGTCGATCAGCATCTCCAGTCTCATCGGCTTCTTCTCGCTCGCGTACGGCGCGACGACGGGGCACGTCGCGATCGTCACTGTGCTGAGTTCGCTCGCGAGCGGCGTCACGGCGCTGCTCGGTTTCTTCGTGCGCGGCGAGCGACCGAGTGCGCTGCAGTGGGCCGGGATTGCCGCAATCATCGTCGGCGTGGTGGTGCTCAAGCTAACGCCGCAGGAGCTTGGAGGTTAAGCACGTTGTGATGTCGCGATGTCGTGATCGTGCGCGGATGCCTCGTATTCGAAGGGGCGCCGCTCGCCGACGCCGTCGGGGAATGAGACGGCGGGAAAACTTATATTAACGCCTCGTTATAAACGCGCGTTCGCAAGGTGAACACGCAGCGCAATGTGCCTCCCGGTGTCGGATGGCCGCTGTGGGGCGGCTCGACCGGCGCAAGCCAACCCTAAGCGGACACGTAGGTTGAGTGGCGCACCCGTGGAGCGCGCCACTCGAATTGCCTAGTTCTGGTTCGGGTTGGCGTCCCGTCAGGATTTGATAAACGCGAGAAGGTCAGGGTTGAGGACGTCCGCGTGGGTGGTCAGCATGCCATGCGGAAAGCCAGGGTATGCCTTCAGCTTACCGTTCGCGAGCAGGTCGACCGCGCGCGGCACCGCACTGGCGAACGGGACGATCTGGTCGTCTTCGCCATGCATGACCAGGACCGGCACAGTGATCTTCTTCAGATCTTCGGTGTAGTCCTCCAGCCAGGAGAAGACGGTCTCGTAGTGGGCCTGGGCGCTGCCGGCCATGCCCTGGCGCCACCAGTTCGCGATCACCGCCTCAGATGGCTTGGCGCCCGGACGGTTGAATCCGTAGAACGGACCCTCCGGGACTGCCCGGTAAAACTCCGACCGGTTACCAAGCACGCCTGACTTAACCCCGTCGAAAAACTCCTGCGGCTGACCGGCAGGGTTCGCGTCGGTTTTCACCATGTTCGGCGTCAACGAGGCCACCAGCACTGCCTTGGCGACCCGCTCCTGGTGGCGAGCGACGTAGCGGGCCACCTCGCCTCCGCCGGTGGAGTGCCCGATGTGGATCGCGTCGCGGATACCGAGGTGCTCGGTCAGTGCAGCGAGGTCGGCGACCCAGTGGTCCATGTCGTTGCCGGTGCCGACTTGCTCGGAACGACCGTGCCCGCGCCGGTCATGGGCGATCACACGGTAGCCGTTCTGAAGGAAAAACATCATCTGGGCGTCCCAGTCGTCGGCCGACAGGGGCCAGCCATGGCTGAAGACGATCGGCTGACCGGACCCCCAGTCCTTGTAGAAGATCTTTACGCCGTCCGGAGTGGTGATCGTAGGCATCGCTGGTACCTCCTATAAGAGATTGATTGAAGTGTTGGTGCTCCGCGCGGCATCGAGAATGCTGCCAGCGGCTTCTTTCGAAGATTTATTTCACAATGCGCATCTGAAAACGTGCGAACGGAGCGCACTCCGACAACGCTGCTATGGGATGCCGCGGCAGAACACGATGCTAAGCTTGAAATCTATAGACATTGCCCTCTCCTTCCAGGATTCGACTGGTTTGACTGCGGTGCTTCCGTCGATGCCTAGACGGAAGCTACTGCAAAGATAGGCGTCCCTTTCCCTGAGGACAAAGGCTTTGTAAGACTTTACCTATGCCTTGAAGGCATATCGGAGATCCAATGGAACTTCGACATTTGCGATATTTCGTTGCCGTTGCGGAGGAAGGCAGCCTATTGACGGCCGCTCAGCGGAGACTGCACACGTCGCAGCCGTCGTTGAGCCGGCAGATTCGTGACCTGGAATCCGAAGTCGGTGTGAAGTTGCTGGAGCGCCAGGCACGTGGCGTGGCGCTCACCGCCGCCGGGAGAGTTTTCCTTGATCACGCGCGCCTGGCGCTGTTGCAAGTTCAAGCGGCTACTGACGGCGCGCGGCGGGCGGAACAGCCGGAAAAGCCTGTCTTGTCCATGGGTTTCCTTGCCGGGCAGGAAGTTGTGTGGCTACCCCATGCGCTACGCATCCTCCGGGAGGAGGCGCCGGAGGCCGAAATAACGCTGTGCAGTCAGTCCTCCCCAGAACTTGCTCTCGGGCTGATGCGAGGGAAACTGGACGTTGCCTTTCTTCGTCCGGAGACGCAAACCTCTGGCCTGTCCTTCAAGTTCTTGGCAAAGGAGCCCCTGATCGCCGTGCTGCCGGCGGATCATCGCCTGACGTCACGCAAAAAGATTCGGCCGCAGGATCTTGCCCGCGAAATTTACGTCAGTTCAGCGAGGACATCTCCGGTATTGAAATCCGTGATTGAGGATTACGCATCAAAAGTCGGGATCACGCTCAGGGCGGAGTATGAAGGCGAGAATCTGCCGTCGGCAATGTCACTCGTCACGTCCACGGGTGGCGTTACGCTTATCCCCCTGTATGCGCAAAATATGCTGACACCGAATGTTGTTGCCCGGGCGCTTGACGACGTGCCTCCGACAATTGATCTCGTCCTGGGATACAACAACGCAAATACGACTCCATTGCTCCTTCGGCTTGTATCTCGTGCCGACGAGTTGGTCGCAAACGTTCAAGATCAGAGCATCATCCGATATGCCGTCTAGGTAATGGACGCGTGCCCGTTGCCTCGGCGATTTTGTGCTGGGAAGGGCCGTACTGGAAGCATCCGTTCGTGGCCGGATATCGATCTACGCGAATCGCGAAGCACCGGCAGGCGCCGACCGTGAGTAGGCCGTGGTCACGTCGAACGCGGCATCCCGCGCGGGTTATTCTATTTCGAAAGGACGACATGCATCGCGTGGGGCACGGCGACGTGCTCGGTGCCCGGCGCCGTCCGATCGAAGCCTGACAGCAAGGCCTCGCCTTACCCTAAAAATGTGGGAGACAGAGATCGAATGGCCGCTTTGCCGGACTGCGCCGCCGTCTGAATGTCAGAGTGGCACAAAACGCGAGTGACCCGTCATGGCCGAGCCCGGAAGTTCGTCGACAGCCGACGAACGATCTCCCCGACGTAGCTTCGAACTTCCGAAGGCGACCCACAAGGGACAGTGGTATTTCTCTGAAGCGGCCATTCGCAGCGAGGCGTGACGTCCCGTATTCGGGCAACCCATTCGGCACTGGACTATTGCACTTTTTTGTCTTCGCGTTTCGTGTCCGCCATGGCCTCCGGCTCCAACTCTTCCGCGGACCGGTTCAGGTGGACGAACAGCCCCCAGGAGGCAAGAAGCAAGGCTGTCGACGCAATCAGTCCGGCCGCATATCGAAGCTGCGACGGATCCTGGTGCAGCGCCTTGAACGTTGCCACGAGCCCTTCGATGGCAAGCGCGACGACGACAACCACCAGGAATCGTGACATGAAACGTCGTACCCGCGTCGGCGCGCTCACGTCAGCCTCCCGTATGACCTCTTCCTCTACGATGGTCTCGGCGATCTGCAAGGCGACAACGGCCCCGGCCAGCAGCCCCAAAGCTTCAATGATGGATTGCGCGCTTGCCTGGTCCCATTGACTCGCCAATGCAATCGATCCGATGCGAGCAGCAATCGCAATCAACATCAGCGCCGCGCAGGTGAAGAGAATGGCCATCACCCCATGGACGATTGTAAAGAAGCGCACAAGGAACTTCATTATTTTGGCTCCCTTGCATTGCAAGTGGGTGATCCATGCGGTGTTCCATCAATTCCTGAAAGGGCGCAGCGACGAGGGCTGATTTTAGAGGCGGACCGGATGGTCCTGACAATGGGGCCAAACCGGCGTTTGGCACATAATCGTTTCGGGGCGCCGGCGCCTGACACCGGTCTCGGGCCGTTCCTCGCGTGCTCCCGATACGAACCAGAGTCATCTGCCATGCCAGTCCGGGATCAAGCGATTGCCGCGCCTGCGCGCAAAGCCTACCTGCATAACCGAAAACTCGGCGTGACAACCGCGGCCATGACAACGTCGAGCTTCGATTCGATTGGATCGCCGGACCGAGTGTATGAGCGCGCGTCGCGGCCCGCCCGGCCGCTCGCGCAAAGGCCACGTGACGCCGGTCGGCGACGCCGCGCATGCGCTTGTGCCGCCTCACGGCCAGGGTGGCACCTGGCTTTGAGCAAGCCCGGCCCACTGTCTGGCGGTGCAGTGCCGTAAGCATGTCGAAATGCCCGCGTTAGGTCCGGCTCGATCCTGCATTTCTGCGACTGAGCGTTACGGCGCATGCCCTATTCGTATGACCTGAAAAGCTCTTATAAGGCAAAACTGGAACTGTTTTATGCCTCTATTCAATGGATCGCATTGCTGCGACCGGAAATACGATAGACATCAAGGAAGGGCGTCCACACCGGATCCCAGTCTGCGCGCGATGGGCTCAAGCTTGCCGGCCAATTGCCGTTAGACGGGGTTGGGGGGATGAGTCGGTCCTCCTTCGTAGCCAATCGGCGTAGCAAGCCTGTCATGCAGGCGTTACTTAACAAGGAGTCTTCTCATGCTGCGTTTTATCCGTTCCCTTTCGCGCGACGAGCGCGGCGTCAGCTCGCTGGAATATGCTGTTCTGGGCGGCATCATCGTCGCCGTGCTGGTCGCACTTGGCACGTTCCTGCAAGGTGCCGGTGGCTTTCAGTCCGTTTTCCAGACGCTGATCACAAAGGCAACCCAAGCAATGTAGTGGTCGTGATGCTCCGGCTCAGCACGAGCACGTGTGAGCCGGAGACCACCTTTCTCGGCACATTCGGAAAACGATGATAGCCCCCGGCGTAGTGAAAGCAGGTGCCTGCCTGACCCTCATCATGCTGGCAGGTTTCGATCTGCGCATGCGGCGTCTGCCCAATGCCGCCGTGGCCGCGTTTGTCGCCCTGTATTTCGTCAACGCCGCCATGACCGGTTTCGGCCGTGCGTCATGGGACATCCATCTGGCCGCGGGCGCGGCATCGCTTGCCGCGGCTGCATTGATGTTTCGATTGGGTTGGCTCGGCGGCGGCGATGCGAAGCTCGCCGCCGCGGTTTTTCTCTGGGCGGGGCCGCAATCCTGGCCGGTGCTGGTGGTCGTTTCGTTGTGCGGGTTGCTTGTTGCCCTCGCAGTGCTCGCAGTGGCCGGCATGCAGCGAATTCCCGCCCTCGCGGGCGTGAGCAGGCAGCTTGACTGGATTGCACCGGCGCGGGGCGTCCCGTATGGCGTCGCGCTCGCGTTGGGCGGCATCGTCGCAGTCTTGCTGCAGCCCACAGCCGGTCATTGCTCGACGCTCGCCATGTTTCGACTATTCGGTGAGTCCACCTAAGGTTATTGCTGCACGAGCCGTGCGCCGCTTGCCTGAATACAACGCCGCCCATATGCAAAACTTCATCAAGCTAGCCGCGCTCGTTGTCATCGCCGCAATGGGCGCATTCATCATCCGCGCGCTGTACATTTCGGCATCGAGCCCGCGTGTGGCGCACCAATCGTCGATGATGCACGTGCGCGCCGCAGCCGACGATCTGCCGGACGGACTGCTGTTGCGCGACGTAGACCTCGTTTGGAAAACGATGCCGCGCGAGCAGGTCCCGGCCGGCGCGCTCATCGAAGAACCCTCCAACGGCAGCGACGCAAAAGACCTCAAGGGCGATCTGCTGCGGCACGCGGTACGCGCGGGGACGCCGCTTGGCGTTGCCGACGTGATTTTGCCGAGCGCCCCCGGATTTCTTGCGGCCGCGCTCAAGCCTGGTATGCGCGCGATCTCCGTTGCCGTTGACGACGTGTCGGGCAATGCAGGGCTCATTCAGCCTGGCGACTATGTCGACATCCTGTTGACCCAGCAGATGCGGGCCGAAGCAGGCGCCCAGGTCGCCCCCGCGCGCGCGGTCGAATCGGAAACGGTCGCCGAGCGCGTGCGCGTGCTAGCGGTCGGTACAGCGTTTCGTCGGCCGAAGGATGACGACAGCGCCTCGAACACGAATGCCCCGAGCACGACCGCTCGCACCGTGACCATCGAAGTCACACCGGCGAGCGCCCAGACGATCACGGTGGCGGCTCACCTCGGCACGCTCTCGCTTGCGCTGCGCAGTTTTGCCACGCGTGACCGGCGCACGCCGGACGTCGAGGATGTCGCCATGACGCACACACCTCCCGTGTGGGCCGGCGATGTCTCGCGCGCATTGCGCGCAGTGAGCGCGCCGGCAGTGTCGCACTCGGCAAAAACACCGGCAGCGGCGCCGCATGTCGTCATCTACCGTGGCTCGAAGGTCGACCAGGCAGACGGCGAATTGCCCGGCAGCACGTCGACGGGCGCGCCGGGCGTGCCGCCGCTGCCCACCGGCACGCCGCCCGCCGCTCCCGCACACGCCGACGCGGCTCCCGCCATCTCCGCAGGATCATAGGACGACACATGTTCAGCATCACACACGGCAAGCTGTTTTCACGCTGCGCGCGGCTTTGCGCAGGCGGCCGTCCTGCCGTCACCGGCATTTGCGCCGCGCTGCTTGCCATTGTCACGCTCTGCGGCCTCGGTACGGGGGCGGCATGGGCGAGCGAGCCCGCCGATGTGCTGCCAGTTGCAGCAGGCAGTGGCACGTTGATCCAGCTGCCGCAGCCCGCCGTTGCCGTGTTCGTCGCCGACCCGAGCGTTGCCGATATCCATGTGCCGACACCCCGCTCGGTGTTCGTGCTCGGCAAGAAGTCCGGCACGACGACACTCTTTGCACTCGGACCGAACAATCGGGAAATTCTCCGCAAGACGATCAGTGTGTCGACGGATACGGCCTCGATTCAACGTCTCATCGACGCGCGCTTTCCCAAACTCGCGGTCACCGTGTCGGGTGCGCCCGGCTCATTGATGGTGACTGGCGCGGTGCCGAGCGCGGCGGATGCCGATGCCATTGTGCAAACGCTGCAACCGTATCTTCACGCCAACGAGCAACTCGTGAACCGCCTCTCGATCGCACACCCGATCCAGGTCCTGCTGCGCGTGCGCATCACCGAAGTGGATCGCAACATTACGCAGCAGCTCGGCATCAACTGGAATGCCATTGGCGCGAGCGGCAACTTCTTCGGTGGGCTGTTCAACGGGCGGGACATTTTCGACGCGACGACGAATCTGTTCAACCTGCCGGCCGGTGGTGCATTCTCGGTGGTGGGCGGCTTCAAGGCCGGCCGCACGTCGATCGAAGGCGTACTCGACGCGCTCGACCAGGAAGGCTTGCTGACGATGCTGGCCGAGCCGAACCTGACCGCGATGTCGGGTCAGACGGCGAGCTTCCTCGCAGGTGGTGAGCTGCCGATCCCCGTGCCCCAGAGCGGCACGACGAGCACGATCACGATCGAGTACAAACCCTACGGCGTCGCGCTGAACTTCACCCCGACCGTGCTCGCCGACAACCGTATCAGCCTCACCGTACGGCCTGAAGTCAGCCAGATCGATCCGAGCAATAGCATCACGCTGAACTCGATCGTGGTCCCGGCGCTGACCGTGCGCCGCATGGAAACCACCGTCGAGCTGTCAGGCGGGCAGAGCTTTGCAATCGGCGGACTCCTGCAGAGTTCGACGAGCGACGTGCTCTCCGAGCTTCCCGGCCTCGGCGGGTTGCCCATTCTCGGCAAGCTGTTCTCGTCGACGAAATACCAGAACAACAAGTCGGAGCTCGTCGTCATCGTGACACCGTATATCGTCGGACCGACGGGGCCGGGCCGGCTGCGCGGCGCGCTGGACGATGTCATCACCCCCAGCAGCGACATCGAATATGCCGTGCGCCAGTCGCTTTCGACCGACCCGCTTGCGGGCAATTCGCCCCGCCTCGTTGGCGCCGCGGGCTTCGTCTATTGATATGGAGACCACAATGAATCCTCGGCTCTCCCTCATTGCCACCATTCTCGCCGGTGTGGCGAGCGCCTGCCTCACGTCGTGCATGGCGGCGCGGCCGCCGCTCGGCATGCCCGATCCATCCGTGATCGGCTTTACGCCCGGGGACGGCGGACGCGCGACGCCGCCAGCGTGCGAAACGCTCACGCAGCACTCCGGCATGCGCGATGCGGGCCAGGCGCGGCCCGGTGTGGCGTTCGGCTGCGCGACCTACTCGAACCTGGCCGCGATGCTCGCGCGCCCAGCCGACCTCGCGGCGCCCATGCCCTACGCGGGCGCGGACGCACCGCTCGCCGCGAGCGCGGTACGGCGCTACCAGGAAGACCGGGCGAAACCGTTGAGCTCGGACTATTCGAGTTCTTCGTCATCTTCGTCGAACTCGACGACGGGCTCGTCGTCGGGATCTCGCTAACGGAGATTGCACACATGGGCGCTTTCGAATCGAACATCCTCAAACGCCGGGCACAACCGTCTGGCGCCGAGAAACTCATCGCCGTCGTCTCCGACGCGCAAAGCATCGAGGTCGTCAAGAGCGTCGTCGTCGATCAGGGCATCGCGACCTCGCACGTCACGCTCGGTTCGCTCGACGACGCGGTCGGGATCATGACTTCACTGAAGGAGTCGCCGCGCCACCTGATCGTCGATGTGACGGGATCGACGATGCCGATTTCCGATCTCACGCGGCTCGCCGAGGCCGTCGACCCTTCGGTTGCAGTCATCGTCGTTGGCGAGCGCAACGACGTCGGGCTCTATCGCAGCCTGCTGCATATCGGCGTGCAGGACTATCTCGTCAAGCCGCTCACCGCGGAACTCGTCCGGCGCGCGCTGACGGCCATCGACGACGGCACGTCGGCACGCACGGGCAAGGTGCTCTCGTTCGTTGGCGCGCGAGGCGGCGTCGGCGTCACGACAATCGCCACCGCACTTGCTTCTCATCTTGCCGACACGACGCGGCGCCGGATCGCTTATGTCGACCTCGACCCGTACGGCGGCGCGGCCGCGTCGATGCTCGGCGTCGCCGCCAACAACGGGCTTATTGAATTGCTGCAGAACCCGCAGCGACTCGACCAGCAATTAATCAATCAGGCTTTCGTTGCCCAGAGCGATCGTCTTCTCGTGCTTGCGGCGGAGCTCCCGTACAACCAGGAGTTCGCCTTGCGCACGGGCGCGCTGAGCGAGCTTGTCACGATGCTCAAGCATCACTTCCACTACATCATGCTCGATCTGCCTGGGCGCGCGGGCAGACTCGTCGAGGAAGCCCTCGATAGCAGCTCGACGGTCCACGTCGTCGCCGACTTCTCCGTGCATTCGGCGCGCGAAGCCGCGCGGCTTTGCCGTTTCGCACAGACCCTCGACGCCGCGCCCGCCATCACGGTGCTGCTCAACGAAGCACAGCAGCCTGTGCCCGGGCGCGTTCGCGAGGACGATTTCGTCAACGCGCTCGCACGCGGGTCCGTGCATTCGCTGCCCTACGAGCCGCAGAGTCTTGCCCTCGCCGAGAACCTCGGTGAAGCTGGAAGGCTTGCCCACGCACATCGCTCGCCGTTCGCATCGGCCATCGTGTCGCTGGCCGATGCGATCACGGGCAGCGACACGGCAGTGGCCCGCGAGCCATGGTATAAGCGCCTGTTGCCCACGCGGAAGGTGAGCTGATGTTCGGCCGGCGCACCCCCCTCTCGACCAGTCCGTCGTTCGCCGATCACGACGAGCCTCGGGAATCCGGGGCGGTCACCGGCTCCGCGGCAGCCGAGCCGGAAGCGAGCAAGCGCGAGACGCCGCTGGCCTCGTCGAGCGCTACACCCGCAGCAATGAGCCACTCAGCCGCGGACCGCAATGAAGCGCTGATCCGCTCCGAGACGTTCAGGGCAATTCGTTCGGCCGTCTTTGCGTCGATGAATATGTCGGCGGCGCTCATGATGTCACGCAGCGAGGTACGCACGGGCATCGAGCAGATCGCAGTCGAGACGACCACCCGCGAGCGTTTGTCGCTGACGCTGGCCGAGCAGACGCTCGTCGTCGACGAGATTCTCAACGACATGTTCGGCATCGGACCAATCGAGCCCTTGCTCGCGGACGAACGCGTCACCGATATTCTCGTGAACGGACCGGACCAGGTCTACGTCGAGCGCGGCGGCCGCCTTGAACTGACGGCGCTCAAGTTCCGCGACAACGCGCACGTCATCAACGTGGCGCAGCGCATCGCAGCGGCAATCGGGCGGCGCGTCGACGAAAGCAGCCCGATGGTCGATGCACGTCTTGCCGACGGCAGCCGCGTGAACGTCGTGCTGCCGCCGATCGCGCTGCGCGGCGCATCGATCTCGATCCGAAAGTTCGCCAAACGCAACATCACACTCGGCCGGATGGCGCAGCAAGGCAACATCTCCACGCAGATGGTGGACGTATTGCGCATCGCAACCGCGTCCCGCCTGAACGTCGTCATCTCCGGCGGCACGGGCTCCGGCAAGACAACACTGCTCAATGCGCTCTCCCGCTTTATCGACGAAACCGAGCGCGTCGTCACGATAGAGGATGCCGCTGAGCTGCAACTGCAACAGCCGCATGTCGTCAGCCTCGAGACGCGCTCCGAAAACAGCGAAGGCCTTGGCGGGATCTCTCAACGGGACCTCGTGCGCAACGCGCTGCGTATGCGCCCGGACCGGCTCATCCTCGGCGAGACGCGCGGCACGGAAGCATTCGACGTATTGCAGGCGATGAATACGGGCCACGACGGATCGATGACGACGGTCCACGCGAACACGCCGCGCGATGCGATCACGCGGCTCGAGAGCATGGTGATGATGGCCAACGGCAATTTGCCGCTGATGTCGATCCGGCGGCAGATTGCCAGCGCCGTCCATCTGATCGTGCAAATCGAACGCATGCGCGACGGCGTGCGGCGCGTGACTCATGTGACCGAGATCGCGGGCATGGAAGGCGACATCGTCATCACCCAGGATCTGTTCACGTTCCGCTACAACGGAACCGCTTACGAAGAGCAGGTACGCGGCATGTTCGAATGCTCGTCGCTGCGTCCGGTATTCGCCCAGCGCGCTGCCTACTATGGCCTCGAAGAGGCGCTGCTCACGGCGATGCAATCATGAGACCCGCGGACGTCATCGGCCTCGGCGCCTTCTTCGCCCTCATGGTCGGGGGGCTCATCGTGCACGCGTTGCGCGGCATCGCACGCCAGCAGGCGGGTACGCGCATCCGCGCACGTGTGGCCAGGGTGCGCGACGAAAGCAAGGCCGCCCTCGCCGAGCGCGACGCGAGTCTTCAGGAGCAACTGCTGCACCCCAAGCGCAGCCTCGCCGACCAGGACGCACTCTTCGCCGTCGTCTCGGCCTGGCATGAACGCGTACGCACCGTCAGCGGCCCGGGCGGTGTTCGCGCGATTTACGTCATCGCTTTCGCTGCCCTCATTGCATCGGTGATCGCCACTGCGTTCGTTCCTGTGGGGCTCGCGCTGCGCGTGCTCGCCTGCATCGCAATCCCCGTTCTCGTCGTGCGTTGGGCCTATCACTGGCAGATCGCGCGTTTCAGGAACCGCTTTCTCGCCGTTTTTCCCGATACGATCGACCTCATCATTCGCGCGGTGCGTGCCGGTATTCCCGTTGTGCAGGCGATCTGCGTCGCCGGGGTCGAAAGCGAGGAGCCGGTGCGCACGACATTTCGCACCATGGGCGATGCGCTGCTCGTGGGCGCCGACCTGAAGGAGGTGCTCGAACAGGCAGCGGTGCGCCTGCGACTCGCCGACTTCTCGTTCTTTTCGGTCTGCCTGGTCCTGCAACGCGAAACGGGCGGCAATCTCGGCGATACGCTCGAGAACCTCGCGGGCATAGTGCGCATGCGGCGCGATATCCGCGCAAAAAGCAAGGCGCTCACGGCGGAAGGGCGGCTCGCCAGCAAGATGATCGCAGTCGTTCCGTTCGCGCTCATGGGCTTTATCTATATCGCCAATCGGCCGTATCTCGACACGCTCACGCATACCCGGGCCGGACACAAGATTCTCGCCCTCGCCGCCGTGCTGCTCACGATCGGGCTGTGGTCGATCAACAAGATTTCGAACCTGGACACCTCGCGATGATGAACGCCGACTTCTGGCGCAATGCCGCCTTGCTCGTCCTGCTCGCAGGCTTCACGCTGTGGCTGGTCCTGCGCGACAGGAGCCACCGCGCGCGCATTGCCCAGCGCACACGGCAAAGCGTGGCCCGCGTGGGCGTCGACAACAGCGCGATGGCCGACGCCGCGAAGCGCATGCCGCAGCGCTTCGCCAAACGGATCGCCGCGCTCGGCGAACGGCTGCCTGTCGTGCAGGCCGAAGACCGCGCCAAAGTGGCCATGCGTCTTGCCAGCGCGGGATTTCGCGACCGGCGTGCGATCGCCGTCATATCGGGGCTCAAGATTGTCGTGGGAGCCTGTCTCGCGCTGGGCGCCATCGTCCTCGGCGGGCATCTGCCCAAGGTCGGCCAGTACTTTACGATTCGCGCGCTGCTGATGGCGGGCGCGTTCGTCATCGGCATGATGTTGCCGGAATATGCGCTCGCATTCTTCATCCGGCATCGTCGCAAGGCGATCGCCGCAGCGCTGCCCGACGCACTCGACCTGCTCGTGGTCTGCACCAACGCAGGCAATAGTCTCGTCGTTGCCATCAAGCGCGTGGCGCGCGAGCTGCGCGTTATCTGCCCGCCGCTTGCCGATGAGTTCACCGTGACCGCGGACGAACTCAGTATCGGCAGCGACACGGCGCGGGCACTCAGCGCGATGTCGGCTCGGGTGGGCCTGCCCACGATGCGCGCACTGGTGACCACACTGGTGCAGTCGCAAAAGTACGGCACGCCGATCACTCAATCGCTGCGCACCCTGTCGCGTACCGAACGGGCCATGCAGATGGTCGCGCTCGAGGAAAAGGCCGCGAAGCTCGCACCGAAGATGACGCTGCCGATGATGATCTTCATCATGCCGACCGTCTCGCTCATTGCGGCGGGGCCGGCCGTCATTCGACTCATCGCCGTATTTCGCGGCCATTGAGCGCTGCAAGGTTTCTGGAGCTTAGATTGAACTCATCTCATCCGTTGCTCGCGCGCAAGACCTTCGCCGCGCTCCTGGCACCGCTGGCCGCTGCGCTGCTCGCCACCGGATGCGCAAGCAATCACTTCGTGACGCCACAGCCTGCCGCCGCCACCCATCTGCCCGATGCGCAGGCCGACATGCATGTCGCCGAAAGCGCCCTCGCGGCCGGCGACACGCCGCTTGCCCTGTCGCTTTTCGAAAAAGTGCTGAAGACCGACCCGCAATCGAAAGCTGCGCAGCTCGGCCTCGGCGATGCGATGTATCAGAGTGGCGATCTCTCGCGCGCGGGCGTCCTCTATGGGCAGGTTGCGGCCGTAGCGCCGGACGATGCGCGCGCCGTGCTCGGGCTCGCACGCGTCGCTCTGCGCCAGCGACGGCTCGACGAGGCGGAGAAGCGCTACCGCGAACTCACCGCAGCCCACCCGGACCAGGCGGTAGCGGCCGAGGGGCTTGGCGCCACGCTGGATCTCGAGGGTAAGCACGCGCAAGCGCAGGCGGTCTATCGCGCAGCCTTGCAGCGTCACCCCGAGGTCGCGGGGCTCAAGGCCAATCTCGGCTTGTCGCTCATTCTGGCCGGCGATGTGCGCGCAGGCGCCAATGTGCTGCTCGATATCGCCGGCTTGCCTGACGCGCCGCCGCAGGCTCGCGAAAACCTCGCGTTGGCGTATGGGATGCTCGGCAACAGCGAGGCGGCGAGGCGCATCCTGGTGACCGACATGCCGGCCGAATCTGCGGACGACAATCTGCGCTTCTACCGGCAACTGCGCGAGCGTCTCGGCACCGCGAGGCGTGACGCGGGCGACGCGGGTGTTGCCGGTGTTGCAGGCGGGGGGGAAACACGGCCGGTGTCGGCAGCAAGTGCCGCTGCTCGCGGAGTGCTCCAATGAAGCGGCACGGGTGCCCCGGCTCCGGTGCCCGCGTTCGCGCGCGCGGCAGCGTTTCGCTCGAGTTCGTGCTGGTAACGCCGTTCCTGCTGATGGTGCTCTTCGGCATCGTTGACGTGAGCATGGTGCTGTGCGACAAGGCCGTGATCACGAATGCCGCGGGGGAAGCGGCGCGCCAGGGCGTCGTGCTGCGCGTGCCGTCCTATACGCAAACCCAGATCCAGAATGTTGCGCTTGCCTATACGAAGAACAGTCTGGTGACAAGCGGCACGGCCACGTCCCCCACCGTGAGCGTGACCCCGACGGGCGGCTGCGCATCGGCCGGCAGCAGCAATCCGCTGCAGGTGAATATCAGCTATACCTACAACGGTGTTGTGCTCGGCTCGGCATTCAGTGCGATAACGGGGCCTATTACGGTGAAGGCGGTCGCGGTGAAAAACTGTGAATAAACGAGTGCGTTCCCACCAAGCCGCGGCAGCGACGCTGTGCCGGCCGCCCGTGCGCCACGACGAGCGCCTGCGCCCGTGCGTGCGTGCGAGATCGCAAGAGCGCGGTTCGGTAACGCTATGGTTCCTGTTGACGTTCACGGCGTTGCTGATCATCGGGGCTTTTGCGATCGATCTGCCGCGTGTCTTCACGGTCAGCGGCGAATTGCAAAACGGCGCCGATGCGGCGGCGCTCGCCGGCGCCGGAGCGCTCTCACAAGGCAGCACCAGCGGACCGAACTGGGCGGGGGCGGCCTCGTCCGCAACGGCGGCCGTTGCGTTGAATACGTCGGACGGCGCCAAGCTGACGAGCGGATCGGTCACGGCCGGATATTGGGACGTCGCCGCGTCGTCGCCCACGCTGCTCGCGCCGGGCAAGGTCACGCTGCCGGCGCCGGCGGGCCAATTGCTGGAACCCGCGGTACGGGTGACGATCTCCCGCAATACCACGAGCAACGGCGGCCTCGTGCACCTGCTGCTCGGCTCGCTGCTCGGCATGCCGACGACGGCCGACAGCGCAACAGCCGTGGCGGTTATCGCGCCGCCTTCCGCGGTGCCTGCCGGAGCGCTATTTCCCATGGTCATGGATCAATGCGTGTACAACCAATATTGGGACTCGACGAAGAATGCGCCCAAGGTCGACGCGGCAGGCCAGCCTTACGAGTTCCAGGTCGGCAACGGCCAGGAATATGGCGCTTCCTGCGAGGCGGGGCAGTGGACATCGTTTCTCGTGGTCGCCAACGACACGCCGACGGTCGTCAATTTGATCGACAACGGGAATCCGACCTCACTGTCGATCGGGGACAGCATCTACATTGAGCCGGGCGTCAAGGCGGCTGTCTACAAGAGCATTCCCACGGCAACGACCGTCCTCATGCCAGTCAGCACGCAAATCGAGAACAAGACACTCGTCCCGATCATCGCATTCGCCGCTTTTCACATCGACAGTGCGGACCAGGGCAGCAAGTACATCCAGGGGCACTTCGTAGCCGGCTACACGATGCCGACCCAGGGAACAGGCGTCTCGACGATGAACTATGGCGGGTATGTCGCGCCGCGTCTCGCGTTCTGAGCGGATTTTCGTTCACTACTGTGGTCGGCAAATAACCTGCGGATTACCAACGATTCAGGGCGCAAAGTCGGATGTCGGTTCCATACCGCCATCGCGAACACGTTGAGCCCGATGACCCTCCAGGAAACGCCAGCGCCCGCGGCCAGTTGGTTGACGTTGTGACGCGAAGGAAGGCGCGCTCCGATCCGGATGTAGCTCACGCCCCTGCGACTGAAGATATGGAGTAGAAGCCGGGGAATCGAGCGATTCGCCTGGAAGTGTTCGGCGGCGCGGCTGAAATAGCGCTGGAACGTGGGAATGAGAAACGCACCTACAATACTTGCCACTGTGGCGGTCAGCAGGAAAAGCCTAAAGTCGCCAAGCAGCCCAGGGTCGCCGCGTCGCCGGGAGGGACCCGTGCTTCGGCGGCGAGCAGTACGGCCTTGACCTCGTCATACAGGCCACTATGGCCCAGCGCGTCGCGCTTCCCGCTGTGGATCAGCGCGATCCGTTCAAACGGTGACGGACGTTCCGGCAACCAGTGCGTGTCGCTGATGTTCCGTCTCCAGCAGCAGTTGCCGCGAGAGCCTTTCGTAACGGGCGTGAATGGCGGCCACCGCGGCCGCGTGATCGGTCCGTGCGCTTTCGATCGTCGCGTTGGCGGACATCAGTGCCGCGCGCAATTCCGCGGAGGCCGCCTCGACTCTGCGTACGCACTCAGCGAACGCGTACTTTCGGACCCTTTCTTGCCTTTCAATTAATTTCCTCGAATGTCATTACGGTGCTCAAAAGCTGGCGTATCTGGGGCTGCCCGTGCGGATCAGGTGCTATGTCAAAAGCTATGTGCTTTCGCGTACGAAAAGGCAGTTGCCGGAATGACTGATTTTTCTGAGAACCCACGCAAGCATGGGACGCGATCACACGCTATTGCGATGACGGCCGGCTCGAAATCGACAACCTACAGCTGCCGTACTTATGGTGAGACGTGAAGGTGCTATGGCCGACGTCCCGACGCTGGCCTCCGCCAGTCGAATGACCGCTTGCTGGGCGGAACCGCCGACTGAATGTCTGGCGACGCAATGGAAGCAAAGTCTCCTTTTGGCCGATCCCGGAAATTCATGGTCCGATGACGCGTGGTCTACCCACGCTGTAGGCGAACTTCCGTAGATCCTATGTAGCGTGAGAGTCGCCAAGGCCCGAGTCGTAAGATTGACGGGTCAAGGCTTGCTCAATGGAGGGCATTATGGACAAAAATCACGTTACTGGATCCGACGCTGGCGAAGCTATTCTCGCCGTGTCGCTCGAACTGTCCGCCGCCAAGTGGAAGGTCGCGCTTCACGACGGACTTAGAGAGCAGCCGGCGGTCCACACGGTCAGCGCACCGCAGCCAAACGTGCGACTCCAGGCCGTTCTCGATCTGATCGCGCAGCAAAAGCATAAGTGGTCGCTGCCCTCGCAGGTACGCGTAGTCGTCAGCTATGAAGCCGGGCAGGACGGATTCTGGATCCATCGCGCGCTGTGCTCTCGCGGCATCGATTGTTATATGGTCGATGCCGCGAGCATTCCTGTGGAGCGCCACAAACGGCGCGCAAAGACGGACCGGTTAGATGTCATTAGACTCGTCACCAACCTGCGGGCATGGCTTCATGGCGAGCGCGACCGCATGCGCGTGGTGCGTGTGCCCTCTGTCCAGGATGAAGCCTCGCGTCATCTGATTCGCGATCGCGGACAGTTGCAGAAAGAAGTGCTGCAACACCCCAACCGCATGCGCAAACTGCTCGTCACGCTCGGTTGCTGGGATAACGTCAACCACCGCTCGTTCGCCGGACTACTTAGACGCGGTGAGCTCGCCTGTTACGACGGCACACCACTGCCGGACGAGTTGCGCGAACGGCTAGTGCGCGAATGCGCGCGCCTCGAGCTCGCGGAACAGCAACTCGCTGCGATTGAGCGCACGCTCCAGGAACGTCTGCCTGCCCCCGTGCGTGAGCGGATCACTTACCTCAGTCGGCTCAAGGGTGTCGGCAACATTGGAGCAACACGCCTCGTGCTTGAACTGTTTTGGCGCCAGTTCAACAACCGTCGCCAGCTTGGTGCATGCGTGGGACTCGTGCCGCAGCCATACGACAGCGGTCAAAGCCGTGTCGATCAAGGCATCAGCAAACAGGGAAACCGACGCGTACGAAGCCAGCTTGTCGAGATGGCCTGGTGCTGGCTGCGATACCAGCCCGACAGTGCGCTGGCGCGGTGGTTCGACGAGCGCACGCGAGGCACCGGCCCGAATCGCCGCGCGCGTCGCATCGCGATCGTTGCGGTCGCCCGGCGCCTCGCGATTGCATTGTGGCGTTTCCTGAAAGACGGAATCATTCCCGACGGCGCCCAGTTCAAGCCGGCATGAAACCACGCCCAGATAGCTCGACGTTCTGAAGGTTAGAGTGTGATGTGCCCGTAGGGTCGGCGGGTTGCTCAACGCAACTGATCCTTAGATGGGGCGCATCTCCCGGATCGCACTGTCCGGCGCAACGCGCATAAGGGATGTGGCCGGTACAACACCGGCGGATAGAAGTTGGTGAGACGTTGGATCTCACGTGCGCAGGAGACGGCTCTAACCCGACATTACGAATATGGATCGTGCCAGCCCATACTCGAGGAGCCCCTTATGATCTGAACATCAGCACAAAGCTGACCAGCACTTGACAACTCACTGCTCATAGAAGCCGACCCGGAACAGCCAATTGGACTTGAACCGCCAGTGTCTGCTTGACCACGACCATGAGACGTTCTCGCGCCACGCTGCACCGCGTGCACCGATCCATAACGCGTTCAAATGAAGTGTGCCCTCTATCATCCTCACGGCGATGCCGATGATTCCCAGCACGAAACCGTGGCTGAACTGTCTGCCTGTACCCTTGAATGCCACTCGCAAGTGGAAGCCGCGAGGCGGAACGTCCTCCAACAATTTCTGTTTGTTCACGGGGGCCGCTATTCGTCAGCTTCGGTCCCGCTCGAAGGCACATAAGGCCGCAGCCAGGAATGTGAATCCAGCAACTCGTGTAGCGATTGCCGCACTGCGATGGCGATGTCCCTCGACAGGGTGAGAAACTCCCCGCGTCGTCCTGCGAGGAAGATTGAGCGCGTGGAATTGCCTCTTTCGACAGGAATGAGATCGATTGCGTCGACGAACCGCGTACCGGTCTGGAGCAGACAAGTCGGCGTTGTAATGGCCCACCCCAAGCCCTGTGCCACCAGCAGGGTCATGGTATCTGCGTGATCGACCTCGAGCTTCCTCGGCGCTTCGATACCGTTATATCGCAGGATTCGTTCTATCCGGATCCCAAGCGTGGAAGTCCGGCTGAAGCGGATAAACGGCACCGCAGCCGCGAGCGCCTGCAGCGTTGGCGGCGGGTCTTTGCGGCTCGCATCGCGACGGACAATGGCGACAAAGCTCTCCTCATAGAGCAGTTGGTGCTCAAACGCAGGTTGATCGACGAACGAATTCGTGGAAATGATCAGATCGAGCTCGCGTCCGAGCAACGCTTCTTCCTGCACTGTGGCCATTCCGATCTGCACCGACAGTGCGCTCGTACGGGCCAACAACTGTCTGATAAGCGTGGGCCCGATGGTATTGGCCACCGAATCGATCATGCCGATTCGTAAATACGAACCCTCGCTCTTCGATACTTCCGTCGCTTGCGCCTTCATCTGCCGGGCAAGGGCGAGGAGTGGCTCCGCATTCTGGCTGATATAGAGTCCCGCTGGCGTCAACGACAGCGGCCGACGCGCGCGGTCGATCAACACCAGCCCGAGCGACTGTTCAAGCTGCGCAGTGGTCTGTGAAACAGCGGACTGGCTGATGCCCAGCGCCCCAGCCGCTGCGGACATGCTGCCCAGCGATGCAACCGTCAGGAACACGTCGAGCTGATAGAGATCGACCGGGCGGTCGGGCTGCCTGCTCACTTGCATCTCGCCGCAGTGGCGCCCATTTGAGACATGCACGAGGACCGCAAGAAAATGGCGTTTCGAAACGTGAGCATAAGAATTCCTTATTCGGCGGCTAGAGCGCGCCGCGCGGTCCGCGCGAACCTAGAATTGCGAAGATTATTTTACACATGCGATTGCAAGGAGACCGATAACCATGAATATATCGACAAGGACGCGCTTCGAGAGTCTGGCCGACGCGCCCCCAACGACCGTCGCGTTCGAGAACGCTCCACTGACGCCGTTTCACCTGCGCGTGACGTTCGCCGGCACAGGCGGTCAATTCAGCGACGGTTTCGTGCTTGGCATCATCGGCATTGCTCTTGCTATCGCTACGCCACAACTGCATTTGAACGCGGTGTGGCTCGGCATCCTCGGGGCGGCGTCACTGGCGGGCCTATTCGCAGGAAGCCTGTTCGCGGGCTCGTTCGTCGATCGTTTCGGACGCCGTGCGCTGTTCAATTACGACATGGCGCTTTTTGCTGTCATCTCCGTCGCCCAGTTCTGGGTCACCAGCCCGACGCAGCTTTTGATCCTGCGCCTGCTGCTCGGCATAACGCTAGGGTTCGACTATGTGGTCAGCAAGGCATTGGTGGTCGAATACTCGCCAATGCGCCTGCGCGGACGGCTGCTGAGTTGGCTCGCCATCGCCTGGGCGTTGGGATACGCATGCGCCTATGTGGTCGGCTACCTGCTCAAAGACCATGGTCCCGATATCTGGCGCGTCATGCTGCTTTCGAGCGCGGTGCCTGCAGCGGTCGTGTTTCTGTTTCGCGTCCGCATACCGGAATCCCCGCTGTGGCTGCAACGCAAAGGTCGCACCGCCGAAGCGATGGCGATCATCCGCGACAACATCGGCCCCAATATCGTGTTGAACCGTCCCGCAGGGGCCGCGCAAGCGGGCTCCTCCGGCTCGGCGATCACAAAAGTGTTCTCGGGCCAATGGCGCACGCGGCTCTTCATTGCCTGCTTCTTCTACATGTGTCTCGTGATCCCGTACTTTTCGCTTGGTACGTTCTCGCCGATGGTGTTCGCCTCACTGCACATCCAGGACAAGTTTCTCGCGGGTTTGATTTATAACGTGTTCCTGCTGCTCGGCACCGTCGCGGGCGCGCTCGTTGTAGACCGGATCAGCCGGCGTGCGTTCCTGCTAGGGGGATTCTTTCTGTCCGCGATCGTGCTTGCGTGTCTGTCATTCGGCTCACACCTGCCGGGCACGGCCGTGGTAGCGCTGTTCGCGGTATTCGCACTCGTGCTAAGCGGCACCAACAACCTCTGCTTTCTCTACCCGCAGGAGTTGTTCACGACCGAGCTTCGCGCCACTGCGCTGGGTTTCGCCGTTGCCGCAAGTCGAATCGGATCCGCAGTGACGACCTTTCTGTTTCCGAGCATCGTTGCGATCTACGGGGGCCAGGCCGCTGTCTATCTTTGTGTCGTCGTGCTGGCGGTGGGGGGCGTGATTTGCGCGATCTGGGCACCGGAGACACGTCACGCATCGCTTGAGAGTTGACCCAGCAATTTCCAGGAGCCGCAAGACAATGGAACATCAACGCATTGAAGTCGACGCGCTCGGCGAATGCAAACTCCCGATGGATGCGCTGTACGGCATTCATTCACTACGTGGACAGGCCAACTTTCCCTACAGCGGCGAAACGCTGGCGCATTACCCCGCATTCGTCAAATGGCTCGCCCGCACGAAAATGGTGATCGCGCGAGTCAACGCGCAGCACGGCAAATTGAGCGGCGCGCAGCGCGACGCCATCGTTGCGGCGTGTGTCGAACTCGCGGAGGGACAGCATGCCGCCGCGCTGATCGTTGATCCGCTCGAAGGCTCGTGCGGTACGTCGATCAACATGAACATCAATGAAGTCCTGACCAATCGTGCGCTACAACTGATGGGGCATCGGCCTGGCGAATACGCGCTGCTGCATCCCCTCGATCACGTCAACTACGCACAGTCCACCAGCGATGTGCTGCTCACCGCAGCCAAGCTGGCCCTGCTCGAGGAACTCAGGCTGCTGAGCGCCGCCGTCGGTCAACTGGCGGCTTCGCTGCGTGACAAGGCGCGCCAGTTCGACGGCATCTTGCGCATCGGTCGGACCTGTCTGCAGGACGCGTTGCCGATGCGGCTCGGCCAGGCGGTGGGCGGCTATGCCTCGCTCGCTCAACGAATGGCCGTGGCGCTCAATGCGCACGTTCCGGCGTTAAGTACGATCGCGCTTGGCGCCACGGCGGTCGGCACTGGGCTCGGAACGTACCGCGGCTATCGACAGACCGTGACCACGGCCTTGGCTGAACTCGCGGGACAGCCGCTGACGCCTGCTCCGGATCTGTTCGACGCGGTCCAGAACATGGACGAATTCGCCTCATTGTCGTCTACCGTGAAAACAGCCATGCTTGCGCTCGCCAAGGTGGCGAACGATCTGGTACTGCTCAGTTCTGGCCCGCGCGGCGGTATCGGCGAAATTCGGCTGACACCACAGCAGGCGGGCTCCTCAATGATGCCGGGTAAGGTGAATCCGGTCCACGCAATGGGCCTTACGCAGATCGCGTACTTCGTGGCCGGCGCGGACCAGAGTGTCATGCTTGCTGCCGCCAACGGGCAGCTGGAGACGAACAACTATATGCCGCTCATCGCCGTGTGCCTGTTCAAAGCTCTGGGTGCAGCCCGGCGAAGCGTATCGATGTTCGATGAGCACTGTGTGCGACCCATGATTGCCGATCCGGACGTGAGCGAACGCAACCTGCTCAGATCGACCGCGATCGCGCCCGCGTTAAAGGAAGAGATCGGCTATGAACATACTGCGGCACTCGTCGCAAAAGCCGTCGAGTCCGGTAGACCGCTGATCGAGATCGTCGAGGCCGAAGGTGTAATGGGCAGGGAGCGTATGCTTGGATTGTTGCACCAAAGTAGCAAACACCCTGATCCGCTTTCCGACTAGGCAGATGGGCTGCGCGCGGGGCACTTGACGAGGCACCTCGTCGGCAGTCAGGTGCGGCCCGAACGAAGGTCTTGAACCCGGTTTCGCGGCGCGGATGTCGCCTCGGCCTCGCGTAACTGTTGTGACCCGCTTCGACACTACTCCTGTAATCCAACGAAAATCGCTGTCCTCGAGGTTCAGGCTTGCGAGCGGGTCCAGGCGATGCGCGTCGAAGCCTGCCGAAATGACGATAAGTTGGGGGCTGAACTGGCGTACCGCCGGCAACATGTCGGACTCGATCCGTGCACGGAAGAGTCGCTCGCGCACACTACGATCATGCGCTGGGTCAAACGCTGCGCGCCAGAGTTCCTCAAGCGCTGGGACCGGTTTGCAAAATCTGCTGGTCGTTCATGGAGAGTCGATGAGACGTATGTGAAAGTCCGTGGCAAATGGGTCTATCTTTACCGTGCAGTCGACCGCGCAGGAAAGACGGTCGACTTCCGGCTCAGCGCCAGGCGCGATGTCGCTGCGGCCAAGGCTTTCTTCGCGAAAGCGATCAGGAGCCAAGGGCTCGCTCCAAAGACAATCACGCTGGACGGTTACGGTGCGTCTCACCGCGCGGTGCGCGAAATGAAGGCGGACCAGTTTCTGCCTGCGGACACGACATTGCGATCGTCGAAGTATTTGAACAATTTGATCGAGCAGGATCATCGCAACATCAAGTCCAGGGTCAACGCAATGCTCGGCTTCAAACGCTTCAGGGATGCGGCCATTACGATATCGGGCGTCGAGTTGATGCACCGCATTCGCAAAGGTCAGCTCAACCTCACACGGTTGCGCCTCAAAGATACCACTGCGCCTGCTGTTTGGAAGGCAGTCCTTTCAGCACGATGATGTAATGGTGAATGCGCCGTTTTTTGCTCGCTCCCGTAATTTGCACCACAGCCGCCGTACTCATACGTCGTGTTCCACCATGAGTTGCACGCGATCGGCCGCGAAGTGCGTCACGCCATATTTGAGCGGCGTGCCCTGCAGATCGACATCGACGTTCTCGACCCACAACACCGGCTGCTGCCGGTTTATGTTCAGCCGTCGCGCCACTTCCGGCTCAGGCAGCACGCTGCCGATACGGCTCCATTTGCGCAGATAGTCGGCCACACCGAACTCAGCCAGCGCCCTGGTAATGCCGCCGGTGCGCTCCAGCACCTCCGGCAGGTCCGCGAAACGCGCAGCCGGGTACCAGTTGCGCGCGAAGGTGAGCGGCACGCCATCGGATTCATGCAACGACTCGATAAGGTAGACCTGCGCGCCGGCACGCAGACCCAGCGCCTTCGCCACGTTCGGCTCAGCTTTGACCCGCATCGCGGACAGCATCGCGCCGCTCGCCGCGTGATGCTGCTGACGCAGATTCTCGGTGAAACGCGTGCGGCGGCCAATCGTATAGTCGATCGCGCCGGGCTGCACGAAGGTGCCCCGCCCCTGCTCGACGCTGACCAGCCCGTGTGCGGCAAGCCCCGACATCGCGCGTCGCACAGTATGGCGGTTGACGTCGAAACGCCTGGCCAGCTCGCCTTCACTCGGCAGCCGCCCATCTTCGCCGAAACCGCTGGCCGCTATCTCGGCCGCGAGGATCTGCTCGATCTGCCGCCACACGGCCACCCCCGCGCCACGTTCGAGTTGCGCGCCCGCCGCGGCGGTATCGTTCGATGTCATGGTGCTGTCATTCCCGGCAGTTCAAATATTCGTCGTGACATGCATTGTAGTGCGCGACCCGTGATGGAAATATGAAAACACGGTTGCTGCAAGCACAATTCGTTTACCTCAAAACATCTAGACGATTAGATGAATAGATGGCGAATTACGACTCGCTGGTTCACGCGATTCCGCCGTACACGCCGGTGCGCAGTCTCGACTTCGACGATCACCCGTTCGAAGTGCAACGCTGGGAACATGCGTGCGCGCTGTGCGGCTCCAAAGAGAGCTTCCTTGATGAAATGATCGTCGACGATTCGGGTAAGCGCATGTTCGTGTGTTCGGACAGCGACTACTGCCATAACCACCGCGAACAGCAGGCAGACGATAAAGGTGAAGGAGAATCCGCATGACACCGCTTCTGAGCGCCCGCTCCATCGCGAAGCAATATGGCGGCCGTAACGGCTGCAGGAACGTGAGCTTCGATCTGTATCCGGGCGAAGTGCTGTGCATCGTCGGCGAATCGGGTTCGGGCAAGACCACCCTGCTGAACACGCTGGCGCTGCGCAGCGAAGCCGATAGCGGCACGCTGCACTACAACGCTGCGCATGGCGAGACACTCGATCTGCGCGAGCTGTCCGAACCGCGCCGCCGTCTGCTGATGCGCACCGAATGGGGTTTCGTCCAGCAGAATCCGCGCGACGGCCTGCGCAGCGGCGTCTCCGCCGGGGCCAATATCGGCGAGCCGTTTATGGCGGTCGGCGCACGCCACTATGGTCAGATTCGCCATACCGCGACGCAATGGATGGAGCGGGTCGAACTCGACTTCGCGCGCATCGACGAATTTCCGGCGGCGTTTTCCGGTGGCATGCAGCAACGTTTGCAGATCGCCCGCAATCTCGTCACCGGGCCCAGGCTCGTGTTCATGGATGAGCCGACCGCCGGTCTCGACGTGTCCGTGCAGGCCCGTCTGCTCGATCTGCTACGCACGTTGACGAGCACGCTGCATCTGTCGGTGCTGGTCGTCACGCACGATATCGGCGTGGCGCGACTGCTCGCGCATCGTCTGATGGTGATGCAAGGCGGTGAGGTCGTCGAATCAGGCTTGACCGATCAGGTACTCGACGATCCGCAACATCCATATACGCAAACGCTCGTTTCTTCCGTCCTGCCGGTTTGAGGTTCATGATGTCATCCATCGAATCACGCGCGTCCGATCGCGCTTTCAGTGAAAACGCAGCGCTGATGCTACGCGCCGTCAACATCGGCAAGACGTTCACGTTGCACGCCCAGGGCGGTGTGCAGATCGAAGCGCTCGCCGGCCTCTCGCTCGACGTCGAACGGGGCGAATGCGTCGTGCTGGTCGGGCCGTCCGGCGCGGGCAAGAGTACGTTGTTGCGCTGTCTGTACGGCAACTATCTGGCGAGCGCCGGTTCGATCGCGATCCGCTCCGACGCTCACGAAGCCCAGCACGTCGCCATTACCGGCGCCGAGCCGCATGACGTGCTGCGCCTGCGGCGCAATGTCGTCGGCTATGTGAGTCAGTTCCTGCGCGTGATTCCGCGCGTCACGGCGCTCACGCTGGTCGCCGAGCCGCTGGTCTCGTATGGCGTCGCGGCGGACGAAGCGCGCGAGCGCGCCGCTGCCCTGCTGGCGCGGCTCAAGGTGCCCGAGCGGCTGTGGTCGCTCGCGCCCGCGACGTTTTCCGGCGGCGAGCAACAGCGCGTGAACATCGCGCGCGGGCTGATCGCCGGGCATCCGTTGCTGCTGCTCGATGAGCCGACGGCATCGCTCGATGCTGAAAATCGCGCGGTGGTCGCCGATCTGATCGTCGAAGCGCGCGAGCGCGGCGCCGCGATCGTCGGCATCTTTCACGATGAAGATACCCGCACGAAAGTGGCCACGCGCCGCCTCGAACTCCAACCGCCGCTGCGTCACAAAGCGGCGCTACATTGACGTTCTTTACCGGCAGACTGACTACGGAGCATGTAGATGTTGATCAGGAACGCTCGCATCGTGACGCGAGACGAAGTATTCACCGGCGTGGTGCGCGTAGAAGACGGCAAGATCCGCGACGTGGGACGCGGCACGACTGCCGCGCCCGAAGCTGAAGACTGGGATGGCGACTATCTGCTGCCCGGCCTGATCGAACTGCACACGGATAACCTCGAGAAGCATCTGGTACTCGCCCCGGCGTACAGTGGAACACGGATGCCGCCTTCGTGATTCACGACGCCCAGGTTGCCGGGGCCGGCATCACGACCGTGTTCGACTCGCTTGCAATCGGCTCGCGCTCGAATGTGGGGCTGCGTGGCCGCGAATTGCAGACACAATGCGCCGAAGCGCTGACGCGTTTCTCCGAGCGTCAATTGCTGCGTGCCGAACACTTTTTGCATCTGCGCTGCGAAATCGCGACCGCGGATGTCGTCGAAGTGTTCGACTCGTTCTGCGCCCATCCATTGCTGCAGCTCGCCTCGGTGATGGATCACACGCCGGGCCAGCGGCATTGACACGATCGCGAACAATGGCGCCGCTACTATGAGCGCAACGGCAAGCTGAGCGACGAACACGTCACGACGGCGCTCGCCGAACTGGCCGACGAACAGCAGCGGTATGCAGATGTGCACCGACACGCGAACATCGCATCTCGACGATCATGGATGCGCCCAACATCGTGCGAGGCGGTTCGCACTCGGGCAATGTGTCCGCGCTGGAACTCGCCAAGGGACATTTTCTCGACATCCTGTCGTCCGACTATGTGCCGTCCAGCCTGCTGACCGCGGCGTTCGAACTGGTCGACAAGGCCGGCTGGACGCTCCCGCGCGCGATGGCTACCGTGTCGGGCGAGCCGGCGCGCGCTGCCGGCCTGCACGGTCGCGGCGTGATCGCGCGCGGCGCGAATCGTCTAAGCCGGGGGGCTGGCTAGTCACGGCGGCTCTGTCACGTTGCAGACAAGCAACGGGTATGCGGCGACAAGGGCGGGCATGAAACGAACTGCCCAACCGCACCGCCCGCCCGTCCTGCTATTTCGTATCCGGTCGACCGCGTTCGCCCGAGGCAACAAGCGGCGCCTCGATGAAGTAGTCGTCACGATCGACGAGAAGAAGAACTGGTTTAAATCCGCTTATCCCTCGTGCGAACCATGACGCGGGATCCGGCCAAAGAAAGGATGCTTGGGATCGTTGAACCCAGGCGTCGATGGATGGCCGGTCGTGACGAGCGAGTCGACGAACGCTTCGTCTTCCGCGTCCAGACGATAGCTCAAGGCCGGTTGATAATCGTCCCATTGCGCTTCGGTACGCGGCCCAGCGATGGTCGAGCTGATATATCGGCTGTTCAGCACCCATGCGAGCGCGAACTGCCCCGCGCTCAAACCCCGCGCCTGCGCATGCTCGCGAATGCGCCGTGCCAGTTCCAGAGACTCGGGCCGCCATTCGGCCTGCTGCAGACGGCGGTCACCGCGCCCTGCCCGCGTATCGGACGCGGGCGTCACGCCCAGTTCGTACTTCCCGGTCAGCACGCCGCGCGCGAGGGGGCTATACGAAATAACGCCAAGCCCGTAGCGATGCGCGGCAGTGAGTTGTTCAGCCTCGGCCTGCCGGTTCGCGATGTTATACAGCGGTTGGCTGGTCACTGGAGCATCCAGACCGAGCGCTCGTGCTGTATGAGCGAATTCAGCGATCTTCCAGCCGCGATGATTTGACAAGCCGTAGTACCGTATCTTGCCGGCTCGGATCAGATCATTCAACGCACGCACCGTTTCCTCGACCGGCGTGTGATGATCTTCCGCGTGAACATAGAGCAGATCGATATAGTCTGTATTCAGACGCTTCAGGCTCGCCTCGACGGCTTGGATCACATGTTTGCGCGACGCACCGCGCGCATTGACGTCGCCCTCGACCAGAGGGCTGGCGAATTTGGTCGCCAGCACCCAGCGATCGCGCTGGGCAGCGATGCAACGCCCGACGACACGCTCCGACTCACCGCCGGAGTATGCGTCGGCGGTATCGATCGAGTTGACGCCCTGTTCATGTGCCTTGTCGACGATGCGTGCCGCAGTCGCCTCATCGGTCGGGCTGCCGAACATCATCGTACCGAGCGTTAGTGTCGAAACCTTGAGGCCGCTGAGACCTAGTTGCCGAAATTCCATATGAAACTTGCTCCACTAATTCAGAAGGATCTCAGCCCGCTTCAGAAAGCTCATGTGACAGCTCTTTTTAATGTCTGGACGTCTAGATGACTTTCAACGGGCAAGAAGAGGTGCTGTGTTCGCGTTCGCAACGCCATATCGGACATGAATGTGAGATTTCCACCTGTCGCGGGGAAAATCGCCGATCAGGCCATTTTTGGCCGCTTTCCGCGCGTAGCGAACCAACACGCTACCGTCGCATTAACCGCCGTACTTCTCGGCGAACTCGACCGCTGTGAGCGTGCGAAAATCGGCCAGGGCCGCGTCGATTTGCTGCGGGTTCCAGTCCCACCAAGCGATCTGCTGCAGCCGCTCCGAAGTGCGCGCATCGACGCGAAAGCGCAGCACGCGCGCCGGCACTCCGACAACGATAGCGAACGGCGGCACGTCTTTGGTCACGACTGCGCCCGAACCGACCGCGGCACCCGAGCCGATGGTGACGCCGGGCATGACGATGGCGTCATGGCCGAGCCACACATCGTGGCCGATCTCGACACGGTCCTTCTCGCGCCATTGGAAGATTCCGGCGTCGTCGTCAAGGGAGAGCCCATACGAGCGTGAGCGATAAGTAAAGTGGTGATGGGTCGCCCGCCACGACGGGTGGTTGGGCGGGTTGATGCGCACGCCGGTGGCGATGTTGGCGAACTTACCGATGTGCGCATGGGCGATCTGATTGTCGCCCATCGCATAGCCGTAGTCGCCGATGACCGATGCGGTAACATGACTGCGTGGACCAAGATACGTATAGCGGCCAAAGTCGCTGGCGCGAACGAGTGCCGTCGGATGGATCTCCGGATCTTCCGACACGACGCTGCCGAGCGTCCACGGATCGGCAGCGACGCCATGATTAATTAGCATAAGAGTTCGAAATTCAATGTTGAGGTGACAGCGGCAGCGCTTGCATCGCCCTCACATAACGAGGCGGCGCAGATAGGCGGAAACGCGTTCGGCGCATGCGACCAGTACGAAGGTAGCGATCAGCAGGAACGAAACGGTCTGGTACTGGAACAGGTTCATTGCAGTCAGCAACTGGAAACCGATCCCGCCCGCGCCGACGAAGCCGAGCACAAGCGACGAGCGCAGGTTTTCGTCGAAGCGGAACAGTCCGATGCCAAGTAGCGACGGCAACACGCCCGGCACCACCGAATGGCTCAATACCTGCAGGCGGCCGGCACCGGTCAGTGTCAGCGCTTCGACAGGGCCCATGTCCATGTCTTCGATCACTTCCGCAAACAGCCGCCCAAGCATGCCGACCGAATGGACTGCTAGCGCAAGCGCGCCCGGAAACGGTCCGAGCCCAACGGCGGTAACGAACAGGAGTGCCCACACCAGATCGGGGACCGCGCGGGTGACGCCGATCAGCGCACGCGACGCGTAGTAGAGGGGCTTCGACGGCGTGACATTCGCGGCCGCCAGGATCGACAGTGGGAAAGCAAGCAGCACTCCGAACACGGTGCCGAAAATCGCCAGATCGATCGTCTCGAGCACCGGCCACAGATTCGGCACGAACTGGTCGAACGCCGGCGGCATGGCGCGCGAAATAATGTCGGCCATGCCGTGCGCGCCGGTCACCAGATCCTGCGGACGCGCCTGAACCACGATCCACGCCTGCACGAACAGCGCAAGTATGACCACTACGACGCACACCGTCCAAGCAGTGCGTGCCCCCGGGGAGCCGGTGGGCGCGCGCATTTCAAGAGCATTGTTCATGACGGTTCGTCCACATAGAGGCGTGCGATCTGCTGACTGGACACTTCCGAAGCCGTCCGGTCGAATTCCAGTTGACCACGGCGCAGACCCACCAGCCGGTCGGCATAGCGCGCAGCCAGTTCAGGCTGGTGCAGTACGCATACCACCGCGAGTCCGTCTTCGGTGGCGAGGCGGCGCAACAGCCGCATGACCTCGTCGGCTGCTTCAGGGTCGAGACTGGCGACCGGTTCGTCGGCGAGCAACACATGCGGACGTTGCGCCAACGCACGCGCGACCGCCACACGCTGCGCCTGCCCGCCCGAGAGCGTGCCTGCACGCTGGCCAGCCAGATGCAGCAGACCGACTTCGTCCAGACAGGCTCGTGCCGGTTCGATTTCCTCGCGTGGCAGGCACCCCAGAACGGTCGCCAAAGTCCGGTGCCGGCCCAGCGTGCCACAGCAGACGTTCGCCAGCACGCTGCGCCGTTTGACGAGATTGGCGTTCTGCGAAATCAGGGCGAGCGGCAAACGCGCCTGCGAGAGGGTATCGCCCGAGAGCGTGGCCAGATCGCGTCCAGCAACCTCCACCGAGCCGGCGGTCGGCCGGTTCAGTCCTACCACGCACTTCATGAAGGTCGACTTGCCGCTGCCATTGCTGCCGAGCACGACCACCATCTCGCCCGCCTCGACCGACACGTTGAAATCGCGCAGCGCAACATGACCGTTCGCGTAACGCATCGTCAGGTCACGCACGGCTAACTTCACGCCGGGCGCAAGCATGGCGCGCGGCGCTGTCGCGCTCGTTCCGGACCCGGCAGCCGCGAACGCGGCCGCCCGGTCTCGCGGGATGTCACCAGATGCGCTGAACTGGGTATTCACAGTTTTGCCAGGTCAATGTGAAGCGTGGAAACCAGATCGCGAATCTGGTTGTAGGCGGCATCCGATTGCGGCACCGTCTTCAGCTCCGGGTTCTGGTTCGACGCGAGAAACTTCTGATCGGCCTCCGGCAACTGGCGCAGGTCGAGCGAACTCAGGACGCTTGCCAGACGGGCCTTGAAATCCGCTGGCAAATCGCCGCGCACGGCGAGCGGGTCGAGCGGAATCGGATCCGATTGCCACAGCGTGACGTAGGCCGCAGGATCGTATTCGCTATGCAGCTTGGCGCTGGCGATTTCTTCGCTGTTCAACTCACCCGCGTCGACCTTGTGGTTGCGCAGCGCTTCGAAGGATGCCGTATGGCTGCCCGCATAGACCCCCTTCACGCCCTTGTCCGGGTCGATGCCGTTCTTGCTCAGACCGTAGGCGGGAAACAGATGGCCGGACGTGGAAGCCGGATCGGCGTATGCAAACGAATGGCCGTTGATGTCGGTCAGCTTCTTGATACCGGAGCCGGGCCATGTGACGATCGACGCATAATAGGTGGCCGGCTTGCCTTTTTCGCCGGCGAACGTGGCGACGGCCTCAGCGTGCGCGACCTGGTGGGCGAGCACGTAGCCGAGCGGGCCGAATTCTCCGAATTCGAGCTTGTTGTTGCGCATCGCTTCGATTTCGGCGTTATAGCTGGTTGCGACGTAGAGCTGCACGGAACATCCGAGCTTGTCGCCGATCATCTTGGCGAGGTCTGTATAGACAGGCAGCATGCGTTGCGCCGATTCGTACGGCTCGACGCCGAAGCGAACTACGCCGTCGTTCGGACAGGTACCGGCTGCATGCGCCGCGCCGGCGACGAGACACGCTCCATACATCGCGGCTGCCAAAACTTTGGATACCTTCATGTTTTCCTCTAGTTGTCTTAAAAGCCTACCGAGAGATTCAACGACGAGTTACAGCTTCCGTACCGGCCTCCCGCTCAAAGTGGCGGCACGGTCCTTCCATTTCGCGCATTCTAGAAATCGCGTGTGACACATCCGTGTACTTGTAGAGCCGTCTAGACGAATTGATCTCTACCGGCTCGACCCTAACCGTGTGCCTGAGCGCAGCTCGGCATGCGTCAGACGACGCGCTCGCCTGCCCGCCAGGTCGCGCGCGGTACGGGCAGCCCATCGTGCACCTTGACGCGCACAAAGTCGGCCCGCAAACCGGGTGCGATGGCGCCGCGGTCGGACAGCCCCACTCTGCGAGCCGGTTCGGCAGATACCGTTGCGATTGCACGCGGTAGCGTCCAGCCAGCCTTGTCGACGAGTTCGAACGCCGCGGTCAATAGACTTGATGGCACATAGTCGGACGAGAGGATGTCGAGCAACCCGGCCTTCGCGAGTTCGAGCGCCGAAACGTTGCCTGAGTGCGACCCGCCCCTCACGATGTTTGGTGCGCCCATGATCGTCGAAATACCGTGCTCGCGCGCGGCTTGTGCGGCGATGCGGGTGGTTGGGAATTCAGCCAGTACAATGCCCTCGGCCGCCGCCTGTTCGACATGCTCGACTACGGTATCGTCATGGCTCGCCACCGGCACGCCGAGCGCCACGCAGCGTGCAACGATCTCGCGGCGGTGCTGGTCGGCGTAGCGCTCCTGCCCATCCGTAAGCTCGGCTACCACGGCGGCGAAGTGTTCGTCAGTCAGCTTGCCGTGCCGTTCCTGCCAGCGGCGCCACTGGTTGCGGTCGTGCCATTGCCGCTGGCCCGGCGTATGATCCATCACCGAAGCGAGGCGCAGCAGCGGATGCGTGTAGAGCGAATCGAATACGTCCACCACATCAGGGGCGGCGATTTCGCAGCGCAGATGCAGGAAATGTTCGGCACGCAGCAATTCGCTCTCGGACAAACGTGCGAGGGCTTGCGTGCACTGCGTCTGCAGATCGCGGTTGTGCATGTCCACGTCGGAACGCGCGCCGATTCGGAGCGAATCGAAGACGGTCGTAATGCCGGCCGCGGCCACCTGCGCATCGTGAATCACGAACGCCGCATCGATATTCCACCGTACGCCCGGACGCGGCACGAGATGTTTCTCGAGATTGTCAGTGTGCAGCTCGATCAAACCCGGCAACAGATAGTCGCCTTCCCAGTCAACGGCCTCGCGTACGGACGTGGCGCCACGTTCCAGATCGCGGATGAAACCGTCTTCGATACGCAAGGTGCCTGTAAATTCTTCATCTCGCGTGACGACGCGAGCGTTCCTGATCAGCATCAATGTGCTCCGTATGTGTACAGGCCTCAGCGTAGTGTTGCTTTAAGCCGAAGCGGTCGTGGTTGTAAGTCGAGCCGGCGCGTCGCGACTTTTGCGAGCGCAGCGTCGCGCGAAAACCGGCATCCACGCGCGATGCGAGGGGGAAGAAGTCAACGCTAGCGCGGCGCTCACCGGGGTTCCCGCTCATCCAGAGAACCGTCATACCACATTTCATCATCTAAACGTCTAGATGTATTTGGCAATACAATTTACCCGTGACGCGAGCGATTCACTTCACATTTCCGTCACGGTCTGCCCACTGCAATGCGCAAAAGCTTATTTATTTAAGCTGGCGGGAATGACAACACGATGACATCGACAAATAAAGCAGCCGCATACTCCGGCCGGGGGTACCGTCAAGTTATCGAACGGCGCGTGGTCGAACACGCTGTATGTAAGTATGCCTAATTTAAGCGGCGGGTCGCTCCAGCGTCGGAGCGCCCGTCACGCTTTCCCACGCCTCGAAGGCCAAGGTGCGAAGCGCCCGCTTCTGTTTTGCGTCGGTGTGGTAACGGCAATGCATGAACAGATTGCCCACCTGATCATGGACCGAAGCGAAACGTTGCAGGTGACGCGCTGATTTGAAGCCGCGCATCACCTCTTCGTAACGTGTCTCCGTGTGTTTGGTCTGAAGTCGCTGTTGCGCTCGTGAGAAGAACCAGCATCTCACCACCTTCTATCCGCTGACGTGTCACCGGCCTCATCCTGCATGCGCGTTACGCCGGAATCTTTCCGGGAACATGCCCCATCTGAAAATATTCGGTTGCTTCAGCAACCCAGCGTGATCACGGGCATGTTCACTCGAACCGTATTGCTACGAAACTGCCTGGCCGAACCTTTACCTCCTTCCTGCGAAACCTGAGGGGACTTAAGCTGACTTGAGGTGCACGCCTTCGGGTATGACTCCGTCTTTCAGATAGCGCCACAGTGCAATGGCAAGACGTCGCGCTACTGCGACGATGGCGATGCGACGTGCGCGTCGGTTCGGTCCTGTGCCCTGTGTGCGTTGGTCAAACCATTTCGTTAATGCGCTGCAAGGCTGATAGTGCAGCCAGGTCCAGGCGATCTCGATCAGCAGTGCGCGTACCCGCCGGTTTCCCTGTTTGCTGATCCCTTGGTCGACCTGGCTTTCGCCGCTGTTGTAAGGCTGCGGCACTAGTCCGACGCACGCACCGACTTCGCGGCGGTTGTTGAACTACCGCCAGAACAGCTCGAGGGCAAGACGGGAAGCGCCTACTCCGCCTCGGCGATCGCGCGATTGATGTCCGCGCCCTGATGAAAGAAGATCTTCACCACGGCGACGCCGTTCAGCGATTGCGACTCGATGTGCTCGATATCGTCGACGTCCGAGGTCAACGCGCGCTCGTAGTTCGACGTGATGCGATCGGCCATGTCCTGCGCGGAAAAGCCGTTAACGACCAGACGATGCTGACCACGGGGATGTCGATATTCGGGAAGATATCGGTCGGCGTACGCAGTATCGAAAGCGAGCCGACGATAAAGATCAGCACGGCGAGGACCACGAAGGTATAGGCCCGGCGCAGTGCCAGCCTGACAATCCACATGGCGGGTTCCTGAAAAGAGGCCGATGGAGGGACGCGTCGCTGTGGTGCTCCGGTGGCGCGTGACGCAGGCTTCGCGTGTCAGGAGTGCGGCGTGACGGCGCTGTCGGGTTGCTGTCGGATAGATCACCGTTCTGTAATGCAAACGCTGATGCGAATGTGCGGGGATGTCGCGTGGCCCTGCGTGGCGTGCCGTCAGACGGGCGGGAATGACAAAACGGTAATCTCGCGGTCAGTGCTCCGACATGGGAAATGACAAGAATGAGAAGCGCGGTTAAACCCAGTCATTTCTTGCATCTACCCGGAGAGACATCATGAAACTGCTTACGGCTGTTGCCGCCACCGCACTCAGCCTGGCGTTCGGCGCGAATGCCTTCGCTCAATCCGATCCGTCCGCACTGACGCATGCGGAGGTCATCGCGCAACTGCAACAGGCCCAGGCCGAAGGACTGGTCCCATCTCCGAAGAACGACTATCCGCCGTCCGCCACCACGATCGCTCGCAACCGCAGAACCTACGCGATCCAGCACAGCACGGACCGGGCACACAAGGTGAACACAGCGGGGATGCCTGCGGCTCATCCCGTGCCGGCCTCGAACTGATGCCCGCGTGGTTCAACCGCCTGGTTGGGCGCCGACAGATTGGCGGACGTGCCGCGTTCCATACAAGAAACGAACGTTCGCCGCTGAATGTCGATGCTGCCGAGTCGTACGAAGAGTGGGTCGTGCCGTCGCAATCTCCGAAAGATGCATCCCAAGGACCTTACTATGATCCTCTCTACAAAAAAGCATTCAAGATCGAATATGGGTTCGACTTTGCAAAGTCCCAGGACCGGTGTCCGTATCCCCGGAAGTACCGGTTCTTCTCCCACCGTGCTCCTTTCATGGGATTCCAATTTCCTCCACCAGGTCCGGGGAAAAGGCGTATGCATCGTTCGGTGCAATGGTGAAACCTGCTGTTGAAGTTCGTTAATTCTGCCAGCCGTATTCACAGCAGCGCTAATGTTGTCCGCTAATTCAGCCAGCGTGCCTATCCGCCGGGAACGTGGACTCTTTGTCCCTCACAGAGGTGGCTCCGGGAATCGGACTGATCATTGAGTGGAAAAGCTGGGGCGTGAGCCGGTCATAATGGCCGGCGACAAGGAACCAGAAGATGACGAAAGCGAAACCAACGGACACACTCACCGGCAATCACGGCAAAGGTGGCACTCGCAGCGCTCAAGGGCGACAAGACGCTGGCAGAGCATCGAGCTTGGGCTGCGCAAACCTGGGCTGATGAGGGTCGTACTGGCGGCCTTCGGCCGTCGCAGCGATCAGTGTTTCAACGCGAAGCCACCGAAGTCGCGCCTGCCGTACGAGCGGATCTTCACTTTCGTGTGACCATAGCAACACGCCGGACTTCGGGCGTGTTGCTCCGCAGGAAAAGGTGCGCCGGTACCACAACCGTGTGGTCACCGCGTGCACTGACGTTCAGTATTAGTGGTGGGAATAGATCGAGTGAGCGTCCGCGGTCGTCATGGGCGCACCCACCTGCGAAGAGCCACTCAACACGCCACCCACCTCGGTGTTGCTCGATGGAATGACGTCATGCGCGTTGAGGCGGGCCCCTGCCGTCTGGATATCAGCCGGATACTTCAGTTTGCTCGGCCGGTAGCCGGCCTGTTCCAACTTGATCAGGTCCGACTGCACGTCCGCACGCGTCACTGACACACTCGCGTCCTGAGCGAAGGAGGCGGTCGGGAGCGCGAGTAGCCCAGTAACCAGGGCAGCATAAAAATACGACTTCATCGTGGATTACCTCATGAATGTGGGTTTGGTCGGCTTCCAGCAGTGATCGAAACCACTGATCTCCTGCCTCGCCGCAACGGGCGGGAGCAGCCGTTATTTTGCAAAGCGAAAGTGGACGTGTCCTGACGCTCACATGACATCGACGTCAGGTCTGGATCTGGACATCGGGAATGAGCCGCCAATTGTTCCTTGCATCCATGAGACGCGGACGTTCACCGATCAAGACAGCGGACAGGTCGCACGTGTCACAATAGGCCGATGAACCATTGGCAGAAAAATGACGATGTGGCCGACGCGCCCTGTTTGCAAACCGGTCGGGATGCGACAGGTGCGGCTTGCGGCAGCGAACTGCTCTCATTGCGGCACTTGAGTCGCAATATTGCCAACGGCCTCTTCCCTGCACTGTCATCGTCAACTGCGCTCAAGCCATGACCGGATCAGCGTCCGGATTCATGACTTTTTTGTCATTTTCCGTCCATCTTGACGCAACGAAGTCTTTTTACAATTACCTGTCTGTCGCTTCGAAGAGCACTGCCGAACTGATTCCAATAGAATTGCGAGGATTGGTAATCCTTGTCATTACCCAATTGACTCTGCCCCATTTCCATACGCTGCGCAGATGAAGTTAGCGAAATGTACTATCCGCATTGAATGCACGACGTGCTGTGCAAAAGGGTTTTCATCATGCGTATCCTGATCGTCGAAGACGAACCGAAGATGGCCTCGTACCTTCGTAAAGGCCTGATGGAGGCAAGCTTCACCGTTGATGTCTCTAACGATGGCAACGACGGTTTGTTCCTCGCACTCCATGAAGACTACGATCTCATCGTACTCGACGTCATGCTCCCGGGCATCGACGGGTTCGAGGTGCTCAAGCGCCTGAGAGCAAAAAAGCGCACACCCGTGCTCCTCCTGACGGCGCGCGATGCGGTCGACGACAAAGTCGCCGGACTTGAATCGGGGGCAGACGATTACCTGGCGAAGCCGTTCGTCTACTCCGAATTTCTTGCGCGGATTCGCGCGGTGCTGCGCAGACCCACGCAATCGGTCGACACTGTGCTGCGTGTCGGCGATATGGAAATCGACCTCCTCAGGCGCCGTGTGCGGCGCGGTGACGTCCGCATCGACCTGACTGCGCAGGAATTCACGCTTGTGAAACTCCTCGCCGAGAGGCAGGGTGAAGTGATCACGCGCGCGGTCGTCACGTCACACGTCTGGGACATGAACTTCGACAGCGATACGAACGTCGTTGAAGTGGCCGTCAGGCGTCTGCGCGCAAAGATCGACAACCCATTCGAGAAGAAACTGCTCCATACAGTCCGTGGCATGGGCTATGTGATGGAAGAGCGGCCATGATTGCCGCCGACGGAGCGTACTCGCTGCTCAGGCGCCTGAGTGTCGCTTTCACCGTCGTCGCCGTACTGGTGCTCTCGCTGGCCGGCGCCCTTCTCTATCATTCGCTGTCGAGCCAACTCATGGACCGCGACGACAGCGAGATTTCGGTCCAGCTCGACGGGTTTCTGGCGGCAGCTCGCGGATTCGGCTCGGCAGAGGCGATCGGCAAAAATAGCGGCGTGTTTCGCGAGGCGTTGCTCGCACATCCCGCAATCTCATTCGCCATACTGGATGGGCAAGGAAGGGTAGTGGCCGACTTGAGCCGTGGGGACCAGCCCTTGCTTTCGATTGGGTCTGGCAATCCGGCAGAACAACAGACTTATTCATGCTCTCCCCCGTCCATCGGGCCTTCTCGCTGCGTATTCGGCGACGAAACGTTGCCTTCAGGTGAATCGATACGCGTGCTGCTCGCCCATGAAGCGAAGGAACGCTACTCCGTCCTTCGCGATTATCAAGGCGATGTATGGCTCGTGCTCCTCGGTGGTTCCGCGCTGATGGGTCTACTTGGCTACGCCATCGCAAAGCGGGGATTGAGGCCGGTCAAAACCATCGGCCAACGAATTTCGCGCATTGAAGCCCACAATCTTGGCGAGCGCCTCGACATTGGCTGCGGACCCGTCGAACTCCATGACATCGCGGGTCCGGTGAACCGGATGCTCGACAGGCTTCAGCGTGCATTTGCGCAACTCTCGCAGTTCTCGTCCGATCTGGCGCACGATATGCGCACTCCGCTCGCCAACATGATCAGCGCATCGGAAATCACTCTTTCGCGTGAGCGATCCACCGAGGAGTACGAAACACTCATCGACTCGAACATCGAAGAATGCCAGCGCCTTCAACGGATGATCGAGACCATGCTGTTCCTCGCGCGAGCGGACCATTCAAAGGAACTGCTTCGGCCGGGGGTACTCGATTGCCATGAGGAGTTCGCAAGGCTCACCTCGTACTTTGAAGGAGTGGCCGAGAACAAGGGCGTCCATTTCGCCATCGACGGCGCGATCCAGGTTCGCGCCGATCCGTCGATGCTTCGACGCGCCCTCAGCAACCTGGTATCGAACGCGCTTGCGCATGCTGACGCCGAATCGAAGATCGCGCTGCGCGCCTACCGGTCCGACGAGTACGTCGCCGTGGAAGTCACGAACACCGGTCAAACCATCCCGCCCGAGCATATCGACAAGATCTTCGACCGCTTTTATCGAGTCAATTCCGCGCGGCAAGGGTCGGCGAAGAACATGGGACTCGGCCTCGCCATCGTGCGATCGATCATGGAGTTGCATCGTGGCCGAGTGGACGTCGTGAGCCGCGCCGGCTTGACGACCTTCACGCTTTACTTTCCTTCCGTTATCGAGTGACACCCTGAGTCGCCGTGCCGCGCAATCGCGCGGCATTCTTTTCTCGCAGAAGTTCCGCTAGCTGATCCGCTCAAGACGGCGCATCCTGGCTCGCGCCGCATCCGCCTTCCGTCCGAAAACCAACGGCGCAATCTGCGCTTGCCCCCCAAGATGTCCGAAATGACATCTTGCCGCCACCTCGCAATCAGACGCGGAACACGAAAATACGCTCTCCAGCACTGAGGGAAGCCGTCGCGATCCCTCGGAGCCCCAACGTTTGTTCAACCATCGAGAGCTTTCGTGAACATCCGCTATCGCAAGCGTCTGCAGTTGTCTGTCGGTGCAGCGGGCATCCTCGTTCTTTGCGGTGCCTTGTTTTACCTCCACTCGCGGACTTCCCCCGCGGCTACCGGGTCAGCGCCGCCAGCCACAGCAGTCGATCAAGCTCCGCCTCTGCCCACTACCGTGGACCTGTCGCCCGAGGCGCTCGCGAACGTTAACTTGCAGTTCGCGAAAGTGGAGCTTCGACCAGGCGTGCATACGATTGCCGCTACCGGTGTTGTCGCATTCAACGCGAAGCGGCTCGCGCAGCTAGGCTCTCCTTCAAGGGCAAGGATCGTTGCTGTCGATGTCGCCGCAGGCGACCATGTACGCGCGGGGCAACGGCTCGCCACGCTGGACGAGTTCGACTTGAGCGACGTGCGTAGTCAGGTCGCAAGCGCGTCGGCCGCGGTGGCGGACGCAAAGGCTGCAGCCGATGCGGCCAATGCAGCACTGCAGCGCGGCACCGAGCTCGTCGCCACAGGCGGCATCGCGCAGAGCGAACTCGACCGCCGCCGTGCTGCTGCGGTCAATGCACAGGCCATGCTGAAGTCGCGGCAAGCAGACCTGCAGAAGTGGCAAGGCATGCAGCAACGGCTGATGCCGATCGGTGCCCCGGCGAGCCGAAGCAATGGAACGGCCACGCTAGCCCGACTGGGTCCGGGCGATTCGCTAGGGGCGCTCGTCGCGCCGTTCGATGGTGTGATCAGCAGCGTGAGCACGGCCGCCGGCAACATCGTCGACCCGTCGTCGCCGATTGTGACGCTGGCCGATCTTTCGACGATGTGGGTGCAAGCCAACGTCCCTGAACGCGATGCCGCCGAAGTACGCCCCGGTCAGACGGTGCTTGTCCACCTCGATGCGTATAGCGATCGACAATTCACCGGCCGCATCATCGATGTCGCCGACCAGGTCGACCCCAACACCGGCACAGTAGCGGTCCGCTGCGAGCTGCCGAACGGCGACGGCGCACTCCGCGCAAATATGTTCGGCACGGTCGAGATTCAGGCGCCCCTCGGTCGGGATGCGACGCTTGTGCCCGACGCGGCGCTCCAGGATGTGAATGGACAGCCAGCCGTATTTGTCCCTTCCGGCAATGGCCATTTCACGTGGCGCGCCGTTCGCACCGGCTATGCCGCCGACGGCATGACACAGATTCTCACTGGCCTGTCGGCCGGCGCGTCCGTCGTCGCCAACGGCAGCTACTGGCTGAAGGCCGCGCTCTTGAAGAGCACCATTCCCGACGAAGGCTGATCCGCGAGCGCATGCCATGATTACCAAACTTGTCGAGGCGGCACTGAAAAATCGCGCCGCCGTTTTGATTCTCGTCGCCGTACTGATCGTCGCCGGGCTCTACAGCATGCAACGGTTGCCCTTCGATGCTGAGCCGGACATCTCGCCGCAGCAGGTGCTGGTGACGACTCAGGCGCCCGGCCTCGCGCCAGTCGATGTCGAGCGCTCGATCACGGCACCTGTCGAGCTCGCGCTGCAGGGCCTGCCAGGCATGCAGAGCCTGCGCTCGATCTCGCGTTACGGTCTTTCCGTCATTTACGTGCGATTCGCCGACGCTACGAACCTGTACCTCGACCGCAATCTGATCAGTGAGCGGTTGCAGACGATACAGCTTCCGCCCGGCACGACCGCGCCGCAGATGGGGCCGCTGTCGGATGGCCTTAGCGAGATTTATCAGTTTCAGGTGCGTGGCCACGGGCAGTCGCTGATGACGTTGCGTACACTGCTCGACTGGCAGATCGCACCAAGGCTGCGCCAGGTGCAAGGCGTGGTCGACGTGAATGTGAACGGCGGCCTCCTGAAGACGTACGAAGTGCAGGTCGACGACGATGCGCTCACACGTTACGGCCTGTCGGTCGGCGACATCTTCAATGCGGTGCAGGCGAACAACGGCGCAACAGGCGGCGCGACAATCGAGCACAACGGCGGAGAATCGATTATCCGCGGCGAGGGGTTGCTGCGCAACACGACCGACATCGGCAACATCGTGCTGCGTACCGCCGCGGGCGGCACACCGCTTTACGTTCATGACGTGGCGCATGCCGACGAAGCGCCAATGCCCCGGCTCGGCGCGGTCACGCGTGACGGCAAAGGCGAAGCCGTCGTCGGCGTCGTGCTGATGGGTATCGGGCAAAACACGCGCGTCGTCGCACAGCGCGTGCAGGACGCGATCAAGGAAATCAACCAGACGCTGCCGCCCGGCGTCGAGGTTGCGCCCTACTATAACCGCGCGGACCTGATGGACCGGGTGCTGCATACGGTCGCTCACAACATGGTCGAAGGTGCGGTGCTCGTCATCGCGGTGCTGCTTCTGCTGCTCGGGAATGCGCGCGCAGGACTGATCGTCGCCATGGCGATTCCGCTGTCGATGCTGGTGGCCGTCATCGCCATGTACGCTACGGGACTATCGGGCAATCTGATGAGTCTCGGCGCGATCGATTTCGGCCTGCTCGTCGACGGTGCGGTCGTGATGATCGAAAACGTTGTGCGGCGGCGCGCCGAGGCGCCCAATCGGCCGTTACGCCCGCTCGTGCTGGAGGCAGCAAAAGAAGTCTCCCGGCCTGTGACGTTCGCGGTCCTCATCATCACGGCCGTCTACCTTCCGATACTGAGCCTTCAAGGCGTTGAAGGCAAAATGTTCCGGCCGATGGCGATAACCGTTATCTTCGCGTTGCTCGCGTCGCTCGTCCTCACACTGACGGTCATGCCGGTGCTCGCCAGCCTGTTGCTGCGCGGCAAGGTCGCAGAGCGCGAGAGCCGCATCCTTCACTGGGTGCGCCTGCGCTATGAACCGATTCTCGCGCGTGCCGCGCGACAGCCTGCGCTGACGATGGGGCTCGCCATCGCGCTGCTCGTGGTCGCGGTCTTCGCCGCCACGAGGCTGGGCGCTGAATTTCTGCCGCGCCTGGACGAAGGGGCGCTGACCGTCACGACGACGAAGCTGCCCGGCATATCCGTGCAGTCCGCGGTAGAGGCGCAAACCATGGTCGAACGCACGCTGATGCGCTTTCCCGAAGTGCAGTCCGCCGTCACGCTAGGCGGCAGCTCGGAGATTCCGACCGACCCGATGGGCGTGGAGCAAAGCGACACCTTCATCACGCTGAAGCCGCAATCCGAGTGGAAGACGGCGCAAACCCAGGACGGGCTCGTCACCAGGTACTCCGCGGCGTTGGATCGCGCCGTCCCAGGCCTGACGCTCGATTGGGCGCAGCCGATCCAGATGCGCATGGACGACATACTCGCGGGCGTCCAGGCCGATGTTGCCGTGGAGATTCACGGGAACGATCTGCAAACACTGCACGAGACCGCCGAACGGGTTGCGGCTGTGATCTCGCGGGTGCCAGGTGCCGCAGACGTCGCGGCGCAGCAGACGACTGGCCAGCCTTACCTGCGTGTCATCGTCAAGCGCGACGCGGTGGCCCGCTACGGACTGAATGCGAGCCAGGTACTCGATGTCGTGCAGTCGTTGGGCGGTCGCAATGTCGGGACGGTTGTCGACGGTGAAGGTCAGTTCGATATCCGGGTACGCTTGCAACCGAAGGATCGCGACGATGTGGCACGCATCAGTGCGCTACGCATCAGCAATGGCGATGGCCGTGCCGTGCCGCTGTCGGAGGTGGCGGACATTCGCATGGAGCCGGGACCGTCGTCCATTGAGCGCAAGGAAGGCAGGCGCGTCATCCTCGTTCAGGCCAACGTGCGCGGCCGCGACCTCGCCGGCTTCGTCCTCGCCGCACAACATGCGGTCAAGACGCAGGTCAAGTTCCCGCCCGGGTACACCGTGTCGTGGGGTGGCAGCTTCAAGAACCTGCAGGACGCGATGGCACGGCTTTACGTCGTGGTGCCCATCTCGCTTGTTGTGATCTTTGCGCTGCTCTACCTGATGTTCGGCAATGCCAGCCTTGCAGCGCTCATCTTCTGCAACGTGCCGTTTGCAGCGATCGGCGGCATTCTTGCCCTCTGGATACGAGGACTGCCGTTCAGTATTTCCGCCGCGGTCGGCTTTATCGCGCTCTTCGGTATTGCCGTGCTCAACGGCGTCGTTCTGGTCAGCAGCATCGTTGAGATGCGGGGTCGCGGCTTGAGTGCCGTCAAGGCTGCGAAACAGGCTGCCGCGACCAGGTTGAGGCCAGTGCTAATGACGGCGACCGTAGCCAGCCTCGGCTTTCTGCCCATGGCCTTCTCGATGAGCTCGGGTGCGGAAGTCCAGCGTCCGCTAGCGACTGTCGTTATCGGTGGCCTTGTGTCGGCAACCTTGCTGACGCTGCTGGTTTTGCCGACCGTTTATCCGTGGTTCGATCGCCGCAAAGACACGTCGCGGCTTGCCCAACTGCACGAGCGCGAAACGCAATTCGCAGAATAATGGAGGGATGCTCTACCGTGATTGCCCTAAAACGTTCATCCGCCCTATTGCTGCCGCTCCTGCTGGCGGCCTGCGCGGTAGGTCCCGACTTCAGGCAGCCGGCCGCCCCGAGCGGCGCGGGTTACACGCATGCTCCGCTGCCGCCGAAGACCGCAGCGGCCCCCGGCGCAGTGGGAGGAGCGCAGCAGTTCACTGTTGGCGGCGATATCCCGGGCCAATGGTGGACGCTGTTCCAGTCGCCCGACCTCAACGCGATGATCGACCGCGCGTTCAAGGCCAGCCCAACGATCGCTGCCGCACAGTCCGCGCTTGCCGTGGCCCGTGAGAACGTGCTGAGCCAGAGGGGGACACTCTTTCCGAGCATCGGCGTCGACGCCTCGGGCAGCAGAAACGCAACGTCCACGGCGAGCCTTGCTCCCGTCGCCGCGAACAACCAGCGCATTTACTCGCTCTACACGGGCGAGCTGACCGTTTCGTATTCGCTTGATGCATTCGGCCTGAATCGCCGCATGATCGAATCGACAGCCGCGCAAGCCGACAATCAGCGTTTCGAACTGGAAGCGGCTTATCTGACCTTAAGCAGCAATCTCGCGCTTGCAGCGTTCAACGTTGCTTCGCTGCGCGGGCAAATCGCTGCGCAGCAGGAGGTGATCCAGGCCAATGTCGACCTGCTCGACATCCTTCGGCGTGAAAGCTTGCTCGGTGAAGTTGCCGAGGCCGACGTCGTGCAACAGCAAGCCGTGCTTGCGCAGTCGCAGATCGCGATACCACCGCTCGAGAAACAATTGGCGCTGCAGCGTGACGCGTTGATCGCACTCATGGGCGGCTTTCCGAACGAGGATGTCGCGGCCGATTTCGAGCTGTCTTCGTTACACCTGCCTGATGATCTTCCCGTCAGCCTGCCATCGACCCTCGTGGAGCGCCGGCCCGACATTCTTGCTGCGTCTGCGGCATTGCATGCTGCCAGCGCGCAGGTGGGTGTCGCAATCGCCAACCGGTTGCCGCAAATATCGTTGACAGCCGCCTTGGGAACTTCGCCCAGTGCCATTGCGAACGCATTTACGCCATACAACCAGTTCTTCACGATTGTCGGGAAGGTCGCCCAGCCGATCTTCCAGGGTGGAGCGCTGCTGCATCGCCAGCGCGCGGCGCAGGCGGCATTCGATCAGGCCAGCGCCCAATACCGCTCGACGGTGATCAACGCATTTCAGAACGTCGCCGATGTATTGCAGAGCGTGCAGGCGGACGCGAAGACGTTGCAGGCGGCCGTCAATGCGGAGCAGGCTGCCTTGCGCAGCGTGGCTATCCAACGTGAAAAACTGCGCTCAGGCGAAGCGTCCTATCTGTCAGTGCTGACCGCGCAGCAGACCTGGCAAATGGCACGCATTGCGTCGATACAGGCAAGGGCGGCCAGACTGGCGGATACGGCAGCCTTGTTCCAGGCCGTGGGCGGTGGCTGGTGGAATCGGTCCGATTCGCTTGGCTCGACGTTCGCGTCAAACGAATCACGATAAATCAGTTCATGAAACGACTCTGTACAATATTTGCGTTCGTGGTCATGCTGACCGGCTGCGCGACGCAGTCGCAATCGTGCAATTTCACCTCAAACCGACAGCCTTCGGACGGCACCGTAGTCGACTACGCGGGCGTCCCCTGCCGCAATCAGAACATGCATGTGAAATCGCCCCTCTGCCTGTTTCCGCGGACCGTGCACGCGTCCAAGATGTGAGATGCCAGAGTCCGTTACGTACGCATCTGCCGACCGCGAAGAGGGAGTTGACCGCGTTCATGGGCAATGGAAGTTAAAGCCCGCAAAAGCTTCTTGCATCCGAATATCCGAAGTCAAACCTCCTCTTGAGGTCGGAGCGTCCATGACAAAAAAGTCAACTTGGCAACCCGCTGAAGTCATATTGGTAGTGACACTCTGATACCCGGCGTGGTACGGCCCAGGTTTCAAAACGGCGACGGGACGTTCAGGATTCCGATGCTCTCTAACCGAGATCGTCGTCTGGCGCGACGCATAGTAGCTTTACCGAATTCAGTCAATGGCAGCTCCATAAAGTCTGTTTTATGCGCATCGAAATCGCTTAGGATCTGACCCTTTGGGCTCTTCGCCAAGCCTTCGCAATCTAGAAGAGATGATGGCTGAGCGCGGCTTTGAGGTTTGACCATTCGAGCGTACATCGGTGGGTTATCAAGTCCGGCGACCTTCGAGAAGCGCTTCACAACGATCGAACGCGTCTTTGCCTGGGAAGACAAGTCCCGCCGTCTACTGCTGCGTTTCGAACGCACCAGTGACGTGGACTACAAGTTAAAGGGCCTCGCCTATACGACGAACAATCTGCGGCACTACTGCCGTAGCTGAACACCCACCCAGAACCTGCGCCCCGTCACCGGCGCCGCGATGTCGCTTGTCCGCGCCATCGGTATAACTTCGCATATCACAGACGAGCTTCGTCTCGTGCTTTCCCGTGTGCGATTCCACAAATCATCAGTTATCTTTATCAATTGTCGCTCTGATTCGATCAGAACATGCAGTCATGTTGAACATGTCAATGGATGTGGATTATATTCAATTGTTCAACTGACACCCAGCGAGCTATCCCAGGAAACTGCCCCTTCAAGCATAGACATCGGCGATGAACGCCTCGAATGCGGCCGGAAACGAGATGGTCGGCGTTGTCAGGTTGCTGGCCCGGTCACGTAAGATGGCGTGATGAAGAAATCGAAATTGCTCTATCACGGTCACCGTTTCCCAGCCGAGGTCATCAGTTGCGCTGTGCGCTGGTATTAATATGACTTCCGCTTTCAGTTGAGCTTGCGCGACATCGAGGAACTGCTCTTCGAGCGCGGGGTGACCGTGACATACGAGACAATCCGATGCTGGTGCGATAAGTTTGGCAAGGGCTTCGCTGACCAGCTCAAAGCTGCGCGATGCAAGCCGGGTAGCACATGGCACCTCGACGAGATGTTCGTCACGCTGCGTGGCGAACCGCACCTGCTGTGGCGTGCGGTCGACGAGCATGGCGCCGAACTCGACATCTTGCTACAAAAGCGGCGCGACAAAGCCCCGGCCAAACGTTTCTTCGAGCGTGTGCTGCGCTCGAACCCGGTACCGCGTAAGATCGTCACCGATCAGTTGCGCAGCTATCTATAAGGAGCTTCCGTTTCTTGCAAGCTGGGTTTAATACGGCATGCGTCGAATCCTGTGTTGTCAGCGCGTGCACGGAAGCATGAGGGCAGACGAGGCAGACTGCAAACCTATAAACGGCCTGTTTGGGCGCTGTGATTGCTGCGCCCGGGCCCGGATAGTAACCGCACAGCGGGACTCCATTCCGGCGACGGCGAATACAAGAACTGTAGCGCCTGATAGCTGCTCGAGTTCGCCCGCTGTCGGTCTGACCTGTCGCTATCCCTGCGTGATTCGTGCTGCGCCTGGAAGTCAATTCATGGTGGCATTGCACTTTCTGTTCTGTAGTTCATGCGTGCGCCGCCATTGCATTGCGGGCGGGCGCATGGGATGGATCGAAGCGTTCGTCCCTGGCCAATACGGCCCAGAGGATGCGAGCGTGCTTGTTGGCAACCGCGACCAGCGTCTTATAGTAGCCAATACGCGCATGCAGCTGGACGATCCAGCGCGAGAGCCGGTCATCGCGTCAGTGCGCTGTGAGAATGGCCGATCGGGCGCCCTGGAACAGGAGCGTGCGCAGATAGTCGCTGCCCTGTTTGGTGATCCGGCCGAGCCGCTGTTTGCCGCCGCTGCTGTTCTGTTTGGGAACGAGGCCGATCCAGGCGGCCATCTGCCGGCCGTTTCTGAACTGACGGGCGTTGACCACGGTCGCTACGACGGCAGATGCGGTGATTCGGCCCACGCCACATATGGCCATACAGCGCTGCGTCTGTGGATCGTGACTGGCGTGTTCGGTGATCTGCCGGTCTAGCCAACCGATTTGCTCATCCAGCGCCTGCCATTGGGCCCAGCCATGCATCAGCGCCTGACGGGCCGGACCGGCGAGTTCGTTATTGCCATCCTCAACACGGTCAACGAAATGGCTTCGGAACCGACCGATGCCTTGCGGCAGGAAGACGCCGAACTCGGCTAGCAGGCCTCGCAAGCGATTCACGAGCGCCGTGCGTTCCTCCACGAAACCGGTGCGCATGCGGTGAAGGACCAGCACGCTTTGCTGCGCGGCTGACTTGACCGGCACGAAACGCATGTGTGGGCGGCTGGCTGCCTCGCAGATCGCTTCAGCATCGAGGGCGTCATTTTTGACGCCAGCGCCACCTTTGCGGTAAGGCACCGCAAATTGCGGGGGAATCAGCCGCGCGTCGTGCCCGACACCGCGGAGCTTGCGCGCCCAATAGTGCGCAGCGCTGCACGCCTCCATCGCCACCAGACAGGGGGCAAGGTTGGCAAACCAGCTCATGAAATTCTCACGCGCAATGGCCTTCCGTACCACAACATGTTCACCAGCATCGACCGCGTGGATCTGCATGACATTTTTGGCAAGATCAACACCAACACGGGTAATCGCGTTCATGACTTTCCCCTTCCACAGATGAGCAACGGCTATCATGATGGCACCAGGAGGCGCAGGCGCCACAGGGACGGGAGCTCCTTACCAATTCCGGCGGCAAAAGCGGAGATCCCGGAACTTGCGAACGTGAAGCACGTGTTCGTCAAAGCGGCCGCGCGACTGAACAACCGCGCAGAGAACAGCCACCAACCAACGCGCGAACGCGAGCGTCGCATGCACGGCTTTCGCGACCCGAAACGCACACAGAAATTTCTCTCGTGCTTCGGGCCGATCAGGCAACACTTCGCGCTCAAGCGGCATCTGCTGCGCGCTTCACTCTATCGCAAACAGCTCGCGGCGCGATTCGTTGCCTGGTGCGAACTCACCAAAGTCACCCAAAATCCATCCTACGCGTTCTGAGGGACGCTTTTTCCTGCCGTCTTTCCGCCTCAGTCTCGATAAGTTGACAGAGCCGGCCAAACGGGATCGACGCGATGACGTCATGTGCAATTCAGAAAGACTTTTTGAAAATAGGCTGAGCGGTGCGAATCGACTCAACTCAGCCGTTCAACATATCCAGTTCAAGATGGCTGCTTTTGAGGGGTGAAGCGGCCATTGGAACGACAAGGTTTTGACTTACGCAAATGGCAGCTGTTGGCCGCAAGCGCCAGTTCGGCGAACGCTCTCCCGAGCGGACGCTGGAGTCATCAATGGCAGCTTTCCGGCAGGTTGGGTGAATGTGTACTGCCGGCCACGAAGAGCCATTCGCTCCTATCGTCGCCCGGACGCTCAGAGGTCTGCTCCGCGCCAAAAAACGGCCACTCCAGTCCGCGACGATGAACGCTCACGTCGGCGACGATCATGTGACGTACTGGGTTCCCGCGGGGTGCCTGATACTTAGGCGTTGCCGAGGCGCGATTCGGCAATCCGCTTTAGCTCATTGGGAGTTGAAGCAGATTCAACCAGCTGCTTGAGCAGATCAGCGGCTCTGTTTTCGTCCTTTGGGCCACCGTCGCCCAGCGTCAAACTCGTCGCGAGGTTAAGCATCGACCGGGGCAGCCCTCGCGCCGCCAAAGCCTCGAGGAGGTGACGAGCCACTTCCGGCTCTCGGGTTCGGTTGCCGCTTAGCAACTCATCAGCAAGCGATTCTACAAATCTCAACGAGTTCTCGTTTTTCGTTCCGTGTATACCAGCGATGAGCGCTAGTTCGAAGTGGCCAACGGGATCGTGGGTGGCGTGTGCCAGCGTGCTCAGCGCGTCCTGGAAACTCAGATCAGCCTTTGAGCCTGCGAACGGCGTTTGTGTCTGGTCCCCGTACTCTTCTTGCGCATGGGCGGCCGATGGTCGCCACCATCGGACAAAGTCGTCCGCGGATTCACCGTGAAGATCAACTGACGATGCGGCCAGTTGCGACGCCTGATATACGCGCCTCTCGGTTACTGTCGCGCCGTCGCATGCCTCATCGAGCGCGGAGGCTACTTCGGTGCCCAGCTTGCTGTGGAGGTCGGCCCAGTCTTTATAGCCGAAGACCTCGGAAGTCACCTGTCGCGCTTGGGATTCCTTTAGCGAAAGGCGGTATTTGAGCCGATCGGCGGCCCGTGTCGGGATCGATGTGCTCTGGAAGTAGATACGCATGCCTTCTCCTAATATCAGGCTGAGCAGCAACGGGGTCGGATCTATTCCCGAACTCGGACCTGAAGTGACGAGCGGGCAGGTCCACCAAGAGGCTCCGTGTGCTGCGCGGCGACCTTAATGTGGCTGACCACGGATCGGCCATGATAGTTGTCGCACGGGGTCGTCATGATCGACAATCTACGCTTTTACCCTGGAAGCCGCCAATTCCCTTTCGCGGGCTTGAGCGGCCGGGAAGGGTCGAGTTCAGTCTGACGCGGCTGGCTCGTCGGCGTTTCCTTCGCTGATTCCAGCATCGGACCGTGTTCGGCCATAAGTTGTCGTTCGCATACGCTTGAATTCGGCCATCCAAACGGCTGAATTCGCCTTGACAGCGGTCGTTCGCCGACGTCTCGCCTCCTGAAATCGTCGCTCGAAAGGACGCGCATGCATCTACCGTTGCGTGCGTTCAGCACGAATACTTCAGTATGACCTTCGATAAACGGACCTTGAGCGCACTAAAGTCAGCCAGAGTGGCTTGACGCGATCAACGGCCTCAGGCGGTCGAGGTCGGCCGGCTTCACTAGGAAGTGGTCGAAACCCGCCTTGTTTGCGCGCTCGCGATGCTCCTGCCCAGCGTAGCCGCTGACCGCAATCAGCAACGTATCGGCGAAGCCCTGCTTGGCGCGTAGCAGGCGGCCGATTTCGTAGCCATCGATGCCAGGCAGTCCGATGTCGAGCAGGACGACGTCCGGGTGAAAATCCGTCGCACACTGTAAAGCGGATGGGCCGTCGCCAGCGACCTTTACCTCGTGCCCCTCAAGCTTCAATACCATCGCCATGCTTTCGGCGGCATCGGTGTTGTCGTCCACAACAAGAATTCTTCGTGCAGCGACAACAGGCGCGTCGCCTGTCGTGTCCTGAATTGACGGTTGCGAAGCGCTTACATGCGATGGCGCGGGAAACCGTACAACGAACGTACTTCCCCAGCCAACACCATCGCTCGAGGCCCGCACGGTGCCTTGATGCAGATCGACCAGCTTGTGCACGAGGGCAAGACCCAGCCCCAATCCGCCTGACGCGCGGTCCAGCGAGCGCTCTGCCTGGACGAAGATGGTGAAGATGGTCGGCAGGAAATCCGCGGCCATGCCGATCCCGTTGTCGGTGACTGTCAGCACGGCCTCATCACCGTCGCGTACGAGCGAAACTTCAATACGGCCGTGTGCGGGCGTGTACTTGACAGCATTGCCGAGCAGATTGGTCACGATCTGTTCGAGCCGGGTCGCGTCGCCCTCGACTGCCAGAATCTGCGGCGGCAGGACGAGCGCGAGTTCATGCTGGTGCGCGTCAATTTCTGCGCGCATCGCAGCAACACCCTGTCGCACGATTTCGGCAAGATCGACCGGGCCCAAATTGAGCTTGATGATGCCGCGGGTAATGCGTGACACATCAAGCAGATCATCAACCAGGCCGATCTCGTGACCCAGTTGACGCCTGGCGAGCGCACGCGCCTGCCGCTGCGTCTGTGGATCGACGTTTTCACGCCCCCAGACCTCGATTGCGTTGTAAATCGCCGCCAGAGGGTTGCGCAGTTCGTGTGCGAGCATCGCCAGGAAATCGTCCTTCTGATGATCGGCCACTTCCAGTCGCTCCACAGCAAGCTGATGCTCGGTAATGTCTTCAATGGTCAGCAGGATCCGTTCGTTGGGCCGGCCCGCCACACGTGCAGCGTTCAGCCGCATCGTGCGCACGCCAATGTCTGGAAAATCGTGTGTGATTTCGAAATCCCGGACGACGTTCCGGTCGGGCAGGAGTCGTTCAAGCAACTCCCGCAGCTTCGGGATGTCCCACTGTCCATTGCCCAGCACATAAAGCAGCGAGCCGATTGTATCTTCGGGGGCGGTCTGGAAAGTCCGGTAGAAAGCGCCGTTGGCCCGCGTCACCCGCAGGTCGGATTCAAGCACAAGCAGGGGTTCTGCGATCGTGTCGATGATCGCGTCGGCATAGTCGCGCGCGTGGGCTACCTCGTCGTGAAGCAACCTGAGTTCGTGATTCCGATAGCGCAACTCGTCGTTGGTGGTCGACAGTTCCTCGTTCAGCGACTGAAGCTCTTCTTTCGCGGTCTCAAGTTCTTCGTTGGTGCTCTGGAATTCTTCGTTACTCGAGAGCAGTTCTTCCTCGCTGGATTTGAGCTCCTCCCTGGCGCTTTCATGCTCCTCGAGCATGGTTCGAAGCTGCGTGCGCATCGCACCCAGTTCGGCATTGAGCCGCGCAATCTCCTCGTCCCTGGGGTCGGCTCCTTTGGCGGTGACCGTGCGCCCCAGCCGTTGTCTGACCGTCTGCAGCAGTATTGCCTTGAGCGTCTCCTGTCGGTCTGCACCCGGACCGCCAGGGTGTTGCGTTCCGCTCTCGAAATAGATCAGGAACCAGCGACCTTCGATGCCGGCGATCTGGACTGGGTGTACCTCCACGCTCGTCGCCTGCGGCCCGTTCATTCCCGGGGTCCGTAATCCTGTCTTGCGTACCACCACGCCGTCCTGCCGGACTTGCCTGATAGCTTCGCTGACCGCCAGAAAAACCTCAGGTCGCACAAGCCGCTGGAGGTTGCTGGTCGGAGGGCCGTTGGGATTGACCAGATAGCCAGACGTATCCCCGCGATATTCGACGATGTTCAGGTCGTCATCGCAGAGCACCGAAGACGGCGCATACCGTGCGAGCGTAATGCGGTCGACTTCGGCCTGCAGCGACGATGCTTCGCGCGGCTCGGACTGGCTTTCCCGCGCGCTTCCTGCACGAACTGCCAATGGAGCGACTCGTGCCGAGCGCAGGCGAACCTCTGTCGGCGCCCCCAGCCGCGGTTTCTTGCTGTACAGTTTGCTGCTTCTGTTTTCGATAACGCCGAAGAGCTCCGAGAATGCACCTACCGTCTCCGAAGGCCCAAGCATCAGTACACCTTCGGCCTTCAACGCATAGTGAAAAAGCGGCATCACGCTGCGCTGCGCCTGGGCACTCAGGTAAATGAGCAGGTTACGGCAGCTTACCAGGTCCATCCGCGAAAAAGGCGGATCGCTCAGCACGTCGTGACGCGAGAAGGTGCACAGATCTCTTACCGGCTTATCGACGCAGTAGTGGTCGCCATCGCGGACAAAAAACCGCTCCAGCCGCTCCGGCGAAACATTTCGCGCGATATTCTCAATATACCGGCCGGTACGCGCAGTCTCGAGCACTTCTGCACTGATGTCCGTGCCGAAAATCTGCACCGCTGTGGTCGCCGCACGCTCACCCAGATACTCCATCAGGCTTATCGCGATCGAGTAAACCTCCTCGCCGCTCGCGCATCCGGGCACCCAGATCCTGAGCGGCCCTGCAAATTCGTTCCCAGCGGTGATACGTGGGAAAACCGTCTGGGTCAGGACTTTGAATGTCTCCGGATCCCTGAAAAACTCGGTCACCTGAATGAGGAGATCGCGCCCGAGCGCCAGTGTTTCGGCTGGATCGGATTCAAGCACCGTCACGTAACCCGCCACCGACGTGACCTGGTGCAATGCCATGCGGCGGGCGAGTCTGCGCTGGACGGTGCCATTCTTATAGCGGCTAAAGTCAATATTGCAGGCGTTCCGAAGCAGGCGGAATATCGTGCGCAGACTCGTCTCGGCGGGTTCGACTGACGCGCCGCTCGGGGCAGCGGGAACAGATCGCAGGTACGGGTGTCTGCCGATCCCGATTATTTCCCTGGCGATATCACGCGGTGCAAGGACGCGATCGACACAGCCCAGACTGATTGCGGCGTGCGGCATGCTGTTAAAGTGCGCCGACGTCTCGTCCTGGGCAAACGTAATGCCGCCCTCGCGCTGGATGGCCTGAAGCCCCAGGGCGCCATCCGAACCACTGCCGGAAAGCACTACGCCGATCGCGTTTGGACCCTGATCCTTCGCGAGCGAGTCCAGCAGGTCGTCGATAGGCATCGGCGGCCCGAGCACCTCGTCGCGCGGTCGTAACCGGATGCGGCGCTCGACTACAGACATGCTCGTGTTCGCAGGAATGACGTACAGGTGGTCCGCTTCAACGTCCATCCCTTCGACAGCTTCGATCACCGGCATGGATACCCGTTTGGCCAGGATTTCAGGAAGGAGACTGTGACGGGACGGATCCAGGTGTTGCACCACCAGAAATGCCATGCCGCTGGCGGCGGGAATGTCGGCCATCAGTTCGGAGATGGCCTCCAGGCCGCCCGCAGACGCGCCAATGCCGACCAGCGGAAACGTCGGTGACGTCGCTTCGTTCGCCGCTGTCGCAGAATAAGTCACGTCCTCTCCTATGAGGCGATAGTTGACCTGGCCGTTGCTAGCCTGACGCGAAGGCGGCCGGCCGGTAACTCGGACCGGAGCAATTACTGCATGTGAGCGCGGTCGTTGGGGCAAACGTTGCATTTTTAACGCATCGCCTGGCTTCTTATGTATTGGGTCGAGCATCGACGGTGCCCGGCCCGTCAGGAGGCACGCGGTTGCGTGCTTCTTCCTGCTCAACCCAGGCTATCAGGGCCTGTCGGATGATCCAGCCGCGCGAGCGGTCAAGTCGCAAGGCAAGCTGATCGACCTTTTCTGCCAGCGCCATGGGGACGTGCGCGGTGAGCACTCGCGTAGTTACATCGGACATGAACGTTACCCTTCGCGTTCGGCTGGCAGCGGCGGCATGGAAGGCCGCCGCATCTAAAAGCGACGGCTGATCGGCACCAAGGCGTTGTCGACAAATTTGATTATAGCGGGGTTAATCAGGTTGATTCGAACCGATTAATTTTGCCTTCGGCCGATGAGCAGTCCCAGCAGATACCGGCCGACTGAACACACGCACCGGCTCAGGGCCGATTTCCGCACAAAGGGCGTTCTCGCCTCGCGTATTCCTTGCGAGACCTCCCTGACGGCCGGGCAACCTCCCGGCCCCGAGGGCGTCTCAAGCAACCTTGTTGCTTTTAACGACGGGGAAGCGATCGGCCTCGTATTGAAAACCCGGGAGGACCGCAGTCGGCAAAGAAGCGGGTCCGGAGATGACGGGGGCGAGCACGGTGTCAGATGTCATCCTTTCGGACTTAACAAGCGTTTTGAGTGCTCGCAGCAGGCTTACATCGTCGTCGACCAGAAGCACAAGCGCCATGGTTCTCTCCCGTTGTAAGCTGGATCCGCGACGGGCGTTCCCGCAGCATCTATTCGTCTAGGCCCGCGACGGGTTTACGTTGTGAAGAGACGTTGCTATCTCCGCAATTGGAATGTCGGCTTGGGGTCGGGAAGACTCATTCACATTTGTGAAAGCTGACATTCATCGGCGCCTGTTTGTGAATGTCGGCAAAGCGTTCTTCAGTTGCCGTGCAGCGCCTGATTGGCGACCGTCAACTTTGGCCGAAGTCCGTTCCAACACCGGGACGGCATGCAAGTACGTTCTCGTGAGTACCCTTATCGCGGCGGCGTCGGGCGCCCGCCATGCATGCCTCAGTCAGCGTGCCACCACGCGTATCAGCCCTGCCGCCGGACCCGGCTTCGCCAGCTCATCTGCCTGATCATCGGCGACGCGCCACTTGGGAAACGTCCCTGAGCCGTCGACTTTCCATGGCTTACCCATTTCGTCGACATACGTCGCGTTCGAGTTTCGGCCGGCCGCCGACGCGCGCCGCAGTGCGCCCGGCGCGGCGCGTTCGAATGACCGGCTCCCCTGTTCATTGAACACTGTCGCAAGCGGCCGCCGCGCCTGGCCCGACCGGCTGAGCGGCGTGGCAAGCGGTCCCGCGGGCGCGCGCAGCACCGCGTCGGCGGGCTCTCGGCCAGCGAGGATCGCGCCGAGCAGCGCGGACGGGCCGCTCGAAGCCGATGCTTCATTGGTCGTATCGCCGGTGCGCCTGGCGGTCGGCGCGCTCGGTGAATCGAGTGCGAGCGGTTCGCTCGCGACGTCGATTTGCACGACAAGGATGACATGCCAGTCGTCCGGCGTGTTGTTGTAGCGTGGCGCGAGCGAGACGAGACGCAGCCGCGCGATGTCGAAACCCGCGCCGCGCAGCAGGAGGTATTTGGCGACGGCGAAATCCTTGCACACGCCGCTTTCGGCGAAGAACCGCGCCGGCGCGTAGTAGCTGCCGTCGGTTCCGTCGCGGTAGCGAACCTGGTTGACGAGCGCGTCGGCGAGCAGCACGGCTGACGCATCGCCGGCCTTGACACGCTCTGCCCGCACTTGCGCAACGAGGCTGGCCCAGCCGGCGGGTTCGCGCGTCAGGTGGGTGCGCAGCGCTTCGCGCAGGCGCTGCACGCGGCCGATCGCGTCAGACGATGGTTCGAGCTTCGTGTCGGCAAGCGGCAGGAGGAACATCAGGTCGCCGACCTGCGCGAGCTCCGGGCGAATCTTGCGGTTGGCTTCCCACCACGTCCCGGTGCGCAGGCGCTCGATACCAGCTTTCAGTGTGTGAGGCGTGGCCGAATCGCTGGGACCCGCGTCGCGCGTGCCGGATGCATAGCGTTGCGATGCGGCCGGCAGGTTCGCGGCGCCCACGACGGCGGGCAAAAGCATCGCGGCCGCGAACGAGCACTGGAGAAAGCAGAGGAGCAGTCGAGCGAGCGGCATATGTAAACTCCCGGAATCCACACCGGGCGCCGATGCGACTGGTGTTTCGAAGCCTCCCGATGCCGTTTTACGCTATGCGCGCAAGGCAACGCTGGCTTGAAACCAACATTGCATGCGACGTGCCAATCCGCCGTGTCGCTCTACGCCATTGATTAAACAAGAAATTGTCTTTGCGGGCAGCGTGCTGAAAACGCCTCGTGACGCCCGCCGCCCAACAGACACGCGATACCTGTTAGCGTCACCCGCACACTTTGCCCTGAGCGAAGTTGGGTTCCACGCGCGGCCGAAGCAACAGCCTCTGCGTTGGGATCGACAGCAACAGATTCGCCTGCTTTCTCGACCTAACGTTCAGCGCCGCGGCCGAACCGCGAATGTCGGGAACGCGAGCCAAAGTCGCATACTGATCTGTGACTTGGCATGCCCGTAAAGGCCGAAACTTGCCTGTAGGTCACGGGCAGGAGTCTGTTTCTGACCAGCCGTCCGGGTGAAGGGGTGAAGGCGATCGTTGGATGCTGAACGGCGACACCTGGCCGTGCCGGGTGCGAACCTCGGTCAAATCCGTCCAGAGCAGGCGTCAAGGTCAGGTACCACAATCGAACTCCCGTCATCCCTGTGGGAGATTGCCATGAAGACCGAACAATCCCGTGAGGCATGGAACAAAGGCAAGCTGGTCGGGCAGAAGCCGCCGCTAAAGCCGAAAGACGTCTGGGCCATCCGGATCTACCTTCAGAACGCTCATGCTGTCCGCGATCTCGCCCTGTTCAACCTTGCAATCGACAGCAAACTGCGTGGTTGTGATCTTGTGAGACTCTGCGAGTCCGTGACGTTACGCACAGCAATCAGGTTCTGGCGAGGGCGCAAGTCATTCAGCGAAAGACACAACGCCCTGTCCAATTTGAACTGACCGAGTCGGCCCGGAAGGCGGTCGGCGCGTGGCTTGAAAAGGCTGCCCTCAGGTCGGAGCAGTACCTCTTTCCGAGCCGACTATTGGCGTCCCCGCACCTTTCAACCCGGCAATATGCCAGGATGATACGTCGATGGGCGGATGCCGCACGGTTGGATCCGACAGCGTACGGCACTCATTCGATGCGCCGTACAAAGGCAACCTTGATTTACAAGCGAACAAAGAATCTCAGGGCGGTGCAGTTGCTGCTCGGCCATAGCAAGATTGAAAGCACAATCAGGTACCTCGGCATCGAAGTCGACGACGCGCTTGAGGTTTCGGAGCAGACTGAAATCTAGCGTAGCTGGGTCTGGCCGCGCGAAGCGATGCTACATCCCGGTTCGTGCGGCCAATCTCCAGCGCGGCGCTCCGGCGGCAAAACCGGCGGACTTGTGCCGGTGTGGTCGTCGCCGCAGGACGATCATCGTAGCGGCCGCTTCGGTGCGGAACCCCGCCGGACAGCCTATGCGTTCGACTCGGCCATTGCGGACGTTCGGCTGTCGGCGGTGGTGAGGTGGCATTAGGCTACGTCTCTGCCGTTCGGAGAATGATCAGGCGACTGGACGCCATCGGCCTGGCGTGGACCAACCGGCGTTTTCCGATCGGTCCCGGACCTCCGCGAAAGGACATGTACCGCGCGAGACGCCGGTGTACTCGGCGCGCACGCTCGATGCGGTTGCCGGGCACACGCAAGCCGCCGGATGAGCACTGCGCGGTAGGCCGCGTGAGAAGGCAGCGGCATCAATCCGCCGCGCGGGATGGAACGATCATGTTTAGTGATGCGCCGCGTGGCCCTTCTTTTTTTAAGGACAATCCCTACTATCCAGACGTGGACGCGCCGCGCCGTAGGGGCTGAAAATGTGGCCCCGTTTCCGCGCGCTGCATGCGATATTCCCGGCGCATAAAAAATGATAAGGTCCTCTCACCGTCTGTCTGGCAACTAACCCGCGAATGGCCATCAAGCTTGCTCGCGCGGTGCCGACAGGCCAATCATCGCTTTTGTGCGCCCCAACCCTGTATCCAATGTGACGCGAACAACGATGATCCAGCTCAATCGGATTGCTATTGGCCCTGTTGAAACCGACGAGCACGCTCAATTCTCTGATTATTTCGCGAGGCCCGCGGCCCGTTCTATTTCTTTAGGTAAACGTAACGCGTGGGCAGGCTTGAATCGCTCACGTGGCATCGTCACGGCAATCTGCGCCGCCTGCGCGCTGGTGTCCGGATTAGGCGCATGCAGCTCGCAAGCGCAGACATCGCCCGTTCCACCTTCTGCCCAGCCACCTGCAAGCGTCAGACTCTGGTGCGCCGAACCGCCCGGCTATTACCCGTCCGTACAGACCTGTTCGAGCGGCTGGCAGCGACGCGTGCCCGATCTGCCCGCCTCCGCGGTTTCTCCACCCGTGCTGGCAATTCCGGTCCAGCCTCCCGCAGAAGGACGATCGAAATGAAAACTATCCGACCGGTTCGGTGCACGCTCGCGCGTGCCACCCTTGTGACCGCAGCGCTCGCGCCGCTACTGCTGGCGGGATGCGGCGGCGGCAGTGACGACTCGACGGCGTCGAGCGGCACGAGCTCCGTGAAGCTCGCCGACACCTCGTCAGGCACGAGTTCGGTGTCGTTGTCGCCGCTGTCGAGCACGGTGGCGAGCACGCTGGTGAGGCCTGCGTTCTACACGGCCCCGGTGGTGTTGAACGCGCCTTCCGACATCGACAGCGCGGCGCCTTTCGCGTCGGCCAATCAGCCTCCTGCCGCGCAAGCGTCGACGTCGACAATGGCGGTCGTGTCGCTTGCGCAGCTGACGCCGCAAACGATTGCGCGGTACGCCACGAAAACTGCGCGGGCGGCGTCGAATTCAACGCAGGTGACGACGTATACGCCGGCGCAGATTCGCGCGGCCTATCAGCTACCGCCGCTGCCGTCGTCGTGGAGCAATCTGAGCGCGAGCGAGGCCGCGCAAATGGGCGCCGGCCAGACGATTTACGTGATCGACGCGATGAGCGATCCGAACATCGTCAAGGAACTCGCGGCGTTCGACCAGAAATTCGGCTTGCCGGGCTGCACGACGACCACCATCGCGCCGAACGTGTCGCTGCCGCTCGCGGCCCCTGGCAGCAACGCGTGCCAGTTCTCGGTTGTGCACTCGACGACCAGCGGCGCGATGACGTCGAACGCGCCGTCGTACGACTCGGGCTGGGCCACCGAAATCGCGCTCGACGTGCAGTGGGTCCACGCTACCGCGCCGCTCACGCGCATCGTGCTGATCCAGGCGCCGGATGCGTCGATCGGCAGCCTGACCGCGGCGGTCAACCTCGCGAACGCGATGGGGCCCGGCGTCGTGTCGATGAGCTTCGGCGCTCCCGAAGGCTCGTGGACCGGCTCCGTCGACTCGGCGTTCAAGCACGCGAACATGACCTACGTGGCTGCTACCGGCGATAACGGCACCGGCGTCGAATGGCCGTCCGTGTCGCCGAACGTGCTGGCCGTCGGCGGCACCCATCTGAGTTACGACGGCACCACCAAGAACGAAATGGTGTGGTCGGGTACCGGCGGCGGCATTAGTCAGTACACCTCGGCACCGGCATATCAGAACACGTCGGTGCCTAGCCTCGGCACGCTGACGAAGCGATCGGTTGCCGACGTGTCGTTCAATGCGGATCCGTTCAGCGGTCAGTACGTCGCGGTCATCACGCCCGACGCGGCCGCGCCGAGCTGGTACAGCGTCGGCGGCACCAGTCTGTCGACCCCGCAATGGGCCGGCATCGTCGCCGTCGCCAATGCACAGCGGGCGCGCAACAGTCTCGGCGCACTCGGCCTCGCGCAGACGCAGTTGTACGGTACCGTCTCGACCGACGCGGGTCTGTACGCGACTGCGTTTTACGACGTCACTTCGGGCAACGACGGTTACTGCTCGAGCTGCTCGGCCCATACCGGCTACGATCAGCCGTCGGGTCTCGGCACACCGGTGGTCGGCAGCCTGCTGTCGACGCTCGGCGTGTCCAAGGCGCCGCCGCCGGTCGTGTCGGCCGCGACGGTCAAGGGTACGGCGGGCAGCGCACTGTCGTTCACGGTGGCGGCCAGCTCGTCGGACCCGCTCAGCTGGTCGCTCGCGAATGCACCGCAGGGCATGAGCATAGATAGCTCCGGTCAGGTGACATGGGCGCAGCCGGTCGCCGGCACTTACAAGGTGACCGTGACCGCGAAGGATACGGTCACCGGCTCGACGGGCAGCGCGAGTGCGAATGTGACCGTCGTCGCGGCATCGAAGCCGGTCGTGCAGGCAGCGACGATCGTGGGCCAGGCGAAACAGCCGCTCAGCTATCAGGTCGACGTCAGTGCGGCCGATCCGGTCAGGTTCTCGCTCAGCGGCGCGCCTTCGGGCATGTCGATCAGCAGCGCCGGCGTGATCAGCTGGAGAACGCCTGCAAAGGGCACGTATAGCGTCAGCGTCAAGGCGACCGACACCAGCAACGGCCAGTCCGGTTCGGCGACGATGAGCGTGCGGATCTCGTCCGTGGCAACGGGCCCCGCGATCTCGGCTGCGCCGATCAGCGGTGTTGAGGGCCACGCGGTCAGCGGCGCGATCGGTATCGAGGACCCAGGCGCGGACAACGTGAAGGTCGACATCAAGGGCGCGCCGTCCGGCATGGTGTTCGTCGAGAGCGGGCCGGGCTTCATTGCCAAATGGCGGCACCCTGTCGCCGGAATCTACACGCTGATGCTGACTGCGGTCGATTCGGCGGGGCTCAGCTCGCAGGCAAATCTGGTGGTGACGATCGGCACGCGCTGAGCGGACTCGTCGCGCTGCCGCAACGTAGCTGCGGGCGACGTTGCGGCGCGCAGTTGGTGAAAGCGCGGCTTGGGAGTGAGAAGGCAGCGAGTCTGTGGGTCAGCATCGCGGCCACGCCGACCGGTCCACACCAGGCCGATGACGTACAGTCGCCTGATCATTCTCCGAACGGCAGAGAAGTAGCCTGGAGCCACCTCACCACCGCCGACAGCCGAACGTCCGCAATGGCCGAAGAACGGCCCGAGTCACCGCAAAATCAGGCCTCGTAGCTACACGCCGCGCCGGCTCCCCCGGTTGGCGATCCGAGGCTTACATCCTCTGGTCGCTCCCAATTCCCTCGCGGTGGGGACTATTTATTAACGCCACCCATGCGCGTCAAAATGCGCTTTGAAGTACCAGCTTGCGGCTATGTGCGACGCGCTACAACTGCAACAGGAGAAATGTCATGGCACGAATTCCAGGACAGGAATGGGATTCGTCGACGCTCCACGACAGAAGCCGGGCATGGTTTGTCACCAAATGGCCTGGCAATTACGCGGGGGCACCAGATATGGAGATGCTCTTCGTGATTGAGATTCCGAACTCGCGCTGCCTGTGTATGAAACTGTTTCCTAGCGCCGGGCGCGGATGGGAACATCAGGTGCTAAACGACCTCGCAGCGACGCACCAGGCGCCTGACGCACTGATCACCGACGACACGCGCCTGCAACACGTTCTGGTCACTGTAGGCAGCAGCTTTCAGCAGCCGGCGATCGCCTATCTCGACAAACCCATCACCCTTATGCCCGCAATCCACCGGTGCCTTGTTTCACTCACGGAGATTCTCAACCAACCGCTATTCCAGAGCCAATTATCGACTGAAAAACGCAACGAGGCGCTCGAACTGTGGCGTATCGGGTATAACGATCGTGACGGCGCATCGGCGGTATAACATCTCTTGCGCGAACAGATTGGTAGCTCCGGCACGCCCGAATCATTGAACCCGCGAAAACGATCCGTTGCGCTTCGCCTCCAGACGCGAGGATACGTTGCCGCGATAACGGGGTTATCGCCGCTGAGCCTCTCCTCTTTAGAGCCGGTGGTTCCGAAGTCGTTCAGGAGGACCGCGATGCGTGACTGTCCTGCATCGATGCACTATGAACAGGTTCGTTCGTTTTCTGGTCGCTGCCGCGCTTGACGCGGGGTCGGCCAGCTTCGCGCAGGCGGGTGGTGTGTCTGTACGCGTCGGCATCGGTGTGCCGGGCCCCGTGTATGTCGGCCCGCCGGTTATCTATGCGCCGCCGCCCGTCATCTACGGGCCGCCGGTGGTATATGGACCGCGCCCCTGGCCTGGATACTATGGCTACCCCTACTGGTATGGCGGATATCGGGGCTATTACGGCCGCGGCGGTTACTACGGCCCTAGTTACTATGGACGTGGGTACTACGGGCATGGCTACTATGGACGTGGTTACGACGGGCATCGCGGGTGGCGCCACTAGAGCGCACGAGTCACCGTTTCCGCACAACGCCGACGCGTTCGAAAGCGTCTAAAGGTCGCTCGCCGCGAACCTCTCTTCTCGAGCAAGCTTGCATGCGTCCCCGATATCGCAATGCCACGCCGCAAGCTGAGCTGGCAGCATTCGCTCTGCAAGGCGGCTGGCTGTCAACGGCCTGCCTGGCTGCGCATCCGTGAAAAAGCGCTCCGGCTGGATGGGCGTATTTCCGGTGTTATCAAGGGCGTGACGCCTTTGGCGATTCTGTCCGCCAAGCTTGCAATCGTGACCCGGCCTAGCCAGTTCGCGGCGTCTCAACGACGAACATCGCCAGCCATTGCGGCTGCGCCGCGTTCTCCGAAATACATGGGGTCGAGCAGTACCTTCACATCGAACATTGAGGCTTTCCGCCGGCCAGTGGCTCCCCAATAGTCGACCTGCCCGCGCTGGCCAATGACTATGACTTCGCGGGCACCGCCTTCGAGATAGGCCATGACCCTCCGCTCGATGTCGTGCATCCGGTCGCTATCAAGCAGCACCTCGACGCAAAGGTCTGGAACAAACGGCGCCGGGTCGTCGCGGTCGAAACTTTCCCACTTGTCACACGGCATCCAGACGACGTCCGGGACCCTGATGCCAAATGATGAGGTTGTAACGGCCACCGACATGGCGGCAAGGTGACCAATCTGTTCGGTCAGATGACAGTAGACGTCCGTAAGCACTATCTGGCGCCTGGCTGACGGGGAGCAATTCAGTATGGCTTCGCCGAGTTCGTCTAGCTCATATGGGTGGCGGCCGGCAAGTTCTGCCTCGGGAACAAGACGATGCCACGCGGCGAGAAGTTCGCAGCGGTCCAGAAGCGCAGGTGTGCCCATAATCATCTCGCGGGAAAGTGGTCTAAGCGTAAACCCTCTGGTAATGACTTGACAATCGCTATTTATTTGTGCGTCGCACAATCCAAGCAATGTCAGTTACGACGCAGGAAACAATATTTTGGCCCGCCGACACCGTCTGGTGCGGTTCATTCCCTAACCCCTGCGAGCGTTCGCAGCCTGATGTTCATACGGCTTCTCACATTTATTGTGCAGTGCAGTAAAATAACGAACGTGTGGACGCAATGCGCGTCCCGCAATTTGATGCATTACGATGTCAGACTGCGTAATGCGCCCCTAGGTCGAACCGCGAATGCCGCCAAAGGTGCGTTGGGTCGGACATATGGAGCCTGGCAACGCCCATCGGGGCAATCGGTAACGCCTTTTTGTGGCGGGCGCGCCGCCAACATTAGAATACGAGCGCTGGCTCCGCCTCTGCCTGACCGGATGTTATGCGTCTCTCGCAGGCAGAGACATTTAGAAATTTCCTTGCGGCTCGGCCAGCAGGTCCGACAGGCGACGCGTAGCCAGAGCCTTGGGGTTAAGTCCCATCAGCAGGCGCCCTACCGGCTGACGACAGGAGGTCCAACATGAAACTTGACGACGCCACTTTCCGGCGATTGCGCCGTCTCGCCCCGGTTCTCGATGACGTGCTCAACGCAGGAGAGGTCGAGCACGCAGACCAGGCCATGGACCTGGCATTACTTGCTCAGTTGTGCGCACAGTTGTTCGACGCGTACCACGACCAACACCCGGGCAAGATAGCAGATGCGCGCCTCGACGCCTTCGAGTCGCAGTAACACATGTCTTCTGGGCCGGCCGGCGGCTTCAGCTATCGCCTGCACAATCGAAGGACCTATCCCATTGACCTCAGAACATGACCGCACGCCCAGCGTACAAGACGACTTTCTGCAGACGCTCGTAAGGGACAAGACCACCGTAAATGTGTTCCTCGTGAGCGGCATCAGACTGAGTGGTCAACTGGCCGCCTTTGACCAGTTTGCCGTTCTGCTGAAGTCTGGTCCAGCCATGCAACTCGTATTCAAACATGCCATTTCAACCGTGATGCCGGTCAATGGCACGGGCATGGCACGCGACCCGACCGAGACGCCGGTGAGTGGCGACAAGCCGAACCACTCGCGAGCGCGCGTCCGGTGAGGACCGCCATGACATGCTGTGGCCTACGCTTCACCTGCGCATAGCCAGGCGACGTCCAAGTCGGGAAGGTGAGAAAGGAACGAAGGCCGCATCAGAGGTGACCACGGCAGCTGACCAGGCAGTCGAGAATGCGACGAGGTCGAAGGCTGCGTTCATTCCGGCGCACGTGGTGTTCGCCACGTCTTTTACTCACGTCCGAAACCAGCACACCCGAGGAGACTATGTCACGACGCATAGCTAAAAAAGGAATGGTCCGCCTCGGCGGACCATTTGCTTGCGCGATAGCGAGTGCGCTAAGGTATCAGACTGGCTGAATGTTTGCCGCCTGTTTGCCCTTCGGGCCTTGCTTCACTTCAAAGGTCACCTTCTGATTTTCCTGCAGTGACTTGAAGCCGCTGCTCTGGATTTCGGAAAAGTGCGCGAACAGGTCTTCGCCACCACCATCCGGCGTGATGAAACCAAAACCCTTTGCGTCGTTAAACCACTTCACGGTACCCGTTGCCATTTTCCTGACCCTATTTAAAGATTGATGTGTTGTAAAACGCGACGGTGGACCGCCGCACACGCTCAAGTTTTTAACAGAGGAGAATGCTCTGAACAATTGGCGTTTCCGACAAGTGGTGTGACACCAAACCGTCGCTTTAAAACGCTTGGCATTCGACGCCTGGCTACCATACGGCGGCGAGGAATTCGTCATCCTGTTGATGGGCTGCGGATATGGCGGGGGGCTAGGCTGCCAGAAGACAGTTCGCATTGCTGATGCTCTGCGCGTCTTCGATGACCCGCATGAGCGTTTCCAAAGAGAATGGCTTTTGCAGACACACGTCGAAGAGTCCGGACAACTCTTCATTGCTATCGCTGTCACCCGTCATGGAGGCAACAAAGGGCCGGGGGAAGACTGGCCTGTCCAGCAGCGACAGCGCGACGGCACTGCCGTTGATGCCGGGGAGGTTTTCGTCCAGGAAAACGAGGTCGAAAGCGCCGGCATGGAGCAGCTCCAGCGCAGTCTCCCCGTCGGGCGCCATAACGGCGCGGTGACCAATGCAGTCCAGCAGGAAAGCCAGACTGTCCGCGACGAACTCATTATCGTCGACTACGAGCACATTCATTCAATATCCTTATTACGGGAAGTTCGCGGCGCTGCCAAGACTCTTCTTATGTAATACGATATTATTAAATGGCGTTGCCTTTACGTTAGTTTTACATATTAATACCTAAGTATAATCACGAAACCGTTCAGCAAGCATTTAAATACGCCCCGTGCGACCGAAGGACAAGGTCGACAATGCAACCAAGGACGTAATGGAATCAGCGGAGCCCCAAGAGCCCGGGTCTTCACTTCAATCGCGCTGGACGTGCCGTCGCCTAGCCTCACGTGAGTTGCCGACTTTAGCTACCACTTCGTTGCAAATCGCACTCGGTTGAGCGTGTACGCGCTGAACTTCCGGTCAAAGGCGCCTATCACCGCAGGCAATTTGCTCAGAGTAACAACGTTCGAGATTTCCCCGCGATGTTTGCGTCGTTCGGGAGTGTAGCCATCGGTGGCGCACATGCGGATATCATCCCGTTCCGGCTACGAGCCTCACTCAGTTCACGCGGGTTGCCTCGAACTGTCCCCGGAAGAACAAGGGCAGCCGCCGGTTTACGGCCTCGGCCGAGTGTGCAACTATCGTTGCCAGGACGCATACCGCATTCCTTTGCGAGGTTCAGCATGGCCTGGAGACTCTGGAAAACCGAGAAGCGGCACGATGAGGCGCGAAGCTGGCCTCGCGATACGAACGAGTCCATTAAGCAGCTTCTGGGCATGTACTTGGGCAGCCATGCAGCACCGTTCGCAGGGTGGGCCGCACCTGGCATCATATTCACGCCAGACGTCGAACCGGTCCTGCGAAACGGAGTTCGAGGATATCAGCTCGCCCTCTGGTTCTGGCTCTTTGCCGAGAAGCACGGCACCATCGCGGCAAGAATGGTACGTGAGTCCTTCTGCCTGCTCGCTGAGGCAGCGCAACCGTCGTCCGGCGACAGGATTGATGCGCTCCTCGACTTCGAAAACCGCCTTGCGCATTCTGTCGAGGAGATTTCCTCCGAGGCGCGGTCGTTCCGGCTGGAGAGCCTGTCGGTAGAGCTACCGATGGAATTCTTTCTGGCCACAGGCTTCCTCCGACTCGCGCCCGACTCCCCCTATGCTGGAAATGCGAGCGCCAGTCTGCAAGGCAATGACTACAAGCTCGCTGACTGCTTCGGCCATGCAACCGAGGAAGCGCTAGCGGTGTTCAGAACAATGATTGATACGGTCGACTTTGATGCGAAGTCGCTATCCAACTGGAAATGGAGCGCCCATCCCGGCGCTGCCGAGCGACACCTGCAACGCCGCCACAGCAATCCGATGTTTCCCCTGCACCGCCAGATGGTGTCGGCTCATGAGGTCTATGAGGCACGTCTTGCTGACGCCCAGGCCCTTCACGAAATCAGCAATGAGCTTAGTGAGGTTAGCCGCTCGTTCTCGCAGACGACCGAACTGCCGCTGAACTGGCAATCGTTCCTCGAAGGATATCGGGACTACGTCGACCGACTCGATGAACGCCGCCTCGCGGCGGGTGGGCAAAACGCGCCAGTCGGCGACGCTATTGAAAGACTGCGCACTGACATCCTCGCGACCTGGCGCACTTCCCTCCACAGGAACCGGCATAGCCTTGCCACACTGGACCATGAAGAGGCGCAAAGGGCCGAGCGACGCGCGCTTCTGTACCGATGCGATTGGACCGCACAGCTTCTAAGTAACGGCTCTCTGATACCGCCAGAAGAGGTCGTTCCTGCCCTGCTGAGTGAGTCCCCATCTGAGCTCGAAAGGGTGGTGACCGCCCTTCAGGCCGAACCTCGATTGCATGAAACGCTTGCGCAGTGTCGTGCAACCGCGCACCGACTTGTCAACGAGTCCCGCTCGGGCGGTCACAATATTCCCGACATCGGCGACAAGCTTCGTATTCTTGACGGTACGCCCGGGCAGGTGCCGGCGTGAATTCGCAGCTCGAAGTCTGCGTTCCACGTTGAAGGGGCCGATTCGAGGCTGTGGTGCAAATTACGGGCGCAAGCAAAAAACGGCGCATTCACCATTACATCATCGTGCTGAAAGGACTGCCTTCCAAACAGCAGGCGCAGCGATATCTTTGAGGCGCAACCGTGCAAGGTTGAACTGACCTTTGCGAATGCGATGCATCAACTCGACGCCCGATAACGTAATGACCGCATCGCTGAAGCGTTTGAAGCCGAGCATTGCGCTGACCCTGGACTTGATGTTGCGATGATCCTGCTCGATCAATTGTTCAAATACTTCGACGATCGCAATGTCGTGTCCGTGGGCAGAAACTGGTCCGCCTTCATTTCCCGCACCGCGCGGTGAGACGCACCGTAACCGTCCAGCGTGATTGTCTTTGGAGCGAGCCCTTGGCTCCTGATCGCTTTCGCGAAGAAAGCCTTGGCCGCAGCGACATCGCGCCTGGCGCTGAGCCGGAAGTCGACCGTCTTTCCTGCGCGGTCGACTGCACGGTAAAGATAGACCCATTTGCCACGGACTTTCACATACGTCTCATCGACTCTCCATGAACGACCAGCAGATTTTGCAAACCGGTCCCAGCGCTTGAGGAACTCTGGCGCGCAGCGTTTGACCCAGCGCATGATCGTAGTGTGTGCGAGCGACAGCCCGCGCTCGGCCATTAATTCAACGAGGTCTCGAAGGCTGAGCTTGTAACGCAGATACCAACGCACACACAGGACGATGACTTCTCGGTCAAAGTGACGGCCGTTGAACAACCAGTCGATGTCTGTCAGCTTACTCATTGCGGTCTCGCGTTCGTCAAAACTCAAGCGTAACCAATCAGCGTATCTGATTTGCACCAGAACCCTGAGCAGTTGCCGGGCCTGGAAATCCAGGCCTCGTGGTTAAAACCGCCGTGTCGGGATCCTAATCTCCATTCGGCTGATATCCACCCATCAGATACGCTATGGCATTCGGCAGCGTCTGTTTGATGGTGGCAAGGTCTACATGTCCGGCATTGTGGGCGAAGATGAACTGGTACTCGTACCCTTTCGCAGCGAGCGCCTTGGCCATGTTCTCGCAAGCGAGCACATAATCGTGCATCCCGTCCGCCATCGGGTTGGGATACCAGCCGTCGTAATCACCCACCTCGTACCACACCCGGATAGGCTTCCTGGGACTGTTGGGAACGAGGGGCAAGCCGGCGGACTGGTTCGCTGCGACCGGCGTGGGAACGTTGAAGCTTTCCGTTTGCAGAAGCTGCGTCGGAGGCGGGCCCGCGTACTGGCTGTGATATTGCCAGGCCCCGCCCGGAAGGTTGGGGTTGTGTGGCCACTGCTGGTTGGTGAAGGTCGGGGAATAGGAGAGGACCTTGCCGAAGAGTTCGGGGTGGAACCAGGCCATGGTGAAGGCCGCTTCGGCGCTCGCGCTGAACCCCATGGCGATCCGGCCCGCAGGATCGTGGGTGAGGCGGATGCCCGCTATTTGCTCGACCTGGGGCAATACCTCGGTCTCGATGAATTCCGCGTACTGCCCGTTTATGGAATCGTACTCGAACCCGCGCTGGCTCCCTTGTGCGTCCTGGCCGCCGTTCTCGACGGTGATGGCCACCATCGGCGGGACTCGCCGCTCACGGATCAGATTGTCCAGGGCCGGGAACAGCAACGGCTCAATGCGGAACAGCGGAACAACACCTGCCGATGCCGGAATGCCGTCTCCCGACACGATGAATGGCAGGGCTCTTTGTCCGCGAGCGTCCCGGGGCACGTAGACCTGAACCACGCGGGTCCAGATGCCCGCCTCGCTGCAGTAGCTCGTACCGGCAGTGAAGCAGCTGGGAACGAGCATGGTCGAGAAGTCGCCCGGGGCGGTCCGCCCATATTGATTAATGAAATCAAAACTGGGCTCTACGCGGACCAGACTGGTCGGATAGATCTTGCTGTTGTATGACCACATCCTGAAGGTGTAGACCGTCCCGGTCTGCGTGCCCGTCACCTCGGGCGCGGTCGGATGAGTCGGGCCAATAATGAAATTCCCGTTGACCGGAACCGGTGGCAGGCGACCATCCGCGATCCGGGTTGCCTTCGGGTAGTTCGGGTTCGAAGGATCCCTGGTGGGCGGATTGGTGCTGAAGTTCAGACCGGTCGGGTCGATGTAGAACGGTGCGCTCGGATTGGTGGTGTTGGCGCCAGCCGGCAGTAAACCGGACGGCACGTTCTGCGCAAGGGCGTACGGGGGCACTGTCCCGAGAAACAGCACCGCTGCGGTACTCACGACCTTTCGCGCAAGCGATTGATCAAGGCTCATTGAATCCTCCTGGAGATGCTTGTCCCGGATTCGCTCCGGTGATTTGAAACGCCGACTGCTCGAAATGCACTCAATCAAATCCACGCGATGATCAGAAGCGGTGAACGATCCCCACCGCACCTGCCACCTGGCTGCGCGACGAGGACGGCGCGCTGTTCTGGCCGTCGCCAATATCGGCTGTCGCATTGATGATGTTGCCCGCACCGTTCGTGCCGAGGGTCTGGCCGCCCGCGCGCTGGTATGCCTCGACGAGGTACAGGCCCGTTCGCTTCGACACGCTGTAATACTGCGAGAGGGTGAACTGCTGATACGAAGCCACACTGGTGATGCCGTTCGCACTGGTCGCCCGCGTGTAGCTGTAGCCCGCTCCGAGATCTAACGCTGTGAGCGGCTTGTAGTGCAGCACGACGCCACCCGTGTTCCAGATCTGCGTAGAGAAGAACTTCGAGCCCGTGCCTGCGACGTACTGCACATTCGAGTAGGATGCCGAAATGTCCCACTGAGAATTGAACGTATAGCCACCCGTCACGGCGAAGCGCTGTTGCGCCTGCGCAGTCTGAAAGCCGTTCGTGATACCGGACACGCCCGGCTCGCCGTTGCTGTTCGCCGTGGAGTTCGCGCTCCACGCCCCGCCGCCGCTCGTCGCGTTGTTCAGGCGCTCGAAGCCCACTGCGAGACCGATCGGACCGCGAATGTAGTTCGCTGCGACGCTCCACGACTGGCCCGCGCCGGTGCTCCCCGCCACGCCGCCAAATGCATACATGCCACTGAAGGTGAAGCCTGCGAAGTTCGGCGATGTATAGAGGATGGAGTTGTTGATGCGATAGATCGTGTCCATCGAATCGAGGTCACCCGGGTGTGCGCCGTATGCGCCGGTCAGCCAGGTGGTTGGACTGTACGGCGCAAGCAGCGTGTAGTACGGCGCGTACTGGCGGCCCATCGTCAGGGTGCCGTACTGCTGGTTCGCAAGGCCGACGAAAGCTGCGCGGTTGAACATCAGGCCCGAGGTCGATTCGGCACCCGTCGCCGGGTTGTAGCCTTCTTCGAGCTGGAAGATCGCACGCGTGCCGCCGCCCAGATCTTCGCTGCCCTTGAAGCCGAAGCGCGAGCCGGCCCATATGCCTTGCGCCATCTTGACTACCGAGCGGCCGCCAGCGTTGCTGCCGAGTGAAGCCGAGCTGCTCTGATAGCCAATGCCGGCATCGACGATGCCGTACAGCGTGACGCTGCTTTGCGCGTGCACGCCCAGCGCGGCAAATCCAAGCGCGGATGCGAGGATAGTTTTTTTCATCTCCATACCTATCTTTAGTCGTTTTGGTTTGCTGCTCGTTTAAGCACTCGCTGCTTCGATATCCACCTGTGCGGCGAAGAGGCTGACGCTCAAACCGCGCCGGCCTGGGTGCCGTGCCGCGCGGCATGGCTACCCAACACGGGCAGCGGCTCGACCTTTCCGACGACGAATAGATACGACAGCGCACCGACTACGCACAGCGCGCCCGCTACGACGAGCGGCACGACGAACGAGCCCTTGGTGATCGACAGCATCACGCCCGTAAAGGTCGTAATGAAGATTCCCGCGAGATTGCCCGCGAAATTCTGGATCCCGCCGATTGACGCAACGTGCGCGGGCGTCGGCGCGACTTCACCTACGAGAGTCCACACGTTCGCGCCCGCGAACGACAGGCTCGCATAGGCGAGCGCGAACAGCGCGAGGCATGCCCACACGCTGGCGACGAACGCGGACAGTGCGATCGTCGACGACAGCAGCATGCCGACCACGAGGCACGTCTTGCGCGCGGCGGTTGCGCTCCAGCCACGCCGGAAGAGGCTGTCCGACACGTAGCCGCCGAGCCAGCCACCGGGAATCGCGAGCAGCGCGGGCAGCATCCCCCACGTGCCGAGCGATGCGAGCGAGAAGCCGCGCGACTGCAGCAGGTAGCTCGGAAACCACGTGATAAAGAAGTAGATCGCGAAGTTCAGGCAGAACAGGCCGATCATCATTCCCCAGACGGTGCGGTAGCGGAACAGGTCGAGCCACGACACCTTCGGGCCGTCAGGTGATGCGGCGACAGCGGACGCACCGCGTTGCGCGAGCAGCGCGTCGACGGCTATCGGTGCGATCGCGCGATACCGCTCGGGGTCGCGATAGATGAACCACCACGCAAGCGCCCACACGATGCCAATGCCGCCCGTGATCGCGAACGACCCGCGCCAGCCGACGATCGAAATCAACCACACGACGAGCGGCAGCGACAGCGCAGAGCCGACGCGCGAGCCGCTGTCGAAGATGCTGCTCGCGAGGCCACGCTCGCTGCGCGGGAACCAGTTGAACGCGACCTTCGCGAACGACGGGATTGCGGCCGCTTCGCCGACGCCGAGCATCAGCCGCATGCCGACGAGCTGCGCGAGGCTGCGCGCGGCGCCCGTCGCGATCGTGAACACCGACCACCAGCCGACCGCGAGCGCAAGGCTCACGCGCACGCCGACCTTGTCGATGAACCAGCCAGCCGGCAATTGCAGAAACGCATAAGTCCAGAAAAACGCGCTCAGCACGAGCCCCATGCCGACCGCGTCGAGGCCGAGGTCGGCGCGGATGCTCGGTGCGGCAATCGCGAGGTTCGCCCGGTCGATGAAGTTGATAACGTTGGCTAGGAAGCACATCAGGATCATGGCCCAGCGGATGCGTGGCATATGAAGTCTCCGTGCGGAATGTCGTGACGGGCGGCCGGCGATCCGCAGCGCCGGCCGCCTCGGTAAGCGGGTTACTGCGACGCTTGCTGCGGCGCGCGGCTTAGCTTGTCCGTCGCTTCCCACAGCCCGTTCAGGTAGACCGCGCCGAGCGCGCGGTCATAGAGGCCGTAGCCGGGCCTGCCCTTCTCGCCCCAGATCATCCGGCCGTGGTCGGGACGCACGTAGCCCGTGAACCCCGTGTCGTGATACGCCTTGACGATCGCGGCGATATCGAGCGACCCGCAACTGGACAGGTGCGCAGTCTCCTCGAAGTCGCCGTTTGTGTCGACCTTCACGTTGCGGATGTGCGCGAAATGAATCCGTCCCAGCGTGCCGAATTCGCGCACGAGCGCCTCGACGTCGTTCTGCGGGCCCGCGCCGAGCGAGCCCGAGCACAACGTCAGCCCGTTCGCGGGCGTGTCGACGATGCGCAGGATTCGCGCGAGATCGTCGCGGTTCTTCACGATGCGCGGCAGCCCGAAGATCGGGCGCGGCGGATCGTCGGGATGGATCGCCATCTTCACGCCGGCCTCCTCGGCGACGGGGATGATCGCCTTCAGGAAGTATTCGAGGTTGGCCCACAATGCGGCCTCGTCGACCTCGCGATACTCGGCGAGCAGCGCCTGCAGCTCGTCGGGGCGGTAGCTCGAGTCCCAGCCCGGCAAGGCGATGCCGTCGTTCGGATCGATCTGGTCGACCGCCTCGGTGCTAAACGCGAGGCAACTCGAGCCGTCGTCGAGCGTCTTCGACAGCTCGGTGCGCGTCCAGTCGAACACGGGCATGAAGTTGTAGCAGACGACCTGAATGCCGGCCGCGCCGAGATGGCGGATCGTCTGCTGGTAATTCGCGATTAGCTGGTCGCGGCTCGGCTTGCCGAGCTTGATATCCTCGTGGACGGGCACCGATTCGACGACCTCGAAGCGCAGGCCGGCCCGTTCGATCGTCGCCATCAGCGTGTCGATCTTGTGCGCGGGCCAGACCTCGCCCACCGGTTCGTCGTAGATCGCGGACACGATGTGCGTGACGCCCGGGATTTGCCTGATGTACTGCAGCGAGACCGGGTCGGACTCGCCGTACCAACGGAAAGACATCTTCACTGGAATGACTCCTGACTGGCGGTTCATACAACCGGAAAAGCGGGCAGCAGCACGCTGGCCCGTCATCGATGTAAGAATTATGTCTGGCATACCAATTTGGTTAAATAGTGGTTTACCAGTTGCTGAGCCGGAAGTTCGCCATGGTGAACCGTGGCCGGAACCTCCCCTAACTGGTGTACCATAGTGCTGATCCGGCGCATGGAGAGCCGGCCAGCCTGTTGCGAGCTTTCGATGACCGACTTATCCAACCTGTCCGGCCCTGGCGATGCGGAAGCCGCGGACCGCTCCTATATTGGCCTTGCGCGGCAGATTAACGCGATGGTGTCCGCCGGCGCGCTCGAGGCCGGCGCGCGACTGCCGTCGGAACGCAGTCTGGCCGACCAGTTTGGCGTGAGCCGCACCCAGGTACGCGAGGCTATCATTGCACTTGAGGTGCAGGGGATCGTCGAGGTGCGCGTCGGTTCGGGTATTTACGTGTCCGCGACTGATGCCGCGCGGCCAGTGACGTTCGAGGTTCCAAACGGCCCAGGGCCAATTGAGACGCTGCGCGCGCGCATGCTGATCGAGGCAGAAGTCGCGGCGCTTGCAGCGAAAGAGCGCAAGGATGCCGATCTCGATCGAATGTTCGTTGCGTTGACGACGATGCGCGACCGGATGGACAACAAGGCCGCCTACGACGCGGCCGACCGCCAGTTTCACCAGAGGATCGCCGAATCGACCGGCAATACGGTGCTGCTGCACATGGTCACGGCGATGTGGGACTGCGCGCGCAGCGATCCGCTATGGAACAAGATCGAGGAGCACTTTCATTCGCCGGCGCTGCGCGAGGCGTCGCAGGAGGATCACCAGCGGATCTTCGCGGCGATCATGGAAAGCGATGCTGCCGGCGCGCGCGGGGCTATGCGCGCGCACCTGTTGCGCGTCATCACGGAATTCACGCAAGCGTGGCGCTGACGATCCTTGATGCGCATTGCAGGTCGAGGATCCCGCGGACCATCGACGAATGATCAGGCGAAAGCATATCGTCGGATGCATGCCAGGTTGTGCCGCGACGAGGGACCACATGCGAATCGCAAGTCAGTCTTCGTTGAGGAGGAATGCCTAGCCGTCTCAGGAGTTTCGTGCTGAGGCCGGTAAAAAGTCTCAGCTCTGATGGCGCTGGTGAACCACTCGCCGAACAGAACGGCGAACTGATTGACCGCTTGCCGCCAGGTGATAGGCGGCATCTTCCAATCCTTGTCGATGTTGCGCAGGCCAGATAGAGCAGCTTGCCTGCAGCTTCGTCGCTGGGGACGTCAGCGATCGTTTCGACACCGGACACTCGTTTGCCATAAACGGTTCCAGTTTCAACGCGTCGGTGGAGCTTCCGGATCAGCGCCCGCCCCGCCCAATGAGTTGTCCGCGTGAGCAGGTAGGGAAAACTGAAACACGGCGCCGCGAGGCACGTTCGGCTTCGCCGAGAGCTGTCCTCCACACGCGTCGATGATCGAGCGGCAGATCGACAGTCCCATACCCAGGCCACTCGCCTTGGTCGTATAAAACGGATCGAAGACGCGGGTGATCCCGTCGGCAGGTAGTCCCGGACCAGAGTCCGACACAGCGATCGATACGCCCTTACTGGAGTCTGTGGCCGTGCTGATCAGCAACTCGCGGGGGCCCGTGCTCGTTGCGCCCATTGCTTCGACGGCATTGACAATCAGGTTCAGCATCACCTGTTGCAGTTGCACGCGATCTCCCAGGACGAGCGGCAGGGAATCCCCGAGTACTGTCAGCACCGAGACGTCTTTCTTCGCCGCTTCGCCCCGCGTGAGTTCGATCACCTCGCGGACCGCCTCGTTGATGTCTACCGTGTCCTTGCGTGGAGGCGCTTTCCTGACCAGATCGCGAATCCCGCTAACGATGCCACCAGCGCGCGTTGCCTCATAGACGATGCCATCGAGCGCCTGCCTGATCTCATCAAGATTCGCCGGCGTGGCACCCAGCCAGTGCGAGGCGGCCGCAGCATAGGTTGCTACCGCGGTGATCGGCTGCTGGACCTCATGGGCAATCGAGGCGGTAAGCTGCCCCATCGTCGCAGCCCGGTTCGAGTGCGCAAGCTCTGTCTGTACCTCGCGTAAATCCGCTTCCGCCCTTTTGCGCTCGCTCAGATCGAGTACGAAGCCTACACCCTGGGTCCCATGCTCTTCGAACATCGCCACGCCGATCAGCACCGGCACGCGGCTGCCGTCCTTCCTGAAGTACTCCTTCTCGAAAGGCTGTAATGCCCCCGTTTCCCTGAGCGCGGGTATCCCCCGTCTGTCGCGCTCGAGCCATTCGGGCGGCGTGAGCTCCGTCCAGCGCAGACGCCCCGACGTGAGGTCATCACGGTCGTATCCCACGATACGCAGAAACGCGTCATTGGCTTCGAGAATCCTACCTTCGAGGTCCCAAATCACGATGCCGACGATGTTGGCGTCGACGAGGCGCCGGATCTTTCCTTCGCGTTCGGCGAGATCGCGGTACAAACGGGCATTCTCCAGTGCGATCGCCGCCTGCGAGGCGAGCAGCTTCAGTACCGCAATGCGCGTTGGGGAAAACACGTGGGGCGCGAGGCTGTTCTCGAGGTAGAGCACGCCGATCAGCTTGGCCTGAGCGAGCAAAGGCAGGCAGAGAACTGAGCGCGCCTGCCGCTGCCGGATGTAAGGATCGGCGGCGAACGGGGACTGGGTCGAAGCATCGTCGAGGATCACGCTTTCCCGGGTACGCAGGACATAGTGGAGAACGGTCTCCGGTAGCACGATCTTGGTCACCGGGTGATCGCAAAGCCGCACGCGGATCGCTTCGCCGCTGGTTGTGGCCTCGGCCTCGAGCCGTGGCTCCCCCTCACGCGCCAGAACGAGCAGGCCTCTTTCAGCGCCGGCCTGCTCAAGTGCGGTGCGCAGAAGCGTATCGATCAGTTTGACGAGGACAATCTCACCCGAAACAGCCTGCGAGACCTTGAGCACCGTCGCGAGGTCGAGCTGGTCGACAGGCGTCCCGATCGTATCGGTCGGCCTGACGGTGGGCAACTCATCCTTCAGCCGGGGATGGGACTGGTCGAGCTGCCTTACCTTGGCGTCGGCCCCCCAGCGCGCGTAGCAGTAACGGGCGTTTCTAAGATACGTGTAAGAAATCGTTTCGAAGCCAAGCCTGGCGTAGAAGTGGGCAGCCCGTTCGTTGGCAATCGCCTCGTTGTGCACGAAGCCGTTGTCGCGGGCTGAGCGGATGGCCTGTTCATAAAGGTCCATCGCATCCCGGTCGCGACCCTCGACGCGCGCGATCTCGGCGCCTACCAACGCCGCGCGATCTGCGAAGTTCTCCGGACAGTTCTGGGCCCACGTCATGAGCTGATTGTGGTGGGATGCCAGGGCCTGCAGATGCTGAACCCGTTCCTCGGCCGATGCCGCGTCGTACTGTGCTGCTCGCGCCAGCGCGTCATAGAAGTCGTATTCGGCCACTTCAAAGAATGACGGCGAAGTCCAAAGAAGCTGTTGCGCCCTTGATGCCGCCTCGAGGGCGGCGGCGCAATCATTGGCGTAGACGCGCGCTTGCAGCTTGCGGATCCAATACCAACATCCTGTAAACGCCAAACGCGGATCTTCGAACCGGCTCTCGTCGAACAGTCCATCCTTGAAGGAGCCGAACTCGCACGTCAGGCCGCGCAGAGTCCGGATCAGACCGAGTTGGGCAGTGAGAATGCCGATCATCGACCCGTACTGAGCTTTCCGGACGAATTCAAGCCCGTTTTCGGCTTCTCTCTGCACCTCGCTCAGCGGATCGCCGGCCGCGAGAAGATTCGTGATGAGGTGGCTGCAGCTATATGCTGCATAGGTGAGGTCGCCGGTCCTGTTTGCAGCGTCGAAGGCGCGACGCACCAAGGCCCGGCCGGTCTGTATGGGCTGCGTCCAGGGCATGACAATCGTCGCGAAGGCCATGTAAACACGGGCCTGGTAGCGATGCAGTTCGCGCTTCTCCACCAGATCGTAGCCGAGCCGGCCGAATCGGAATCCGGCCTGGTAATCGCCAAAGTGCGGCCCCAGAATCATGCCAAGCCAGATATAAGCGAAGCACGATCCATCACTGTTGCCATGTTGGAGGCTGATATTGACCATCCGGCAAACCACCAGAGAGATCAAATTCTTGTCGGTGAGCATTGCAGACGTCGTGACCTCGATCAGCACATCGAGGGTCGCGAGGCCCTCCGGATCGTTCATGAGCGGCAGATCAATCAATGCTTCGATCGAACGGCCACCGAGCTGGCGCCATATCTGCTCGTATTCCTGCCTGACTTCGTCATGGGCAGGATGCGACAACCAGTGGGTACCTCTGTGGCGCAGGTAATCGAGGCATACCTCGACACCGAGGTCGCTCCGACCCAACGTGGTGTAAAGCGTCATGCGCAGGCACGCGACGGCGGCGGTGTCGACGAGTTTCCTGGCGTGCTGCGCCAGCAGCGCAAGCCGCTCGTCCGCCGCAGCCAGGTCTGCAGTTAGCAGTTCGCACTCAGCGCGGTGGTACTCAAGCGCGAAGGTGAGTTCGTAGCACCGCTCCCATCGATCACCCCTCAGCAGCCTCGTCCCGGCGGCGAGGTAGGTCAGGGCCGCGGCATGGGCCGCAGCGGCCTTGGCGCGTTGGCCAGCCCGCAGATCGAGCTCGGCGATACGCTCACGTTCCTCGGGCGCGTCGACGAGCGCGGCGCCGCAGTTGAGCTGGGTGACAATATCGAAGATCCGTTCGGAGACCTGCTCCGGGGGCAGGCTGGACGAGAGGATTCGGCCGATGCGCAGGTGCCGTTCGGGACGCGCCGCCTCGGGGATCAACAAATAGGCCGCCTCCTGAACCCGGTCGTGCAGGAAAGCGTAGGCCTCGTCCTGCCGGTGCACCAGGCCCGCCCGCACCGCTTCCCACAGCGCGGCATGGATGGTCTCGGCGGGTCGCCCCAGAACGAGCGCGAGCACGGCGAAGTCCGCTGTGTTGCCGAGTGCGGCCAGCCATTGCAGGGCCTCCTGCGCCTCCGGCGGCAGCCTGACGAGCTTGCCCACCATCAGCTCCACCACGTTTTCGGTGTAGCCCTTGGCGCGGATGCGTTTCAGGTCCCAGAGCCAGCGCCGGGCCCCGGGGCCGAAGACGAGCAGCTTTTCCTCGGCCAGGGCGGTGAGGAATTGGATCGTGAAGAACGGATTGCCGCCGGTCTTGCCGTAGACCAGGTCTGCTAGCGGGGTCGCCGTCTCGGCGGTGGAATGGAGTGCGTCTGCGACGAGACGCCCGACGTCCGCGCGCGCCAGGGGCGACAGCACGATCTCACTCACCCGGCCGCCTGCCCGCCGAATCTCCTGCAGGCTACGCGCCAACGGATGCGTCGGGCCCACCTCGTTGTCCCGGAACGCACCCAGCAGGAGCAGCGATCCCACGTCCGACTGGATCGTAAGATCGCTGAGCAGCTCCAGAGTCGCCGCGTCCAGCCACTGCAGATCGTCCAGGAACAACGCCAAAGGATGCTCCGGCCGGGCGAACACGCCCAGCAGGCGGCGGAAAACCAGCTGAAAACGGCGCTGTGCATCTTGCGGCGGCAACTCCGACACCGGCGGCTGCGGGCCGATCAACGGCTCCAGCGCGGGGATGAGGTCAATCATCAGCTGGCCGCTCGGGCCCAGTGCCTCCCGCAACGCCTCGCGCCAGGGCGCCAGCTCGGCATCGCTCTTGCCCAGCAGCGACCGCACGAGGCCTTGGAACGCTTGAGCGAGCGTCGCATAGGGGATGTCGCGCTTGTACTGGTCGAACTTTCCGGCAGCGAATAACCCGCGCGGCGGCACCAGCATCTTGTGCAACTCGTTGACCACCGAAGACTTGCCGATGCCGGCATAGCCGGACACCAGCACGAGTTCCGTTGCGCCGCTCTCGACCACGCGGTCGAAGGCGGCGAGGAGAGAAGCGATCTCGCGCGCGCGGCCATATAGTTTTTCAGGGGGCAGCAGTCGGTCCGGCGTGTCCTTCTGGCCCAGCGGAAAACTGTCGATGTGGCCGTGACGCTCCCACTCAGCCAGGCAGTGCCGCAAATCGTGCTCGACGCCGGTCGCGGTCTGATATCGATCCTCGGCGGTCTTGGCGAGCAGCTTCATGACAATCGCCGAGATCGCCTCCGGCACACTCGCAAGCCGCCTGGCGGGCGGGACCGGACGGCGCGCGATATGGCAGTGCACCCACTCCATGGGATCGGCGGCGGTGAACGGCAGCGTGCCCGTGAGCATCTGATAGAGCGTGACGCCGAGCGCGTAAAGATCGCTGCGCGCGTCGATGGAGCGGTTCATGCGCCCGGTCTGTTCGGGGGCCATATAGGCGAGTGTGCCGGCGATCGTCTCCGGAGGCTCGGGTGCCTGCCGCTCGCGAGGCAGGCGCGACGCGATACCGAACCCAGTGAGTCTCACCTCGCCGTTCGCGTTCACGAGAATGTTGGCCGGCTTGAGGTCCTTGTGGATCAGGTCACGCTGATGCACCTTCCTGAGTGCGGCGACGATGCTGATGGCGAGGCGCAAGAAGCGCTCCACTTCCAGGGGGGCCGTCAGGAGTCCGGCGAGTGGCTCGCCGCCTGCGTCCTCGAGCAACAGGAACGTTCGACCGCCTTCGCGCACCAGTTCCAGCGGCCGCGCCGCCCATGCACTGTCCAGTTGATCGCGTAAGCGGTATTCGTGCGCGAGGCATTCAAGGCTCGCTGAGGTCGGGTGCTCCGCGGTGGACTGTGCGGCGAGCACGGCGCTGCGCCCGCCGTCGGCCATCGGCCACCCGGTCCGGCAAAGTGCGCGTTCGCCGTCTTCCCACAAGACCTGAAAACGGCTATCCCCAATCGCGCCGAACCGCGAAGACGGATCCAAGTGGCGGCCTCCATCGTTAAGCCGGTTGCCGCTGTTGGGCGAAAAGCGCCTCGTACGCGTCGGCCCGACCGGTCGAGCCTAGTCTACGCCAGCTCAGCACGGTACGAAACGTGGGGCACTCAAAGACTACGAGGTCATGTCCAAAAACCTGAAGTGTCGTCACCATGCTGGCCAGAAGCGTCGGGGAAGTGGCCAACAGCAGACCTTGGGGAAAAAGTCGAAGGTTGCAAACTGGCCGAAGAAAAGGGGTAGGAAACGGCGTGCGCCGTCCTGGGACCGGTTTGCAAAATCTGCTGGTCGTTCATGGAGAGTCGATCAGACGTATGTGAAAGTCCGTGGCAAATGGGTCTATCTTTACCGTGCAGTCGACCGCGCAGGAAAGACGGTCGACTTCCGGCTCAGCGCCAGGCGCGATGTCGCTGCGGCCAAGGCTTTCTTCGCGAAAGCGATCAGGAGTCAAGGGCTCGCTCCGAAGACCATCACGCTGGACGGTTACGCGGCGTCTCACCGCGCGGTGCGGGAAATGAAGGCGGACCAGTTTCTGCCCACGGACACGACATTGCGATCGTCGAAGTATTTGAACAATTGATCGAGCAGGATCATCGCAACATCAAGTCCAGGGTCAGCGCAATGCTCGGCTTCAAACGCTTTAGCGATGCGGTCATTACGTTATCGGGCGTCGAGTTGATGCATCGCATTCGCAAAGGTCAGTTCAACCTTGCACGGTTGCGCCTCAAAGATATCGCTGCGCCTGCTGTTTGGAAGGCAGTCCTTTCAGCACGATGATGTAATGGTGAATGCGCCGTTTTTTGCTTGCGCCCGTAATTTGCACCACAGCCCCTGTGGGACGGGACGAAGCAGTGGTATCTCCTGCTTCGTTTGGGGGCGTAGAATAGTCTGATGCCCGCGGGACGCGGCGGCGTTCCAGCTTCGCGAGGTGCCCGGATGGCTACTGGAACGACCCACCGAACGGCTGTAACCGCAGGAACCGAAGGCCCCATCGTCTACATCGTCGATGATGACAAGGGAATCCGGCTTTCCCTTGGTGCGCTTATGCGCTCCGTAGGCTTGCGCGTCGAAACGTTCGAGTCCCCGGACGAGTTTCTCCGACGTCCTCCTGCCGTTGGGCCAAGCTGCCTCATCCTGGACGTGCGACTCCGCGGGAAAAGCGGCATGGCTTTTCACCAGGAAATCGTTAATAGCGGCATGCACATTCCCGTAGTATTCATGACCGGTCATGGAGACATCGAGATGGGGGTGAAGGCAATGAAGGCTGGCGCCCTCGATTTCCTGGCGAAACCCTTCAAAGACCAGGATATGCTCGACGCAGTTGCTCAAGCCCTGGCGCGAGACAGCGAGTGGCTTGCGGCAGAAGCCGCGCTAACTGGTCTGCGTGCTTCGTACCATTCTCTTTCGCCGCGCGAGAAAGAGGTGATGAGTTTTGTCTTGTCCGGCCTGCTGAACAAGCAGATCGCCGCCGAGATGAACCTGAGCGAAATCACGGTCAAGGTCCACCGTGGACATGTGATGCGAAAAATGAATGCGCGCTCAATGCCGGACCTCGTCCGCAAGGCTGAATCGCTGGGTATCGAGCCTTGTGTGCCGCCCCGTGGAGGCCATCACTGAGCGCCATCGTGTCCGGCACTTCAGACTTCTGCATTGCGCGGGTGCTTCGCTAAGGATTACCAAGAGCGACCGAGAGCCAGTGAGTCAAAATAGCGGCCTTGTAAGGTTTCGGCAACAACACGAGCGCGCCAGCAGCCACCACTTGCGCCTGCAGCGACGCGGTCGGATAGGCGGTGATAAAGATGGTTGCCGGAGCAAGCCCAAGCGCACGCAGGCGCTCATACATCTCGACGCCGGACATCCCGGGCATCAGAACATCGGAAATCAGGCAGGCGGTATGAGCAGCCTCCCCTGACGAAAGAAAATCCTCTGCCGACTCATACATGCGCACTTGCCAACCCAGCGACCGGATCAGGCTGCCTAACGCAAGACGAACGGCTTGGTCATCATCGACAATCGAAACAACAGGCGTAATTGGCAAAATGCGCACCTCCACCTCTCGTTTGAAGGGAGGGCGTGAGATCGGTGTCGCGCCACTCTTTTGATGTGCAGATTAGCTTATAACCGTGCCAGGCAACATGATACGAATGTATATGTAAATCGAACCACCTCTGCGCCGGTCGCCTAGTGTGTCAGGTTCGTAATAACTCATGGGTCATGGCTGACAGGCGTTGAATGAAAGCCTTGCGGTGCCGTCCGAATCGTCGGCGGTCCCGGTTTTGCGCAGGTCGACACCGCCCGTGAACCTGCTTGCGCGCTTATACCATCGTATAAGCGAGTTACGCTAACGCGGCGTCAGCTTATCCCAACGTTGAATAGATTTGCCCTTCGGCAAAACCTACTCTTTTCTCATCGAGGCGATGCTCGGCGTTATGACAGGGCATGCTCACTGCGTCGCCCGGTTAACCTCGCCTTCCGGGCTACCCGTCGGACCGGTTCGCCTTATTAACTGCTTCATGGAATCGTCGTGCCAGCCGATCTGCACAACTGGATATATATCGGCAGTAACGCTGATGCGGAATACACGTTCGCGCCGTGACTTGGCAGCAACATCTATCGCCGTACCGGCGCACCTTCCCACAATTTGCATTCAATAGCTGCAAGTCAGTGGTTACTTGACCTCGATCCTTAGTTCGATTGCTGCTTCACTCCTCGCTAAAGAGAGGGACACGATGTTGAACGCCGAACGCAATTCGATCTCTGATGTAACTACCTGTAGTAGTACTTGTCATACGGCTATTGATCCCGAACTGCCAACAGCCGACCACCCATCACCTCATCGTACGGCCCGACTCACTTCAGCGCCTGGGGTGATCGACCCGTGGGAGTCGATGCTCGCAACCATCCATCAGTTTGCTTCCCGCCAGACCCGATGCGAAATCCGCCAGGCCTGCCCTGACGTGCCCGCTCCGTCCCCGCACACTGCCCACCCGATAGCCGCTGGCCCGCGCAACAAGCGCTTCAATGAAGCAATTCATCGGATGAAATCTATATCGAATCGATATCGGAAGCATGCGAGACGGCGTTTCTACGATCAAGCATGACTTACGGCATTCGCGCTCGCGCGCCAGGAAAGGATTTTCCATGAACACCCCCACCGCTACCAGACCATCCACGCCGTCACACCAGCGGCCGTTCAGGGATATGAGCAGCCGCATGAGAAGCATCGCTTTAGTCGCTTTTCCCGGTGTCCAATCGCGGGACATTAGTGGGCCGCTCGATGTCTTCGCGGAAGCCAACCGCTTCCTGTTGGCGGACTCGCGCTATCGAGTGGAAGTCGTGGGGCTGGAGCATGGACCGTTTCGATGTTCAAACGGAATGGCCATCTTCGCCGACAGACATTTCAGTAACACGGATGATGCATACGATCTGTTACTGGTGGCCGGCGGCCCCGGACTGGTTCGTCGGAAGTTCACCGACGAGAGCTATGCTTGGCTTGAACGCGCAAGTCGGCAGGCGCGATGCTTCGGCTCGATCTGCAGTGGCGTATTCATTCTGGCACGCGCCGGCCTCCTGGATCACCGAATGGTCACCACTCGCGCTAACTATGCAGACGAGCTCGCGGCGTTGTGCCCGACCGCCCGTGTTGAAGTCGACCGGCCTTTTGTTGAGGACGGCAACATCTATACGTCGGCCGGCGTAACGGCCGCAGTCGATCTCTCCCTTCACCTGCTGAAACTGGACAAAGGCAGTGAAGTCTCGTCGAAAGTTGCCGAGCGGCTCTACGCATCCATGCAGCGCGCGGGTGGGGAATCCCCGTCAAGTCCCCCTTTAACGCCCTGTGTGGAAGGCTGTTCGCGGATTGCACAAGTCCAGCAATACGTCCTGTCGAATCTAGCCGATGACCTGTCGGTCAAAGTTCTCGCACGCCTAGCGAACATGAGCATTCGTACATTCGCTCGCACGTTCGTCCATGACGCGAAAACTTCGCCTGCCGAATATGTCGTGAAGGCCCGTATGGACGCTGCGCGCATAATGCTGCAGGGGAGCACAATTCCTTTGAAAACGATCGCTTATGCGTGTGGATTCGGGAATGCCGATCGCATGCGATGCGTCTTCCAGAGATACCTGGGCGTCTCGCCTACGCAGTATCGCCTTCACTATCAAAAGCGAAACGTACCTTGGTCGGGAGCTGTATGCAGCTGGCTGTCACGCTCAGATGTGTCACCGACAGAGTAGCGGATCACCGAAAACACCTTCCCCCTTGCGGCATCAATCACTAGACTCCTACGAAAGGACCGCTCCGTACGTCTGAAGATGTTCCAGCAGACGAGTCAGCAACGCAGTTTGAGAAATGCTGCATCCTCACTTCCTGAACTTGGCCTGCCTTCGTGCCCCTTCTGCTGTCTACGGGACGCGGTACCCCCGAGAGGTTTCAACATGAGCGAAGCAATCCTGAAACCGTTCGTCACGCCAGCCCCCATCCCCGTCCGTGAACTGCTGCCCTGGGTCGTGTTCGCTGGCCTGATTCTGCTGCTTGCAATCTATTTCGTCGGTGCGGAAGAGGGCGCGACCTCGATCGTACCCGGTATGTACGTACATGAGTTCGTGCATGACGGCCGGCATCTGCTGGGCTTCCCCTGTCACTGACGCGGAGGCCCGGATGATTGGAAAGCTGCTCTTGCGCGGGATGCTGGCGGGCATAGGACTTCTGACGGGCGTCGTGACCTACGGCGCCGCGTTCGGTGGATTGTTTGCGGTGACCTTCGCATACGCGTACGGCCGCTTCGGGCGGATCTCGGCGCGACCACTGTCCGCGTGGCTCGCGTTGGCGGCATTCGTCGCGCTCGTCATCGTGCCGAACGTCAAATATCCGGCAAATCCTCCATCGGTCGGCAATCCGGAAACAATCGGCTATCGCACCTCCCTGTTTTTCCTGATGATCGCGATTTCGGTCGCGACGATATCTTTTCGCTCGACGTGCGCCGTCAGCTAGCAGTCAAGGTGGGGCAATGGAATGCATCGATCCTCGCTGGACTCGTGTTCATCGCAATCATCACGGCGGTGCAGCTCGCCTGCCGGCAATCAGCGAAGTGTCTGCGATATTTCCTGCAGTCGTGGCCTGGAAGTTTCGCGTCGCGGCCATTGGCATGCAGGTGATCATGTGGACGACGATCGGCCTGTTGTTCGGTGTGTGGGTCGAGCGCAGCGAACTGGGTGACGCCCGCGCTTGAAGGGTGCCGACATGCGTTCACCGGCGTACTTCCTCCTTTCACTTTGTCGTCATCTGAAACATGAGGGGTGTAGATGATTCACACCACCCGCTATGCCAAAGTTCCGGTCACCGTCATCTCGGGGTTCCTGGGTGCCGGCAAGACCACGCTGGTCAATCACCTGATCGAACAGCGCGCGATCGAGCGCATTGGCATCGTCGTCAACGAATTCGGAGAGGTCGGCATCGACGGCCAGTTGATCGTGGCCGACGAGCAGGCGCTGGTCGAGATCAACAACGGCTGCATTTGCTGCACGGTGCGCGTCGACCTCGTCGCCGGCATCAAGGAACTGCTGGCGCGCAGCCGCGTCAGCGGCACGCCGGTCGACAGGCTGATCGTCGAGACCTCGGGCCTTGCCGATCCGGCACCCGTCCTCCAGACCTTCCTCGCCGATCCCGACGTGCGTGAGCTCGTGGAGCTCGAGTCCGTCGTCACCCTCGTCGACGCCCGGCATTTTCCCCAGCAGATCCAGGACGAGATCGCTCGCGAGCAGGTGGCCTTCGCCGACGTCGTGATCGTCAACAAGCTCGATCTCGTCGATGACGGCGAGCGCGCCGCGATCGAGGCCGAGGTGAAATCGCTGAACCCAACCGCCACGCTCTTTGCGTCGACGCGCTCATCCGTGCCGGCTGACGACTTGCTCGGCGTGAAGCGCTTCTCCCTGCCTGCCGTGCTGGCCATCGAACCGGACCTGCTCGACGAAGACGCCGAGCACGACCACGAGCACGACAGTTCGATCCAGTCGTACTCGATTGTCGAGGACAGGCGGCTCGACCCGACGCGCTTCAACCGCTGGGTCAACCTGCTCGTCCAGGAGGAGGGCACGCGGCTGATGCGCATGAAGGGGGTGCTGAACTTTGTCGACGAGCCGCGCCAGTTCCTGTTCCACAGCGTGCACATGTTGCTGGAGGCTCGTCCCGGCCGTGCCTGGCGGCGCGACGAGGCGCGCCGCAACTGCCTGGTCTTTATCGGCCGTGGTATCGACCCGCATCGTCTGCGCAAATCGTTCGCTGAATGCCTCGCGGCCTGAGTTGTCCTGTTCGACTGCTGTCTCTTTCTCGAAAGGAACCCACAGTGATAGTGATCGAAGCCCTCCCGTCAGCATCGACGAGCCCGCCCTCGCCGATACGCCCCTGTTCGCAAGGAAACTCGCGATGAAACTAGCACACACCCTCGGTGGCCTCGAGAATCTCGGGCCAGTCAACCTGGACACCCGTGTCTTTGCGGAGGAATGGGAAAAGCGCATCTTCGGCATTCACACCGTGATGATGGCGGAAAGCACCCACCTGTCGGACGCGCTCCAGAACTATCCGGTTAAGACGCTGTCGACCGCGTTCAAGGAAAAGTGGACCTGGGCGTCGCTGCGCGCCGGCGCGGAAGACATGAATCCGTTCGAGTACTTCAAGTACCGCTACTACGAGAAATGGCTGATGGGCATCGCGCAGTTCTTTGTCGATCAGGGCTACGTGTCGGCGGACGAACTGGTCAGCAAGACCAACTACTACCGCGCCAACCCCGATGCGCCATTGCCTGCCAGTGCCAAACCGGCCATTTCGGCACAAATCGTCGATTACCTGATGCACGGCGATTCGCCACTGCGCCCGCTCGGCGGGACGCCACGCTTCGCGCAGGGGGCCCGTGTGACGGTCGCCGATCCCGACGCGGTCGATCACACGCGCCTGCCGGGGTACTTGCGCAACAAGCATGGCACAGTCGATCTCGTATACCCGGGCGCGTACTCCTATTTCGTTTCCACGGGCCCGGACGGCATCGGCGCGCCGATGCCCGTCTATCGCGTGGCGTTTGCCGCCGAGGATATCTGGGGCAAGCAAAAGAGCGAACCTAACACGACGATCTATGCCGACCTGTTCGAAGCCTATCTCGAAGCCTCGAACTGACTGGCCTTCATTGATACGGAGCGAAGCATGAGCGAACTCTTTGAATACGACGACGACCGCGAATCCGAGAGTGCCGCCAAGGTCCGCGCGCTCGAGGCGTTGCTGATCGAGAAGGGCGTCATCGGCAGCGATTCGGTCGACACGGTCCTGAAGCACTTCGAGACGGTCGCCGGGCCCTTCAACGGCGCGCGCCTGGTCGCCCGTGCGTGGGTGGACCCCGCATTCAAGCAGCGGTTGATCGAAGACACGCCAAAGGCGATCGCAGAAATGAATTTCCCGGCCGGCATGACCGGAGCGGAAGGCGAGCACATGGCCGCGGTCGCCAACGGCAACGGCGTGCACAACCTGATCATCTGCACGCTGTGCTCGTGCTATCCGTGGCCGGTGCTCGGCCTGCCGCCGTACTGGTACAAGGACCCGGTGTTTCGGGCCCGCGGCGTGCGCGAGCCGCGCGCGGTGCTCAAGGAGTTCGGCGTGCCAATCAGGGATGACGTTCAGGTCAAGGTATGGGACAGCAGCGCGCAGATCCGCTGGTTCGTCGTGCCGGAGCGGCCGGCCGGCACCGGTGGCATGAGCGAAGCCGAACTGGCGGAACTCGTCACCCCCGAATCCATGATGGGCGTGGCGCTCGTCGCTCCCCCGGCCGGCGCGTCTGCTACGGTGTAGCCATGTTCACGCGCTTTGAGGAATACGCGGCATCCAGCATGCTCGGCCAGCCCGATTCGCCGCCACGCTCACAAGGCAAGCTGCGCTTCGGTCATCCATGGGAACGCAAGGTCTTCGGCCTGGCGTTGTCGCTTTCCAAGGCCGGCTATTTCGAGTGGGAGGATTTCCGCCAGAACCTCATCCGCTCGATCGCGCAGTGGGAAGCCGGACAGTGCCCCGGCCAGCCCCAGTGGAATTACTACCAGCGCTTCCTGGTTGCGCTTGAGCAGACCATGCTTGAGGCTGGCGTGCTGTCGCCGGTCGAAATCGCAAGCCTGGCGTCGGCCCTGACCCCACCGCCTCCCCGGGAAAGGCCGCCATGATCGGTCCCATCCCCGCCCAGTTCGCCGGATCTTATCCTTTGAGTACGAAGGCTTTTGACATCGGCAGTGTGTTGCTCCTGATCAAGGTGCTCATTTGTCTCATGATCGACTCGGTCATCGACTGCGTGAACCAAGTGTCGTCCGCCTTCGCAATGAATGTCTTTTCTTGATAGCGAAAGCGGCGCCCCAGCCGTTTGGAGCTGCGGGTGACGAACGGCCCGAGCTGGCCGACTTTGCCGGTTGCCCGTCGGCTCGATTCGACTCGGAACGGACGAGCGGTAAAGGTAGCCGAACCCGTCCGCCGACTCGCTCCAGTCATTCCCGAGGTTGTGGCGACTCTAGACAGCAGCGAACGCAAGCGATTCCCGCCACGGTGATTGACTCGCTTGCCTGCTGCCTATTGATGTCGATAGGCAGCCTTGCGCGGACAGCACCAACTATCTGAAGCGGTAGTTGATTGCGGCCACAACGTTCAGTTCATCCCGGCGCTCTGTGATGGGACTGCGTGCCGCATCGTGCTGCAGCCAGCCGAGGGTTACAGCCAACGAGCCGACCCATTTCTTCGTTATGTCATAGCTCGCGTAAGTGTTCAGGTGAATGTCGCGGAGTCCTGCACTCGTGTTGAAGGTTGGCAGGCCCGACGCAGCGCTTTGTGTGGCGCTCACGCCGAATAGCGACCGCGTATATTCTGCGTTTGCCCATGTCGTGCCCGGCCCGAATGACACCAGGAACCTTGAGGTCAGCGGCAGATTAGCCAGCAGATCAGCACTGACCAGAAGTCCCTGGCCCGTTCTCGCAATGTCCTGGTAGGCCGCGACTGAACCCATCAGGAACGCCACCGAATAGTCGGCAAAAAGCTTGAGTTTCGGACCCTCGTCCACGTCGCCTAACCCACGCAAGTGCGGATCGTCGGATTCGCTGCGGGATTGAAAATCCAGACTGAGCGCGGCGCCCACATGGTAGGCGTCATCTTTGCCTTTAAGCACATTCACGCCGATCAGATCGAGACCCTGCGAGTAAATCCGGTCCTCGTAGGAGATATCGAGCGATGGAATCGGCAGGAGTCGCAATTCGCGCGCGCCTGGATATCTGGGAGAAAGCATCAGGCCCGGACCTACCGATACCTTCCATTCATCGGCCCCGGCAGGATTCACGCTCGCATCCTGGTCGTCGGCGAGCGCGTGCGTGAACCAAAGGCACCCGAACGCAATCGGCAAGCACTGCAGCGCATAGCTTACCTTCACTCCGCCCTTCCCGTCGTTGCGAGAGCCGTGGCGCCCACGCCCGCATACGAAGTATCAGGCCTCGAATCAAGCACCGCTTTGCCCCCCACTTTTGCGATTTGCCGCAAACGCCTCGCGAGCGGCCGAGAGACGACCGGCGCGGTTTCTCCACCTCCACCGCTTCGGGCCATTTCACTTTCCCGCAGAAACAAGCCTACTTCCCGCGCGACGATTTCGCGTTCGTTGTCGGACGTAATCATGTGGTACGAATCGTCCAGATAAATCGAACGCAGGAACGCGGAGCCAATGTGCGAGCTGACAAATCTCGCGTTGCTGGCGTTCGCAGTTTCATCGTCGATGGCGTGGATGATCAGGCAGTCGTTCTTGATATCGCGAACGAAGCCGCGCACGCTCCTGGCGAGTCGCGAAGCTTCGTGGAGCGCCGGCACGGAAATGGTGGAAGGGCCAACCTCGCTGAACGCATCCTTCTGCATTGCCCGAGCAATTTTTGCTCGCAGCGCCTCGTTCCTGAGTCCGAATGGCGATCCCTCGCGATATCGCCACCTTCCGCGCATGGGCGTGTAGTAAACCAGCCCCAGCAGGAATTGATACCACGGTATTGCCCAGCCGTCATAGGCGAGCGTGACAGACAGGAGAACAACAGCTTGAGCCGCCGGGCGATGCCTGACAAGCGCCAGCGCCAATGTTGCCCCGATGGAAAGACCGCAGACGGAAACATGGGCATACCGTCTGGACAGTTCGTCGAATTCTCGAATGACTGCCCTGAGCCATGCTTCCATCTTGCGCTCAGGTGATCCCGCGCTATAGCCGTCAAACGTGGGCGCGCAGATCGCGAAGCCGTTGCGCTCAAGAGCCCGGGCGAGGAACCGCATCTCGAGCGGCGAGCTGGAGAGGCCATGGATCAGGAGGACCGCGTGATCTCCGCCTTCGTTGAACAACGACTTGATATCTGACAAATTAACCCCCAAGCCGTAAGACCAGAAAGTCACCTGCGTGCGTCGTAAAGCGTTCGCAGATGCAGTCCATTGGCCTGAACTTTCCGGCACCCATGTCCACGCGCGCGCGATGGTTGCCGGGCGTGAGCGTCGGCAACAGGAGCTCGATGTCATCGGAATGAACATGCGCGTAGCGCAGCCCCGGCGCGGTGCGCGCTGCAATCCTCTCTGACCTCTCAACACCGGCTCCGCCGCGGCCGTTGAGCGCCACCCGGCGATCGAGTGCCTGGATCAGAATAATGTCGTCGTGGTAATGAGGAAGATGCCGAAGCAGCCGATGCGTCTCGTCTACCGCGCGACCGGCCAACAACCGCTCGTTATCCGCACGCAAAAGCATTTCATAGCGGGATTGAGCCACGAGGCCGATGAGTTCGGTACGGAACTGCGCGCGGCGCAGTCTCTCGATCAGGCAGATCACTAAAATGCTGACGAGCGGAAGCGAGACGATCAAGCCGATGTCAGACTGGTCCAGAACGCCAATTTGCTGATAAGGCGGTACGAACAGGTAGTCGGCGATCACGAGGCCAAACCCCATGACGGCGAGCGCCGGCGCCATTCCAAAAAAACATCCGATCAGCGCTGCAGCAATGATGTAGGCCGTTCCGGGCAGAATGGGCCCGAGCAGCGAACTCAGCAGCAGCCGGCCCCCGCTCGCGACGATGAGCGCGAGCGCTGCGAAGTACCAGCCGCGAAGGCCCCGGGGTGCCCACCGGCTCGCATTACGAACTTTCATAATTTGTCATTTGCTTTGACGCCTGGTCGTGCGTGCGGTCATACAGATGCTCGGCAAAGCCTGTGGTGCCGGGCGACTTACACCCGCTAACCTGACGGTTCAATGACCGAAGTAAATCGACTTCGTGTTGCCAGTGGTTTCAGAGCGGGTCGCTGTGGGCGCACCGGATGCCGCCACACCACCGGCTACGCCACCATAGCTACCTGTCACTTCATTTTGCGCAGCCACCTTGGCTTCGGCAGCCTGGATGCCAGCCGGGTAATCCGGGTTGTTCCCCATACCCATGGCGGGGCGCCAGCCGGCTTTTTCGAGCTGGACGAGTTCGGCGCGCACTTGCGCACGCGTCACCGGCCCGTTCGATTGTTGAGCGAACGATACGGCCGGCACGGCCAGGCCCGAAGCGAGCACGACGGCGGGAATAAGTGATCTAAGCACGTGAAACCTTCAGTTGTTGGCCGCGAAGGGCGATTGTTGATTGCCGGACAATAAGCTGCGACGACAGTGCGAATGAGTGTAAACCCGCACTATTGAGTATTACACGATAATAGTTTTTATCGACCTCATAGGCTGCTCTCACAATTGAGGTTGGCTGCCGCGCGACCGTTCGTGGCCCGACAATGGGCACACTCGTCAAGACCTGCAGTGCCCCGGACTCGAGCTTGACGATACGCAGCGTCGCGGTCAGCGGGTTGCTCTGACCATTGATGGTCAACTGCCCGTTCACGTCGACATCTGCGGATGCTCCCACGCGCATCGCCCCGAAGCGGCGTGCATCAACCGTCCCGGCGAAGACCGCATTCGGATTGCCGGCGACCTTGAACAGAATCTCTTTCACCCGCTCATTGCGTAGCGGATTACTAGTCTCCACGCTCCCGAGATCGACGTCGAACTCCAGCTTTCCGTCATCGCGGACCGTGCCGTCGATCTGCTTGAACCTCTGTGCCTCTACGATCGCTGCAACGCCCTGTGCGGGAGCTTTTGCGGTAACAAAATTGAACATCGATTCGCTATTGTCGACGCGCCATGCGGCGTGAGCCGACGATAGCCCGAACATCAACACGACACCTGCGGCATAGCCGATGGATCTTCGCATTTGAAATTTCCGATATCTGTGGAGCTGGATGCCGTCGCTGCCTATTCGAACAGCAACGAGACTTGCGAGCGCACCTGCAAGCATCGGAATCGATGTCAGTAAGCCGCCAGTGATACCGGCCAGTTCGGGAAGCGGCTCGAGTGCGCCGTGAGCTGCGCACGGCGCGGCCAAGCCAAAGCCCGCCGTAGAGAGTGCCAGCAGGGGCATGATCGTAAAAAGCGAGACCAGGCCGGAAACAGACAAAGCGAGCAGGCTTACGGTTGCTGCCACCGCGTTCACCGCCAGGCAGAGCTGGCCGCGCAACGAAACGCCGCGGTGAACTAACGGCCGCTCAACGTCGAACCAGTGAAGATGCCCCGCCGGTACAGGCGAACAGCATCGAGTAAAGCCCCGGGCTGGCATGAAGGCGATCGCGCCTTGGTTGCCAACGGCTTGTCGCACATTTGCTTCGCGACCGTTACGCCGTAAGCCTCGACGTGGTTCTCGGTATGGTCAGAGCCGACGGAGACATACAGCTCGCCGTCGTGCCGGAAAAGAACGAATTCGAGGTCACCGGAATTCCCCCACCGGGTACGTCGATTAGTGCCGAGAAATCGAGAATGCCTCTCACTTAAGCGAGCCGGCCAAGCACTGTTGAAGGCGCGCGGGCTCGTCGGTCTGTCGAGGATTTCGGCAGCGCCTCCCTCCTCTTCGATTCGGCCCTGGCGCAAGAAGATTGTGCGGTTCGAGACATTTCGTGCGGACCCCCTTTCATGCGTCACGACCAGCCGGCCACCTCTTAATGGGTTTTAGAAGCAGCCTATCTGATCGATAACAACTATCATTTATATATTATTGATAGTAGGTGTTTATACTTACCGCCGTTGTCGCCGCAACACAGTGGCCGACACCTAACAATCGCCGTTCGCGGCCAACAACCGGAGGTTTCGCCATGCTTAGATCACTCATTCCCGCCGTCGCTTTCGCTCTGGCCCTGGCCGCGCCAGCCGTATCGTTCGCTCAATCGAACGAGCCTGTCACCCGTGCGCAGGTGCGCGCCGACCTCATCCAGCTCGAAAGGGCCGGCTATCACGTGGGCGACGGCGACCACACTACCTATCCGGCTGAAATCCAGGCCGCCGAATCCAGGGTAGCTGCGCAGAACGGCTCGGCAAGTGGTCAAGGTGGCGTCGTAAGTGGTTCGTCGAAAGCAGGACGCCGGGCCATGCCGACGGCCAACTGGAACGCGGTCTACAGCCACCATTAATGCGCTGGTTTCGGGCGCGGGCAGGCTGCCAAAAGTATTTCGCCCGAGCATCGCAGTCTGAGCGGGCAGCGCCCCGGCTCAGCCACACCGCGACCGCGCTTCGAAACGCAATAAGCGGTTTCGCTCCCGACAACTAATACCGGAGGTTTCACCATGAACATCAAATCACTCGTTTCAGCCGTGGCGCTCGCGTCGGCTCTGGCCGCGCCTGCCGTATCGTTCGCTCAACAATCGAACGGGCCGGTGACGCGTGCGCAAGTGCGCGATGAGCTCGTCCAGCTCGAAAAAGCCGGCTGGCGTCCCGCCATGGGTATGGGGAACAACCCGAATTACCCGGCTGGCATCCAGGCTGCCGAAGCCCGGGTGGCGGCACAAAACGGTGTGGCGAGCAGCTACGGTGGCGCGGTCAGCGGTTCGTCGGCCTCCGGCGCCCCCGCAGCAGTCCGCGCTGGAGCCAATGACGGCATGAATTCGATTTACTCCGGCGGCTAAACGTCAGGTTGACGAATGGCCGGCAGCAAGACCGGTCGCAAGGCACCGTCTGCTCACGCGTGCACAGATCCTCCACGCGTGAGCAGACGAACAAGCTCCGGCTCGCGGCAATGCTTCTGGCCGCCGGCGTCGTCAAGCGGTCGCAGCACTGGCACGAAGTGAAAAACAGCATCAAAGACCGCGGGGATGAGCGTCACGATCTATCACAGGGGCGACTCGCCAATTTCTGCCGCAACGATCTGGGCAATCGACGGCGACTATCTCCCGGTTGAGTGGACGGTGCTGCTCGCGTCACTGTTGTCGGCTGCAATGTTCGTCATTGCGGTGCGCCTGGCTCCGACAGGAAATGCGTCGGCCGCCCGTCTCGAATTGTTGACAATTGTTAATTGAAAAGGTTTTATGAAGTTGAAGAATCTGACCATTGCGACCCTCGTGCTGTTCACGGGGACCGCCCATGCACAAAGCAGCGTCACGCTGTACGGCCTTATTGACGCGGGCGTGGGCTATACGAGCAGTGCGAACACGAGCACGGGTATCAAAACCGGTACCGCCCAAGGTGCCAGCCAATTTCAGATGATGTCTGGACTCCTGAGCACCTCGCGTTGGGGCATCAGAGGCAGTGAGGATCTCGGCGACGGTCTGCACGCCGTGTTCCAGTTGGAAAACGGCTTCACGATCAACAATGGCGCGCTCAAAAATTCCGTGGCGGGAAATGTCCCCGATTTGTTCGGCCGCCAGGCTTGGGTCGGTGTGAGTTCCGACCGGTACGGTTCGCTTACGCTGGGCCGTCAATACGATTTCATTGTCGACTACGTGGCGCCGCAGGCTGCGGCGGGGACAGGCTGGGGTGGCAACCTTGCCGCCCACCCGTTCGACAATGACAACATGGACAACAGCATGCGCCTGAACAATTCGGTCAAGTTCAGCAGCGCCTCGTTCGCTGGCATCAAGGTCGGCGCGATGTATGCGTTCTCCAATGCAACGGGGCAAGCCGGTAACGACAACGCGTACAGTCTGGGCGCCCACTATGCGTACGGTCCGCTCTCTGTTGCGGCTGCGTACGACCAGATTAATCGTAACAACGGAGCCATGAACACGGCAGGCGCGACGAGCACGACTGATGGGAACTACCTGTCGGTGGGCGGCGACCAGCAAATCATCGGCGTCAGTGCCGCGTACACGTTCCCCAACAAGTCGTCGATCGGCGTCGTATGGAGCCATTCCGCTACCGACGAGCTCGGGAACGGGACCGGCGCCAGCCTGTACGGCAACTCCTACGCCCTCTCGGGCAACTCCTTGAAGTTCGACAACTTCGAGATCAACGGTCGTTATTTCGTGCGGCCCGATTTTTCGCTCGGTGCGGCCTACACGTACACCATGGCTTCGTATTCGGGCGGGACCTCTGGGGCTGTGGGCGGCACGCAGACCGCGACCAAAGGGGCCACGCCGCATTGGAATCAAGTTACGCTTCAGGCCGATTACCTGCTTTCGCGTAGCACCGACATCTACATGTCGGGGGTCTATCAACGCGTCAGCGGTGGCAATGGCATACAGGCATTTAACGCTGGCATCTACAACATGACGCAGGCGTCGGGTCCGACGCAGGTGGTCGCGGCAGTTGGCATGCGCCATCGGTTCTAACGCTTGAGCCAGACCTCAAGAACTTTGACCGCTCGAAAGGCGCCAATAGGTGTCTTTTGAGACTCGGTTGAGCGTCTGCCCGCATGCCGTGACGGTTATCTTCGAGTTTGTCGTTCGCGAACGGCTCAACGATCAACCACGTACTGTCCGGCTTCAGAGATTTGATCACGTGCGCCGCCGCGCCATTCGGGTCGCGCATGTCATGAAGACAGTCGAAGAACGCAACGAAATTATAGCCAGTGCCCGGATATTCCTTGGCCGTCGCGACCTCGAACCGAACGCGATCCGAAACCTGCGCCTCATGCGCCGCTTCGCGCGCTCGCTGGATCGACGATTCATCGTAGTCAAAACCGACGAACGTCGCCTTCGGATAAGCCTGCGCCATGAGTATCGTCGACGCACCGTGACCACATCCCACGACCGCCACCTGTCCACCTGCCTTCCGTTTTGCTTCCACGCCATCAAGGGCGGGAATCCATTCGCTTACGAGATTCACAGTGTAGCCGGGTCTGAAGAACCGCTCCGTGCCCTTGAACAGCGAGGGATAATGCTGGTGCCAGCCCACGCCGAGGCCCATACGGAACGCCGCTTCCAGTTTGGGAAGATCACGGAACATGGCTTCAGCGCAATCGCGGAAACCTGGGATGAACGCCGGACTCGTCTCGACGACAAAACACATTGCCATTTCGTTTTCAAACTGATATTTACCGGCGGCCGCATCGAAACGAATGAAGCCGGACGCTGCCTGCGCGGCCAGCCATTCACGCACGTAATTCCGTGAGGCCAGCGCGCTCGGCAACTTCGGTCGATGTCATCTATCCTTGTTCGGACATCGCCTTGTAAAGACAAAGATGGTCGCCCAATGCGATAAGCGGCGCTGAGGCGACCGCGCCGAATTCACCCACCATTCGTCCCATGTAGTCTTGCACCTTCTGCTCGTTACCTCCTGTTCAGCTTGGAAGAGATTGGCAAGCCCGTGCGAAAGACAGGAGTGGATTAATACATTGAGCTTTCGTGACGCTCGCCGGCCACGCGAAAGTATAGGCGTCACAGTGCATGCTGAAAGACACCAGGCCCGGACCGGCGAATGGCCTCGCCGCGGTGGTGGTAGCCACGATCGATGTTTCGAACGTCGAAATGTTCTGAATGCGCGCCCTCCACGTCAAGGTCGGATTATTCTCATACGACTACTTCCAAAAGGACTGCGTTTGCTGCCACACCGTAGCTAGGCACAGTCAGGACGCCGATGTTCCGATAACTTATCGAAAGTGATGATTCTGCCAACTCAAGTCCGCTCTTCCGATACAGCCATGACTACGGTTGCTCTTATCGCCTTTGCCGGCGTTCAATCCCTTGATATCGCAGGGCCCATGGATGTATTTTTCGAAGCCCATCGGTTCCTCCTGCCCGAGGCGCACTATAAGCTCGAGATGATTGGTGTCGAACAGGGGCCGCTTCGCTGCTCCACCTGAGCTGGTGAGGCATGAGTTCAGCGAGGATTTCAACACGTGGCTTCGTCGGTCTACGAGTCGCGCACGTAGATATGGTTCGATCTGCAGTGGTGCCTTTATTCTCGCACGCGCAGGACTGCTTGACGACAAGAAGGCCACGACTCACTGGAATTACGCAGACTCGTTGCAGCGACTCTGCCCCTCAACGAGGATCGAATCTGACCGCCTTTACGTTCAGGATGGCTTGCTTTATACATCGGCCGGAGTCACTGCGGGAGTAGATCTATCGCTGTACTTGCTGACACAGGAGAAAGGAAGCGAAGTCGCCCTGAATGTAGCGAGGCGTCTTTTTGTGTTTATGCAGCACGCAGGCGGTCAATCACAGTTCAGCCCGTATCTGACGCCGTACGTTGAGGAAAGCTCACCGGTGGCACAAGTACAGCAGTACGTTCTTGCAAACCTGACAAGCGAACTTTCAGTAAGCGTTCTCGCGCAGGTGGCCAACATGAGCGCCAGGAATTTCGCCCGGATATTTACACGCGATGCAAAGACCCCTCCTGCTGAGTTCGTTGAAAGTGCACGAGTGGACGCGGCGCGAGTGCTGCAAGAGAACACCACCACGCCGCTCAAGACAATTGCATACGAGTGCGGCTTTAACGATGCGCATCGTATGCGAAGCGTTTTCCAACGCCGACTTGGCGTCTCGCCGCGGCACTATCGTCTTAGCTTCTCTGCGCCACGGTTTGACCGGCAAGCTGCCTGCTTCGATGTCGAGACATCCGATGAAATTCGACGACATCGAAACATTCAAGTTAATTCGAGGCAAAACTTTCAGTTTGCCGCCGTGTATGGCGATCAGCGACGGCAATTTATAGCCGCGTGACCACGGAATGCTTGTGTCCAGCTGCCCCGATTTCTGGCACACCACCTGGAAGATTGCGACGTTATCGACCAAGAACGCGCGAGCTTTTGACGCGTCCGGGCATGCGTTTCGTGCCACTGAAGGATGAACATCAGCAGGCAACTCTGTGCCTGCATCGGACAAGGCAGCGTTTCGTTGACGAGCGGACCGCGATCTACAACCGAATGCGTGGCATGCTCTCCGAATTCAGCGTGGTGCTGCCGCAGAGCCCGGCGCGGTTTCGAAGAGAGATCCCGGCCCATCTGGATGCCTTGCCCGGTTGGGCGAGACGCTGCCCCCGCGATCTGTTCGAGCATGTCGGCATCATTGAGGACCGCTCGTGGATTACGACGGCGCGATTGGCGAAATCGTGCGCGACGACGAACGCAGCAGGCGACTCATGCAACTGCGCGGCATAGATCCGACCACCGCCAGCGCATTGCTTGCGAGCATTGGCGCCGGACACGACTCTAAAAACGGTCGCCAGGTGGCCGCATGGCTAGGCCTCACGCCGAGTCAGTACAGCAGCGGCGGTAAGGAACGCCTTGGCACCATCACGAAGACGGGGGACGCTTACCTGCGCAATCTGCTGGTACTCGGAGCTCGCTCCGTGATGGCGAGTCTGGGCGACAACCAGGACCATTTCAGCCACTGGGTGAAAAGTCTCATCGAGCGTCGCGGCTACCGACGGACAGCTGTCGCAATCGCCACCAAGAATGCGCGCATGGCCTGGGCGACGCTCTAGTACGAAGACTTCAAACACGAACCGGTGACTGCATGACCGAACATTCTGTCCAATAGGCGGGCCGCCCGGCACACTTGGTCCCAATTGGCCTGCTTATCGCAAGGCGCCCGCCCGACGCAGCGCGTCCGCCGCCTCGACGTTGTCGTGCGTCAGCGCCAGCTGCAGCAGCGACTGACCACGCCCGTCGACATGATTCGGGTCCGCACCATGCTTGACGAGCACCGGAATCAGCTCGAAGCGATTAAACAGTGTGGCGAAACCGAGCGCGGTCTCGCCGGCTCCGTTCGTCTGATCGATCGGGCAATGGGTGTCGGCGAGACGCCGCGCGATGGCGGACTTGCCTTTGAACAGGGAGCCCATCAGCGCCGTATTGCCATGACGATCGCCGAGGCAGGCGTTCGCGCCCGCCGAGAGCAGCAAATCGAGTGCGGCCGGCTGGTCATCGTAGGCCGCGAGGATCACGGCGGTATAGCCGTGACTCTCGGCCGCGTCAATTGGATAGCCCGCATCCAGCAATCCACGCAGAATATCGATGCGTCCGACGCGCGCCGCGTCGAACCAATCGTCGTCGTAGCGGCGCAGAGCCGCCGGATCGGCTTTCGCGTACGCCGGTTTGTCAGGCAAGTGCATGCAGCCGGCCACCGCGGCGAGCGCGGTGCAAGCCGCTACTAGGCGCATCGCGCGCAAAAGGAATATGGATCGCATGGTTGTGATTTCCCGGTGCTCCGCGCACGCCTGCCGTGCGCAAACGGCAGCGGGCGGCACGCGCCGCCCGCACGCCAGATCAGTTCCCGCTCAGCTTCGCAGCAAGCGATTGCACTTGCTGCACGTTCGCATGAACGGCTTGCGCAAGGCGAGTGCCGTAGTCGGCATCGGCCTTGTAGAAGTACGACAGCATCGCGTACTTGTTGTGGTCATTGGTGACCCGACCAAGATCGCCGGCCAGCGCCGTGACAAGATCGCCCTTGTCTTGTGCCGACAAGCTACGGTAGTAATCACCAGCCTGACTGAACAACATCTTTTTGTGGATGGCTTCCTGCTGCGTCGTTCCGTTGAGCTCCGTCCTCGAATACTTATATTGAGGATCCTGGGCGATTTCGTTCCTGGTCGAAGGCTCATAGTTGACTTCGCCTTTGCGGTCACCGATGTTCATCTTGCCATCCTGATTGTTGTTCACAACAGGAACGATCGGCCGGTTGATCGGCAAGTCCATATAGTTCGCGCCGAGGCGGTACATCTGCGTATCGGCGTACGCGAACAGACGGTCCTGCAGCATGCGGTCTTCCGACGCCTCGATACCCGGAACCAGCCGCGAGGGCGCAAACGCCGACTCCTCGGTCGACTCGAAGTAGTTGTCGGGCACACGATTCAATGTCATCGTGCCGACCTTACGCTCTGGCACGCCCTGCCACACCTTCGTGTCATCCAACGCGTCGTAGGCGAATTTGTTCAGGTCCTCTGGCTTCAACACCTGGATGTAGAGATCCCACTTCGGATCGTTGCCGGCCTTCAGCGCCCCGTAAAGGTCATTCGTCATCATGTTCCAGTCGCGGCCGATCGAGGTCGGGATATCCTGCGGCCGAATGCCGTGGACACCCTGTTCGCTCTTCCAGTGGAACTTCACGTAGTGCACTTCGCCCTTCGCATTGATGAACTTGAAGGCGTGGACGCCGAAGCCATCCATGTGGCGATATGAATCCGGCATGCCCGCATCCGTATAGAGCATCGTGAGCATGTTCGTCGCCTCGGGCGAATTCGCGAAGAAGTCGAACGCCAGATTTGGATCGCCCACGCCGGTGACCGCGTTCGGCTTGTTAGCATGGACGAAGTCGGGGAATTTGATGCCGTCCCGGATGAAGAAGACGGGCCAGTTGATGCCGACGATGTCCCAGTTGCCTTGCTGCGTGTAGAACTTCACCGCAAAGCCACGCGGGTCGCGCGCCTGTTCGGGCGATCCACGATAGCCCATCACTGTGGAAAAGCGCACGAACACCGGCGTCTTCGTTCCTGGCGCAAAGACCTTCGCTTTCGTCAGGTCAGAGATATCTGTAGTCGGAACGAATTCACCGAATGCGCCCGTGCCACGCGCGTGAACCACCCGCTCGGGAATGCGCTCGCGATCAAAGCGTTGCAGCTTCTCGATCAGCGCAGAGTCCTGCAAGAGCACCGGACCTTCAGGACCGGCCGTCTGCGAATTCTGGTTGTCGCCCACGGGTGCACCCGTATCGCGCGTCATGGTCGCTGCGTATAGCGGTGAAGCCACAGCCAACGATACGGCGACCGACAACGCCGCTTTTTTTAGCGATGCATAGCTTTTATTGATCACCATTTCAGACTTGCTTTTACGTTGATTCATTTCCACTCCAATTTGTATTCGCCGGGACAGGTCGCCATAGAAACAGCACCTCGTTATCATTACACGTCATTTCCAGAAATGATGCACATTGGAAATAAGCATCTCGTCGATAGGCTGCGTCAGTGAATCGTTCGTATCGGCGCAAATGAACTGTCATAGAGTGGAACACATGGGACTACCGATACTTGCGCGCTGACCACAACAGTCAAATACAGCAAGCGCAAAAACCGCGATGTCGAAACCCGTAAGAGCCGGCGCTATCTGTTGAGTCACCGCGCGCGGTCAACAGCACCGATGAGCCAGTTTGAATGCGCTCAGTGGCATTCCGGCACTGCGGGCATGCAATTGACTCGTTGCGCTCGGACAGACGGCGCATAACTTCAAATGTTCCGCAGGTCGAGCACTCGTAGTCATAGAATGGCATTCTCTATTTCCCATTAATTCGATGCACCGCCTCTAACTTCAGAGTCGGCGCGTTTCCCCAGACACCAAGTCCCACTTCATTTCAGCGCCGCGTGCATATCTAAACGTGACGATATCCACGACGCCCAAGCATTCCCAAGATCCAGTTTTCAGGAGTTGGGGAATGGAGAATTCATAACCTGATCATAGAAATTGCTATGCCTGTAGCCCCGGATGAAATGGGTGCAGATGTCTTCGTTGCAGGTATACACAGTCGATGCTGGCTTGTGCGAGAACCCGTCAAAAAACGCCTTTGCAATCTGTTCTTTGAAGTTAGTTCGAGGATACTGAGCGACAACCTTTTCGCGAACGTTAGCCGGGAAAGTTTCATACCCGACGCCGAGCGAATCGAGCGCCACGCCGTTGTAGAGAAGCTCTACTTCTATGGGCTTGTATGCCGCAATCCCTGGAGTCGTGTGCAAGGAAATTGCATCCCATGCGGTCTGGATACGCATGTTAGGCACCCCATGGTGCTCGAGAAACTGACGCACCGCATTCGCGCTATCAACCTCGAAGCGATCGCTCTCGCTGCTGAATTCTTTGAGGAGGCCCATATCGTGGAAAGCCGCACAAATAAACAGGAGTTCGACGTCAAATTTTTGCCCGGATTGGCGCCCCATCTCCTGAGCCCAGAAAAAGGCGCGATGCGAGTGATTGAACAGCAAAGGGGTGCTGAACTCGCGGAGCAGTCCCGTCGCTTCGCGAGTAAGCTTACTGTCCGGGACTCCGGGCTGTACGTATTGTGTCTGCAGCGAGGGAGTCGGTACGGGCAGGATCACCTTGGGACGTCTGAAGGTTGGTTCGACATCGGGCACCTGTCCGAATGCGCTCTGGCTTAGTTGGCTACCGACAGCCATTGTACCGGCAGCAGTCATAGAACTTCTGATAAAAAGACGACGGTCCATATATCTAACTCAAAAGAAAAAACCTATTCCAACGAAGTGGCGTAATCCAGCTTCACCAAGAGGTGCTTTCGGATTGCGCTCGATTGAATCTTCGCCACGATTGCGCACGCAGTTGCCCGCGTCGATTCAAGTTCACGCTTCCATGTATTGATCGACGGGTGCGAAATCAGATGCTAACGGCATGTGAAGTTAAAGAACAGGCTCGCCAGCGCCAATGACCGTATACAACGCCAATTCGGCAGAAATGAGATGCCGCTATCGTGACCCCGACGGATCATCGAATTCGGACTAGGCAATCGGTACCATTGACAGATTTTATGTGACGTCGCTTCTAAGGCACGTCATCAGGACGGCGCGAACTGCTGGAGCCGAGAATTTTTCACCCACTGAGTTAAGCGCATCAGATAGTTCGGCACGACGAAAGTTGTTATCGCGTCGGCGACGTTAGCATGCAGCGCTTCAAATCTCCCCTCGCGAAGGATCACGGCCCGCGCCTCGTGATCGAGAACGGATGAGACCTCTCCTTGCAGGTCCCCGCCGTCGTGGAAATGCGCCGAGATTGAGGGACGGACGTGTGCGGCTATAGCGATAGTGATCGGCTCCGAACTGGCCCGCGACACACAAACGGCCAAATACGACTGACAAGCTTGGGCTATCACCCGGACATGCCGTTGATCGCGAGTCTCGCTGAGGACGATTCGGCGCGCATCACTAGCGTGTGGCTCTGGAAGGTGCTGCAACGGTTCTTCGCCGAAGCAGCCGACCTCATCGAGGCAGACGGGTCCGGCGATTTTACAAAAACTGTGACAGGCGAGTCCGCACTGGATGCGCCACACGCACGCCACCTATGTACTTGCGCACGGTGCCGACCTGACCATCATGCACGCAACCTCCGTTATGCCGCGGAAGCGGTCAACCGTAGTACTCGTCTGGAAGTAGCATGTCCTCGAAGAACGCGCCGAAGCAGCCCTTTGGATCGCAAATATGAATCTCCAGAATCCATCGCCTCGCCGAAGGATTCGCATCAAAGACTTGACTTGACGGCGGACGCCGCGCGCATACTTGGCCTCTGGTCCGGGCGTTCAACGACTGGGCTTCCGCCGCGTTGTGTCCTGCCATGCACGGAGTCTGTCCGGAACCCTGACTCGTCCCAGAAGAAAGATGTCGGCATTCTCCTCGTGCGCCTGTCGGGCAATGGCCGGATACGTTTCGCGCTACAAGGTCTTTTGCGGCGTCAGGTTCAAATGCGCCTGTATCGCGCCAATTCACGCCACTGGCACGCAGAAAGACCAACTGGATCGCGACGAAGCCTGTCAGGCAGCAGCCAACCCAGAAATATCGACGCCAAACGTTTGCACAATCAGGATGAGATTGAGTACGAGAACTCCTGCGGTTCCGAGAACCGCTGCGGCGCTAACCAGGCGATTGTTTGCAAACGCTCCCATGATGTCGCGCCTGCCTGTAAAGATCGCCAAGGCAATCATCGGCACGGGAAGTGCGAAGCTCAGCACTACCTGACTATAGACCAGTGCTTCGGTGGCATTCACACCTGCGGCGACCACCACGAATGCCGGCACAATCGTCACGATACGACGCAGCCACACCGGAATACGAAAACCGACAAAGCCCTGCATGATCACTTGGCCCGCCATTGTTCCAACAACCGAACTGGAAACGCCGGAAGCAAGCAGCGAAACGAGGAAGACGCCAGCGGCACCGGCGCCGAGCAAGGGCGTCAGCGTGTGATAGGCGGTCTCAATTTCGGCTATGTCAGGATGCCCCACGTGAAATGCGGCGGACGCCATCACGATCATCGCCATATTGACGAGGCCCGCGAGCGTGAGGGCCATGACCACCTCACGATTCGAGAAGCGCAGCAGCTTACGGCGCCCCTCCTCGGTACGGGCTGGCGAGCGGTTCTGCGTCAGGCCGGAGTGCAGATAAATGGCGTGTGGCATGACCGTAGCGCCGAGAATACCCACTGCGGCTGTTAAAGCCTGGCTGGAGTGCAGCGTCGGCATGAAGGTTCCGCGTGCGACCGCGATCCACGACACATGAACCGTAAGAAGTTCAACGAAGTAGCACATTGCGATTGCCGCAACGAGCCCGCCGATGATCAACTCGATCGGACGGAATCCCTGCTTTTCAGCCAGCAATATCACGTAAGTGATCAGCCCTGTTACCACCATGCCACTGGTCAACGATAGATGGAACAATAGCGATAAACCTATTGCCCCTCCCATCAATTCCGCAAGATCCGTTGCCATCGCGGCGATTTCGCTAATGCCCCACATTGCATACACCACTGGCACCGGGAAATAATCCCGACATGTCTCGGCGAGATTCCGATTGGTCACAATTCCGAGTTTGGCCGAAAGCGCCTGGAACAGCATTGCAATGACGTTGGCAGCCAGGACAACCCACAGCAAAGAATAGCCGTGTTGCGCACCCGCCTGAAGGTTTGTGGCAAAGTTGCCGGGATCCATGTAAGCAATCGATGCCACGACCGCTGGACCGGCAAACAACAGTTTGTTGAAACCGCCGACCTTTCGGCCGGCCATCACTTCATTGATGGCGCTTGCCGTCCGATCCGACAGCCTTAGCGGGGCTTCTCCGGTAGCCATTATCAAATCCTCGTGGAAGCTCTAAGCAAATGAAGCGAAGAGGCTACTAATCCGAATCACACTCTAATAACCTCTTCGTTGCTTCTTTGGCGAAGAGGACATGGTTAGCCTGATACTCGGTAGACATTCACTACGTTAGCGCGCATGAGATGGATAAAGCTGTTGTCACGCGTAGCGGCGCAATCGGACGGCGAAATCATGCAGTGCCTGAATTCCACTTTGTTCCGCCCGATGACACCAATCCTCCAATTGCGCAACGAGTTGCTCACGCGAAGCATTGGATCTTTCCCACATAGCCGACAAGTCCTTTCGCAGCTCGAAAAAGGTGCGAAGTTTCTGACTATCGCGAATCAGCTCGGGCAACCGTTCACGCTGTTGTTCATCAAGGACAGCCTCCTCGCGATGAAACCATCTGCTTGCCTTCTTCAGCATTTGATATCGTTCCCGCGAGCCGGATACCTTCAGTATGGACAGTTCTTGACGGTAGGCCTGTTGTAGAGCCTTGCCGAACCGGGCCATCACTTCGTAGCGGTTTGCAAGTACCGCCTGCAAAGAATCGCTATCGAGAACCGATTTACGGTTCGCAAGACGAGGAACAGGAGCGACCTTCTTGATCGTCGCAAGTCGAAGAACTGCTAAAAGGCGGATGTACATCCATCCCATGTCGAACTCGTACCATTTGTTTGAGAGTTTCGCCGAAGTAGCGTATGTATGGTGATTGTTGTGAAGCTCTTCACCACCAATCAGAATGCCCAATGGGAAAATGTTCGTACTTGCGTCAGTCGAGTTAAAGTTCCGGTAGCCCGCCCAGTGTGCGAGTCCATTGACGACGCCTGCGGCCCAAAACGGAATCCACACCATTTGCACAGCCCAAACGCTCACTCCAACGATTCCGAATAGCGCGACATCAACTACCATCATGACGCTGATGCCGAGGATCGGATAGCGCGTGTAGACGTTTCGCTCAAGCCAGTCATCAGGAGCCCCATGGCTAAATCGCCGAATGGTCTCCTCATTCCTGGCTTCAGCACGATACAGTTCGGCTCCTTCCAGCAGAACCTTCAAAATCCCCCGCGTCTGAGGGCTATGAGGGTCTTCTTCAGTCTCACACTTCGCGTGATGCTTCCGATGGATGGCGATCCATTGTCCGGTCAACATACCTGTGGTTGTCCAGAGCCAAAAACGGAAAAAGTGACTGGCAATGGGATGCAATTCAAGTGATCGGTGAGCTTGATGTCTGTGTAGATAAATCGTAACGCTGATGATTGTGATATGGGTCATTACAAGCGTAAAGACAGCAATCCTTAACCACGAATAGGCAAGCGAACCATGGGAGGCGAACGTAAGCAGAGAATTCAACAAGGCAATGACCTTTATGACGAAAACAGGACCAGCCAACACGGCGCGATCTGCAACCACGAAGCGGAATGCGCTTCGTATTCCTGAAGTCTATTCTAATTCTAATTGATACACATTCTCATCGAATGGGACATATTATTTCCTAAAGATAAGAATGAAAATTAACTATCATCGGGTTGATTATTTTTGTTAGTACTTCAATCACAGTGCCGTTCAGTGAAGACGCCTTTGTCAGCTTACAGAACGAAAACATCGAGCAGATGGCGCGAAGGCCCCGCCACCAAGTTCGCCGACTCAATGCGCTTGCAGCCTCCTGCTGAGGATCCAATGAGGATCCAATGAGGATCAAAAAATCCTAGTTCGAGGCGCGCGGCCTCAGACATAAGATCTCGAGTCCACGGCGGATCCCAGACTAGTTCCACATGGACCTGCTTGACTCCTTCAAGTGAGCTGACTTGCTCTTCCACGAGGCCGGGAAACGTCTGCGTCACAGGACACGCCGGCGCAGTCAGAGTCATATCTATCGACACGCCCCTCAAGCCCGTCGGCCAGTAACCTATAAATGAGTCCGAGGTCATAGATGTTCACCGGAAGCGCAGGGTCGAACAACGATCGCAATGCCGCGACAACCCGATCTCTTAGATCTCCACTCTTAGCTTATTCCTGATATTGCATGACTATTTCTATATTCTGTAGAGATAGTTTCATCGACACTATGGAGTGCGGCAAAAAGCGTTCGCCAAGTTGCGTGGCACAATTTGACTCTTGCAGGAAATTCCCGAACACCTGCGAGTACGGTCAATTTTCCCAACTCAGATGGGCACTTCGCGCTTTCGGTCGGACTCGAAGACAGCACGCCGTGGAAATCTCGGGCTAACGCTTTCACTTCGTCGACCGTCTTTCATTTGATGATGTCGGTCATCATGGATGCCGATGCTGTTGTGATCGCACACCCCTCGCCACTGAATCCAACCTCTTTCACCACATCATTTTCCAGTCTTAACTCAAGCTTTACGTGGTCGCCACACAGCGGATTGTGGCCTTCAGCCGAATGGTCGGCTCCGGGAGCCTCATGGTAGTTGCGAGGCCGTCGATAGGCGGATACCTTGCACAGTTTCTCTCTGACCCTCGGGTCGTAGAATTACCGGATTGGCTGTGGGAGCCGATTTTGCATGGGATCGTGCAGCCGCTGCGTAGTCGGGCATCGGCGAAGAAGTATGAATCGGTCTGGCTGGCCGATGGCTCCCCGCTGCGCGTCTACACTGAGCAGCAAGCCTATGCGCTCGAATCATGGTTTCGCGAACGAGGGGAAGATATTCTCGTAGAGTATGCAATGCGCTACGGATCACCCTCCATCACTGACGCGTTTGCCCTGCTCCAGGTAAAGGGCGCGAAGCGGATCGTTCTTATGCCCATGTATCCGCAATTTGCTGCATCAACGACAGCGACGGCATTCGACGACGCTGCCCGGGCACTGACGAGGATTCGCAATCAACCGGAGATCCGGCTCGTCAAGCAATTCTATGACGATCCGAGGTACATCACGTCGCTTAGAAAACAAGTCGAGCAATTTTGGGCGCTTCACGGCCGACCGGACTTTGAGGCAGGTGACCCGCTCGTGCTCAGCTTTCATGGCCTTCCTGCGAGGTCGGCTGAACTTGGCGATCCCTATCACCAACAATGTCTCGAAACAGGCTTGCTTCTGCGTACGGCTCTCGCTCTAAATGAAAAGAACTGCCAGACCACGTTTCAGTCTCAATTTGGCTATCAGGAATGGCTACAGTCTCACACTGACGGCGTATTGGCAGGCCTTGGAACGATCGGGGCTGGCCGTGTTAATGTCTTTTGCCCCGGCTTCACCGCGGATTGCATTGAAACTATCGAAGAAATTGGCATGGAAGGACGGGACATATTCGTTAAGTACGGTGGTCTCGAGTTCCATCAGATCGATTGCGTAATGCATCGCCTAGCTTCATAGATTCCATCGGCGAAATTTGTCTTGAGAATCTTGCTGGATGGCGCCATCTCAGCACTTGAAAGAGAGATCACAAGGATTTTCCGAAAACTGCATGAGCCTAGCTACCTGGCACAGGGTGGGAGTCCGCCGGCATTGCGTCCAGGACCGGCTTGGTGTAACAGCTGCATAGCTCGTCTTGACGAACGGCCGGACGTATCAGGCACCGATCAGACGGGCTTCTCTTTCCATAGGCTGGAGCCGCGCGGCCCAGCGGTCTGTCATATTGCAGGCTCTTGTGACGACCAGTCGCGGTTTGAGCATCTGCAGGGATTCAGCCGGCGGGCTATGAGAAGCCTCTTCCGGTGTACAGCGTGTTCGCGACGATCGACCCCGTGAAGCTGAAAATCCGAATTGCGAGGTCGATTCCGAGAATGTCGATTTCGATGATGAACGCCCACGTTTTCAGGTTGGACATCCATCACAGTCTCCCGGTGGGATGCGTCGGGTCGATCGCAGTAGAAATCGTCAAGATCGCCGGGATACTGCCCAAGAGGAACATCAGCTGGCACGATGTCCGCTGCGAGAAAATAGATCATTACGTGAGCGCCACATTTCGAAATGGCAAATCCCTTTACCAAAGGGGCGCAATCTCTGCACGGTTTGGGAGAGTACCATTTCTTAATCACGCCCACTGCCTCAAGATGGGCAGCCTCCCCGTCGTGCCCATCTTTCCGGTTCTGGCTTGAACCATGCCCGACATGAAACGCTTCATTGCTTCATGGCCCGACCACGCACGCTTGTGGAACCTTAGTGGGTCCCATTCTTGATGAGAAAGGGTCTGCGGTCCTCGCCTTCAATCCAGCGCGGGGGGCGTCCCCTGCCATTCCAGGTCTTTCCAGTCCGAGGATCGCGATACTTCGGCAACAAAGTCGCTCTATTGCAGGTACTTCCAGCATTAGACTTGTTCACTACCACTCCTGCGTATGCAGTTTGCGACGTACAACCAGCGAATGAAAATCACTCACCTGTTGCACGTCCCTTTTTGCCAACTCCCATGTCGATTAATCAGTGCCGAGGTCGAATGCAGATTCTGGATTCGCTCCTGCCGGGTCAACTCGGTCTCCCGCACGGCGACATGGATGATGGCATCTTCGAAACGCCGGCACGCATCCAAATAGTAGAACGCGCCCGGCTCGAAAGCCAAATCGGTAACGAAACAACTCCGCCTGCCCGGTCGACTGGGCCGCGAGCTGACAATCGATACGACCGGGCAAGCATGGCTTGCCCTCTTGACCAGCGTACAGCCCTCAGCCCACCTGGAAAGGCAGAGCGGCTATGCCGACGCTCTTTCCATTGCAGCAATTGCCTTCGCCACACCCGCGCCGTACGCCGGATCCGCCATCGTGCAGTGTTCGATATGCAATTGCTGGACCGGCTTCGATACGCCGTTCAGCGCTCGCGCCGTGTTATCGAACAGCGTCTGCTGCTGCGCCGCCGTCATCTGGCGGAACAACGCCCCTGGCTGCGAGTAATAGTCGTCATCGACGCGATGATTCCAGTGATCCGCCGAGCCCTCAATCGACAAAGGCGGTTCGCGAAAATCGGGTTGCTCCTGCCATTCACCCCGCGTATTCGGCTCATACGGCGTGGCACCGCCCATATTGGCATCGACGCGCAGCAGACCGTCGCGATGGTAGCTATGAACGTACTTCGCTCCCCGCGGTGCATTCACCGGAACCTGATGGTAGTTGACACTCAGGCGATAGCGTTGCGCATCTCCGTACGAGAACAGCCGGCCTTGCAACATCTTGTCGGGCGAAAAGCTGATACCCGGCACCACGTTGGCAGGAGCAAAAGCGGCCTGTTCGACGTCGGCAAAATGATTGGCGGGATTGCGGTTCAACTCGACCACACCGACTTCGATGAGCGGGAAGTCACGCTTCGGCCAGACCTTCGTCAGATCGAACGGGTTGATCGGATAGCTACCCGCTTCCTTCTCCGGCATGACCTGCACGTACAGGGTCCAGCGCGGAAACTCCTGGCGTTCAATCGCTTCGTACAGGTCGCGATGATGCGTCTCGCGATCACGGCCGACGAGCGCTTCCGCTTCTGCGTCCGTGAGGTTTTCGATACCCTGCTGCGAACGGAAATGGAACTTCACCCAGAAGCGCTCGTTTGCGGCATTGATAAAGCTGAAGGTGTGGCTGCCGAATCCGTGCATGTGACGGAACGTCTTCGGAATACCGCGATCGCTCATGACGATCGTAACTTGATGCAACGCTTCCGGGAGTTGCGTCCAGAAGTCCCAGTTGCTCTCCGCGCTGCGCAAGCCGGTGCGCGGATCGCGCTTGATCGCATGGTTCAGGTCGGGGAACTTGAGCGGATCGCGCAGGAAAAACACCGGCGTGTTGTTGCCCACCAGATCCCAGTTGCCTTCTTCAGTGTAAAACTTCAACGCGAAGCCGCGAATGTCCCGCTCGGCGTCCGCCGCGCCGCGTTCACCCGCGACGGTCGAGAAGCGCGCGAACATCTCGGTCTTTTTGCCGATCTCCGAGAAGATCTTCGCGCGGGTGTACTGCGTGATGTCGTGGGTCACGGTGAAGGTGCCGAATGCACCAGAACCTTTCGCGTGCATGCGACGTTCAGGAATCACTTCCCGGTCGAAGTGGGCCAGTTTCTCGAGAAACCATACGTCCTCGAGCAGTGCCGGTCCGCGCGGACCGGCGGTCTTGATGTTCTGGTTGTCGACGACGGGTGCGCCAAAAACGGTAGTCAGCTTTTTCATGAAAGATCCTCTATCTGCGCAATTGGATGACGGTGGTGGTTCAGTTGTCCTGCACTGTCGCAGTGGTGTTGCAACCGCAGGCCGCATCGTGAGCGGCGTTGCTGTCGTCCCATGCGGAACCCAGGATGATTTGACAGAAGTTCAGCCGCCTGTACGACGGATCGCGCAGTTCGAGCACGTCCGCCTTGACGTTGCCGAAGGTAGTCTCTGGCTTCTTGATCGTTCCCTGCGCAAAGGCATCGATGATTCCGTTCTTGAACGTCTTCTCACGCGGATGCGCGGCCACCACCTGAATCCGTTGTTCGTCGCTGAACTCGTGGTAAGCCATGCCGAGCACGTCCATCTCGACTCCGGCGGTGACGAGCGCGACGACCGGCTTCAGATGTTCAGGCACGCCCGGTGTGGTATGCAGCGCAATCGACAACCACACCTGTTCGATGTCGTAGTCGTTCATGCCGTGCTGCGTCATGAAATCACGCGCGGCGTTGGCGCCATCCACTTCGAAACGGTAGCCTTCACTGCTATACGCCGGCATCAGGCCCATGTCGTGGAACATGGCGCCGAGGTACAGTAGTTCCGGGTCGTACTTAAGGCCCTTGCGTTCGCCGCTGAGGGCGCCGAACAGGAAAACCCGCCGCGAGTGGTTGTACAGCAGGTCGGTTTCGGTATCGCGTACCAGCTGGGTGGCCGCGCGTGCAATTGCGCTGTCGGGTATCTTGATGCCTGCAATGGTGGTGCTCATTTCCGGGTCTCTCAGTTGGCAAGTGAGTGGCGCACATGCTTGCTTACAAGCGTCGACAATCGTTATGGAATTGCTAATATCTTTCGCAACGATTGAGCTGGACATCCGCCTGGATACTCGTCCGTGAAAACGTACATTGCGGAGTGCGATACATCTAATCAACGCGTACCTGTCGGCATGTCAACGAGACCCAGTATTGGGCAAACGGCCAGTATGCGTCAACCAGCGCAACGCGCCGAATTCTGCCAAGCGTACCGGATATTCTGCCGTGCTCTTCGATGTAGTGGTGTCTGTTTAGTGGTCGAGCTATTTTGGACTGACGGATAGGTTCTTTCAGACGCAGGCCGGAGAGACCACCATCATCCACGTGGAATTTTTGCCGTCTTTCTTGCCTTCCGCCGCGCTGCTGCTGCGTAGATCAAATCGACGGGGCGGCGCAAACTTGGCTTCCCGGGAGATGCCGTCCCAGAGGTAGCCCGTTGCATGCCCATTGATGATGGCGTCGGGCGGTTGCTGTAGCGGGACCATTTGCTTGACGGGATTCATGGTCAGGATGTGCGGCATGCGCTGGTAATTGTTGACCGCATTTGCGGTCCACGCGGCTCTGGTGCAAATGAAATCGGCGAATCGGTTAGGATATCCGGCGATGAGCAAGCTGAAGAGTCTGGAGGAGTTGTTCGGCGGACGCCATTTTGATCGGGAGATCATCATCCTGTGTGTGTTCGCTGGTACCTGCGCTACAAGCTCAGCCTGCGCGATCTGGTCGAGATGATGGCCGAACGGGGTTTGTCGCTGGCTCACACGACGATCCTGCGCTGGGTGAGGCGTTTTACGCCCGAGTTCGTCAGACGCTGGAACCGCTTTGCTACACCTGCGGGTCGTTCGTGGCGTGTTGACTAGACCTACCTGAAGATTCGTGGCAGATGGGTCTCCCTGTACCGTGCGGTGGATCGGCCCGGCGAGACTGTGGACTTCATGCTCAGGGCGAGGCGCGACGTGGCTGCGGCCAAAGCCTTCTTCGACAAGGCCATCAGGCATCAGGGCCAGTCACCGGAGACCATCACGCTCGACGGCTATGCTGCCTCGCACCGCGCGGTGCGCGAGATGAAAACCGATGGCCTGCTGCCTGAAGACACGAAGGTCCGGTCGTCGAAATATCTGAACAACGTGATCGAGCAGGACCATCGCCACATCAAATCCAGAACGAATGTGATGCTCGGTTTCAAACGGTTCAGGGGCGCCGCGACCACGATTTCAGGCATCGAGCTGACGCATCGAATTCGCAAGGGCCAGTTCGATCTCGCGAAGCTCGGCCTCAAGGATGCCGCTGCGCCCGCCGTATGGAATGCTGTCCTGTCCACTCGATAAGGTATCCTGCCTATAGGAAACTTCTCAACCGGCTTACCCATTTGCACCAGAACCGTATTTTGCCGGCGCCCAAGGGTCGCGGAAATCCAGAAACGGACCGGCGATCGGCTTGACTCCCGCCGCCTTGAGGGCGGCGCGCGCCGCCTCCTTGTCATCGACAACGAGGCCGACATGCCGGCCGTCATCGGCGGGCTGTTTGCGTCCCGCCTGCAACGCGATGAATTGGTCGCCAAGATCGATAAAGGCCATCGTCTTGCGCGGCTGTGTCTGAAAATTCACTGCCAGATTGTTCAACGAATACTTTCCAGTTGCGTAGTGAACGATCGGCCGTCGACGTCGGTCAGCCGCAAAGTGACGCGCGTCTCTGGCGACACGTTGCTGTGAGGAACAGGTGGCAGCATGATCGTTGCGGCCGCACCCATCGGCGCACGAATGCCGTATGGACCTGCGGCAAACTGGTTGTAGGCGAAATCATTGGAGAACGCGCCCTTGGGCAACTTCGACAGAGCGGAAGCATCCCAGCGCTCGATGACCGTCAGGTCCGGGCCCAGCAATTCCGCTTCGACGACGTGCACCGGCGCTTCGGGCGTGCCCGCGTCCAGATACACGTGGAATCTGACCTGACCGTCCGCCAGCAATTTTCCGTCGCGCATCGTCAGGTGGTGAACGGTCGGGCTAACCGGGCCGCCGTGAAAGGGCGTCACCACGGAACCGCGGAAGTAACTGTAGGTGCCAACGTTGTACACCGCGACAAAGGCGAACAACGCCAACGCGAGGGTGCGAAACGCACGATCGCTCTGCGGTAGCGGCAGACTGCCGCCCATCCATTGAAACCAGGCCTTGCCGGAAAGCGCTGGCCTGATCCGAAGCAGCACGTTGTCTATCGAATACGCGCTGCCGCCGGCCAGCAACAAGGTCGTGCCCATTGCAAGATTGCAAGCGGCCATGGTCCACTCATCGATGCAGGTCGCTCCCTGCCAGCCGAACAGTGCCATCAGCACCACAGACAGCAACATGGAAACAAGCGCCCCCAGACGCGTGAGCAGCCCAACCATCAACATAAGGCCGAACACCAGTTCTACCGCGCTGAACACTAGTACGCCCACGTAAAGTACGTAGAAATGCTGGAGCATAAATGCGATCAGATGATCGAGTCCGAACAGTGCACCTGGCATCGCCGTCTGAAACTTGTAGGCCATCCAGTGCGGTGCATGCGGATCCAGTTTGCTCGGCCCATAGATGAAGCGTCGTGAGCCGCCGCCCCAATAGATGAACCCTTGTATGAAGCGTGTGACAGCCAGAGCGACACCGGCCAGGCGCCAGCTCCGAAGTGCGTCGTTACGCTGGGCACCGACAGTCGTCGCGTCTAGTGGGAGGGTTGCCATGTCAATGCATTTCCAGATACTTTGATGGAGACAGCTTACGGCGCGCACGCGCCGACGGGCGTACGGTGCCGACTTTCTACACAGGGTTGCGGGGTCCCTAGGGTGTCGAATCGAGGAACAGCGACATCGGCCGGTGTGCTGCCCCCGGTGCATCCCGCGCGATGTGTGGTCAGAGTGGCATTAGTGCATAACCAGCTTGCTGCAGGGTTGTCACGGTAGTCAGTGCGGACAATGACAGCGTTACTCTGGGGTCAATCCAGTCATACTCGAAGTGGTGTTCTGCCATCGCCTGGCCACACACCGCGATCGTGATACCGTCCTTCCTGAGTTCCGCAATCAACGGCAGATTGGGGTTAGGCACGCCGAACTGTGCACGGTAGTGCGCGTCGTCGAGCACCAGCGACGTGGCCGAGCCAGAAGCGACCGCGACGAATTTAAGCCTGCTCAACGGCACGCCCGACGCCACGTAGAGATTCACCGCGCGCGCCACGTGATCAAGCGCCGGACTCACCTCATTGGGGTTCTTGCCCCCCTGCGTTAACGAGAAGACCACCTTGTAGGTGTGACCCGGCTGCGGCTTGAAAGCACTGTTCGGCAGAAAGTGCATCTTGCCGTAGTCGTGAACGGTCGGCGTCGTCCAGAAGTCGGGTGAATCCATCGTGCCTGCATGGACGGACAATGAAGCGGCAGCGAGCGCTGCGGTAGCTACGAAAGTTTTGACTTTGTACATGGTTGATTGCGATTTCACTACGGGTGCACAAGGGTTGGAATCAGGGGTGGTAAAGCCCCTGTGCGAGGCGCCTGAACAAGCCCGAATCGACGCGCGGACCGGCGAAGATGGTCGTACGCTATCGAACCCGCTTGTCTTCGGCTCTCAATTGATTTAACTGGATTGAGCGCATTCGTCTATGCGGTTTGCGCCAAAATGTGGCCAACGAGAGTCATCCGCCTAGCCCAGCTTTCACCATCATCCCGAGCGCCACGCAGATCAACACGCCTCCGAAACCCACCTGCACGTGCTGCGCGGAGAGACGATGCGAAACCAGCCGCCCGGTCACCATGCCGACGGCCGTCGCCAGGCTGAACCACAGCGTCAGGTCGAGCGGCAATGGCGCGCCGTGCAGGACCGTCACAACGACACCGCCGCTGCCGACCAGCGCGATCACCATCAGCGACGTGGCGACAATGCCATGCATCGACACGTTGGTCAGCTTGCGCAGCATGGGCACGATGATGAAGCCGCCGCCCACCCCGAGCAGTCCCGTCATGAGGCCGGTCAATGCGCCGGTCGCCGCGAGTGCGGCTCCAGTCGTCCACGACCAGATCAGCCGCCCGGTGTTCGGGTTGATGTGGCCGACGCAAAACCGCGAGTCCGCGCTGTCCGGGCGTCCGCGCCGCAAAGCCTGTGATAACAGCCTTCCGGCCACCACCAGCATGACGGTCGCAAACAGCGCCAGGAGCACGCGCTGCGGCAACGCGTGGGCAACGCGCACGCCGAGCGAGGTCAGCGGCACACCCGCTGCGGCCATGAACAGCGCGGCGCGGTAGCGGACGAGCCGCTGCCGGAATGCTTCAAGCGCGCCGATCGCAGCGCTGCCCGCCACGGCAACCAGCGCAACCGGCGTCGCCTGCTGCATCGGCCAGCCCATGCCGGCTACCAACGCCGGAACGGCCAGTATGCCGCCGCCCGCGCCGGTCAGGCCGAGCACCGCGCCGACGATGGCGCCGAGAATAAGTGAAGTTAGCATGTCTGATCCGGGAGGTTGCGAGTAGCCGCTGCGTTAGCCCACGAGTTCAGGCTGCGCCATCCACTCGCGCCCCTTGAGCATCCCGTGCCAGTAAAGCGGCGGCAGGATGCGCTCCTTCAGCAGCCACGCGAGGCGCGACGGACGCTTGCCGTCGATCAGCCAGGTCGGCATGGACGGCGCGACCTTCCCGCCATAGAGGAATTCCGCCAGCACGATCTTGCCGCGTTCGACGGTCAGCGGGCATGATCCATAGCCGTCGTACGCCGCCTCACCCCGGACCTTGCCGAGGGCGGCAAGCACGTTGTGGGCGACGACGGGTGCCTGTTTGCGTGCGGCGGCAGCGGTTTTCGCGTTGGTGGTGTTCGCGACATCCCCGAGCGCGAAGACGTTTGAATGAGTCTTGTGGCGCAACGTAGCAGGGTTGACGTCGACCCAGCCCGCCTTGTCGACCAGCGGGCTGACGCGGATGAAGTCCGGTGCTTTCTGCGGCGGCACCACGTGGATCATGTCGAACTCGCGGGTCACCGATTCCACGCTGCCGTTCTCGAGCGTGCGCGTGAAAGTCGCCCTCTTGCCTGGGCCGTCTATCGCACTCAGGTTGAAGCCGAAGTTCAGCGCGATGTCGTAACGCCTGACGTACTCCATCAATGCCGGGACATAGTCGGCCACGCCGAACAACACCGCGCCGGCGTTGAAGAACTGAACATCGATCTGTTCGAGCCGGCCTGTACGCCGCCAGTGATCCGAGGACAGATACATCGCCTTCTGCGGCGCCCCGGCGCATTTGATCGGCATCGGTGGCTGCGTGAACAGCGCGCGGCCGCCCTTGAGTTCGCTCACGAGCTGCCAGGTGTAGGGAGCAAGATCGTAGCGATAGTTGGACGTCACGCCATTCTGGCCGAGTGCTTCAGACAACCCATCGATGGCATGCCAGTCGAGCTTGAGTCCCGGACAGACGATAAGCTGCCTGTAGCTCACTACCCTGCATCCTTCGAGTACGACCGCGTTGTTTTCTGGCTCGAACGCGGCCACCGCGGCCTTGATCCAGTGCACCTGGCGCGGCAGCACGGCGGCCATGTCGCGGACGGTCTTCTCGGGATCGAACACACCGGCTCCGACCATGGTCCAGCCTGGCTGGTAATAGTGAACGCCGGCCGGGTCGATGATGGCGATGTCGAGGTTGCGGTCGCGCGCGAGCAGGCTCGCGGCGGCCGCCACGCCGGCTGCGCCTGCGCCAACGATCACGATGTCGTGACTGGCCACTGCGACATTGACAGGCACCTTGCCGCCGTTGGCGATGCGCCGCGCCAGCGCGGACAGATCATAACCTGCTGCGCTGGCTGCGGCGACGATGTCTGGCAGCGTCCCGCGGGGCGCTTCGGACAATGCCCACAGCGTCGCGGCACGCATTCCGGTACGGCAATAGGCGAGCACTGGCTTCGGCAGCGCGCGCATCAATTCGCCGAACCGCGCAGCATCGGCGTCGCCGACCTTGCCGGACTCGATGGGCAGGTAATGAGCCTCGATACCCTGGTCGCGGGCCGCCGCCTCGATTTCGCTAAAGTTGGGCTGGTCGGCGCCTTCGCCGTCCGGGCGATTGCAGATGACGGCGCGAAAACCCGCCTGCGCGATCGCACGCACGTCTGATGCGGCAATCTGCTGCGATACCGCCAGTTCGGCCGTCAGTTTCTTGATGTCCATTTACTTTTCCTGTTGCTTCCAAGAATCACGTGCACCGCCTCAGATTGCGTTGAGGGGAATCTTGAGATACAGCACGCCGTTATCTTCCGGATCGGGCAGATGTCCGGCGCGCATGTTGACCTGTACTGACGGCAGCATCAGCACAGGCATGTTAAGTGTCGCGTCGCGCGCGGTGCGCATCGCCACGAAAGCTTCCTCGCCGATACCATTGCGGATATGGACGTTGTGTTCGCGTTCCTCGGCTACCGTGCTGACAAACTGCAAAGGCCGACCGCCGGGCTGGTAGTCGTGGCACATGTACAGCTTCGTGTCCGCCGGCAGGCTCAACACCTTGTTGATTGACCGGTACAGCGTACGGGCGTCGCCGCCGGGAAAGTCGCAGCGCGCGGTACCGTAGTCGGGCATGAACAGGGTGTCGCCGACAAAGGCAGCGGTATGCGCGCCGTCGCTGACCACATAGGTCATGCAGGCGGGCGTATGGCCCGGCGTGTGGATAGCGCGCGCCTGCAACGCTCCAACGGTGAACGTTTCGCCGTCGGAGAGCAGGTGATCGAACTGGCTGCCATCGTGCGCGAATCTCAAACCGGCGTTGAACAGCTTGCCGAACTCGTCTTGCACGCGGGTCACCTGCGCGCCAATCGCAATCTTTCCGCCGAGTCTTTCCTTGAGGTAGGGCGCGGCGGACAGATGGTCGGCGTGCACGTGGGTTTCGAGAAGCCACTGGACCTTCACGCCAAGCTCGTGGACACGAGAGATGAGCTTGTCGGCTGTCGTCGTGGAGGTGCGGCCTGACTTCGGGTCATAGTCGAGGACACTGTCGATCAGTGCACAGTCGCCGGTGCGGACATCCAGCAACAGGTAGCTGACCGTGCAGGTACCGGCGTCGAAGAAACCTTCGACCAGCATGGGGCTCGTGGTATTCAACTTCCTCTCCTCAAACGAATGGATTTTGCGAAACAGGACGGCCAATCAATACAAGAACCGTGCCACGTCGCTCGCAATTGATAAAAATTGGATAACCATTTGATTTGTATCAATGTTTCTATTCCATCGGGCGTCGCCACAGCTCGTGAAGCGGTCATCTGGGGTTGAAGGCTGCCATTTGAGGCAGTCAGGTGGCAGGGATGGCAGCTTTGGCAGCGTCGACGTATAGCGAGGTCTACTGGAGCCGCCGCCATGAAATCCCCTAAGCCGTTCATACCCATCACACCCGTCGTAAAGACCTCCGCCGGCTCGCCTCAAGCGCTGCATGTCGACGCCCTCGTGTCGTACCTGGAGCACGACGCTCAACCCATGATCGTGCTCGATCCCGAGTACCGCATCCTTGCTGCCAATACCGCTTATCAACGTCAGTTCGGCGTCGCCAGCCAGCCTCATGTGGGCCGCAAGTGCTATCAGGTCTCGCATCACTACGACGTGCCGTGCGACCAGGCGGGCGAGCACTGTCCAATGAAGCGGGCGTTTGAGCTCCGCGGCCCCGACCGCGTGCTCCACATTCATCACACACCTCGCGGGCCGGAGCATGTCGATGTCGAATTGCGGCCGATATTCAATTCGCAGCGGGAGGTGGTTGCGTATGTCGAGAGGCTCCCCACGGTACGCGGCGCATCCGCCAGTCCGAGCGCGGAAGGGCTGGTCGGTCGATCAGCGTCGTTCAGCGACATTCGGAAATCCGCACCTTGACGCCTGGCGTATGAAAAAATCCGAATCTTGAGGGCACCCCGTATCTATCGACCCGCATAAGAGCATCCATGCGATGCTCGATATCATTCGGGGCATGGGGCCGTTATACCGAATGTTGGGGATCGCGGCTGTTCATAACACCACCAAACCCAAATGGCGTAACGACGAGTAGCGCCCGTCGCTTGACCACGCCATCCCACAGCCCAATCTCTGGGAGATCATGGTTCGCGAATCGGAATGGCGCACGCTCTCGTCAGTCCTGCGGCCTCGTGCGGATCTTCACTACGCGGATGAGGATGTCTTCGCCATTTGTTCCTAACGGCGGGTTGGGTTCGTCACTTCCCGTATCCACTAGCCCTTCTGCATCCCCCAACCGCTTTTAAAGAAAGGGATGCACACGTCGAATTCGGCTTCGGGCCAATCGTCCAAAGGCACCCACTGCGGCGATCGCGAGCCTTTCCATAGTCGCCCATCGACAAGCCGACGGACGGTTCTTCTCCGACGTGATACCGACCGCAAACCGATCTGGGCACCGCGCAATTCCACTAGTGCTTTCTCCGAGCTACGGTGCTTCAAATTCGCCGGCGATCGCAGCACGCGCATGCGTGGCAGCGTGTCCATCCACTCCCGCGATCCGAAAATGCCGCGTAGGGTCGCGTGAGCGTCCAAGGTGCTCTCAAGGCGTGGGAAAAACACCGTAGCGCGCTCGTACGGGAAGATGAACTCCTGGAACATCAGCGTCGGCACCGCCAAACGGAAGGATCGACCTGCGTGCGCGACGGTCCTTCGAAGATCAGCTAGCCGCAACGCACCAGCAATGGAATCAAATACCTGTCAAGTTCTGGCGACGGTCCGTCAAACTCCGTATCGTCGTTGCAGCACATCCTTATCCAGCTAGGCTTTGCCGTTCAAAAGGTGCCGATCAGGTCGGTCCGATCGGCAGCTGCACGACATCCCGGTTGTGAACCTTTTCGAATACGGGCGCTTCCTGCATCCCTCCTTCGGCACCGATCTCGCCGTCATGAGCGTTCGGTGCGAAGCTGAGTTCGACCAGACGTTGGCGCCCGGCTTTCGCGTCGTCGACGCAGACTGCGGCATGGCCGTACCCGTCGTCATGCGTATAGGGTTCGGCGCGGGAGCGTCGATGCGTCGGCAAGATCCGTCTCGTCGTCGCCACCTGCGGATGCTAAAGTCCTCGCAGCCGCCGGCTTTCAACGAAAAGAAGGGGACCGTCATGGCAAACAGAACCTCCCTGCTCCAGCGCGCGGCAGCCGCCGCTGCTTTCTTTGTGCTGATCGCGAGCCATGTGGCCCGCGCCGAAGATAGCGTCGCGCCGGTTCATCCGGCCGCTCGCGATATTGCCCAGGAAGAGCGCAACCGCGCGCTAGTCGTGAACTTCTACGATGCGGTGTTCAACCGGCACGATCTCAGGACTGCTAGCACCGTACTCGCACCGGATTACATTCAGCACAATCCGCATATTTTCACCGGGTCCGCGCCGTTCATCAGCTTCTTTACCGAATACTTCAAGCATGCCCCCGATGCCCGTTCGACCATCGTGCGCAGTGCGACCGACGGCGATCTCGTCTTTCTGCATGTTCACTCGACCGGCAACCCGCAAGACCGCGGCAACGCCATCGTGGATATCTTCCGCGTCAAGCACGGCAAGATCGCTGAGCACTGGGATGTGGTTCAACCCGTGCCCGAGCAGTCAGCCAACGACAACACGATGTTCTAGTTGCTCCGGCGAAACACGCTGTCTGCCGCGGGTCTCGCCTCGCGACAGACAACGGCTCATGCTTACATCCGACTATGTTTCCCCAGTAATGGTGAGCGAGCATCCATGCAAAGAGCACGGCAATGAAGATCCAGTATTTCCTTGTGGCGGCCGCCGTCGGCATGATGACCGGCCCGGCATTCGACCGGCCACAGACGTCTGCGGAGATCACAAAAGAAACAGACAAGACCACCGTGACAGGAACGGCAACGGTCATTGCCACGGTCGTCGCCACGATGGACCCTCACGACCATGCTCATGCTCATGCTCATGCTCTTTGTGCAGTGCCAGTACTTCAGGGTTCCTAATATTCTCTACGTTCAAGAACGGTAGCATGCTCGGCCACTCAAGGGCCGTCACGGCCGAGAAGTCGGCGACGGCCAACAGTCTACGATCTTCAATGGCTCTTGTGGATCCGATAGCGGCCGGTCTTGACTTTCGGTAGGCTGACCGGGTTGGGTGCGGCCACAAAGGGGCATCGAATCTACAGTCGCCTCGACGCTCAAGCATCGCGTGTGCACCCGCAAACCGCCATTCGGCTCACGAATCCACCCGAAGCCTCGCAAAACGAACGCGGCCACCGCCGCACTCAAATTTTGAGTCGCGAGACCTTGGTTCCCGAGAGTGACACATCTCCCATCAGACCGGCATTGGTCAGCACGATCGCATTGACTGGTGCGGTTGCCGTTGTCGTATCGATCGCGCCGTTCGCACCGATCTTCAAGAGCGCGACTGACCCTTCTCCACCGACCGACCAGCCTTTGGAACGGCGAAAGCTGTTGAGCGCATCACGGGTCATGAACAGGAAGATAACGGCCTTCGATTGAGCCCCTGCCTGCATGCCAAATGACCCGGATACCGTGCTGTAGTAATCAACGGATCTCCCGCCTACGCGCAATGCGCCTTCGCCGTACTCGCCACCGGCGACGAAGCCAACCTTGATCACCGATGGGAACACGAGCACACCGTTCGCCTTGCCGACCAATTCCCGGGAACCCCTGACGTTCGCGTACAGCTTCGACAGGGTCCCATGGACCTTTGCATCGATCGCCCGCTGCTTCGAATCGTTGGACTCGTTGGCAATGGCATCGCTTACCGACCCCAGGGAGATGCATCTGCCCGGCGTCCGCATAGCTGAAGCGGCCGACCTTGAGATCAATGATGACCAGGCATCTCAACCGTCGATGGAAAAACACCAGATCGACCCTGAACCATGTGTCGTCGATTCTCAGGCGACGCTGCCGGCCGACGAAAGCGAAGTCGTCGCCAAGCTCCAGCAGGAAATCCGCCAGATGCTGGATCAGCGCTTCCTCAAGGTCCGACTCCGAGTACTCGTCCTTGATGTCGAGAAACTCGAGTACGAACGGGTCGCGAATTGCCTCCTCTGGCGTAAGAAGATCACCCGGCTGGACATCAGCGGCTTTCCTGAGCAGGGCCGCCTTGTTGCGCGACAGCGCCAGCCGCTCGTAAAGCTGGCTACCGATCTGGCGGTCAAGCTGGCGCACCGACCAGCCTTCGCGCAACGCCTCTGTTTCATAGCAAGACCTGAACTCGCGAGCCGCGCATCGCGCAGAGGACCGCACCAGACCCACTCCGGCCAGTCAGTCCCCTCCGAAGCAGCCGTTCAACGTTTGACATGAGTCGCGTACGTCCGCTGGTTCGCGACTCGCCGCTCGATGAAGAAGAAAAGAGATTGCCACTCCGCTTTTCCGAATAGTACGGACCTGGGCCCGTTGAATGCATGTCGGGCGGCAAGAGAGTCAGACGTCCCGCATTGTGACGAGCCCGGAGGATTTGCAAAAGGCATGTCTGATCGGCAGCCGGCCGAGTCCGGTCAGACGCCCCTCAGCGACGAATTTCGGTAGTCGGCACCTACCGCACCATCGCCCCCCGAGAAGTCACCGCGCTCGCGGGGCCACGCTTGCCACTCCGAACCGCCAGTTGGCACTTGAACGCTCATCCACCTCATGGACCGGCTGACAGCGCTGCCCGGGCTGGTGTCTAGCGCCGTTTGCCTGTACTGGAAACGCGAACAGCTCAACCTTTTCCGCGCCACGCCGTTATACGGTTCGAACGCAGCGTTGAGTTGGACAGACGCGACACTTGCTGGAGCGGCGAGTGGACAAGGACAGTTTCCTGCGAAACGCCACTCGCCGAACAGGCGAACGGCGCCGGGCACGCTTCGAAGACGCCCCCCTTCCCGATCGAAGAATCTTCCAGCCCATAGCGCGCGTACCAGCACGGCAAGGAAGGCAACCACAGAAACCATCAGTCGGTCCCCCTGTAAAGCCCACCAGGTTGTCAACGCTGTGAGCACGAGTCAAACCGCAATCCCCAATTCAGGTGCCACAGGAGGGCACGCTTCACGATCATGAAACGAATCTATGCCACGTTCCTCGCCGCACTGCTGATCGCTATGATTGCGCCGGAGTGCCAGGGACAGTACACCACCGACTGGGTGGCGAATACATCTGGGACCAACGTTACCCGCGTGGGTAGCGTTGCGCGCTCCATGTGGATAGCGCCCGAGGGTGTCATCTACACGGCTTCCATGTGGGACGAAAACGAGGGTGGTATCGCGATATACCAGAACGGCCAAAGCCTGGGGTCCTTAGGAGGTCACGGCGAGTTTCAGGGCAGCGCCATTACGGGAAATGCAACTTCAATCTTCGCTGCCTTGCAATTCAATGCCACATACGGCAGCGGCACGGTGGGGCGGTACGACCGAACCAGCCATACTCGCAATCTTCTCATCTCGGTCAGCGCGACAACGACTGAGCCGCGGGCTGATGTAATCACAGGACTCGCGACGTCGGGCTCGCTCCTGTATGCAAGCGACTTTCCTGGAAATCGCGTCCGCGTCTACACCACGGACGGCGTCTGGCGGCAGGATATCGCCGTCTCAGGCCCTGGCGCACTCGCAGTGGACAGCGCAGGCAACATCTGGGTTGCGCAGAAAAGTACGGGCGCGATCCTCGAGTTCAATCCGGCCGGCGTGCTCGTGAACACGATCCAGATGTCCGTCGCCTCTCGACCGTCCTCGCTGTATTTCGATTCGTCGACCGGATGTCTCATGATCGGCGACGAGGGCCCCGACATGAACATCAAGTCCTATAACATTTTGGGCATTCCATTTCTGGTCAGTACATTTGGCGTTCAGGGGGGATATCTCGACACCACGACCGGAATCAAAGGACAGGTTGGAGACAAGCGCTTCACCCGCGTCACTGGTATCGGCAAGGACACCGCAGGCAACCTCTATGTGCTCAACAACCCGTGGGGCGGAAGCTGGGATCTCGGCCGCGACGGCGGCACCGACATTCACTCCTACGACAGTTTTGGCCACCTGCAATGGAAGCTTCAGTCTCTCAACTTCGAGGGGGTCGCCGCTCCGGACCCGGGTACTGACGGCACGTACTTCTATGGCGGCACCAACATCTACAGCGGCACTGCGGGGGGAACCTTCGTAGCGAACACTGTCGATCCGATCGACTATCCATCCGATCCACGCATCAACATCAACGATCGCTCACGGGATGAGCACTTCGGTCAACTTGCCAATGTCGGCGCCAACCGGATCCTCGTGGCGTCGGGCCAGAATCCCGATACCTTCTACTTCTTCCACTTCAATGCGGCGAATGGTTACATCGCCATACCGGACGCCACGCTTCCAGGTACGGCGTTCAAGACGACAGCACCGGTCAGGGACGGATTCTGCCTTGACAGCAAAGGGGAAGTCTGGGCCGGTTTGGACAAGACGAATGCCATCTGGCACTATCCGCTGACCGGTTTCGATGCCAACGGTCAGCCGAGTTGGGGAGCAGGAATTGCCACGCCCATTCCGGGCACGATCATGCCATTGACGCGGATCATCTACCTGCCGGAAAGCGACACGATGATCCTGGCACAGGGAATCGTCGGGAGCACGGACTGGACGTCGATCGGAACGCGGATCGAGGTGTATCACGGCTGGCTCGCAGGCAACACGACCGCTCCCAATCCGGTGATCAACCTCACCAGCGCCAATCCCAAGTCGATCACGGCGGCCGGCAACTATCTCTTCGTCGGATATGTACACACCGTGCCCAACATCGATGCCTTCAATCTGACCACAGGCAGCCTGGACACCACGTTGATCAACAGCAATCCCAACACCGTGTACGTCGGCAATGACGTGGATTCGATGTACGGCCTTAGATCGTATCGTCGGTCGACCGGGGAGTACGTGATCACGAAGGATAACTACAATGGGACCAGCGTCATCATTTATCGCTGGACACCCTGATCAACAGTGCTCGTCGCGGCTACGCCTCGAGCACCTCCCGTCATGTCGACTCATTGACGTTGTTTCTTTCCACAGGCAGCGTTCGACCGGAAAAATTACGCCGGTCATACCTACTGCGCACATCAACTGCCGGAATTGGACTGACGATCATCCATAGTTGTCACCATTGTCCCAGAGGTGATGAGCGAGGCGGTTGTCCAGTTCGAGGAAGCAAAGCGGCGATAAGAAATTTAAAGCCTGAACTGCACCCCAAAAGTTGGACACCGATCCAACCTTTTGGGGTGTTTTTCATGACGAAGTACAGTGAGCAGTTAAAGCTGAAGCTGGTGAAGCAGTACGTGGCCGGTTCGGCTGGTGTCGAGGTACTTGCAAAGCGGTATGGAGTGAGTCGCTCGGTTTTACAGCTGTGGATTTCGGCCTACGAGCAACATGGACGGGACGGACTGCGCAAGAAATTCAGTCACTATGACGCGCAGTTCAGGATGTCGGTACTCATGCACATGTGGCAGAAGGATTTGCCATACCGGCAGGTGGCTGCGGTGTTCGACATCCGCAGTCCGGGCTGCATAGCGCAATGGGAACGCCGGTATCATGAAGGCGGTATCGACGCACTGGCGCCTCGTCCACGATGGCGCCGCAAAACCATGACCCAGCCAGTTCCTGAAAAGCCGACCGAAGACAGTGCGCCAGATAAGCGCACGCGTGAGCAGTTGCTCAAGGAAAACGAGTACCTGCGCGCGGAGGTGGCCTATCTAAAAAAGCTCGATGCCCTGCTTCAGGCAAAGAAGCAGGGCGTGCAGAAGAAAAAGCGCAAATAGTGCAGGAGCTCCGGCAGCACCACCCGATGCCCGCTTTGCTGAAGGCAGCGGGTCTGGCGCGCAGCACGTTCTATTACCAGTTGAGCGTGCCGGATGCCGGTGAGCGGCACAAGGACCTCAAAACCCGCATCAAGACTGTGTATGAACGCCACAAGGGCCGTTATGGCTACCGGCGCATCACGGCGGCGATCCGGCAGGCAGGCCCGAGCGTGAACCACAAGACGGTGCAACGTCTGATGGGAGAACTGAAACTGAAATCGCTGGTGCGCGCGAAGAAATACCGCTCATGGCGCGGCGAAGTCGGCCGTATTGCGCCGAACCTGTTAAACCGCGAGTTCAGCGCACAGCAGCCCAATCAGAAGTGGGTGACGGACGTGACGGAGTTCAACGTGCTGGGTCAGAAGCTGTATCTCTCGCCGATCATGGATCTGTATAACGGCGAGATCGTGGCTTATCAGATGAACACCCGACCGGTCTTCGATCTGGTCAGCAGCATGCTAAAAAAAGCGCTGGCAAAGCTTGGTCCCCAGGAGACCCCGCTGCTGCATTCAGACCAGGGCTGGCAGTACCAGATGCCTGCTTACCGGAGGCTGCTGGATCAACACGGCCTGACGCAGAGCATGTCGCGCAAGGCAAACTGCTACGACAATGCGGCAATGGAAAGCTTCTTTGGCACGCTCAAGGCGGAGTTCTTCCGGCTGAGCAGGTTTGAAAGTATCGACGAGTTGAAGGCTGGCATCAGACAATACATTCACTACTACAACCACAAACGCATCAAGCTCAAACTGAACGGGCTGAGTCCTGTGATGTACAGAACCCAGCCCGCTCAAACCTGAACTCAAACTGTCCAACTTTGCGGGGTCAGTTCAGCCCGGCCTGATCCGCTGGGCTTTTTCGTATCTACCGCCTGGCCATCCTTAACACTTCGTCGCCCCTGATCGTCTTATGCTTAACGGCTAACGAATCGGGGATCCCATGGCTTATCCATACGACTTGATCTGGTTTTGTCGCGATAAGAATCGAGGGACGAACGGGATGATAGTGCAAGCGTTTCAGTACCTTGGCCAACGCCCGGTCCAGCGTCTTCATCGATTCTCCCATCGGCGACTTTGTATCGCCGGAATTCTACCGTCCATCTCTTATTGCGACACATCCTTGGCGCTTATGTCAGCACCTGGCCGCCATCGACCACCAAGGTCTGGCCGGTGATCCAGCCCGCGTGCGAGCTGGCGAGAAACAGCACCGCGCTCGCGACCTCCGCGGGTGTCCCGAGCCGGCCGAACGGAACCGAACGCTGGATCCGCTCATACAACTCGGGATCGGAAGTCTTGCGCTGCTCCCACGCTCCACCGGGAAACTCGATCGAACCTGGCGCAACCGAGTTGACACGAATCCGATCCGGCGCGAGTGTCAATGCATGGGAAGCCGTGTAGTGCACGACCGCTGCCTTGATCGCCGCGTAAGACTGGGTGCGTGCCGACGGACGCAGCGCCGAGATGGACGTCACGTTGACGATCGCAGCGTTGGCCGACTGTCGCAGGAATGGAAGCGCGGCATGACCCGCGCGCACTGTTGCCATGAGGTCGACCTGGATGCCGGCCTCCCATCCGGCTTCGGTATCCCCGCCCCCGAAACCGGACGCGTTGTTGATCAAAATGTCGATACCGCCGAGCGCATTGCCGGCGCTCGCAATGTAAGCGGTGATCGCCTCGCCGTCAGCGAGATCGCAAGCTGCGGTATGGACCGGACGGTCATAGACGGACAACTCGGCCTCGACCGCTTTCAATCCTTCCAGGTTGCGCGCACAGACGGACACGGCGGCGCCTGCCTGCGCGAACCCGAGCGCGATGCTGCGGCCGATACCGCGCGAGCCCCCGGCGACGACGACGCGTTTACCGTTGAAATCGAAACTCATGTTTTTGCCTCCGGGACCGTCAGACCAGCACGTGACCACCGTCGACAACGATGACCTGCCCCGTGCTAAAGCCCTGCTGCATCAGGTAAAGATACGTTTGCGCGACGTCGCTCGCCTCCCCGACCCGCTGTACCGGCATCTTCCCGGCGATATGGTCGTACAGACCTTCGCGATCGGCTTCGCTCATGTTGTCCCACAGCGCGGTACGCAAGACGCCAGGCGCCACGGCATTCACACGCAGCGGCGCAAGCTCGACGGCCAGTGTCCGTGTGAGCGACTCGATGGCCCCGAGGATACTGGACGGGATCGTCCACGCAGGCAAGGGACGCGACGAAGCCACTCCGCTCGTCAGGGTGATGGAGCCGCCCGCACGAATGAGGGGAGCCGCATATTTGACGGCCTTGAGCGCACCCCAATAGCGTACCTCGAAGGCCCGCTGCGCGGCTTCGATGCTAAGCTCAGCGAGGGTTTGCAGCAACAATGATTCCCCGGCCGTGTAGACGAGGTGGTCTAGCGCACCGATGCGTGCGAAAAACGCGCGCACTTGCTCCTCGTCGGTAAAGTCGAGTGACTCGCCGCGCGTGCCTTGAGGCAGGCGCTCAAGCGCGGCCGCGACGCGCTCCGGCCTGCTCGAGGCGATGATCACTTCGGCTCCGGCATGCGCCGCGGCTTCGGCTACGGCAAAGCCAATTCCTGACGTGCCCCCGGCCACCACGACCCGGCTTTGTTGAAGAGTAATGCTGGTAGATTGATTGTTAACCATGCTTGAAGTTTCCGTGAGAGAGCGGTCCACGCGGTGGCGCCCAACGTAACGCAGCATGTGCTGCCGAACCACAGATCGATGCGCTACCGCGGTGGCGTCCGAGTGTACGAGATTTGCGGCAATCGCGTTGAAGGCGCCACGCGGAGAGTACATGTCTCGAGATCATCGCATTCGGTGGACCAGGATGACGTGAGCCTTGTCACCGCGACCGCGAAAGTCCACCGGCGCGCTTAGTCGTGTTGAGCTGGAGACTCGTCGAGGTGTCCAACGAGCCAATCACTCGGGCGATGGAACATGCTCAATCATCGAGTAGCGCATCGAGTATCGTCACGTCGAGCGGCTGTGCGACCAGCGGCGTCAGTTCGCGAACCAGTTCCTTGAAGTGCTCGGTGCGCTCGTGCTCGGCGAGCGCTGCGCGGCTTGCCCAGCGCTCGAAGAAGACGAAACGCTCGGCGCGATCGAGGTCGCGGTGCGGCGTATAGAGCAGGCAGCCCGTCTCGGCACGACTCGGCGCCACACAGCGCAATAGCGCCTGCTCGATCGCGTCAGCAGTACCCGGTTTACCTTGAACGACTGCGACTACACGAATTTCCGATGACATGCGGTGTTCTCCTTGGCAAAGGGGGACGAGTGTAGCGCCATATCGGCAACCATGCCCGATGTGCGAGCCTGTCACGAGGGTGGCACCCACGTCGGCTGCGTCGCGCAACAACGCGTTCTTTACAATCGAGTGTCAGCCTGCAGACCGGGGGGTTGTGACTTGCGTTTGAATCTGCCGTACTTTGTGGCCAACCCGGAGCGGGTGATAACCCACTGATCGCCCAAACTGAATCAACGCACTGAGAGCGGGTGACGCATGATGCGATTCGTTGAAGGCGATGACCGCACGCAGGTCGCACTGCTGCGCGAATGCGTCGCAACCGCTCCCGCAGCGTATCGATCACCATCGCGGGCAGCGCGTCGACCAGTTCTCCAGGAGCCCGCGCCGCATCGCTCCTGCAGTGCCGCCCAACGCGCTCGCCGAAGCCGCGCAACGCGTGGCAACCGGCGACATGCGACATGTGGTCGCTGCTGCCGGGTATCCGCGGGCAGTCGCTCCGCACTCGCTTTCCCCTGCCAGGTAGCTTGTGGGCCACAGAGACAGGCATCCCGACTCGCCCTCCGGGTTGCGCCATTGAGACGACCGGTCATACAATCCTCGGCATGAGCACTCGCCGTACAGAAAACTTTCCCGATAAACTGCTTGAAGCAGGGGTCACGCTATTCGCCGAAAAGGGCTTTCACGGCACTGGCGTGAAAGATATCGTCGAACGCGCCGGCGTACCCAAAGGTTCGTTCTACAACTACTTCGACAGCAAGGAAGCATTCGGTGCAGCGATCCTGCGCCACTATGCGGACTTACAGGCGGCCGAATGGCAGCAGTATTCGCGCGAAGCGGATTCACCCGACCCGCTGCTGGCGCTTCGCACGATCTATGAGCGGATCGTCGCTGACTACGAGGCATGCGACGACCGCTACGGATGCTTGCTGGGCAACTTCGCCGGTGAAATCGCGCAGTCGAGCGAGCTTTGCCGGACGACCGCGCGCCAGACAGTCGACGAATGGCGCGTAGGCTTTGCGGAGTACCTTCGCCGCGGCCAGAAATACGGCTCGGTGCGCGACGATCTGTCCGCAGATGCGCTGGCGGACTTCTTCTGGAACGCGTGGGAAGGCAGCCTGTTGCGCATGAAACTGGAAGACTCGATCGAACCGCTGAAAGCCTGCGTGCACCTGATGTTCGATCTGTTCTTCAGATCCGCCCGCTAAGGTCTCAAACCTCTTGATCGCCCTTGTGTCTCGACCTGTCGCATTCTTTCATCAAGTTTAAGACGACCGGTCATCTAAATTACAGGACAGACATTCCATGCAAAACTTTACGTTTCAAAACCCCACGAAGATTATTTTCGGCGAAGGCCAGATTGCCGCGCTCGACGCGAATGTGCCGCGCAACGCGCGCGTGCTGATCACGTGTGGCGGCGGCAGCATCAAGAGCAACGGTGTGCTCGCGCAAGTGCAGGCGGCGCTCGGCGAGCGTGCCTCGTTCGTATTCGAAGGTATCGAACCCAATCCTACCTACGAAACCTTGATGCAAGCCGTTACTGTCGCACGCGAGCGGAACATCGACTTCTTGCTGGCGGTGGGCGGCGGCTCGGTGATCGACGGGACGAAGTTCATCGCGGCGGCGATGAAGTTTGACGGCGAGCCGTGGGACATTCTGGCCAAGCAGGCCCCGGTGCGCGATGCGGTGCCGTTCGGCAGCGTGCTGACACTGCCAGCGACCGGTTCGGAAATGAACAATGGCAGCGTCATCAGCTACCGCGCGAAGGGCGACAAGCTGTTCTTCACGAGCGATGCGACCTATCCGCTCTTCTCGGTGCTCGATCCGACGACGACCTATTCGTTGCCGCAGCGGCAGATTGCCAACGGTGTGGTCGATGCGTTCGTTCATATCGTCGAGCAATACCTGACCTACCCGGTCGATGCAAAAGTGCAGGACCGTTTCGCCGAAGGCCTGCTGATCACGCTGACCGAAGTCGGCCCGCAAGCGCTTGCCGAGCCGCACAACTACGCGGTGCGCGCCAACCTGATGTGGACGGCGACGCTGGCGCTGAACGGGCTCATCGGCGCGGGCGTGCCGCAGGACTGGGCGACCCACATGCTCGGCCACGAGATCACCGCGTTGCACGGACTCGACCACGCGCAAACGCTCGCCATCGTGCTGCCGGCGATGCTGACAGTGCGCAAGGAACAGAAGCGCGGGAAGTTGCTGCAATACGCCGAGCGCGTCTGGAACATCACCGAGGGCAGCGAGGACGAACGCATCAACGCGGCGATCACGGCAACCCGCGTGTTCTTCGAGAGAATGACCGTCGGAACCCGCCTGCGCGACTACCAGATCGGCGGCGCTTCCATCGAAACGCTGATCGCGAAACTGACGGAGCACGGGATGACGGCACTTGGCGAGCACGGCGACGTCACGCCGGAAGTCAGCCGCAAGGTCTATCAGGTGGCCGTTTAAGCCAGAACCGGAGACAGTTCTACGATGAAGCTAACTCAATTCCTCCTGCTCGCATGCGCCGCCTTCGCCTCGGTTTCCGGCGCGGCGCTTGCGGACGACGGTACGCTCGCGCCGCGCCAGGCGCCCGCGAAGACCATTCCGGTGCCGACGGAAGTCAGCCCCCAATTGCAAAAGCTGATCGCGGCGCCACTGAACCCCGCCTGGAATGTCTTGTGGACGACGGGCGAGCAATGGAGAACGGCTGCCGACGCACAGGCCGCGAAGGTCATGCAAACGCTCCCGGCCATGCGCGAGCGTCTGGACGTGACGGTGCAGGCATCGACGATCAACGGCGTGAGGGTGCACATCGTGACGCCCAACCATATTCCGCCCGAACATCGCGACAAGGTGCTGGTTCATATCCATGGCGGCTGCTATGAGCTTTACCCTGGCGAGTCGGGCACGGGCGAGGCCATCATCATGGCGGGTCTTGGACACTACAAGGTCATTTCGGTCGACTACCGCATGCCGCCCGAGGCTTATTTCCCTGCGGCGCTCGACGACGTCGAGACTGTGTATAAGTCGGTGCTCCAGACGAACGACCCAAAGAATGTGGGCGTTTTCGGGACCTCGGCCGGCGGCGCGCTCGTGCTCGAACTGATGCTGCGCGCGAAGCAGGAAGGGCTGAAAATGCCGGGTGCGATCGCTCCCGGTACGCCGATGTCCGACCTGACGAAGACTGGCGACTCGTTCTACACGAACGAAAAGGTCGACAACGTCCTGGTGTCGCCCAATGGGTTCTGCCATGCCGCGGCAGAGGTCTACGCGCATGGTCATGATCTGAAGGACCCGCTGCTCTCACCCGTCTACGGAGACATGCATGGCTTTCCGCCGGCGATTCTGACCACGGGAACACGCGACTTGCTGCTCAGTAACACGGTCCGTGTGCACCAGAAGCTTCAGCAGTCAGGCGTCGATGCACAACTCGAGGTCTTCGACGGAATGTCGCACGCTCAGTACCAGATGGATGATCGCGTGCCCGAGGACAAAGCGGCATTCGCAGAAATCACTCAATTCTTCGACAAGCACCTCGGCCATTGATCATTGAGACGAGGCCCCGTTCTGGTTGATGCGACTGAAACCGCTGCGCAAACGCATGCCCTTCTGCGAGCACGGGCCGGTTTCGATATCAACCAGATCGCCGCCGAATATCACGCACTTCGTGCAAGCGTGCTTCGCTTGTGGATGGACGATGGCCAACCCGAAGCGCCTCATATGGAGGACGTCATTCGCTTCAACGAAGCGATCGATCAGGCACTCGCCGAATCGGTCGCACTTTTTCAGCGCGCAGGTCGTAACCTCCTGCTTGGCATGCTGGGGCACGACATGCGCAACCCTTTCCAGGCGATTCAGGTGACTGCATCGTATCTGGAATCGCTAACTGGCCGCTTGCAGCGGCGAAACGCTTTCTCCAGTACCGGCAACAGCTTGAGCGCCCAACGATCGACGGTCGAATGATCGACCGCGATCCCACGTTCGGCCATCTTGTTCAAGTCTTACGCTTCGCTGAGTTCGAAGTCCCGATGCGTAATTGCAGATTCAACCGGCGCAGGATGCGCATATCTTTTTCGCTACGCCGTTCCGGGCTTCTATGGCCGTGATGCTGTTTGCAAGCGCCTTGGCCAGAACGCTTCTGCCGACGGTCGCGAGCACGAGCGCAAGCACCCGTCCTTTCATGTTCTTGCCTTCGCGCACCACGACCGCGTCAAGCATGGTGAGACCGTCGGGCAGACGCGTGAAAGTGTAGATATGGCCGGACTGCCCTCCCCACACGTTGGAGTCGGTCGTCGTCATGACAACACGACAGGGATCGGACCAGTCGTAGTGCAGGCGTTCCCAGATGCCACTCGAGCCCTCCGTGACGTCGGCCATAGAGATACCACACTGATGTACTTTCATATACGCTTCGGCGCTATTGCTGAAGAGTTTCGAGCGGCCGGCCCCGAAGTCGGTGAGCCCGGCGACAAACTGTTCGGGCGTCGAAGAAGTCTTGTACTGAAAGCGGATCGTCGACATGGTGAGTTCCTTCGTTAAGGCCTTGTGTGTGCGTACGGTTGAACCAATGCGCCTAAGCAGACCGCGCATGCGCTGACGATGCGAGTGGCGTCGTGGCGGCGTCATTCGCATCGTCGACGTTAGCGCAACGTCCTGAAGCTCAAACGAATTTCTTCCGTGAAGGCTTGCGGCTGTTCCCAGGCCGCAAAATGCCCGCCTTTCGGAAGCCGGTTGTAGTGAATCAGTTTCGGATACGCCTTCTCCGCCCAACTCTGCGGCGCCGCGTAGATCTCATCGGGAAAAACACTCACGGCGACAGGAATACCAACGTGCTTCGGCGCAAAGAAGTTGAGCTTGTTTTCCCAATAGAGCCGTGCAGATGAAACGCCCGTGTTCGTCCACCAATAGAGCGTGACATTGTCGAGCACGTCGTCTCGCGTCAAGCCCTCGGTCTGACCGTCGAACACGCGCGCGATCATCGCCTGACTCGCGGCGTCGTGATCGAGCATCCAAGCAGCGAGCCCGATCGGCGAATCCTCGATTCCGTAAAGCGTCTGCGGACGGTTTGCCATTTCCTGCGCATAGCCAAGACCGTGTTTGTAGAAGTTGTCGAGTTGATCGAACGCATGCTTTTCATCGGGAGAGAGACCAGCCGGCGGTGGGTTGCCGTATTTGAGCGCATCGGCAATGTCGTCCGGTACGGTGGCGGGCATGTTGGTGTGAATGCCAAGCAGTCCTGGCGGCGCGATGATCGCCATCTGCTCCGTGACCGCATTGCCCCAGTCGCCGCCTTGAGCTACGTACCGTGTGTATCCGAGGCGTTGCATCAGGACGATCCACGCGCGTGCGATGCGTGCGGGATCCCAACCCGTTTCGGTCGGTTTGCCTGAAAAACCGTATCCCGGCAGCGACGGAATCACGATATCGAAAGCATCCGATGCATTCGCACCGTGCGCCGTTGGATTGGACAGCGGACCAATGATTTTCAACTGCTCGACGATCGATCCAGGCCATCCGTGCGTGACGATGATTGGCAACGCGTTCTGATGTTTCGAACGAACGTGTATGAAGTGGATGTCGAGCCCGTCAATTTCTGTGACGAACTGCGGTAACGCGTTCAGCCTCGCTTCGACCTTGCGCCAGTCATAGTGTGTCGACCAATACTGCGCAAGCTTTTGCATCGTCGCAAGCTGTACGCCTTGCGACGAATCGGTGACCGTCTCCCGTTCCGGCCATCGCGTCGATTTGATTCGTCTGCGTAAATCGACAAGTTGCGACTCCGGCACATGCACACGCAGTGCGCGAATTGCGGTCTTGTCGTCGCCTGCGGGTTGCGCGACATCCGTGACAGATTGACCTGTTTCCGCGAAAGCAAGCTGGCTCAATGAAGCCGAAGCAACCGACGCCGCCGCCGCACCAAGAAAACGCCGACGTGACGGCGTATGAGGATCGATATCGTTTAACACGCAAATTTCCTATAAACATTTAATATAACTAAACATATGACGGCGTTGCGTTCTAGGCGCCCGCCCGTAGCGTAGATATATTCGCCCGTTGAAAGACTCAAGCATTGCGAGCCGACGTTTAACGGGGCTTGCGTGACGAGCTACTGTCTCGCCGATACTATGGCCGGCGCTCAATACAATCAAATAATTGTCATGGATACATTAAAGCTGGTCTGCGCCGCAGCAACGGTCTGCGTAAAAACCGACCGGCAAGCGGCGACGCCTCAGTGGCCCTGAATCAAGCTCGCGTTCAACCCGAACAACCGCCACTCGGAAAGCGCGCACGTCTCGAACACGCCTTCGGTGTGGTACGGGTCCTTCCGTACCAGCGCCAACGCTTCGTCTTTTGACTGTGCCCGATAAATGAACAGCGCGCCCGCGTCGTCTGCGAAAGGACCCGCCATGATCAGCTCGCCGTTCGCCGTGATCGTCCGTGCATACGACCGGTGCGCTGGCCCTACGCGCTCGATGCGCGCGCGGTCGGAAACGTACTTCGCGTAATTAACATAGGTTCGCGCGGGGTGCACTCCCGAATCCAATGGCATAGCGCCAGATGCACGCGGTTCTTTGAGCGCGATACGCTGATCCGTCGCGACGAGCGCGGCAGCGAGCGACTCAACATTGCTGCTCCGCACGGTCCATCCCGACAGGCGATAGTCCGCAATCGCACTATTCAGCACGAACGGATCTCTTTGCGCCAACGTTTCGGCTTCCTCTTTCGACGCAACCTCATAAACCAGCAGCACACCGCGGGGCCGGCCGTCGTCGCCGAGCAACGGACCTCCCATCACCAGCCTGTCGTGCTCGCGAAGCGCATCCGCATAAGCCTGATGTTCGGCTCGGGACGCGTCCACCCTGCGGCGGTCCTGGACGTACGTGGCGTAGTTCACGACTTTCATCGAGCCTGCTCGCCCCGCTATAACCTCGGAAAGCGTGGGAAGTGGAGCCCCTTGCACGGCTGCGCCTCTGGAGGACGAGGATGCTGCCAGGGTCACCGGCATGTCGGCAAGCGCGAGGCTTGCGACGCCTGCGGCGGCGGATACGAGAAAACGTCGGCGTGACAGATCTTGTGACATGATATTGATCCGTAGGTCGATTTACGCCGTCTCCGATGCTTTCAACAGCACCGCCTTCACCGCCTTCAATATTTCATCGGACAACGAAGGATCGCTCTTGGCGACAGCACGGGCGACAGCCATCGCCCCGATTTCCGCTGCGACGATGGTCATCGCCAAGCGGCGCCGTTCGTCTCCGGGGATCGCTTCGTCCAGCACCGTCTCGAATGCGCTCGCCTTGTCCTGAAACCCTTTGGCAAACCGCGCGCTGATGCCCTTTCCATGCCGCCCGATTTCGCTCGCCGATGCTGTCATCGGGCAACCAACGCCGGGCTGGTCGCGTCTTAACGGCGAAAGCAGATAGTCGAGATATCCCGAGACGCTGTGCTTGCGCCGCGCCGCCTTTCCCCGGAACGCTTCGCGACTCAGCGCCAGGCCCTGCGAAAAAGCTTCCGTCGCCAGATCGTCCTTCGAGCGGAAATGCGCATACAGCGCCCCATGTGTCAGCCCGGCTTCGCGCGCGATTTCCGCGACACCCACGCCATCGATACCTCGTTCTCGAAACAGCCGGCTAGCCGTGGCCAGCAGCGCTTCGCGGTTTTCGTCCGATTGCTCGCGTTTCACATACACCACGATGATCTCCAGGAATGAGGACAGCAAATAAAGCTCAACGCTGCGCGAACGCTAGCAGCGGTTTGGCGTCGTGTGCAACGCTCTCGGCGGCCGCGAAGGCTTCGAGTGCGTGATCGACGTGGTAACAACGCGCTGCCGGCGGCTTCAAAGTACCCTCGGCCATGCAATCGAGAAGGTAGCGCAGCGCCTGGCCGCCTTCACTCACGCCCTTGCGTGCGAGCCACGAAAAGATGAGCCAGCCGCGCACCTCCGTACTCGAATAGATCAGCGCGGGGGCGAAAATCGGCATCTCGAAGGCCGCCGGGTCGCTCTGCCGGTGCGACGACAAGGCTCCATAGACCAGCAGGCGTCCATTCGGAGCAAGCTGGCGGGCGAGTGTAGCGCCCGTGCGGCCGGCGACGCAGTCGATCGCGTTCACGATGCCAGTACCGCCAGTGGCCTTCATTAGCTGCTCGGGCCAGTTTTCGTCGGCGGTGCATAGCACGACGTCACCGCCAAGCTCCTGAATCTCGGCGACCTGCTCTGCGCGACGCACGAGGTTGATGGTGCGGAATCCCTGCGCCTTCGCGATCTGCAGCACGAAACGACCGACCGTCGAGCCTGCCGCGCTCTGGACGAGCCAGTCACCGCGTCTGAGCTGATGCTCGCTCATCGTCATCGCCCATGCCGTCATTGGGTTGATGAGAGCCTGCGCGGCGTCTTCGTCGGAAATCGCCGCCGGCACAGGTATCGCCCGCTCAGCCGGACTGATGACCTGCTCTCTCCAGGTTCCGGGCACGTTCAGCAAAACGACGCGCTCTCCAATCCGCGTGCGTGGCACGTCGCTGCCCACGGCGTCGATGATCCCGACGCCCTCGGACCCGGGAGAAGCAGGCAGTTCGGGCTGACGCTGACGCGCGAAACGTCCCCGGATAACGTGCAGGTCGGACGGGTGCACGGGCGCCAGCAGCATCCTCACGCGGACTTCGGCTGGACCGGGCGTGGGCTCGGGCAAATCACGCCAGTGAACGACCTCCGACGGCTCGCCGTTGCGTTCGATGATCAGGGCCTTCATGTGCTTTCTCCTTCGCTCGAAGTGCGATGTGAGTCATGCCGCCGCGGGCGCGCCGCGATGCCGAGGCTACGGACTTACGCATAATTTCCAAACTTGATTATGATCACAATCAAACTTGCACGCAAGCCCCACGGCTTACCCCCTGGCGCAAGCGCGTGGCATCCTTGTCCGGATCCGCCGGCAACTCGCCGCGTTTGCGCATGAACTTCACCGGTCCGACCTCGTCGCACTGTTCAGCCACCCGGCCAGTGAACGTACCGAACGGGGCGCCGCCGTGCTGCACGCGATCACCCTGCCGACGGGACCTTCCGCGCGCCGCTCGGCGCCCGCACACTCGACGCGAACAACGACTACGAGGCCGTGCACGCGCGGCTCTCGCTGCATGAGGCGCCAACGACACAGCGCGCTTACCGCAAGGAGGCAGAGCGCCTGATGCTCTTGGCGATCGTCGAACGCGGCCGCGCGCTGTCGTCGCTGACAAGGCGACCGTGAGGACGTGCTCCAGCCGCACTTCGATTGACTGGTGAGGATTTTCGGGAGCACATGATCGAGGCGACCTGCCCGGGGCGCGTGGCGAACGTCATACCGTCGTCGCCAGCGGTATCAGCGTGTAACGGCAATGCGCGCAGTCCATGAACGCGCGGCCGCACTACCGTGCTCATCGAACGGCGCGCCTGGAAAGTGCCGCCTCCGCTGCAAAGCATGCAGTTGATTGGCACGGCTGCTACGTCGCGAATTGACGGTTAGTTGCGTAGTTGAAATAGGGTTAGCAACAACGTTGATCGTTAGCGCAGGTGTTGCATCAAGCGATCGTGATTAGCGCAGCCGCAGGTCGGGCTGTCCGAGATGCCCGAACCGTGGCCCAACCTATTCGCTCGAGGGGGAGCCGAGAACAGCCTTTAAAGGTCACGTGCACGAAGACTGCCGCAGGGCCTTCGCCTAGCTTCGGGGTGTTACTTTTCCCGAGCATCGAACTGGTGGAGGCTCAGTTTCAGCGAAACCAAATGCGGCGATTCCTACGGCCGTGAGGGAGGCCAACCTTGACCTTCCCAGTAACCGCGAAAGAGATTCCCTTTTTTGCTCTGTCTTGCTGAGTTCAGCAAAGATACACTCGCTCCACGTTTTCACCAATTGAGCCGCTGAGTTCGCCGCTCTGTCTTCACATACAAGTCAATTTGCGAAACTCGCAACTTCCGCTATAGAAGCGGTTTCTTCGCGTACCGTGTCGTCCGGAAAATTATTAACACTCTTCGCCTGGCCGAGTGAATATACAAAGTCAATATGTTAAGTAGTAGTACTACTAATGGAGGAGATATGAGAAAGGTATTTTGTGGACTTATCGCATTGACAGCGACCGCATACGCGAGCGCGCAGAGCAGCAACGTCACTCTGTACGGCATCGTAGATAACGGTCTTCAATACGAGACTGGATTACCTAAAGGCAATGTTTTTGGGGCGCAGAGCGGAGGATGGGCCCAGTCCCGTTTTGGTCTTAAAGGAGCCGAGGACCTGGGAGGCGGTACTGATGCGATCTTCCAGCTCGAGTCCCGCCTGAATACGCAAAACGGTACATTTTCGAACGGCAGCTTCTTCGAGGGCCAGGCCACGGTGGGTCTGCGTAATGAAACCTGGGGTCAGGTGAAGTTAGGCAATATGGGGTCAGCCGAAATCAGCCAGTATTCGGGGGATGTCGACCCCCAGGAGACCAAGAAGTACGCAATCGGGACGCTGGTGCGAGGCCGGATTTTCGCTCAAGCGGCCAACGGCATCGAATATCTATCTCCTAAAATTGCTGGCTTTACGCTGCAAGGCCAGTATGACCTGACAAACTCGACCACGTGGAACGCAGGCAACCCCGGCAGTGCGCCTGGTCAGTTGGGTTCGTCGAGCGGTCTAGGCAGTGCTCAGGGGCGTACTGATGGCATCAAACTGTCGTATCAGGTGGGCAGCCTTTATTGGCAGGCGACTTATGACGAGGTCCGCGACCCGAATGGACAGTTCAGCAACGTCTATCTTGCCTCCCGGTCAATTCTCACGGGCGCCACTTACGCAATCGGTCCTGTTCTGGTCGTACTCGGCTACCAGCATCTGAGCGCACCGGACGCATCAAATGCCGGGTATTTCGGCACGGCTACGGCTCCCGGACTTCCTGCCGGTACATCATTGCCGACCACTGTGAATCATGAATGGCTTGGTGCAATCTGGCAGACGACCTTAGCGCTCGCCGTAACAGGTGCCGTGTATCACGCAAACGCCAATCATGGCAACGGCAACGGGACACTGTACACGTTAGGCGCAAACTATTCATTGTCGAAGCGAACGCTCCTTTACACTGAACTAGCCTACCTTCACAACAGTTCAACCTCGAATCTCGGTTTGGACAGTGGGCTCTACGGACCTAACATCAATAACGACCCGGTCAATGGCAGTCCGACGAGTACCAATCCAAACTACGGAAGAAGTCAGTTCGGGGTTATTACCGGTATAGCCACCCGCTTTTGAAAGGACCAACGAAAGAGAGGTTCGAAGCTGCGCCGGTGGACCGAACCTCGGTTGATGTGCATGCAGAATCTTGCGCCGACTTTCGGCGTCAACACGGTCATCAACGAAACCGGCTCGCAATATGCTCCGGGATATTCTCCGGCGTGACCACGACAACTGACGACGATGGCGATACGGCCGACGCCGGCAAGAGTTTATGAAAATGCATGACGTTTTGGCATGCCGAGCGCATGTCCTGGCGAAGCTCATGATGTAGAATTGCGTGTATCTTTCCTTCTCGCAGAAGTCGGACATTATCCCTGTCCAAGTCATGTCCGATAAAGCGGACGGGGGACTGCTGCTTCGCTTCGATTGCCCTGATGATGGCATTGTTTCCGCCTCCCATAGAGTAAACCGCATCGATTTTATTGTGCGGTCTTATGACGTCAAGGACCCGCTCTTCAGTTAGTGAGTCAAGACCGTGCCCACCGCTGGCATCAATCACTGCGAGCTGCGGTTGACGAGCCCTCAATGCGCGCCGAAAGCTTATTTCACGTTCCTCCTCGCCGCGAAAGCGTTCGTCGCTCATCGTTATCAAAACGTTTCCCGGCCGCGTGCCCAGCCACTGTGTGATGAGATACGCCGCAGTGGCCCCGGCGACCCGATTGTCCAGCCCGGCATATGCAACGCGTCCTGACAATGGGATATCCGTGAATGTTGTGATGACAGGAATACCGTTCCGTTGCAACTCGCCTATCGCTTCTGCAATTTCGGGAACGTCGCGCGCCTTCAAAAACACTCCATGACTGCCCCGTCGCCCAATCGAATGAAGTGCCTCTAGGACTTCATGCGTCGTCATCGTCTCTCGCATGTGAAATCGCGGACGAAAGACGGCAGGATGTAGCGCGGGCAGCTCTGCTTCAAGCGCGCTCTTTATCTCGTCGGCAAACCGGGCCGGCGCTTCCACAACCACGTCAACAATTAACTTTCGCCCAGTGGTTGCCAGTTGTAGTTCCTGTTTCTCGAGCTCCCTGATGGCCTGCTCAACGCGCCTGCGGGTATGTTCCCTCACGTTGGCGCGACTATTTAATACCCGGTCGACCGTGGCGACGCCGAGCCCCGCCTGAAGCGCTATCTCTTTGATGAGAAAGCGATGAGCCATATCGCACCTCGACACTGATAGATTTTTGATGGATTAATGATACTCCAGAGGTGCCTACTACGACTATGCTTCGGAAGCAATGGAGGGAGACACAAAATCCGCGACAGGAAAAGCCGATCACGGCGATGCTACGGGCAGATTTGTCCAACAGTCAGGCATGAGAGACCGGGGTATCTGCATCGGTAGAGAGAATTCGCATCCTTGCATGCCATCGCTTATCCAGGGGTATTCCCTGCCACTGATAGATTTTTGATAGATGCCTGTTCTTGACTTGCTGAAGTCGCGGCTTTCTATTCGGAAGTGGCGAGGGTGTTCTGAAGTGCGTTTGTTGACAAGCTCCGCCTTGCCGACACCGAGAAAATGACCAAGGGTGGTGCATCGGGATGGACCAGTTCAAGGAACTACAGCTGTTCGTCGAAGTTGCCGAAACGAGAAGTATCAGCCGCGCTGCGGAAGTCACTGACCTATCTATTTCCGCGGCGAGTCGCTATCTGATTTCGCTGGAGAGTCGACTCGGCGTGCAGTTGGTGCGCAGGACAACACGGAACCTCTATCTCACCAACGCTGGCGCCGAGTTTCACCGGCGTTGCAAATCCATACTGGCGGATCTCGGTGAGGCTGAGTCGGTAGTCAAGGAAGCAACCGTGCGGCCAAGCGGCGTGCTTCGAGTGACGGCATCGCTTTCATTTTGCATGTTGCATATCGCACCCATGCTTCCAGAATTTACTGCGCGCTATCCAGAAATCACAGTCGATGTAATCGCAGCCAATCGCTACTACGACATCATCGAGAATGGCATCGATGTCGCCGTTCGCACGAAAGTTTTCGAGGCGGATAGCAACATCACGATACGACGACTTGCTTCAACGCGCCGAATCCTGGCCGCAGCTCCTTCATACATTGAAGCTAATGGCTCACCACGTTTTCCCGCCGAGTTGGGAAGGCACAGACTGCTGAACTACGGACTCGCCGACAATCCGCGCGAGCTTGCTTTTCAGCGATGTGGCGAATCGGTCGTCGTCAAGCTCAAGCCGCTACTTGAATCCAATGACGGCCAGATACTCAGAGTCGCCGCATTGGACGGCATGGGCATTCTCGTGCAGCCGAAGTACATCGTATATGACGACCTCAAGGCCGGACGCCTCATCCCGGTGTTGAACGACTGGGACCTGCCCAGACTCACGATGAACATTGCATTCCAGACCCGCACGCATATGCCTGTGAAGGTCCGTCTGTTCATCGATGCGCTCATCGAACGCTTCCAGCAGAACGAATACGAGCGGCACTGGACAGCGTAATCGGATAAGCGACCACAGCAGAACTCCGCCCGAGTTGAGTTTCCCACCAATCGCGAAAGACATTCCCTTTTCAGCTCTGTTTTGCCGGCTTCGACGAATATAGACTTGGTTCCAAGCTGTACGAAAACATTGACGGAGACGCCCCATGCAGCAACCAGCCACATCTGTTTCGCAATCGAAATTGCCCTATTTCGATGAAGCCTACTCTACGGACGTGGTAAACGCCCGTATGGGTGAGCAGATCGACGCGCGACTGCGGCAGGTCATGACAGTTCTGGTCAAGCATCTGCACGCAGCGGTCAAGGAAATCGAACCGACCCACGAAGAGTGGTTCACCGCCATCCGCTTCCTGACCGAGACAGGTCAAATGTGTACCGACTGGCGCCAAGAGTACATCCTCCTGTCTGACGTCCTCGGGGTTTCGATGCTGGTTGACGCAATCAACCACCGTCGTCCGAGCGGCGCCACGCCGAACACAATTCTCGGTCCCTTCTATGTCGCCAATGCACCCGAATATTCGAACGGCAAGAACATCTGCCTGGATGGAAAGGGCGAGCCCATGGTGGTCGAGGGGCGCGTGACAGACATCGAGGGGAATCCGATTCCGAACGCGAAGCTTGAGGTGTGGCAGACCAACGATGACGGCTTCTATGACGTACAGCAGAAAGGAATTCAACCTGACTCGAATCTGCGCGGCGTCTTCACGTCGGATGCCGAAGGCCGCTATTGGTTCAAGTCCGTGAAACCGCGCCACTATCCGATCCCCTCGGATGGTCCGGTCGGAAAACTCCTCGGTGCAATGGGTCGGCACCCCAACCGGGCTGCGCACCTGCACTTTATCGTGACTGCCCCGACGTTCGACCCGGTCATCACTCACATTTTTACGCCAGACTGCCCGTATCTGCCCGAAGACGCGGTCTTCGGCGTCAAGCGTGAACTCATCGCTGAATTCAACAAGATTGACGACCCGGAAGCGGCGAAGCGCGTCGGATTTTCATCGCCGTTTTGGTCTGTGTCGTGGGACTTTACTCTCGCGACGTCCAGCATGCCCATGCCGGCTGCATTGTAATCGCCCGGGCGCGCGAGAGCGTGCCGTCGAAAAAATTGACGACCTCACGAGACACAGGAGTACTACATATGAACGCAAAGAAAGAATTGCTGGCTGCATACTGGACCCTCGCTGGCGACGTCTATCCGTGTGCATCAAACGAAATCAGCCCTTTCCCGCTGCGAGACCGTTGTGAAGCAGCTATGCGTGCGGGCTGGAGCGGAGTTGGCCTCATTCTCGACGACCTCGAACACAGCGTCGAGAAGTACGGCGTCTCTGGCGTCAAGAGCATTCTGGAAGACACGGGCATGAAGTACTTTGAGCTCGAAATCCTCATGGACTGGTACTTCGATGGCGAAGAGCGTGCTACGTCGGACCGTTGCCGTCATCGCTTCATCGAGCTGGGCGGCGAGCTCGGAATGCGTAATCTAAAAATCGGTGCGAGCCCCTTCGATAAAAATCCGCCCGACTTCGCTCGCATGACCGACGAATTCGCGAAACTTTGCCAAGATGTGGCGACGGTTGGTGCAACGGTTGCAATCGAGTTCATGCCCTTCTCTCCCATTCGGAACGTCGAAGAGGCGTTGATCGTTGCGCAAGGCGCAAATCAGCCAAACGGTGGTCTGATGGTTGACCACTGGCACGTTGCCCGCGCCAAAACACCTTACAGCGAGGTCGCAAAGATCCCGGCGCGCTTCATCAAGGGTGTCGAGATGGACGACGTTGGAGCACAGGTGAAAGGTTCGTTGTTCGACGACTCGACCTTCAATCGCCAGCTTTGCGGTGATGGCGTGGGCGACTGCGTTGCCTTCGTCGATGCTCTTGAACAGGCGGGTTGCACGCTGCCGTACTACGGTGTCGAACTGATCTCTGAAGTGCATCGGAAATTCCCGCTCGACGAGATGGCAAAGCGCGCGTACGACACGACATTTGCACAGTTTTCGGCCAACCCCACAACCGCCGCCTAAAACTTCCAACCCTAAACGACAAAGCATTCCTGGAGACTCACATGATTCGAATCGCCGTACTTGGTGCAGGCCGCATTGGTCGCATTCACGCAAGCAACGTCGCCGCCAACCCGAACGCAAAACTGGTCGTAGTGGCGGACCCGGTTGAAAGCGCGGCACAGTCGCTGGCGACCAAGCTCGGCTGCGAAGCCTCGACGGACCCGGCTGGGGTGCTGGAGCGCAAGGACATCGACGCCGTGGTCATTGGCACGCCCACGGATACGCACATCACGTTCATGCTCGAAGCTGTCAAGCGCGGCAAGGCTGTGCTCTGCGAGAAACCCATCGATCTCGACATGGACAAATCGCTCGCCGCAGCGAACGCAGTTGAGCGCCAGGGCGGCCGCGTGATGCTCGCCTTCAATCGACGTTTCGACCCGACGTCACAGGCTTTCCGCAAAGCCATTGACGCGGGTGACGTTGGAGAAGTGCGTCAGGTCATCATCTCGAGTCGTGACCCAGGGATGCCTCCCCGCGACTACGTCGAGCACTCGGGCGGCATCTTCCGCGACATGGTGATCCACGATCTGGACATGGCTCGTTGGCTGCTGGGCGAGGAACCGGTCGAAGTGATGGCCATCGCCAGCCGCCTCGTCGATGAGTCATTGGAAAAGTTGACCGACTTCGACACGGTGATGGTTCAGCTACGCACTGCTTCGGGCAAACAATGCCATATCAACTGCTGTCGCGAAGCTGTCTACGGCTACGACCAGCGCATGGAAGTATCCGGTTCAAAGGGCATGCTGCTGCAAGAGAATCTTCGCCCTTCGACGATTCGTCGCTGGTCCAAGGATGTCACAGACGCGCGTGAACCGCTCCTCAACTTTTTCCTCGAGCGCTACGTTGAAGCGTACAAGGCTGAACTTGAAGCCTTCGTCGATGCACTGAACACAAAGTCCCCGCTGCCGACATCCGTGCAGGATGGGCTGAAGGCGCTGCGCCTGGCTGATGCGGCTCTCGAGTCCGCGCTGACGGGCAAAGCAGTCAAGGTGTAACCAGGAATCCGGAGGAGATAAGTCATGACGCGAAAGATTAGTCCCAATGAAACACTCGGCGTGGCATGCCTTGGCATCACTCACCCGCACACGTCCGGGCGGGTCAAGGCCATCCAGCGTCGCACCGACGCGAGAATGCTCGGTGCGTGGGATAAGAGCCCACTGCTTACGCCGTTCGTCGACGCGCTGGGTCTCGAAGCACGTTCCAAGGAAGACATCCTGGCCGACGAGAATGTTCATGTCGTGCTCGTCCATTCCAAGAGCGAGAAGATGGCCGATTTGACCATCGAGGCGCTTGAGACCGGCAAGGCTGTGTTGTGCGAAAAGCCGGCTGGCCGTAGTTCGACCGATGCGAAGCGCATCGTCGAGGCTGTGGAACGTACAGGCGGCCTCGTGCAGGTCGGCTACTGCTGGCGCTTCGCTCCTTCGGTTGATGCCATGCAGGCCGCGCTGAAGACTGGGCGTCTCGGGAAGGTTGTCCAGGTGCGCGCTCACGGCGGTTGTTCGCACGACGAAGCGGGCACCCCGCACATGACCCAGCCCGGCGACATCGGTGGCGCTGTCTTCGTGATCGGCTGCCACCTGATCGACCGTATTCTTCTGCACTTCGGTTTGCCGCGTTCTGTGAACGCCCGAATCACGAAGTTCCCGAACTTTCACGGAGACGAGTCGCGCGAGGACGCAGCGGGTGCGGTTCTGAATTACGAAGACAAGATTGTGACCGTCGACTTCATGTCTTGGGACGTTCTGCCGTGGACCGAGAGTTGGGACATCACGGCTTACGGAACAGAAGGCATCATGTCGTCCCGCTCGCTACCCGCGAGCTACAAGATCTATGACGCGGGCAAAGGCGAACATCCGGAGGGGTGGACCGAGTGGCAGGAAACCAGCTTCCCGGAGATCTGGGCGACCAAGAAGACCGAGTACTCGCCTGACATCGCTGAAATCGGCAATCCAGTGTACTTCGACCGCGAGTCGAACGCATTCGTCGGCGCATTGCGCAACGGCACGCCTTCGGTTGTGCCGGCCACGCAGGCGTACAACATCAGCCGTGTCATCGAGGCTATGTTCGCATCTTCCAAAGAAGCGGGTACAGAGGTCTTTATCGGTTAAGGATTTGAATGGCTGACGCCATGAGGCGTCGGCCGAGGATTCCGCACCTCATAAGCCGAAAACGCAAATACGCATTCCTAATCAGGAGACAAAGTCATGAAAGTTCTGAAGAGTGTTGTGGTAATTCTGCTGGCATCCGCCGCTTTCGCAGCAACGTCGAGTGCCGCCTTCGCACAGGACAAAGGCGTCGTCGGCATCTCACTGCCTGACAAGACCGAATCCCGCTGGATCACCGACGGAAAAAGCATGGTCGACGCGCTGAAGGCAAAGGGCTACTCGTCCGACCTCCAGTATGCAAACTACGACGTGCCGACCCAGGTGAACCAGGTCGAAAACATGCTCGCGAAGGGCGTCAAGGCGCTGGTCATTGCGCCCATCGACGGCAAGACGTTCTCTGACGCTTTGGCACTCGCCCATAAGAAGGGCATTAAGGTCATCTCGTATGACCGTCTTATCAGCCAGACGAAAGATGTCGACTACTACGCCACGTTCGACAACTACGGCGTAGGAGTCCTGCAAGCGCAAAGCATTGTCAGCGCCTGGCAGAAAGCAGGCAGCAAAACGCCGTTCAACATCGAGGTGTTCGGCGGGTCAAGCGATGACAACAACGCTCACATGGTCTACGCGGGTGGTATGTCGGTTCTTAAGCCGTACATCGACAGCGGGAAGTTCGTGATTCGGAGCAAGCAGGTTACCTTCGAAAAAGTCGCGACGCGTAACTGGGATGGAGCGACCGCCCAGGCCCGGATGGACAATTTGTTGAGCGCCTTCTATGGCAAGGACCATCTCGATGCGGTCTGGGCGCCGAACGACGCGCTGGCGATTGGCATCATCTCGTCTCTCAAAGGTGTGGGATACGGTTCCGGTCAGCAAGCAATGCCCATCATCACGGGACAGGACGCTGATGTTCAAAACGTGAAGAACATCGTTCGCGGTGACCAGACGTCGACGGTTTTCAAGGACACACGCAAGCTCGCCGGGGTCGCGGCCGACATGGTTGACGACGCGCTGACCGGCAAGCAGGTGCCTGTCAACGACACGAAGGGCTACAACAACGGTGCGAAGGTTGTTCCGACCTATCTCGTGAAACCTGTTCTGGTCGACAAGGCCAACTACCAGTCGGAACTGGTCACGAGCGGCTACTACACACAGGCTCAAATCAAGTAAGCCATCTGCCAGTCAGCGTGGCGGGGCTCCCGGTCGAACCCCGCCCACGCAGGTACGCCCCGTGCGTGACCAATCGGAGAAATTTGACCATGGATACCATTCTGGAGATGCGCGGAATTCAGAAAAGCTTTGGCCCCGTCAAAGCTCTGAATAACGTGAATATGAGGGTACGTCAGGGCGAGATTCACGCCATTTGTGGAGAAAATGGCGCAGGAAAATCGACCTTGATGAAAATACTCAGTGGCGTCTATCCGCACGGCTCGTACGGTGGCGAGGTCCTTTACGATGGGCAGCAGCGAGCCTTCGCCGATATTTCCGATAGCGAAGCGGTTGGAATCATCATCATCCACCAGGAGCTAGCTCTCGTACCCATGCTGTCGATTACCGAGAACATCTTTCTCGGCAACGAACAGTCGAAGCGTGGCGTCATCGATTGGCAAGTGTCGCGTGCCAAGGCCAGGAAACTGCTAGCGAAGGTTGGCCTCACCGACTCTCCCGACGCGGCGGTCGCCACGCTCGGGATTGGCAAACAGCAGCTCGTGGAGATTGCGAAGGCGCTTTCGAAAGAAGTTCGTCTTCTCATTCTTGACGAACCCACCGCCAGCCTGAACGAGAAAGACAGCGACACACTGCTCACGCTGCTGCTCGAGTTGAAGTCGAACGGCGTAACGTCAATCATCATCTCGCACAAGCTGAACGAAATCTCGCGTGTTGCGGACGGAATCACTGTGATTCGCGATGGCTCGACGGTCGATGTTCTCGACTGCAGCACTGAGACTGTGAGCGAAGACCGCATCATCAAAGCGATGGTGGGTCGGGAAATGTCTGACCGCTATCCGCCCCGTACGCCGAACATCGGCGACGTGATTTTCGAAATCAAGGATTGGCGTGTCCAGCATCCAACACAGCGTGACCGTGCCGTCCTCAAGGGCGTAAATCTGAAGGCGCGCAAGGGTGAAATCGTTGGTATCGCCGGCCTGATGGGTTCCGGGCGCACCGAGCTCGCCATGAGTGTCTTCGGTCGCACATATGGTCAGGGCATCTCCGGCCAAGTGCTAATGCACGGGAAACAGGTTGACACGGCATCGGTACAGAAGGCCATCAAAGCGGGCATCGCCTACGTCACCGAGGACCGAAAAGGCAATGGCCTGCTGCTCGACGACAACATCAAGCGAAACATTACGCTGGCCAACCTCTCAGGTGTGTCGAAGCTCGGTATCGTCGATGAACACGAGGAGATTACAGTTGCGACCGAGTTTCTCAAGAAGCTGCGAATCCGCGCGCAAGGCGTGACGCATGTAGTCGGAAATCTGTCAGGTGGGAATCAGCAAAAAGTCGTGATCAGCAAGTGGCTGTTTTCTGAACCCGAGGTGTTGATTCTCGACGAGCCGACGCGAGGCATCGACGTAGGAGCGAAGTACGAGATTTACAACATCATCAATCAGGCGGTTGCGGCGGGCAAATGTGTGGTCATGATTTCTTCGGAAATGCCTGAGCTGCTTGGAATGTGCGACCGCATCTATGTCATGAATGAAGGCCGGTTCGTCGGCGAGTTAACCGCAGAAGAAGCCTCGCAGGAAAGCATCATGCGGGCGATTATGCGAAATGGAGACATTCAAAATGCGTAAGGCACTCTCTCCGGTAGCCGCCGAAGGCGCCGAGGTCAAGAAAAGCGAAGTGTTCGGAATGGTCAAGCGTATCGGCAGCGAATATGGACTGCTCCTGTCGCTCGTAATCATCATGGCGTTTTTCCAGGTCGCGACGAAGGGCGTGTTGATGCAGCCACTCAACCTGACCAACCTGGTGCTGCAGAACAGCTATATCGTCATTATGGCGCTCGGTATGCTAATGGTGATTGTTTCAGGCCACATCGACCTGTCTGTCGGCTCGACGGCGGGGCTCGTGGGCGCGCTGGCAGCCGTATTGATGGTGCAGTATGAAGTCAACTACGTCTGGGCAACCATCATCTGTATCGCGGCCGGCGCGCTGATCGGCGCCGTGCAAGGATACTGGATTGCGTTCTGGCGGATGCCGTCGTTCATCGTTACGTTGGCTGGCATGCTGGTTTTCCGCGGCATGACGAACCTTGTGCTCCAGGGACAGTCGATCGGCCCCTTCCCTGAGGGGTTTGGTACGGTGAGCTCGGGGTTCATTCCGGATGTCTTCCACGGACAGGCGCTTCACATAACCTCCATCCTTCTCGGTGTTTTCGTCGGTGCGCTGTTCTTCGTGATTGAGCTTCGGCATCGTGCCGGTGCGGCAAAACATGGCGTCGAAAGCGGCTCGTTCATGATGTTCGTCGTCAAGAATGTGGTGCTTACGGCACTCATCGTCGGCTTCTGCTACCTGCTCGCATCCTATCGCGGCTTGCCAACGGTGCTGGTCATCATGGGTGTGCTGATTGGCGTGTACACGTTCCTGATGAATCGCACAACCATTGGACGCCGCATTTACGCAGTTGGCGGAAACGCGAAGGCCGCACGTCTGTCGGGTGTCAGCGTCCCGGCAGTGAGCTTCATGACGTTCGTCAACATGGGTGTCCTCGCCGCGCTCGCGGGTCTGATTTTCGCCGCACGGCTGAATAGCGGCACGCCGAAAGCAGGAACTGGATTCGAACTCGACGTCATCGCAGCCTGTTTCATTGGCGGTGCGTCCGCATCCGGCGGTGTCGGAAAGGTCGTTGGTGCTGTGGTGGGCGCCTTCATCATGGGCGTGATGAACAACGGCATGTCCATCATGGGTATCGGCGTGGACTATCAGCAGGTCATTAAGGGCATCGTTCTGCTCGCCGCTGTGTTCGTCGACGTCTACAACAAGAACAAGGCGTAACTCGCGCATGTGGCATCCGGCTTTGGAACTCAGCAAAGCCACACGGGTGGTGGTGGCCTTTGCCGACATGGATACTCGGGTCATGAGATTGGATCTCGAACATTTGACCTGGTCACAAGCAACATCAAAGGAAACAATATGGTCAAGCACATCGTGATGTGGAATGTTCGTGGCGATACGCCCGAGCAAAAGAAGGAATCTGCGATGCTCGTCAAGTCCGCGTTTGAGAGTCTGAGCGGAAAAATTCCCGGGCTTACCCGGCTCGAGGTAGGACTCGATGTAAGTGCGGTCGACTATGCTTGCGACGTCGTGTTGTACACGGAGTTTGAGACCCAGGCGTTGCTCGACGCATACGCGTCGCACCCAGAGCATCTGCGGGTCAAGGAAGTCGTCGGCGACATTCGTATCGCTCGTCATCAGGTCGATTACATCTAGGCGAGTAACACCGTTTGACGACACAGGAAACTACTTACATGTACGAGTTCACCTATACCACGCAGGCGGCGAGAGTTGTATTCGGTGCCGGAAGCATGAAACTGATTCAACAGGAAGTCGAGGCGTTGGGCGCACGGCGGGCATTAGTTCTTTGTACGCCGGAGCAGAAGGCCCAGGCGGAAGCTGTCTCGTCTTTGCTCGGTCCTTCCAGCGCCGGAGTCTTCGACGGCGCCCAGATGCACGTACCCATCGAGAATGCCCGCCGCGCGCGCGAGCACGCGAAGGAAGTGGGTGCGGACTGCGCGGTGGCAATAGGTGGCGGGTCTACGATTGGCCTCGGAAAAGCAATCGCGCTGGAATCGTCGTTGCCGATCATCGCAATACCGACGACCTATGCCGGGTCAGAGATGACGCCTATCTATGGGATTACCGAAAACGGCCTGAAGAGAACGGGTCGTGACGCGAAGGTCATTCCGAAGACGGTTCTGTACGACCCGGAGCTGACCACTGGTCTGCCGGTCAAGCTTTCGATTGTAAGTGGCCTGAACGCAATTGCCCACGCCGCAGAAGGGTTATACGCGAAAGACGGGAATCCTGTGATGTCGCTGATGGCGGAAGAAGGTATTCGCTCTCTTGCGAACGGTCTGCGGGGCGTGAAGAGGAACAGCAAGGACAAGGCGGCTCGTTGTGAGTGTCTCTATGGGGCCTGGTTGTGTGGGATGGTGTTAGGCAGCGTCGGCATGGCCCTGCATCACAAGCTTTGCCATACTTTGGGTGGAACGTTCAATCTGCCTCATGCCGAGACGCACGCAATCGTGCTGCCGCATGCGCTTGCGTATAACAGCATTGTCGCCGTTGAGGCCATGGAGCGTATTGCGAGGGCCTTGAACGTCGACTCCGCTCCTGATGGGCTCTATCGTTTAAACGAAGAACTCGGTGTGCCTCAGGGCCTTCGGGAGATTGGGCTGCGTGAAACCGACCTTGATCATGCGTGTGAGGTCACTCTGTCGAATCCGTACTGGAACCCTCGACCGATTGAAGGTGCGCCGCTTCGAGCATTGCTTCAGCGCGCCTGGGAGGGCACCAGTCCCGTCGCATAACCGTTGACAAATGCTATTCGCAGCTGTGTCCAATCCCACCGAGGGAACACAGCCCGCTCTGTTCAAATGCGGGCTCTTTTGTATCAACTTCGGCCTCCCCATGACTGCGCCTATGCTGGTGATGTTCTATCTTGCAGAAACCGGCAAGCCGGAAGTCATTGCCACTGCGCCAATCTTCCCTAACACGCCGACGAGTTTCGAGTCGCGCGTTTCATCTATGCCCGACGCAAACACGCACGCTGTCGGTTTTTGGACAGACTGCCTGCTGCTCGACGGAAGCCAATTAAACTGAGAGCCGAGAAGTGCGTGGCGGATTGCGCCTCGCATTAGTCTGCATGTCCTATCGGCGCCGCCCTATAACAAACCAAGCTACACAAGCTCACTGCGAACGCAGACGACCTGGAGCGAATTCGAGGAGAAAACGCCATGCTGCCGATTGGATCCCTGGCCGACGCTGCGGCCGAGCTTGCTGCCACCTTCCGAGGGCAGCTCCTGAAACCCATAGACGCCGGCTATGAGGATGCGAGAAGGGTCCACAACGGCCTGGTCGATAAGCGGCCCGCCTTGATCGCCAGGTGCCACGGCGTGGCCGACGTTGTCGGGGCCCTCGATCTCACCCGCAGGCTCGGCCTCGAGGTCGCAATTCGCGGCGGCGGCCACAACGTGGCGGGACGGGCGACGATTGATGGTGGCGTGATGGTCGATCTTTCGCCGATGAAGGGCATCCACGTCGATCGGGAGAGCAGAACAGTCTGGGCGCAAGGCGGCGTCACTTGGGGCGAGCTCAATCGCGAGACGCAGTTGCATGGCCTGGCCGTCACCGGGGGCGTGGTCTCGAGCACGGGCATTGCCGGACTTACCCTCGGCGGCGGGGTGGGCTGGCTGATGGGCAAATACGGCCTGGCACTCGATAATCTGCGGGCGGTGGAGCTCGTCACGGCTGACGGCAAGGTCTTGCAGGCGAGCAAGCACCAGGAGCCCGAGCTTTTCTGGGCTCTTCGCGGCGGCGGCGGAAACTTCGGGGTCGCCACGAGCTTAGAGTATGAACTCCACCCGGTTGGGCCGACCATTACGGGCGGCCCGATAGTCCACCCGATCGAACGCTCCCGCGCCCTGCTCGAATTCTTCCGCGACAGCACACGGTCGCTACCTGATGAGCACACACTGTTCGCATCGCTGACGCATGCGCCGGACGGGTCCGGCACAGAGGTGGCCGCCCTGGTCACCTGCCACTGCGGGCCGTTGGAAGACGCCGAAAGGGCCATGCGGCCGCTGAAGCAATTCGCGCTTCCCATCCTGGATGCCGTTGGGCCGATCCCCTACTCCCAGCTCAACAGCATGCTCGACGCCAAGTACCCGAAAGGCGCTCTCAACTACTGGAAGTCCAACTTCCTCACAGAGCTGAGCGACGCTGCGATTGACACCATGATTAGCTGCTTCGCGCGGTGCCCGACGACAATGGGCCAACTGCTCCTCGAACATTTCCACGGCGCGGTCACCCGGGTCAATGCTACCGATACGGCCTTCCCGCATCGCAGTGAAGGCTACAACTTCCTCGTGCTCGCTCAATGGATGCAGCCGGCGGAGACCGGCGCATGCGTCGCTTGGGCTCGCGAAACCTACGAAGAGATGCGACCTTTCTTTGCCGCCGGTCGCTATGTCAACTACCTGGACGACGACGAGACGGGCGAACCAATTGCAGCTGCATACGGTCCCAATTACCGACGGCTTCAGCAGATCAAGGCCAAATACGATCCGACGAACTTCTTCCGCATGAACCAGAACATCCGGCCGCTGGCCTGACGGGACCCAATTTCGGTCATCTACTGACAGGCGCGCAGCGGAGCGGCAAGAATCGGCCCGAAAGCATCCATTGATCGACACATGACGCTGTCTCTCGAAGTCGAAGCGCGACGAATGGCCGGTCTGGGTCGTTGAGCGGTTTCCGCCGCTTCGATAGGTGAAAGTCGGCATGCGGCGATCACCCGCTGCCTGCTCCCCTCACTGATGCACCTTCCGTTCAAACGCGCTTGCCCTGATAAGACGAGGGTTATCACGGCAGTTCAATAAGCACCCAGTGAAAACACCTTGCTGTGCGCGAGCCGAATCTATACGACGATCCCCTCAGGTTTCCATCGAGGAGGCCGCAAGCCTTTTGTTCACTCAATGCGCCGCAGCTGCTGCGTCGCTGGCGCCGGCCGACTTTCGCGGCTTCGTAATCCAGATCAACGGAATGATGATAATCATCACTATTGCCGAGCCGTAGAAAACATCGTTTAGCCCCATCACTGCGGCCTGCGTCTGCACTGTATGGTCGAACAGTGCATAGGATGCACCTTTTCCAAGACCGAGCAGCGAATGGTACATATCGAGTTGCTGGTTAAACATCGGGTTGGTCGGACTCGCTTGCTGCGTCAAAATTTCATGGTGAAAGATCGTGCGGTTGTTCCAGACCACGTTCGCTATCGAAGTGCCGATCCCACCGAAGAACATTCGCCCGAAGGTTGACAGCCCTGCCGCCGCTGGCACTTTTTCGGGTGGTTGCCCAGACAGGATGATCACCGTCAGCGGCGCAAAGAACAGTGCCATCGGAATGCCTTGCAGCAGGGTCGGCAGGATGATGTAGCCCTCGCTGATGTCCGTATAGAAGAACGAACGCATGTAGTAGACGATCGCAAAGCCGATGAACGCAAAGGTGCCGATAATGCGCGCATCGGATCGTGGCAGGATCTTGCCCATGATCGGCGCGCCGATCACCGCGAAAATGCCGAGCGGCGCCGTCGCGAGGCCGGCATCGACAGCACGATAGCCGAGATACTCCTGCATCCACTGCGGCAGCAGCACGAGTGTGCCGAAGAAGATCGCATACGCAACGGCAATCGAAACGGTGCCGCCCAGGAAGTTGCGCTGTTTGAATAGCGTGAGGTCGACAATTGGATTCTTGTCCGTCAACTCCCACACGATAAACAGCGCGAGACCCACCACCGCAACAATCGTGAGAATGACGATAGTGCTCGACGAGAACCAGTCGAGATCCTTGCCTTTATCCAGCATTACCTGCAACGCCGCTACCCATATGACCAGCAATAACAGCCCCACTTTGTCAACGGGGATTTTCTTCGACGGCGTATCGCGATGCCGATACAGCATCCACACCATCGCCGCCGCGAACAGGCCCACAGGGATGTTGATGTAGAAGATCCACGACCAGCTATAACTATCTGTGACCCAGCCGCCGAGTGCCGGTCCCACGATTGGTCCCGTCACGACGATCATCGAGAACAGCGAAAGCGCCAGCGATGATTTGTTCTTCGGCCACGAACTCAGCAGCAATGCTTGAGACATCGGAATCAGCGGGCCCGCTACCGCGCCTTGAAGGATCCGGGCGAAAAGCAGTATCGGCAGTGAAGGCGCGATGCCGCACAGCCATGACGCAATCACGAACAGCAGGATCGAGCCGACAAAAAGCCGCACCTGTCCAAGGCGCTGCGTGAGCCAGCCGGTCAATGGTATCGATACCGAGTTCGCTGCGGCGAACACGGTGATAACCCAGGTGCCCTCATCCACGGAGACGCCGAGATTGCCAGAAATGGTTGGAATCGCAACATTCGCGATCGACGAGTCGAGCACGGTCATGAAGCCGGCCAGGCCGACGACGAACGAGCCTATGGCAAGCTGCGCGCCCGTCAGCGGAGGATGATTCGTTTGTTTGGTGGTCATGGTGATCCAGACATGGTGATTGGCCTTCGAATACGGCGGAAGCGGGCATCGCATGCACGGTCGGGTGCAGGCGCGTCACTCGTTCGCTGCGATGATGTGGACAATCGCATCGTTCGCCTCGTCGCCGTACTTCGCGAACACGTCGGTCTTGTAGTTCGAACGGGGGTCGACGGTTGTCAGCGATGCTGCGTTGCTATCCTTCACGTCCACATTGACGTTCATCGACAGCCCCACGCGCAGCGGATTCTTTTCCAGTTCTCCGGGTGGAATTTCGATCCGCACAGGCAACCGCTGCACGACCTTGATCCAGTTACCCGTGGCATTCTGCGCAGGCAACAATGCCAACGCGGAACCCGTGCCCGGCGTAAAGCCAACGACCTTGCCGTGATACACGACCGACGAGCCATAGACGTCGGCCGTCAGTTCGACGGGTTGGCCCACGCGAATGTGCCGCAACTGCCATTCCTTGAAGTTCGCATCGACCCACACCTGGTTGAGCGGCACCACCGACATCAGCGGCGTCCCCGTGGCAACGCGCTGCCCGACCTGCACGCTGCGCTGTGCGACGTAACCCGTCACGGGCGCGGGCAACGTGGTGCGTGCATACGCGAGGTACGCATCGCGCACGTGAGCGGCGCTGGCCTGCACGTCGGGATGGTCTTTTATCGATGTATTGGCCGTCAGCGCGCGGTTCGCGCCGAGTTGCTGTTTCGCGGCGTCGAGGGCGGCCTGGGCCGACTTGACCGCGTCGCGTGCATGCGAGATTTCTTCATCCGAGACTGCGCCCGTCATGCCCGTGGCAAGCCGACGGCGCAGATCGTCCTGCGCCTTCGACAGATCCGATTGCCGTTCGGCGATATCCGCACGGTATTTGTCGTCGTTGACATAGAGGCCATGCACGCGGCGCACGGTCTGGCCCAGATTCGCTTCGGCCCGTTGCAGCGCGATGTGTGCATCGGCGGGATCGATCTGAACGACGGGCTCGCCTTCCTTCACGATCTGCGTGTTGTCCGCGTTGACGCCGATCACCGTTCCACCAATCTGCGGTGTGATCTGTACGACGTTGCCGTTCACGTAGGCATCGTCTGTTTCGACATGAAAGCGTGCAACGGTGTAGTAATACGCGCCGTACGCCGCGCCCGATGCCGCCAGCGTCGCGGCCAGCAACGCGAGCAGCAGCTTGCGTCTTCCAGCTTTTTTCGGCGGCTCGTTGACCGGTTGGGATTGAGGTGCATTCATCATTGAACTCCAGCGAGATTGGTTTGACGCCATCCTTCGTTCGAAGACAGCGGCTCGATGTATTAGTCGGTTGTCTTGACGTTCGAAGGTGCGGGAATGGGCGTATCGGTGTTCGATGCGAGGCCAGCTTGCGTCGCATCGAAGCCGCCGCCCATTGCCTTGATCAAACCTATTTGCTGATCACGGCGCGCCATCTGCAGATTGATCACGGACTGTTCGGCGGCGAGACGGTTGTCGTCTGCGTTCAGGACCTGCAACTGTTGGTTCAAACCGGATTTGTAGCGAACCAGCGCTAGTTGATAGGCCTTGGTCTGCGCGTCGAGTGCCTGTTGCGAATTGACCAATTGACGTTCGGTCGACTGGATCTGCGAGACTTGCGTGGCCACGTCCGACAGCGCGTTGATCAGCGTGTGGTTGTAGCTGGCCACGTCATAGTCGAAGTCCGCGTAGCGTTCCTTCAGTTGCGAGCGCAGCGCGCCGGCATCGAATATCGGCAAATGGATCGCCGGACCTGCCTGAATCTGGCGGCTCGATGCCGTTAGAAACCGTCCCCACCCGAATGCGTCGAGGCCCGCCGACAGCGAGAGATTGACATCCGGATAGAACTCGGCCTTTGCTTCCTTCACGTCGTGCATGTCCGCATCGACTTGCCAGTAGGCCGCGACGATGTCCGGCCGGCGCGAGATGAGATCTGCCGGCAGGTTATCGGGCAAGATAACAGCGGGACCCGCACCGAAGGAAGGATTCGCGATGGCGAGTCCGCGGTCCGGTCCCTCCCCGAGCAATGCGCCCAACTGGTAGCGAACCGTGGTGATCTGCCCGTCAAGATCGCTGACACTTGCGCGGCTGGTCGACGTTTCGCCGTACGCCGTCTGCTTTTCGACGTTCGTATCGAGACCGGCACTGACGCGCCCGTCCGTAATCCGCCCGATATCTTCGCGATTGCGCACTTCGCGGCTCTCGACATCGCGCAACGCGTAAAGCAGCGCGAGGTGGTTGTACGTGCTTGCGACCGACGCTGCAAGCGTGATGCGCACTTCCTCGGCTTCCGCCTCGGCGACCTTTTCCTGCGACACAGCCTTGCGAAGCCGATCGCGGTTCTTGCCCCACAGATCGAGATCCCACGACGCGCTCGCCAGAAGATTGTTTTCGCTCTGAGTGGAACCCGCATAGGGCGGCGGAACGATTGCATTGGCGGAATAGTGTTCGCGTGTCCACGAATAACTGCCGCTCACGTTCGGATAAAGCAGCGATTTCGCGCTGCCGACGTATGACGTCGCTTTCTCGATGCGGGCGCGCGCCTGATCGATGGTCGGGTTGTTCTTCAGCGCCTCGTCGATCAGCGTCGGCAGTTGCGGGTCGCCGAACTGCTGTGACCAGCCGAGCGAGGGCCATTGCCCGCCCTCGTCCGGCAAGCTCTGCTTCGTTTCGTAGCTCGCGGGCGACTGGATCTGCTTGTCGCTCTTGATACCGGCGTAGTTGACGCATCCCGCCAGGCTGAAGGCAGCCGCTGCGGCGGCCAGCAGCACCGCTGATTTGCCGGCGAGCGCCCCACCCCGCCTTTCATTTGAGCTGCGGTCCAAGGTCTTCATGTTCATTTTCGTGATCATGCTGAGACATCCGTTAAGAAAGTGCATATGCACATACTAGTGTCCGCGAGGGTGCTCATCAATGCGTGGGAATGCATCAGTTTGTTGCGTTGCCGTTATCAGGCGTTCGGCACGTCGCGGGTGATGCGAAACAGTTCATTCCTCAAATGCATGGCTTGCTGGCGGCCGAATACGACTTCGAAATCCGCTTGGGCCGCGCACCAGTGAGCAGTCGCTTGTTCGAGCCGTTCGTAGCCCTTTGCGGTGAGAATCAGGCGCAGACGCCGGCTGAGACGCTCCTCTGCGGGCGCCACCACCAGGCCATCGCGCAGCAGCGGCTTGAGGACGCGCACGATGGTTGTCCGGTCCATCACCAGTGCGTCGGCCAGTTGAACCATCGTTGCTTTGGGATTGCGATTCAGTATGCTCAGGATGCTGAACTGGCTCGGCGTGATACCGACCTTGGAAAGATGACGTTCATACAGCTTCGAGATGTGCCGCGCTGCCTGACGCACTGCAAAACAATCATCGGTTTCTGATGAAATCGGGTTCATTTCTTCTGGATAGTTTGCGAACACTCCACTTTTATGGTTTGGTGTCCATATCAATTAACATATGCTTGCCACCTCAATGGTGGAAACCTTGTTTCAGTTGCGATCCGATTTGAGCGAATGACGCCGCAACCGTGCAGCATTCTCGCCGCTGCGAAGGCCGGTGCCGAACGATTTCGTCGCCCAACTCGGTGCGCCCATCCACCCCGTTATCGTCCATCCAAGGGCGAGGTTGAGGAGAAGGACCCGCGCAGCTTCCTGCTTCATCCTGCGACGGGCAATCATGGAGGGCGTGAAATACATGGCCACACTGATCGAGACGACTATCAAAGACATGAATACGTGCATGTAACACCTGTTCTGATTGAGCTCTACTCGAAGAAGCACCAGTAGTGCATACACACAGAATAGCCAAAGCGCGCGTAGGAGGCGATGCCCGTTATGTTATTAGTCTGTTGCTTTCAGGCGCATCAACATGGTGGCGATGTCTGCCTCGTCAGGGCGCAACCGTTCGGTCGAAGAAGGCGGTGGCGTGATCGATAAACGCGCGCACTTTGGCGGGCAGAAGTGTCCGGTTGCTATATGCGAGGCGGATCTCGATGCCGTTGTCGATGAGTTCGAAATCAGCGAGCAGATGCACGAGCCTGCCGGAAGCCAGATCGCTCTCGATGAGTGTGATGGGCACGATTCCGATGCCGAAACCTCGCAACACCATTTCCCGGTTGAATGCGGGACTGTTCGATGACACATCGAACTGAAGAGGTATCGTCAGATCTTCATTTTCGATGTGAAAGCTGATACTGGGGCGTCGAAGCGACGCAGACATAGTCACGAAAAGATGATTGGTCAGTTCCGACGGGTGTCTCGGCGTAGACGTCCGCTGCAGATATTGCGGCGCCGCGACGATGACGACACGAATGCGCTCAAGTAGCCGCACCACGGCCGTCTCGCTGGTCAACATATTCGGCACGACAACGCCGAGATCGTATCCGTCGGCAACGAGGTCGATGGGGCGTTCGGTTAGCGTCACGTCCAGGGTGACTTTTGGGTGAGCCAGCTTGAATTCGGCAATCAAAGGAACGAGGCGCTCCATTGTCGCAGTCGTGTGGGCGACGAGGCGCAGTACGCCACCCGCCTCGCGCGTCCGGTTGCCGACATCCGCTTCGAGTGCGTCAAGCTCGTCGAGAATGCGCACGCAGCCTTCATAAAAACGCTCTGCGGCCTCAGTAAGCGACACCTGCCGCGTTGTCCGATGTAGTAGCCGGCATCCCACGCGCTCCTCCAAGCCCGATATGGCGCGCGATACCGCCGGCCGGGCCAGCCCATGAATATCTGCTGCCCGCGCGAAGCTCTTCAGTTCAACCACCGACCGGAAAATGCGCAAGCTTTCAACGTAGTCCATTTCGAAACCTCGCTGACGTGGCAGAAGTAATCGGCTCTCCGGTCGGGATATGCGCGACACGAACGGCGAACGGCGACCGTACCATCGTCGGGCAAAGTAACTTGTATGACGTCCTTGATGCATTGCATCAATTCGCTGAGAGGATCCGCCAATCTGGCCGGCTCCCCATGCCCAGCACTACTTGAATGCGCCCGGCGTCATCGCAATCGCAATCGGCGGCTGGTACAACAAGCGAATCGTACATGCAAAACGGGCGCTTTCGCGCACCGCCCGGGACGCAATGCGGCGTGACCTGAAGGCGCGGGGTCTGCCCGTCCGGCGCGCCCGCGGGATGCGCCCCCTTCATTTTCAAATTTAAGCTGAGGTTTTTCTCCGGAGACCATCAGCTCTCAGCGATGGGACTACCTATGAAAGGAGATGACCTCTTGCAGCAAGTCCCCGGCCAAAGTCGACGGTCAGTCGCTGCGCGGCGACTGAAGCTCACTCGTCGGACGTTCGCAAATCCGTGCCGGCGAATGTCGCCTCTATCTCTTGACGAATGAGTCTTCCAGACCCTCTACGGACATCGACAGTGCTCTGAGCGAACGGCTGCTTTCGGTAGCAAGCTCGACATTAAAGGTTCCGTGGCGTTTTTACCTTGCGTCATTTAGTCAGCGAATCGTGCAGTCTGACCAGATCCAGCGGCTGGACGCGGATGATCCCACGCCGTGGACTATCAATATCCGCGATAAGAGCCAGCGATAGCGCGACCGTCACGGGCAAGATCGTGATAAGCAGGCCTCTGCGCAGCTTCCCCTTGGTGCCGTAGCCCTGCACGACGCAAGCCAGCAGCGCGATGAGGATCATGAGAAACCAGGCGCCGAGCGGGATGTGATTAATCCGTGCGGCCTCGGAATAATCCTGCGAGTTCAGAACGTCGTTCATCCCTGCAACGACAAGTGCGCCAATAGGCGTGGGCTTGTCCTGCGCCACCTGCGTCGCGAGCCGCCACAACTCAGTTTGAAGATCCGCCGTATCGCGGTGAATGCGCTCGAGTTCCTGTCGGTCTCGCGTACGGAAATCGGCCAGTCTGAGTTCCGTGTAGCGGACTAATTCGGCCTTCATTTTCGCGCCGATCGCGGCATCGGCCAGATCAGCTCGCGCGTATTCCGTTCCTATCGCATTGGCTTCGCCCTCCTCCAGGTTCTTGCGCTGGTCATAGCGGCCCACGGCCATCGAAACGCTGAAGCCGACGAGTAGCGCCAGCAACGTGAGCGTGGCGGTCTGGACGATGTTGAAATCCTCGCGGGCGTCTTCCGGGAGTACGGCAACGCGGCGCAGCACATAGGCACCGAACGCTACCGCTCCGATGAAAAGCACAAGAAGCGTCACAAATAGAACAGCCGGATGAGAGACGAACGCTGCCATGCCATGTCTCCACTCAACGGTTGTCATTTCGACCGCACTGGAAGCGGGCCAAAGAACATTTTTTTGAACTTGTCGCGGCCAATGACCCGCACCCGTTCCGCGATCACGCAGTACATCAGAATCAGCGTAACGAGCAGGATCTGGACGGCCCAGAACCGTGGCCAGTTCATGTCAGCCCATAGCTGGTGGTTCGCGGCCACCAAACCGGGTGCCTCCTTCCAGTACTCGTAGATACGCTCCAGATAGTGGACGACAAGTGCGACTACTGCGTACATCAGTGTCTTCCATGCCACATTCCATACAAGCGGTTTATCGGGGAAGCGGTTGATGAAAGGTAACATGTCGGCGATCAGTACAGACTTGCCGAGCACGAGCGATGCAATCAGCACCGACGCGGAAACCGTCGGCGAAACGCCAGTGCCGCGGATCATCAGCGCGCGGATAAGAGCGACGATATGCAGAATGATGAAAAAATAGATGGTAGTCCTGCTGAAAGATTTGCGAGTTGCATGCTGTTCCCCTAAGTTCGTTCTGACCTCGAACGGGGCGGTATAGCTTTCAGGTTGAAAAAGCCTCGAACCAGAGTGACCCGGATTTCGTCCACTCTCCTGAGCGTCGCGAGGACTCGATAACACTGTCCTGGAACCCGAACGAATAGAAGCGGATCAACCGTTTTGCTGCGCTCGACAAGCCCGCTAACAAATGCGCGAAATAAGCTTATCGACGACGCACCTGTTCGGGTATTGGACCTTGGTCCTATACCCGGTAACGTGCCACACCGACCCACCTACAGGCGTTTTCCGACTGAAAGCGCGCGAAGGACGTCGCGCAGCAGCATGCTGAATCGGTGCTAGACTGGACTGGAGCCGGCATGCGGGATTTGATGTAGCCGGAAACACCAGTTTTGCGAGGCTTGGCTTGATCGCACAGCTCGCGCGTCGATCAAATGAATCCAAAGGGGGCACAAAATGTCCGAGATCCAGACTTTGGTGGAGAGACAGGCGGCGGGCCGTCATGCACGGCTGCGCGCAAAGCGCTCGCTACACTCAGCGATCGGCGATAGCGGGCGGGACCCCATCCAACTGCTTCGGGAGAACAGCGCGGGCCGCGTTGAAGCACTGATCCCGCTGCGCTATGGTCGCATGTCTGTTTCGCCATTCACGTTCTTTCGTGGCAGCGCAATCCTGCAAGCTCACGATCTTTCCGGCACGGCTCATTCCGGAATCACCTTTCCGGTTTGCGGCGACGCGCACCTGATGAACTTCGGCGGATTCGCGACGCCCGAGCGGCAACTGATCTTCGATCTGAACGATTTCGACGAAGTCGCAACCGGGCCATGGGAGTGGGACGTGAAACGGCTCGCCGCAAGCTTTGCCATTGCTGGCGAGCATATGGGCATCAGCCGGGGATCGATCGAGGATATCGTCTCGACGGCCGTGCACGAGTATCGCGACCGGATGAACAGCTATGCCAGTTGCAGCGCCCTCGAACTCTGGCATGAGATCGTCACGTTCGAACGAATGATCGAAGCTGCAGCGACCTCCGAAGGGCGCCGGCTGATCAACCGGGCAATGGAAAAGGCCGCCGGCCGCACGCATGACAGTATGCTGGCCAAGATGGCGGTGCTGCACGACGGCCGCTGGACCATTCAGGATGCGCCACCCGCGCTGTTCCACCCAACTGGCCCCAACTCGCTACTCGGCAAGAACCGGAAGTGGTCGGACACGGATGAGTGGAAGGGGAAACTCACCCACGCCTTTGACGGCTACCTTCAAACGCTTTCATCAGAACGACGTGAACTGCTCGGGCAGTTCGAGCTTCATGACATTGCGTTCAAGGTAGTCGGCGTGGGGAGCGTTGGCACCTTCTGCCTTGTCATGCTGTTCGTCGACAGTCTTGGCAAACCGCTCTTCCTCCAGGTCAAGGAAGCGCGTCCATCGGTCATTTCACGTTACTTCAAAGGCAACGGACCAGCTCACCAGGGTGAGCGCGTAGTGTCAGGGCAGCGCCTGCTGCAGGCCGCAAGCGACTCGTTTCTCGGCTGGACGACGGGTCCGGCAGGGCGCCAGTTCTACTTTCGCCAGTTGCGCGACATGAAGATCTCTGCCGAAGTCGAGCGCATGAGCAGCACGATCCTTCAGGGCTACGCACGCATCTGCGGATGGGGGTTGGCGCGTGCCCATGCGAAGGCAAGCGGTAAAGCCGTGGAGATCGCCGCCTATCTGGGCAACGGAAACCGCTTCGCGGACGCACTTACCCAGTACGCGCTTGCCTATGCGGTACAGAACCACAAAGACTACGACGCGTTCATTCGGGCCTGCCGGTCAGGCAAGCTCGAAGCAAGGAGTGACGAGGACATGGCGGCAGATTTCCGCGTTTGATGCGTTCGGACATGTTCCGCTGAGGGCTATCACCTCAGCCTGACCCGGGAGAGACTTGATGAACAATTCAGTCCGGCTGCTGGTCGCACTGAGTTGTCTGATCCTGTCTTCGGAAGTAACAGGACCAGCGTCCGTTACCGCTCAAACGATCGCGTCATCAAGCAGAGCCGAGTCGACGACCGCTACTGCCGCAACGCGAGTACCTGATCCGGCTGCTCGCCGGGACTCTGCCAATCAGGACATATCAGCCGCGCTGCGCGTTACCCCAACGGTCTCCGTTATGAACGGCCCGCTGCGGGTCGCCATTGCTTTAGTCGCACCCTTCGTGTTGCCGCACAACGCCATTCCGGAAGGATTCAGTGTCGATCTATGGAACGAGCTTGCACGCCGCATGCAGGTTGAATTCACGTGGGTCAAAGTTCCGTCACAGGCTCAATTGCTGCCCACCTTGCAACGTGGCGATGCCGACGTCGCGATAGCAGCGATCACCATAACCTCCAGACGGGAGAAGGCGGTGGACTTTTCGCTGCCGTATTTTGACTCCGGCTTGCAGATCATGGTGCACGCGCAGAACAACAGCACATTCATGAACACATTCTGGTCGGTTCCCTGGCTGGCCATTGTTCAGCTCCTGGTCATAGCGGTCGCTATTATTTATGTTCTTGCCAATGTGATCTGGCTGATTGAGCGAAGGCACGATCCCCACTTTCAGAAACCCTATTTCCGCGCGATCGGTGAAGGATTATGGATAACCATGCTGATCATTGCAACGGGTGAGCATGGCGAACGCGACGCACCGAATGTATGACCTGCTCTCACATATCGCACGGTGGGAGTAAGCGAACGTACCCAGCCGTCCGAGGAAATGTTCCAGCAATTTCTAGCGCGCCAGCGTGAAACCCCGAGACGGGTGTAGGGGTGCATTTGTCCTCGGCGCCGTCCCGGCGGCGATGAATGCTTGTTCTTCATTTGGACCGGTCGGGACCCGCATGCTGCCCGGCCACGCTATCTGCAGGCGGCCGACGCACCGGGCTTGAAGATCGCGAGGGTCGATCACACTCGCGACCCAGGATCCATAGCAGGTTGGCCGTCCACACACTGTACCTCCCCGGGTTGCGGATATCGCATCTTCTCCAAGGACATCCGAGTCGCAGGGGCATAAAACGTCGTGCAAATTTATCGAGCCGCCAAGCTCATTACGCTGGCGCAAACGATTGCGCAGCATTGCAAAAATCCACCACTCGGAAGATGCGGACTTGTAGGAGCGCAATACACCACAACCAATCAAAAAGGTTCGAGCTGCACCATGAAAGGGGAATCGAAATCATCATCGGCGGCGGCGCCGATCCCGCACAAGTCCGCGCGGCGCTGCTCGGCGGATTCGCCGACTCGACGATCCTTCGCCAGCACGCGGCAAGCATGATCGCGCGAGACTTTGTGCCGGGCGGTCCGGCCAAGTATCAGATCAAGGATACGAAGACCGCGCTCGGTTTTGCGCAGAGCTTGGGGCTGGAGTTGCCGGTGCTGGGGCTCGTCGATGGCCTCTTCACCGACATGGTCGAACATGGCGACGGCGAGCTGGACCACAGCGCACTGATTCTGGAACTGCGCAGGCGCAACGGCTTGCCGGTGTCATGACGCTGTGACGAACGGATCTTTTGATTCAACACGTGCCATGCGTCGTTCCACGCTATCTTCCCGGACGTTGGATAACCGCAATTGGCGATGAAGCAACCCCGTCAACAAGCGGCTGGGACACACGTCGCAGATGGCGCAGGCGATCCAGGCACAGCGCGATGACCGGCGTGCGTCGGGCTCACCGTCGCGGACCCATCAGGGCGAAGCGCCGCGGCCGAAGGAGCGCAAGGTCGGCACCCGCACGGCAGCGCGAGTTGACCGTGAGCAGTTGAATGAAGCGATTCTGGCAACTGCCGGAATGCGCGTTGGCTCGGTGTTCAAAACCCCTTCCAGATAGAGACTTCTGACAGCGGGTAGCCCCCCGCCGGGTGAAATTCACTCTTTCAGTTCACGACGATGACAATGAAAATTGGATAACCTAAATTCGCGTTCAGATTGTTACCGGTACCGCCCGACAGTGCTACTCGCGTGAATTGAACGGGCGAGATGGTCAATAAGTATGACCGTTGAAAGGCATCCAGTTCGATCAATAAAAATTGCAGGATGCCTTATCACGTGAATCCAGAAAGATCCCCTGCGCCCGGTGGTCGGAACGAAGCTCACGCCATATTGATGCATCCGCGAAGTGGCATGCGAGGCGACGACTTTACAAGACAGTGGCACATTCACATCGGAACAGATTATGAAATTAAAGCCTCTCTCACTCGCCGCCCTCGTTGTGGTTTCATCCGCAGCGCACGCCCAAAGCAGTGTCACCTTGTACGGCACGATCGACACGGCGGTCGCCTACTTTAGCAACCAGAAGGGAACGCACGGTTCGGGTGGAACGTTTCAGATGGCATCGGGTACGCTTACAGGCGATAACTGGGGTTTGAAAGGTAACGAAGACCTCGGTGGCGGCCTGTCCGCTATCTTCAATCTGCAAGCTGGATTTAACGTGAACAACGGCGAAGCCGGCCAGGGCGGGCGTATGTTCGGTCGTACCGCAATGGTTGGTCTTGCTGACAAGAGTTTCGGCACCGTCACCATGGGCCGCCAATACGACCCGCTTGTTGACCTGATCCAACCGCTGACAGAGGACGATACATACGGCTCGGCCTTTGCAACACCCGGCGACATGGATAACTACGACAACAGTTCCCGTGTCAACAACTCGATCAAATACACCAGCCCGACTTATGCCGGCCTGCAGGTGTCAGCCATGTATGCCTTCGGCGGCGAAGCCGGCGAAACTAGCGGCGGACAGACCTACGCGATTGCGGCGGCCTACAACCATGGCCCCTTCAATTTCGCTGCCGGTTATCTTCGCGCGAACAACGATGGTCCGCCCTCGACCTACGATGGCTTCACTTCGACCGGTCTCGACTCAATGGCCATCAACGGCGCGTTTATTTCTGCGACCACGCTGCAAATCATCCGCGCCGCCGGTACCTATGCAATCGGTCCGGTTACGTTGGGCGCTGCCTATAGCAACGTTGACTACGGCAACTACGCGGCTGCCCCAGGCTCGAACAACGGCACCAGGTTCAACACGGCGCAGGCGTTCGTTAACTACCGGCTGAACGCTGCCGTCGAACTCGGGGTCGGCTACAACTACACGAAGGGCAGCGGCAACAACGTCGACGCCAGCTACAACCAGGTCAGTCTTGGCGCGGACTACTCGTTGTCCAAGCGCACTGACCTGTATGCTCTGGCGGCCTATCAAAAGGCCTCGGGCAACACAATTGACGCGGAAACCGGTCAGGTGGTGGCCGCAACGGCGTCCGTTGCCGACTTTGGCAATGATGCCAGCACCAACAATCAGACAATGGTAATGCTTGGCATTCGCCACAACTTCTGATTCGTCTAACTGAGTCGTATCGACGAGCGACTCCCTTGCGGCCGCAGCACAAAGGGCCTTGGGGGAGTTGCAACTCTCAAGAAAACCACACCAGCGCGAGAATGCAGGTCGACCCGACCCATGCCTGATCGTCACGTGGCTCACAAAGGAAGCACTTCAGCCGGGCCGGTCGCGTCGGAACATTGATCGAGGAAACACCTGGAGAAGCCGGCCCAATGCCGGCGTGGATCTAGAAGGCGCTCTTTATAACGCCCCCGTCGGCCCGCAACGCAGCTCCCGTCGTGGCCGACGAAAGCGGACTGGCGATATAGGCTACGAGCGACGCGATTTCCTGCGGCGAACCAAATCGCTTGATGAGCGAAGTGGGACGGACCTTCTCGAAGAACTCCTTTTCGAACGCTTCAAACGATTTGCCATCAGCCTTTGCAAGGGTCTCGACGAATTCACCCACTCCCCGCGATTTCGTTGGCCCAGGCAGCACGCTATTGACTGTGATGCCCGTGCCGGCAACGGCTTCGGCGAGCCCGCGCGAGACCGCCAACTGCGCGGTTTTGGTCATCCCGTAGTGGATCATTTCAGCTGGAATCTGCACCCCGCTTTCGCTCGAAATGAAAATGATGCGCCCCCAGTTGGCCTGCCTCATCGCAGGCAAAAACAGGCGAGCGAGGCGTACCCCACTCAAGACATTGACGTCGAAGAACCGTTGCCAGTCCGCGTCGGGGATCTCTTCAAACGGCTTGGGCTCGAAGATGCCCAGGTTGTTGACCAGAATTTCCACGTCCGGATAGCGTCGCGCGAGTTCTTCTGCTGAAGCGGCCGCACTGAGATCGCCCGCAAAACCCTGCACGTCGCTGCCCGTCTCCGCTTTCAGCTGCGCGACCACGTCGTCCACAGATGACTGGGAGCGGCCGTTCACGATCACACGAGCGCCCTCCTGCGCCAACGTGCTGGCGATGGCCAGACCGATGCCGGCTGTGCTGCCGCTCACCAGTGCGAGTTTGCCTGTCAGATTCAGGTCCATGAGTGATTTCCTTTCAATGGATGAAGTAAAAATGGCGACATCGGGTTGAACGTCGGATGTCGCCAGCAGGTTCACGTCCGCGTGATCGATGCGCCACCATCGACCAGTGAGGCGGTGCCGGTCACGAAGGACGAATCGTCCGACGCGAGATACAGCACCGAACGCGCCAGTTCTTCTGGCTTTGCGACGCGCTTGAGCGCATGCAGCCCGGTCACGAACGCCTGCGATTCGCTGCTGTCGTTCATGCCGCGGTACATCTCCGTGTCCACAGCGCCCGGCAACACGGCGTTGACGCGCACGCCTTGCGCGCCGTACTCCGCAGCGAGTGCCTGCGTCAAACCAATCAGTCCGGCCTTGCTCGCCGCGTAGGCCGCAGTGCCGGGAAACGCGAACGAGTAACCGACGAACGTCGACGTGAAGATGATCGATCCACCACCTTGCTTCAGCATTTCGGGAATCTGGTGTTTCGCACCCAGGAAGGCACTCGTCAGATTGGTCGCCAGCGCGGTGTTCCAGCCTGCTTCTGAAATCCCGGTGCTCGGGCCCATCTCGCCCAGCGTACCGGCGTTGTTATAGGCAATGTCCAGACGGCCGAAGCGGCTCACTGCGAGTGCGACCAGCGCCTTCGCGAAGTCCTCCGATTGCACGTCGCCGGCCAGATACGCGGCTTCGCCGCCGTCGCTGACTATCTCCGCAGCGAGCGTTTTAAGTTCCGCCACGCGGCGCGCCGCAATGACCACCTTGGCGCCTTCTTTCGCGAAGAGCTTTGCCGTAGCGCGGCCAATTCCTGCACTGGCACCCGTCACGATGGCGACTTTTCCCGTCAAGCGTTGCATGTTCCATCTCCTGATTCATTGGTCGGCCCAGTGCCCTATGCCTTGGCCCGTGAAAACAATATAGGCTTCAGTCCTGATGGCGGAAAGGCCTAAAACATGGTCCCATTACTCAGTTTTTGTGAATGATAGGACGGTTGCATGGACCGCCTGCGCGCCTTCGAGGTTTTCGTGACGGTGGTGAGCCGTGGTGGCTTCGCGCGCGCAGCGGATGCGCTCGGCACGTCGCCCGCCAACGTGACCCGCTATGTGAATGAACTGGAAGCGCACCTGGGCACGCGTCTGCTGAATCGCACGTCACGCACGCTGTCTCTGACCGAGGGCGGCGAGACACTTTACGCCCGCTGCAAGTCCATCCTCGACGATGTCACCGAGACAGAGGGGCTTGTGTCATCCGCGTCGGTCGAACCACGCGGACGCCTGCGCATCAATGCGCCCGTGAACCTGATCGGGCATCGCTGCATCGGGTACACCTATGCGGCTACCGGCGATGAGTGGCATCTGATTCACGGTGGCGGCAAGACTCACACGGTGAAGGTCGACTGTCACATGCATACGAATAACGGCGATACGGCGCGCGCAGCAGCGCTCGCCGGGCAAGGCGTGATCTGGCAACCCACTTTCCTGATCGGCAGCGATCTACGTGCCGGCATGCTCGTTCACGTGCTGCCTGAGTACCACCTGCCTGAGATCGACATACTCGCCATGTACCCGAGCCGTCGACACCTGAGCGCCCGAGTGCGTGTAATGATCGATTTCCTGGTCGATGCGTTCGGCGGAGCGCCCCCATGGGATCGGGATGACGGAAATTGGACAGGTGTCACGCAGGGGACGAGTTGAAGGTGCGTCCAGAACATGCGCCATTGCCCACGATCCGGATTGTGTCTGGAAAGGCCAATGAACCTCCGAACACGGAATCCGCGAGAATGTCCGCTGCCTCGGTCATGCGGACGCTCAAATGTCCAGGCGAGCGTGTAGGCGAACGACGCTTCCTGGCCGCGTGCTGCCAGATGCAGTCGGCATACGCCCAACTCTGCAACAGGTGATTGCGTTCGCTCAGGCCACCCGAAGCGCCGTCCAGTCTGATCGCCGGCCGGATGTCTCAAGCGTCAACGATAGCCGTTATTTCGATAGCAAATGGAGGCCGACATGCCCGTGCAACGGGGAAATTCGGTATAGTTCGAAAGCGTGGGCATTTCGGTTGCCCCTTTCTGAAGGATGTCAATATGATTCCAATCGGTGTAGCAGCCACAGTACTCAGCGGCGTGAGCAGCGCCATCGGTTCCGGGCTGTCGAAGCTGACAGGCCAAAGCTCCACGAGTGAATCGAGCCAGCCCAGTTTTGCAGCACATCTGAAGGCGGCAACGTCACAGAGCAGTCCTGGCAAAAGCGTCCATCACCGTCACGCGCATGGCGCAGTAAGCGCATTGGCGAATTGGTCGCCATCGTCATCGCAATCCACCACCGGTTCCGGTACGACAGCGGTCGGCTCGGTTATCAATATCAGCGCCTGAAATACCGCCGCATACGGGTCGACCAACCCTAAACGAACCCGGTCCGACGTTGGTCACGCGGTACTGCGCAACGCCGGTTCATTCGCATTGGGCAGCAGTCACCCACTGGGGGCGGTCGCACTTTTCCGAAACGGTCATTCAAGTTGCTCTTTGACCACTCGCCTCGTTTGGCCATCAGTGACCTCCAGCAAGGCCAATCGGCCCTTACTGGCAACGCGCGAGATTCCACGCGATCTCTTGCACTACCGGGATGCTCGGGGCGCTTCGCAACAGCAAATCGGGAGGGCACCACGGATAAGGGAGCACGCGTGCCCATTCAAACATCGAGTCACTCAGTTCACTCGGTAGATTTCTCATCTCTTCGATCGTGATTTTAAGCCTTGAGATCATCCCAGAGTCATCTCGACAAAGCCATTCGTAGTTCCCGAAGCCTACGCGCACTGCACCCGAAAGCTTCTCCGTCATGCAAACGAGCCAATTGCAACGAAATGCGGTCGCGCCGTCAGGCGGAGTTTCCATGCAAAAGGTATAGATATTTTCATAGCGCTGAGCGAACTGACTTACCAAAACGGCCGATATGCCAGCCAGGCCTTTCATCGTCGTCGGAAATGTTATCTCGTCGGTTTTGACATCCATCAGGAGTTCCGAGTCAGCAGCGAATGCACGGGACATCAGATGCGGGCGGTTGCCATCCTTGGCAAGAATATAAGTCTCGATCAATTGGCGTAACGGCGTCATTTCGGGATCCCTGAAGCTAAGGTTTATCTCGCGACGAGTCTACGCGATGGTTTTTTGTGCGGCCAGTGATGACCCTATGTTGTGGAGGGAATGACCGCCTAGTACTGACAGCAATTGCTTAGCTAAGCGACTCTTCTCTTTGGCAATCGGTTGGCATCCTCGCTGTAATTTTTTTGATCACCGCGGTTTTCGGACAATCGGCCATCGATTGAAATAATCGAATTTTGTGCCTGCTGGACGCACACTGACGCAGTCCAGAGGTCGGATCTGGCAACGCGACCCAAACACCATAATGCAACCTCGACATCGATCTTTTCGCGCCCTATCGACAATTTAGGGGGCGATATCGAGTAGGCGTTGCAGAAGTTCGTGAGGCCCCGCCTGGCCTCGCGATGCAGTTTGTTGGAGAGTAATAGAACTCCCAGAACCAATATCGATCTGATAAAGATTCTGGGAGTTTCGGAGCGGTCGCCAATGAGCACGCCTGATTTCTTTCGTAGCCGTCTGGACGCGATGATTGACCTACGTCACCCGCTTGCCGTGTTGGCAATGAAGCCCAAGTAGGCATGGGGCGCGGCGGCCGCCGGAATAGCGCAGCGGGCTGCGCTCACTCAACCGGGGTGAGCCGCGACAAAGTTTTTGTACGTCGCGGTCTTTTGCGGAAAGACGAATAATCCAAAATTGGGCGCATCGCCGTCCGCTTGATAGAACGAAACGTGCTCGATGTTGTACTGGACGCGGTTGTTGTACATATCGGTCATCCACTGCTGCATGTAGGCCGATCCTGCCGCGTCGCTAGCCTCGGGGTTTGAGTTCCATTCGGTGATCATGATCGGCTTGCCATACGCCGTGGCAATGTACGCGATCAGGTTGCCGAAGCTCGTGGCGCCATCACCGCCAATGTTGAACATGCTTCCGTAGGATTGGTAGTTATGCCATGTGGTGATATCCCACCGCACAGGAGGATACCCGGTGCTGCCGTCGCTTTCGGTGCCGTTCCAAAGCATGTCGCTCGCGGCTATCTGCACTTCCGTGAAATTCACACCACAACGGAGCAGTGGATTGACCGAATGTACCCCGTCGATCATTCCACGAATAAGACCGCGCATCGCGGCCCAGTTTGCACCGTGCGTGTAGTCTCCGCGCTGATTGCCCGCCACCCCGCCGCCGCCAGGGCATATCTCCGGCTGCGAGATCATTTCATTTCCGCACTCGAAAACCGTTACGCCAGCCGGCGCAAGTGCATTGGCGGCGGCGGCGCCTAGACCGAAACCAGTCGAATAATTCTGCGCTTCGGACTGACCAAAATTGGTTTCAGGCGTGATACACGCCAACACCTTGAAAGTTGGGTCGATCGCTGCGATGCCAGTCGCGATGCTTGCAATCCGGCTAAGCACGCCAGGACTGGTGTCCTGTGTATCCAGTCGGATAACCTTGGCCCCAATCTGCTGAAGGTGAGAAGCCATCTGCTGGGGCGTCCACGTGTAATTCGGATGCATATTGATCCCGTAGAACGGCAAAGTTCCGGGCTGCGTTTGCGGCTGAGTCTGCGGCTGCGATGACGGGGAGGAGTGACGCCTTGTGCGAGCTTGGGCCACAGAAAGCCCCGCCGCCGCTGCAATAGCGGTGACAAATTGACGACGTTTCATTTATTGCCCTATGTAACCAACCGGCAGCGTCACACCCGCCGTGGCGACGGTAGCGTTGGCGCTAACGATGTATATGGATGATTCAGTGAGAGACAGGGTGATATGCCCGTTCGCGTACGGCGTCGCGACGCTGTTACCCATCATGTCGACGACTTGCACCGTGCTGGTGCCGGCGGTATCAACCGCTAGGCTGTAGCTGGTTGCGACCGTGGTCGAGAACGATGACGGGCCGACCCAAGACGATTGCTTGTGGAACCACAACGCAGATCCACGGTTCGCCGATACACGTTTCGCCCGAGCCACGGGACGTGCTCCATATAAGCGTTGCTGCCGACAAATATCCAGTTGTACATAGTATTCGACACGGTCATTCCTTCTGTGTGAGGCACTTTAGTACTGAAGACGGTCAGGCTGACAGCGCTGCGGACGACACTGGCAGCTGGCCAACATCGCGGTTTGCACTCGAAAGGGAAGGGCGGCGATCTGCTACAGAGGGTGTCCGCACTGCTGTCAGATGTACGTCAATCGCGATGACTGAAGTCTAGGCCGCGCAGGGGCGGAGAATCCATCGTACGGTGGGATATGGCGATACCTCGATAGCTTTACGGGCTTATACGGCTGTATAACTCCGTTCACGACGAGATCTGGCTGAGACTGCAGAACCGACGCCTACCACCTTTGTGACCGCGTCGCCTTCCCATGCGTAACCCCGATGCCGACCTGGCAGCGCGTTAGCGTTCGAGACGATCCACGCTGCGTCGAACGTGTCCGTGTCGATGGGTAGACTAACGTATAGCTATCCTTACTTTAGTTGCACACGGGTCGACCTTTGGTTCACTTGCGTCAGCCCTTCATCGAGCCCACACTCGTCATCATAGGAGCGGCTGTGCGCGACCGGATATCAGGTGGCGGAGACGCCGGCCGAATTCGAGCGCGTGATTGTCGACACCACGGTGCGAGAGAAGGCGATTGCGTATCCGATCGACAGCCGTCTGCTTGAGGTGGCGCGGGCCATCAAGCACGACCACGGTGTGCGTCGCTGCTGGCTCAAAGGGCAAACCGGCGACTCGCTGCATGCCGTGCTGCGCGCCACGGGCTACAACATGCGGTGGCTGTTGCGTGCGATTGTTCGCCTGGGTCTGGGGCCCATCTTTTTTGTCCTCGCCTTGGCTCCATTCGATCGTCAATGTCCTGCCGCATCCGCTGCTTGCGCACCGGGAACGCTTCCGGCGGCCTAACCTTTCCTGCTCCGACAAAATGCCCGATCGGCCTCGTGCGTCAAGCAACTGAATTTTGCAGGGCCGATTATCGAACGTCCCATTCTGGCCGATCAGTGCCGAACGCAGATGTCGCTGGTCGACCTCTGCGGCCACTCACCACCGACTCGCCGACTGGCCGTTCTTCGAGCCATTGCAGACGATCGCAGACTTCAGCCACACTCCCTGCGTAACCTGAAAACGTGGGTTCCGATGTGCAATCCACGCGTAAACGGAACAAACGCCGCACCATAACCACCATTGGTGCCAAGCGGACTCTCGATTCTAGGTAAGGCCGACACAGTGGAGAAAGATCGCGGCGAAATCACCGTGAAACGTCCTTTGGAGTCTCTCGTCGACAACAACGCTCGGCGCTTAGCGTCTAACAAATGACTCCGACAACCCGAGCTTTGCACTAGACTTCTATGGAAAACAGAAACTCATTTCGGTCGCGTTCGAGATCCGAATGGTAAGGTCGCAACCAAGCGGTTCCGTCGGAAGACATGATGATTAACACACGTTTCACAGAGCACTTTGGCATCAAGCATCCGATTATCTGTGCGCCAATGGCGTTCATCACTGGCGGGACGCTCGCGGCGGCTGTATGTCGCGCCGGAGGTCTGGGGATCGTTGGCGGAGGTTATGCTGGGACGCAGGGTTGGGACCTTGATTTGGATACCGAACTTTCTCGTGCGAAATTAGGTAAATTCGGCGTTGGATTTATCACCTGGGCTCTGGCGCGCGTGCCGGAGATGCTGACGAAAGCGTTACAACACTCACCATCATGCGTGTTCCTCTCATTTGGCGATCCTCGACCGTTTGCAGCAGAGATCCGCGACGCGGGCGCCGCGTTGATCTGCCAGGTGCAGTTCTTGTCGCAGATCGACGTGGCCCTGGAAGCTGGCGCCGCAGCGATCGTAGTACAGGGCACCGAGGCAGGGGGGCACGGAGGAAACCGTTCAACGTTTCCGTTTGTGCCGGAAGCTGCCGACTACTTGAAGCAACGCTCGCCTGAGACTTTGCTGGTTGCCGCCGGAGGCATAGTGGACGGGAGAGGACTGGCAGCAGCCCTGATGCTTGGTGCAGACGCGGTGGTGGTCGGGACGCGTCTGTGGGCATCGGCCGAAGCGCTCACCCCAAAGGCACATACTGACAAGGCCATCGGGGTGACCGGCGATTCGACCATCCGGACGAACGTGCTCGATGCGCTGCGAGGGTTTCCGTGGCCGAAAGAATACTCACTTCGCTTCCTGAAGAACAAGCTGGCCGACGAATGGGCTAACCGGGAAGCCGAGGCATTCTGCGTCTTTGGTACGCTGTCTGAGAGATACGCCCAGGCACGTGCGCAGAACGACCTGGATACGGTCGCAGTCATCTGCGGAGAGGCTGTGGGTCTGGTAAAAGACCGCCCGGATGCTGAATCAATCGTGCAATCGATGGCGGCACAGGCGGCCGATCTCCTCCGTAAAGGCAGCAGGCTCGAGTTCACCTCGCCGTCGTGATAATGGGCGAACCAACCTTGCTACCGGCTGACCGGCCGGCCCGCTTATCGATGCTTTGAGCAAGCAATTTCCGGCGTCCGAAAGCGGCCAGTCCTGGCGGTCCGCAGTGGTCGCGCCCGGTCGCACGGCAATCTGTGAATGCCTGAGCCAACGGCCGCAGATGGCGAGAACACGGTCCGACTGAGTGGGCAAGGTTGTGCGCCGTAGATCGTTCCGCCTCCGGCGCATGTCGGACCCTCAGCGGCCAGTCACGCTGCGCCCTCTCACTGGCAGAAAACTGACTGGTCCGTACGTTCAAGTGGCATTTTCGGGAACGACTATTCGACTTAGCCGCCGCTTGCCGGTCGCCACACCGGTGGCGACTTAAGCCAACAAGGTGCTGGCACCTCCGTCGTCATGGCGTTTCGCGTCCGCGGTCCGCGTGGGAGTCCGTCGTTTTGCGAGGAGAAAAGTTGAGCACACTTGGTGAGGAACTGGAAGCCTACTACCTCATCGATCGTCAACAAGAAAACGGTCGTAATGCCCTCAGAAAGAATGCTCACGCTCACAACAAGCCGTCGATTTGAGGCGCAACGGTCGATATCGGGGCAGCGCAGATAAAGTCACCGGAAGCGAATTCAAAGAGGCCCCTCGTTGGCGGGGCCTTGAGCTGCGAAATCACCGTGTTTCTGTTAGTACGTCACAGAAGCCCCACTGCCAGTAAAACTGTGCTGGGTAGGAGCGTCATTTGCATAGTCGGCAACGGCCTGGATGATGTTCACGATCTGTTGCGGCAACCTGCCGCCGCTGACGGCGGTCATTGCAGTGCGATCCATCTCAACGGCTACGGGGAGGTCTTTGATTGCCAGCGTGTTCATTTCGATTCTCCAAGGGGAAATCAGTCAGGAATGTCAGAGCTTGTTTTGAGGGTGTCGCCACTCCTCGATAAGGATCAAAGCAAAGTGCGCGCCAAACGGTGGCGCTGCCGTAAGCGATCGCACAACTAGCTGAAAATATTGGATTTAAATGGCGACGAGTGCGAACTGGTAGACAGACGTGCGCGCTGCGGTCGGTGGCTCGGATCCAACTGTCCGTCTGGCGCTGTGGGTTAGATCGCGACACATGCGGTCCGCCTACGTATCCCATGTTTGTACGATGTCCTCAAGGCCTAGCATCCGACCGAAGCCCGACGACAATGAATCTGTCGCGGACAGTCTCGCTTTCCTACTGGACTACTATGGCACCGAGCTGCTGTGGCCTACGATGGCGGATTTGCGCTCAGGCTCCTTCGTACCGGCGCTTTTGAAATCACTTTCCTTGACGAGAACCTGCCCGACATAAAAGGCAGCGCTGTCGCATGGTCGCAGAGGGAAACGCCATTCGCTCCGCGGCCTTCCTCGTTTCAATGACGGAAGACGCTGTCAGTCAGGGAGACATTGCCCGGCTCTTCGATGTCTCTTTGCAGAAGCGTTCTCCTGCGAGGCACTGATGCAGGTCATCGAAGACGCTCGCTGCAGCAGCAATGCGAATACTCGCCAAGCCGCCTAGACCAACTGTTGTCAACGGAAGCGCACACAATCCATAGTCGGAGGTTCAACGGCACGCATCTCTTCCGGGTCACGGAGCAAAGCGAGCGGCAGCTTTCAGCGCATTCCACGGCATGCTGCATTGCATGACGAACGTAACGAATTTGGTTGCGCGACCGGGTCTATCCCTTGCTGCCTGAGGTGTGTGCCAGAGATGTCTATCCGTAAAAGAACACGTGTACATTCCGAGCGGACGCGGCCGCATGAAAGGAGGAATTATGAGCCTCGATGGAAGGATCGCGATGGTGACCGGCGCGGCGACTGGCATCGGCGCTGCCCTATCGGAAGCGCTGAGTGCAAACGGTGCGCGTGTCATTGGCGTGGACATCACATGGGACGGCGCTGAGAAGACGGCCGGCGTCGAACAGGCTCAGTGCGATGTCGCCGACGCGGCGAGCGTCAGGACCTGCGTCGCCGACATCGAGGCACGCCATGGACCGGTCGACATCCTCGTCAACAACGCGGCGCTTGCTTCCGAACTGGCCCCGACCCCCTTCGAACAAATTTCGCCGGAGGAGTGGATGCGGGTAATGGCCGTCAACACGTTGGCGCCGTTTCTGTGCAGTCAGGCGGTCGTTCCGCGTATGCGAGAGAGAAAATGGGGCCGAGTAATCAATCTCACGTCCGCGACAATCTTTATCGGCATGCCGCCCATGCTGCACTACGTCGCCAGCAAGGGCGCGATCGCGATTATGACCCGGGGCCTTGCGCGTGAACTCGGACGCGATGGGATCACCGTCAACGCCATCGCGCCCGGTCTCACCATCACCAAAGGTATTCAGAGCAACGAAGCCTATTCCGACGAACTGATCGCGCAGGCCCTCGCCGCACAAAGCATCCCCATCCGCGAGCAGCCCGAAGATCTGGTTGGCGCCTGCCTTTACCTGGTCAGCGATGGCGCGAAGATGATGACAGGCCAGATTCTCACCGTGGACGGCGGCACGGCATTCCATTAGGTAAGCGAAAAGACTGAATGACCAACATCACGAGCTCGCTAGTGCGCGTGGGCATATCGTCCTTTGCTCGACAAACGACTTGATGACAGGCAACGCGCGCTGTTCAAAGAGCTTGCAGGCGCAGCTGGCCAAACGCGCGACTGGGACATTCTGACCGCCCTGCCTTGCGAAGTCGCAGGTCCCGCCGAGGCTCCACTTGATGGTCTGCGAGTTGCACGCAACGCTGCGTCGGAGAGGCTCACTGAATTCTGTTACGGCGAATCGCTTGGGCGGGTGGATGACATGGCCGGCGCCCGCCACGTTCGCTTTCCTTCAGACTAAATCATGGCTTCGGCGACCTGTGGGGACAACCCGATCGCGATATCGACGAGTCGCTTGGCAGTCGACCAAGACGGTATGGGGTCAGAATTTCTGACCGTGCCCGGGCACGTGCGTTGCAACCGCCACTCATACAGCGGCGACATGCCGAAGTGCAATCATGGAGGACACAATCATGCGACAAACCGTTTTAGGCGTGTTCGATAGTTACGACGAAGCGCGGTCGGCACAGCAAACCTTGAGCGAGGCCGGCGTCGCGCAAGCCGATATTGCCCTCTACACAATGTCAAACAGTGCGCCCGTCGAGAGCGGACCACGTATCTATTCACCGGGCGGCGGCGACCCACATCGTAACAAGCCGGTATTCGACCAGCTCGAGCAATTGTTTGCACGGCTCTTCAAGATTGGCGAGTATCCACCGGAGACGGAGGATTACAGGGAATTCATCCGCCGTGGTGGAACGATTGTCAGCGCCGACGTTTCGGAAATGCAGGCCGACCTGGCCCGCGATCTCATGCGCCGCGCGGGCGCGGCCGACATCAGAGAGCGCGCCGAAGGGTGGCGTGCCGGTTCCCGGGAGACAAGAATTTCAGAGCATGCCCTGAATCTGGGTGGCTCAACGGATGACGATTACTCAAAGCAATACGAGCCGTCGACCGGGCAACAATTCGACACATCGTCGCGACACGTGCCGCTTACGGACGCGGCCTATCCGACGGAAGACCGCGCCGTTGCGCGTGATGCGTCGTCGGTTCCGGCCGCGTCGAGGACATTTACCAACGACGACTCCGCTGCCGAAGCGCGTGTGATGCACGGCACTGCCTTTTCGTCCGGTCGGCCGGAAATGGTCGGTGGAATGCAGCAGGTAACAACACGTACAGAGGGGCTCGGATCGAGAGTACCTGTGGACGAGTTGCCGACGCAACCAGGCGCGCCCGTCACCGTACTCTCGGGTGCGCCTCATGATGCGGATGCCGCTCTAAAAACCGCCGCACCGTACACGCCCGACGGCAGCACGAGTGGGGCAAACACCAGGCCAACATCGGAGAAGGGCCTTACGGAAAATCCCGCTATTGCTGCCCCTCCCGACGACGCCTACGGCGACAATGAATTCCGCGAGGATTACGACACCAACTACGCGAATACTGGCGCCTCGTATGACGAGTATCGACGCGCCTACACGCACGGTGCCACGCTCGGACAGGATGAGCGGCACCGCGGCCGCGATTGGCAAGCAGTCGAATCGAGTGCGCGCGAGAACTGGGAGTCGCGCTATCCGGAGAGCGGGTGGGAGCGGTTCAAGGCGGCCGTACGGCACGGTTGGGACCGCGTTACAGGCGGCTGACACCGTTTGGCGGGCTTGGCACCCGCTGATCGGTTTCATGAGCGGCGTCATCATGGCGCCGCGCGGCTGTTGGGCACGACAATTGCTGTCGCCTCAAGACCCCACGAAGCGAATCAAGGACAGCAATGGACCACCATTACGTCGAAAATGAACTTTCGTATCTTGAGCGAATGCTGCCGCGCGTCGCGAACGGCCCCCTCCCGATGTCCTATTGGAGGGAACGCATAGAATCGTTGAGACCGCCGGCCGAAATCCGCAGCTTGGGCCTGCGTCTAATCGCGCTGAAGAAAAGAATGCGCGAAGTTGAAGCAATTGCGCGTACCTGAGTCGAATTCGCTCTTCATCGAGGCCGCTTCGGGCGACCGCAGACAGGATTTCGCTGAGTCAGGCAACCAGTACCTCGTGAACGGAACGCTGAAAGGCGCCCCCGTTCATCGGGCCACCGCCTGCCACGTGGATAGCATCCGCGATCATCGCGGCGCCCATCCCATGCCGAGGGGTCAGCATCGTTGCGTAGGCTTCCATGAATCGCTGTGCGGATCGTACGCCTCGGTCTGGCCGAAGACGCGTCGGGTGCCCTCACCGCCCATGCAGAAGAATCTGCCGCGCCACACCGCACCTCCATGTCCCGATCGCGGCGTGGGCATCGGCACACGCTCCTCCCAGCTATCCGTTTTCGCGTCGTAGCCGACATGCATGCCGGTGTTGAAATCGAAGGTATCCATGCGACCGCCTGCTACCAGGATCGTATCGGATAACAGCACCGCCGCCGCGTGATCACGCGGACCGGGGACGGCCGCCAGTGTATGCCAGGTGTCCGTCCGCGGATCGTACGCTTCGTGCCAACTTCGTGCCAATCCACGGAATTGTATCTCGACCGCCTATTGCGTGAATCAACCCGTTCGCCGCGACGACGGAAATGGCACCGCGCGAGCCCCGCGACAGAGGATGGATGGCATGCCAGCGATCGTCGGAGACGACATGGGCCTAACAGTCCGGCGTTGCGATGCGATTCTGTTCGATGAACCCGCCCATTGCATAGATCACCCCGTCCTGCGCGCCGACGCCGATTTAAAAATGCCTACTGCACGGCGTGCTTCACCGGCTTGCCGAAAGGTTTGGTCAGTCATGCTGACTATAGTTCGGGTCGCAACGTAGTCCGGCTGACAGGATCGACCTTTGCTCTATCGAGGACAGACCGGCCAATTCTCTCCAGGCAGCCGACGTTCCCGTCCCGGCCGCTACCCGCCGGCCTCGTGATCCCCACCACCGGGCAATGGACGCTTTGCCTTAGAAAGCCGGTCGGCACGGTAACAAGTCCGGCACGAAAAGTGCTCGGCAGAAAAGAAATGGGGCGGCAAATAGGCGCGTCCAGCATGACGACCGGGCCGTAACCATGAAAACAACCGAAGACAGGCAAATCGACCCCGAACTCGTTGTCGAAGATGAAGCTGAGCGGTCGTGGATGAAGCGACTCGGCCCCGGGCTCATAACCGGTGCGGCAGACGACGATCCAAGTGGAATTGCAACCTACACGCAAGCGGGCGCCCAGTTCGGGTTCGGACTTCTCTGGACAATGCTTCTCACCTACCCGCTCATGGTGGCAATCCAGTCAGTGAGCGCGCGTCTGGGACGGGTTACCGGGCGGGGCCTGGCGACAAACCTCCGTCGCCATTATCCCGCACCGATCCTCTATGCCGCCGTCCTTCTGCTGCTCATTGCAAACACGATCAATATCGCGGCCGACCTCGCGGCCATGGGTGCCGCTGCAAGGCTCGTGGTCGGCGGCCCCGTCCAGCTTTACGTTGTACTTTTCGGCACGACGTCTCTTTTATTGCAGGTGTTTATTACCTATGAGCGGTACGCGCGTTTCCTGAAATGGTTGACCCTTGCGCTTTTCGCCTATGTGGCGATGGTGTTTGTCATTCCGGTCGACTGGAAGGCAGTTGGCCTCGCCATCGTAGTACCACCCATCAAATTCTCGGGCGAATACCTGACGACTGTTGTCGCGGTTCTTGGGACGACGATCAGCCCATACCTGTTTTTCTGGCAGGCCTCGCAGGAGGTCGAAGAGATTCGATCGCAGCCTTCCCAGCAACCGCTCCTGCGTGCGCCGATGCAGGCAAGCGCTCAACTAAAGCGGATCAACATCGATACATGGGTCGGCATGGCAATGTCGAACCTCGTTGCGTTTTTCATCATGCTTTCCGCTGCGGCAACACTACACGCGCACCATGTCGAGGTGAAAACTACAGCCGATGCGGCCAGTGCGCTTAAGCCAATCGCCGGAGAAATGGCGTTTGCCCTGTTCAGTCTTGGAATCGTCGGGACGGGCCTGCTTGCATTGCCTGTTCTCGCGGGCTCAGCTGCCTACGCGGCGGCGGGTGCAATGAAATGGCGCAACAGTCTTGCGCTCCAGGTCAATCTGGCGAAGCAGTTCTATGCCGTGATTGCAGTGGCGACGCTCGGTGGCGTCGCCCTGACATTTGCCCACTTTGATCCAATCAAGGCGCTGTACTGGAGTGCTGTCATCAACGGGATCGCAGCCGTGCCCATCATGGCGCTTGTAATGTTGATGGCAGCGAGCCGCGAAGTGATGGGGAAGTTCGCCTTGAAAGGCCTTCTGTTGTGGATTGGATGGCTGGCAACGGCAGTGATGGGGCTGGCAGCAGTCGGCATGTTCTGGCCGACCTGAGGCAAAGGAGCCAGGTAGCCCCGTTGAGGTTCGGTAGAAAGCCAGGCTCCAGTCATGGTCGGCAACGCAGCGTGATTGCGTCCTGTAGTCGCATGCTACCGTCGGCCGCTGTTCTGACTTACGTTGCCCGAGAGACCTCGACAACAACCGTCCCTTGTACATGTCCTTTATCGAGTCTCGCGAGCGCGTCGGCCGTCGCATCGAACAGGTAGGTTTCCGCAACGACCACCCGTACCGCGCGCGCGTCGATCAGCGACGCGATCTCTGACAGTTGAGTGCCATCAGGCCGAGCGGTGTAACGCGCGGCGCGTGCGCCATGTGCGGCCGCCTCGGTCTGGGACGGCTCAGTGAGCGTCGAAATCAATGCGCCGCCCGCCGCCGCGACAGCCCAGGATCGGCGCTGCGTGTCACCGCCTATGAGATCGAAAACCAGATCCATGGAGGGCGCCGACGCTTCGAATCGTTGTGTGTGATAGTCGATCGCGTGGTCGGCGCCGAGCGCGCGGACGAATCCGACTGCGTCGCCGGACGCGGTGGCGAATACTTCGGCACCCTTTTCTTTAGCGAACTGCACGGCAAAATGTCCGACGCCGCCGGCGCCAGCATGAATCAGCACGCGTTCACCGGCTTGCAAGCCACCGTGATCGAAAAGTCCCTGCCGTGCGGTCAGTGCCGCCAGCGGCACGGCACCCGCCGCCACGGCGTCCATCTTCGCGGGCGGACGCGCGAGGTGGCATCGGCGTGGTGGGTGTTTTCGTAACCGAAGACCCGAAAGCCGAAGACAAGCTCGCGCAGAAAGGCCAACTCGCACTCGACTTCGGGCAGCTATGGATGAAAGGCCCGCACATCGCTACAGGGCAGGCCAACGCCAAGGCGTATAACTGGTATCGCTATCACCGGCTCTTCGGCAGCTTCCTGCGCCACCGGCTGCACGCCGGACAGCAGGAACGCGAGCGGCAATTGCACGCTGCGGCAGCGCGCTGGTACATCGACGCCGATCGTCCCGTCCCTGCAATCGACCATCTGCTGGACGCAGGGCAGCCTGACGAAGCACTCGTGCAGATCGCGCTGCATACGGGTGCCCTGCTGGCGACCGGGCGCATCAGAATGTTGATGCGCTGGCTCGACAGAATTCCCGATGACGCGCTTGCGTCCCACCCACGAACGGGCCTGACTTACGCCTGGGTGTTATTGCTCAACCGGCGCTATGCCGACGCGCTGAAGACGGTGCAGCGCATTCTGGCGAACCATGAGAGCACAACCGATCGCGACAACCTCGCCGTCGAGGCGGAAGCAGTCCGTTGCGTGCTGCTCGCGTTGACCGACCAGATCCACGAATGCCGCGAGACCGGATTGGCAATCCTCGACAGGTTGCCACCCGACGCCATCTTCGCGTACTGCAGCCTCGCCAACTCGCTCGTGTTCAGCCTGGTGAGCACCCATCGCTATGACGAGGCGCGCGCGGTGCTATCCCGCGCATTGCAGCGCACGCAGGATCATCCATTCCTCCTGATGCGTGCCGTCACCGAGACGCTCGAGGCCATCATCGATCTGGTGCAGGGGCGCCTTGGCACCGCGCTTGCCCGGCTCGAAACCGCCTCGGGGCGAAACTGGAGCGATTTGTACGGCGGCTTGTCCGGCGGTAAGACGAGCCTGGACATCTCACTTGCGCTCGTGCTTTACGAAACCAATTCGCTCGACGAAGCCGATCGCCTGGTGACCGGCGCGCTGCCCTACGCAAAAGGCAACAGTCCTCCGGATGCGCTGATTGTTTCGCATCTGGTCAGCGCGCGCATCGCTCATGTACGCGGCGACACCGAGCTCTGGCAGCGACGGCTCGTGGAACTGGAACAGCTTGGGCGTGATATCGGTTTGCCGCGGCTGAGGTGTTCCGCATGGCTGGAACGCGCCCGGGTCGCGACGCTGGAAGGCCGTTTCGACGCTGCCGCGCAGGCTTTACGCTCGGCGGTACTGCATGGGGAATGGGACAACCCCGATGTGTCTTTCCACGCCACCGACATCGACCTGCCTTTCATCGCGCAATGCCGGTTCGATATCGCGCGCGGCGAACATGCGCGGGCGGCGCAGGCGTTGCTCACGGCGATGGAACAGGCCACCGTCCGGCTGCGCCACCGGCGCATACTGAAACTGCGCGTGCTGCACGCTATGGCGCTTGCCGGCCTGGGGGAGAAAGAACAGTCGTACGCAGAACTGACGGAGGCATTGCACACGGCAAGCCAGGAGGGTTTCGTGCGCATGTTTATCGACGAAGGCGAGAAGCTTGGCGATCTGATCGGGCTGTGGGCCGCGCATTATCAAGGGCGGTTCGCTTCGCTTGGGATCGTGCCTGGCTTTGTCGAACGGTTGCTGGCGCAGTTCACCCCTAAACCGCTCGATATTGAAGAGCTAGCGATCGCGCAAGCGGCTGGCATGCGCGACACGGCCAACGCGCTGACCGCGCGTGAACTCGACGTGCTGCGCATGCTGTCGGCGGGACACCGCAACCGCATCATTGCGGAAAAGCTGTTCGTTTCCGAACTGACGATCAAATCGCACCTGCGCAAAATCAACGTCAAGCTTGGCGCGCAAAACCGGACCCAGGCCGTTGCGATAGGCCGCTCGCGTGGGTTGATCCAGTAACCGCGAAGCACGCCGGCTTACGACGCGGCATTAGCGTACGAGGCGTAAGCGGGCGTAACAACGAGGTGAGGTTTGGGCCGCCCCGCGCTGTCGCTATCTTAACGGCGCGCGGCTTGCTAGGGATGCGGTCCCATTCTTAGTGCGGCCGCCAGTCGCCATGTTCGCGTGCGCCGCTCCGGCCGGTAATCCGAGTGCCTGCCAATGGCCCACAGTCCCACCGTTGCGGCCACTTGAGAAACGGCGGAGAGTTGCCAGCCTCGCAAGCCGTGCACATAGAGCGGAAGCGTCGCCGACAGGTCGACAACCTGCATCGAACGCCTGCGGCAGGTAGAACCTCGCGAAGCTCCACTGCGTGCCCTCGGGATAGGCGGTCTGGTCGTAACCGTTCAAACAGGTGGCGACATCTTCGGCATTGCCGAATGCCATCGAAGGCGAGTTCTTCGACCATCAGGCGCGCGACGATCTGCGTCGTGCCGGCGATCTGCAGCGCGCTCTTCCGGGCGAGCAACTCCTGCTGACCAACGAGGAACGTGAACAGCTGATCTGCTGGCGGTCGAGTGCATCGTGTACGCGCAGCCGTTTCCGGATCCGCAGCGATAGCCGCATGCGTTTTCGCGGGGTTGGTGCCCGCGTTCGAATCATGATCGCCGACAGCTTCCGGCAGGTTTGAGAAGAACGGTCCTTCTGCGTGCCGCAGTGTGAGCCGCGCGGTCAACCTGGAAGGAAAGGGCTTGAGGGAACGTCTGCGCTGCATTTCATTTGACTGGTCCGAATGGACTCGCGAACGAATCTGTTGGTGGTGTGGCAACAAAGCCCGCGTTGATGGCGTTTTCCGGCACAACCGCAATCTCAAAGATCCATACGAACGGCGGTCCTTGTTTCGGATCACTTGAATTACTAAGCAAGGTCCGTTGCCCGGTCTGCGGGTCAATCCGGAAGAGCAAGGTTGGGTCAGCGGCCCTATTCGCCGGGTCACCGGCGCCGACGATTATTCCTCCCGTCCCCGCCTGCGCCAAGGCGATGCCGGAAAGGCGCCACCCCAGCGGTCCTTGCGCAGCATTGTCGAAATCGCTGAGGACAGTACGGTTCCCGGTATTGGGATCAATTCGCAGCAGTAGATTTTTGGGGACGGGCGCGATTGCCGACCCGTGCGAATTGACCAGGATCTGCCCGGAGGTCTCGATGGCAATGCCGGTTGAAGGTACCAGGCCGGTGGCACCCTGCGCCGGGTTGGTGAAATCGCTGAGCAGCGATCGTTGACCCCTAAGCGGATCGACCCGGTACATGTCCCCTACGTCCCGGCTGGGGCCGACGGGGATGAACCACGTGACGCTTGCGACGATCGCCCCGGTTTTCTCCAGCGCAAGGTCGGTAAAGTACGCGACACAACAGTTGAACACGTCGCCCTGAGCGGGGTTCGTGAGATCGCTGACCACAACGCGGGTGCCCGTCCGTGTATCTATGCGAACAATTGACCTCGGAGCACCACCGAATTGCGGTTGCGCCCAATTTGTCATGAGTCGTCCGGACGCATCCACTGTCGAGCCGAACACGTCTCCGCGAAATGCCCCGGTAGTGAAGTCGCTCACGAGGGTCCGGTTACCGGTACGCGGATCAACCGCGTAAATGCCGGTAGTCGCAGCGGTGACGTATATCTTCCCCCGTCCTATGGCGACACCCGCGAGAAGCGATCGGTCCACAGGCCCTTGTGACGGATCCAGAAAGTCACTGATGACAGTGCGGGCGCCGGTCTTGGGATCTACAAGAAACAGCTTGCTCGCACGAGCGTCGACAACCAGGATGTCGCCTCCATGGATAGTAGCTGCCTGGGCGACTTCGCCCGTCAGCAGAAGGGCGCACAGCACGCCGAGCCAAGCGCGAAGGAAGCGCTGACAAGAGACGCGACTTGCTGTTTTCCGACTTGAACCGGCAATGCAGTGGCTTAGGACCGAGGTCCACCTCGTCGAGTTTGCCATCACTATTCTCCTTTTGAAGCGTTTCGCGTGGAAGCCCAGGAGGTCGAACAACGTAAGGCGCACCTCTAGCGTATGAAACTGGCGGTCAATTGCAAAGTTGTGTCTGCTGCTGCACTGTCGGTGCCATAGCGGAAGACGTGTTCGCGCTGCGGCCCGCGACCAGGATCGAAAGGGCAGGTTACCGCGGATTCGACGCTGCGCCGGCAGTGCTATCTGAAGAGGCCGCCGCGCATTCGATGTCGCTTCCCGAAACGAGGGCGCTTCACACTCCGTCACCCTTTGGGTATAGAGATTGCTAGCAGACGATGACTCCTGTCAGACATCTACGTCGTCTAACTGATTGATGGAAACTCGCCAAGCCGGTTTGGTACGGTTCAAGCATGGGCGCATGGTTCGCGGCGTCCACTGACCGTTTCTCATCTTCTCCTGAACTGCGTGTCAATCGCTTCACCATCAGAACGCAGAGCCGTTTATGAACACACTGGCGAGTCAATCGGGCTTCTTCAGTCCACTCGGATTCTCAGGCCCCCCGCGCGTCACCCCCTGATTAACAGCCGGCGCGCTCGCACCGCGGTTATCCGGCGCCGTCTCGCGTCGTCCGGAGGCCGCGGACGCAGAGTGAGGCGCGTGGATTGCGCCAGGCATGCGTGATCGATCGCCACCCGGAGACGTCTGCGCGACGCTGGCGCCTCGCATCCCCGCCCCGGCGCGGGCCGTCCCTACACCACTCACCCCAGCCTCGCGGGCCGCGTCTGAGTTCTGCGCGGATCCGGTCGCTGCATAAGTCGACATCAGTGCCGCAGTTGCGAAGCATTTGAAGAGACCTTTCATTTTCGTCTCCATCCTTAGGTGCACGCCCCCGTCGGTGCGCGTGCGCGATAACCTGACGAGTTGCTGCTCACACACCGAAGGCTTCTAACATGAAGGTGGACGGAACTCCCGAAATCCAACTGAAGGGATCTGACGATCACCGAGGATAAAAGGCAGGCATCTCGACCAGAGACAACGCCTACTCACGTATTACGCCCTCCAGGGATTTGATGAAATTTGAATTACGGTACGTGTGTGTGCGTGCGGCGCAACAAAGATGCCCACTTGAGCACGCCTTCACCAGAAGATCGCCTCGCATTTTGAATCCGCGCCATGACGTGGCCTGCGCGAGACGGTCCACGTTATGCGCTTTTCGGCGGCAGTGCTTTCATGTTAGATCCACTGAACGACGGGACCAGCACTTTGTTACTTCCAACAAGATCGCAAGGAAAAGCTGACTTTGGAGAGCGCCGGCCTTACAAGTGCGTCAACGAATTACCCGGTTGGGCCCAACTTTTGCGCAGGATCTTTCACGCCGTCCCGCGGCCGAACCAGCGTTTGCGGCGAGGCGTGACTCGCGACATTCATGCCGACGCATTTTCCCCGTGCGGCCTGATCGCACTCACTTGAGGAGCAGACAATGGAAACGACGAAAGCAGAAGGAACGCTACGGGAGGTTGCTGGCGACGTGCAGCAAGCCGCCGGGGACCTGCTGGGCAATGCCGGTGCGCAAGTGAGCGGAACAGCGAAAGAGTTGAGTGGCAAAGCGCAGCAACTCTATGCCGATTTTGCGGATGTCGTGCGCGAGTCTACTGTGGCACGGCCGTTCGCAGCGCTGGCAATTGCCGCCGGCGTGGGCTTCATCCTTGGGGCTTTGCGCGCGCCCAATCGCTCCGGGCCCGACTACGACCGAAGCGACTCGAGAGATCGGGAATAAGGCTACTCGGGTTTGCCTTCGACGAGACCTGAAAGGTGTAGGCGACAAGCACCTGACAGGCCGCCACGGCGTTTCCGCAACAAGCCAGCCCCGAGGAGTACCGCGATGTCTATGCGTTCGAAAGTCACGAAGTGGCGAAACGTCGGCAGATTCTGCGTTGAACGAGCCACCGATTATGGCGAACTCATCGGCGTCGAACTTGAGGAGACCCGGAAACGTCTCGTCCGCGAGTTGAGCGCACTTGTTGCCCTGGCCGTCGCTGGCCTGTTCACACTTTCGTTTGTGTGCATTGCGATCATTGCGACGGCGTGGCGGACGCCTTACTTCCTTCCAGTGGTGTGGGGCGTCGCCGCGATGTGGCTGGTTGTTTCCATCGTCTCTCTACTCTTCGTCCGCTCCCAGAAACCGGGACGTTCGCTTCATGTTCTGCAGGGAGAACTCCGGACCGATCTCGACACGTTGAAGGAGGCGCTGAAATGACCCGCGCACCGACCAATAGGGGCGCCGAGACCGCCATTCTGCTGCGCATGGCGGAATCACGCACAGCGTTGCTAGCGGCGAATAGCACTCCGCCATCGGTCCCGGCCGCACATGGCCAGACAAAGTCCTCTGCTGCCAGCCTGATCGCTTCGCTGGCCAAGGCACCGCGCGTCACGCTGCTGTTGGCGTTGTGCGTCGGCACTATCGTCCTCGGGCCTCGCCGGACTATCGGAATAGTCAGCCGTTCGGGGATCACCGCGTGGCTAGGTGGCACCATCCGGAAAGTCATGCTCAGGTCCGTGTGAGTTGCATGCAAGGGACCGGGCGGTCAGGACGGTTAAGTCAGGTCGGAACTTTCGAACCGCAGCTGTGCCCGGCTTCATGCCAACGTTTCAAATTTCGCGACCGGGGCCTGACGAGGAAGGGCTCGACAAACGCTTCGTCGACGTCGATCTTGTCTCTACCGGGCAACCCCTCCTGTGCGGCCGGAAAAAGCAGGTTCGACGGAGGAAGGTAAATCGAGTCCATTCAGACTATGGCGTGCCGAACCGCCGACCGAATCGTCGAATTGGAGTCGCGCGGCGGACAGTAAATATCGTCGCGCGGTTGCGCAGGCCCTTACCGGGAATGCCCGTTGCTCGGCCGTTGTGCTCATGCGGGCCTCCCAGGCGACGCCCTGACCTCCGACTGACCGACGCAGGGAGTCCGGGCATCGCAGGAGTTGAGCTTCGTGACGGGTGAAGTGTACGGCGTGGCTGGCGGAAATCACCTGGCGTGATGAGCAGGAGAATGGCGGGCGCCTGGTCGGTATCTCCGACAGTAACCGGGACAGGCGGCGGCTCCTGGCCGATCCCGCGACATCACTGGACCGCCGTGGACCCAGTGCAAGGAGAACCATGTCTCTCGTCGGCGAACCGGAACGAAGCGCGGAGGCGCGCGACGAACTGCCCGCGCATTCGTGGGCTGCACATGTCGGCCCGGGACTTGTGTCGACCGCGACGGACAACGACCCGAGCGGCGTCGTGACATATTCGCTGGCGGGCGCGCAATTCGGATACGACATGCTCTGGACGTGCGCGCTCTCATATCCGTCGATGGTAGCGTTCCAGCTCGTCGCCGCGAGAATCGCCGCGCAGACGGGCAAGGGCCTGACGGTGAACATGCGTGAGCATTATTCCCGGCTACTGTTCTACCTCGCCGTCATGCGTTTTCTGGTCGCCAATATTTTCAACATCGCGGCCGATGTCGTCGCGATGGGCGTCGGCGCACAACTCCTATGGCGCGGGTCGATACCGTTGTTCGCCGCCGCGTTCGGCATCCTGTCGATGGCGCTCCAGTGGTTCGTGCCTTATGCGCGTTATGCGCGGATTCTGAAATGGCTTGCGGCGTGTCTATTTGCGTACGTCGGTGTGACCGTCATAAGCAATACGCCATGGCAGACGCTCGCTCTGCGCGCTGTCGTGCCGCGGATCACATGGAGCGTGGACTATTTCACGATGCTGCTCGCGGTGCTCGGTACGACGATCAGTCCATATCTGCTCTTTTCTCAGGCCGAACAGCAGATCGAAGAACAGCGCCCACAATCGCAATCACAACCACAAACGGGCGACCCCGCCCGCGATACGCACAGCCCGCATCTGAAAATAATGCGCCGCGACACGTTAATCAGAACGGTCCTCTCGAACGCGGTGGGTTTGTTCATCATGGCAGCGGCTGCGGCGACTTTGCATTCGACCGGACACGGTCTGAACAACTCCTACGATGCGGCGAACATACTGCGGCCGCTTGTCGGCGGGTACGCATCACATGTGCTGGGGATTGCGTTCATCGGTACTGCCCTGCTCGCGTTGCCTCCGCTCGCCGGGTCGGCCGCCAACGCGGCAGTGAGCGCGCGCGACCGGCGCGTCGGTAGGCAGCGCAACCGGCCCGTTGCGCGAGCGCTGCTCGTCGTGATGGCGCTCGGTGTGTCGATCGGCGTTGCGCTTACGCTCGTGCACGTCGAGCCGATAAGCGCGCTCTACTGGAGCGCCGTGCTCAATGGTTCGACAGCTACGCCCGTCATGGTAATGCTCGTGCTGCTGAGCATGAAGCGTTCGGCGGTAGGCGATCTTAGCGCGCATTGGACCTTGCGTGCGCTGTGCTGGCTCGCGACGATATTCGCGGGTGCGGCGCTGGTTGCACGGTTTGCGTGCGAGTGGCTTTCGTGAGCGATGCGGCCCTATCATCCTTCATCGCACCGGAGGAAAAGCGCCTACTGGTCGCACGCCCTTGCCCGGTGTCGCTACCGCTGCTTAAGCTCTATCCTGCCCCAGAAATTTTGCGCTCTCTTCTTCGGCTGCTCATGCGCCTCGCCGGCCGACGTTCAGCACAACGTGCCGTGTAGCAAATTAAGCGATCGCCACACAAAAACGTGAACACAGAGGGACTCGCATCTCGCTCCGTTGGCGTTTTTTCCTCTGACAAATGTGCAAGGCGTCAGTGTCGGAATTTCACGACACATTATTTCTTTTGCTTCGGTAACCGAAGGATATGGAGTTAACTTCAAGTTCCCACCAACAATGATTCTGCCGGGAGAAGTGAATGAAACGAATTGCACTGTCGACCTTCTCGCTTGCACTGCTCGGCGCTGCAGGCGCAGCACATGCACAGAGCAGCGTGACGTTGTATGGCCTGATCGATGAATCGATCCAGTATGTGTACCATGCGGACTCGGCGAACAACCACCTGTTTCAAACGTACGCCGGCAACCTGCAGGGCGACCGCTGGGGCTTGAAGGGCACGGAAGACCTTGGCGGTGGCCTGAAGGCCATCTTCCAGTTGGAAAACGGCTTTGACGTAAACACCGGCAAATTGAACCAGGGCGGTCGCCTGTTCGGCCGCCAGGCGTACGTCGGGCTGACGCAGGACCAGTACGGTACGGTCACGTTGGGTCGCCAATACGACCCGCTCGTCGACATGGTCCAGCCGCTGACGGCTGATAACTACTTCGGCAGCACGTTCACGACGCCGGGCGACGTCGACAATAACGACAACAGCTCCCGTACCAACAGCGCAATCAAGTACGTATCGCCGGTGTGGAGCGGCTTCCAGATCGAAGGCATGTATGCATTCGGCGGCGTCGCAGGCTCAACGGGCGCAGGCCAGACGTGGTCGGGCGCGGCAACGTACAGCGTCGGTCCGTTCAGCTTTGCAGCCGGCTACCTCCGCATGGAAAACGCCAACACTGCGGCTGGCCGCGTCAGCACGACCAACCCGTTGTCGCACTGGAGTTCCAGTGTAACGTCCGACGGTACCTTCGACTCGGCCATCAACGGCGCATACTCGTCGGCCAAGTCGGTCGACATCACGTCGACAGCAGCCCAGTACGTCACGGGTCCATTCACTTTCAACATCCGTTATAGCTTCGCGCAATACAAGCCGGACGGCTTCTCGCTCTTCCAGAACCAGGAGAAATTTCACGTCGCTGGCGGCTATGCGGGTTACCAGCTCACGCCTGCCATGCTGATCGGTTTGGGCTACATCTACACGCACGGAGCTGGCGACACGTCGGCTACGTACCACCAGGGTTCGCTGGGTGCGGACTACCTCCTGTCGAAGCGTACTGACCTGTACCTGATTGGCGCTTACCAGCACGCAAACGGGACGCAACGAGCGCTCGATGGTAGCCACGTCACAGCTGATGCTTCGGTTGGCTCCTACGGCTTAACGGCGGGATCCAGCTCGCAAGTGATCGTCAGCCTGGGTATCCGTCACAAGTTCTAACAGAAATGGATTGTATACGGCCAGTGACGTCTGGCCGTATCACGAAGCCAGCTCCGGGCGCGAGCCCGAAGCTTGGCTTTTTTCTGTCATCTTCTCGACGCCGCATGAGGGCGCGTCACCGTGCGCGATAACCGCCGTTCAAGATAAGACCTGTACAGACTTTCTAGCCATCCGATTCCAAAAGTCGCGTTTATCTCACGTATCCAGAGTACCTCTGTTTTGTACGTGGTTTGTGGGCATTTCGTCATCGCCAAACAACGGCGCCAGGCGAGGCGTGAACTCAGCCTCCTCCCGTACGAGACGCTGGGGTAATGCTTCCTTGAGAAATTCGACCCATGTCCTTACTTTCTTATCGAGAGAGGGGGGTGAAGAAAGAAGCACGTAGACATTGCGCGCCTGCATCCTGTACCTGGGCAGGACGTGCATTACCGTTCCAGCCTGCAATTTTTGCATTCCCACCCGCAGTGGCAATGGGCCGATACCAAGACCAGCCTCAATTGCATCAATGAGTACATCGCTCAGATCGCTACGAAGAACCATGTCACCGACCGAGCACGTTTCGTGGCCAGATGGCCCTTGAAACTGCCATTGCCCGGATGGCAAGTCGCCAGCATAATCAACGCACCGATGTTGTTTAAGGTCACAAAGTGCCTTCGGCACTCCGTATCGCGCCAGATAGACAGGTGCTGCACATAGGATTGAAGACATTGCGCCAAGACACTCGGAGAGTGTGCCGGGGCCGGGCGGTTCGGACGAGCAAAGTAGTACGACGTCGTAATGGCCGAGCAGCGCCTCCTGTACGTGCCGCAACAGTGTCACGCTCGCCGAAACCTGTGGGAATCGCTCCAGGTAGCTCGAAAGAAGCACTGATAGGTGAAATCGGTCAAAGCTGGTGGATACGCCGATCCTAAGGGTCCCGACTGGTTCGGCGCTCTCTTCGGATACCTCCGCCTCGCCCTCCGCCAACTGTTTCAGAATCACCTCGCAGTGCGAAAGATATCGCTGCCCTGCTTCAGTCAACGTCACGCGTCGGGTCGTCCTCTGCAACAGACGTACCTTCAAGTGCGTCTCAAGGTCTGCGATAGCACGTGAGACCTGAGATGTAACGAGGTTTAGTTCCTGCGCTGCCGTGGTAAAGCTGCCAACTGATGCAACTCGGGAAAAGGCACGTATGGCCTGCAACATATCCATGGGTCGCCTTCAATCTGTTCAGCCGTCTCAGTTCGTCAATCGTGAGAACCTGACCGGTCATTCCACCCGGCACGCTGCGGTCCTTTCTTTGGCAAGTCAGTACGTGCCTCAATAGTGTACTTTAGTTGAAAGGGTCGGCGGTTTCATTTTCCGCACCAGCAAGACACGTCGGATCACTTCACCCTCCCGCGGAAGACGCCCTCAGCCGGGATGCGAAGCCACCGCTGAGCGCCCGACCCACCTCCGTCTGTTTCCATCGTACGCTGAATGTAGCCTCCGCGGATCGCCTGAATAAACGCACGGTAATCCCATCGGTTTTGCGGGCCGTGCCGTGGATGGCGCAACTCGGGCTTTTCGGGTGGCACGACAAAATAGCCCTTGCGGCAGAAGTCGCGCCACGACATGTGATCGGACAGATCCGACGAGTCAAAGACCGGCTTGGCCCAGTCGAGCTCGCCGCATCCCTCGGTGAACACTCCCCCCAGGACCAATGGGTGCGCTGCAAGATCATGATGATGGCGATGCAGGGCTGGGGTAAGCCGGGGGTCAATTTCGGCTGTTTGGGAGTCGGTGTTCCCCATGACCTCCATTTCGATGGATCGCAGCCAGGTCCGGGCGGCGAAAGGTAACGTCCATGTCTTCAGGAGCATTCAAACCTCTCGATTCGCGCATTAACGACCTGTACGCGCTAGAACGTATAGGCGATGTTCAGGAAGACGTTAATGGGATTGATTCGCAGCGTCGAGCTGGAAACGATGTGCGTTCCAGTTGCGGTCGTCCCGTCCAGGGTAAGGTGAGTCTTTAGCGGAACGTAACCGACAGCGGTTCCGACAGACCAGTGTTTTGTAATCGCATAATTTGCCCCGATCTCGAATACCGGATTCCATGATGAACTGAGTGACGCGTGTGCCGAACCGCCCGGACCAAGGTTATCGGTTACGAATTGACTATTAGTTGTTCGAACCTGAGTGAACCACGTATAGTTCACTCCTAATCCGACGAACGGACGGAATTTTGACTGGGCTGCAAACAGGTGGTATCGAAGGACGATAGCGGGCGGGATCGGCCTCGTCGACCCGAGGTTCCCATACTTACTGAGCGTGCCCTCACCAACCAGGTTCACTGTGAGTGGCAGTCCAATCAGCGTGGCGACACCGATGTTGTCAGTGACGTAATACTCGGTGGTAATTCCCATCGTATCCGTGGAGCTTGCGTGCGCGCCGGTGCCGGAAAGTTGCTGATTCACCGCAATGCCGCCAACGCTTTCGACTGTAAGCGGCGTTGCATTGCCCTGTGGCGCAACGTGAAGCCATCCTGTCGACAGCGTTATGCTTCCTGCCGACTGCGCATTGGCATCGTCGACAAGCGCAGCCGAGCAGATGCAAGCCGCCATACCGATCGAACTGATTGCGCGTTTGTAATTCCTCATGTCTCTTCTCCTGTCGCTCTGTCTGGAAATTTTTATGAATCACTGGTGCCGCCGCCGCATCTACTCAATTGATTTTTTTCTTCCTTTCGTATAGCTACGCATGCCACATACTCCGATCGCCCTGAATCTAGTAAGCGTGCATGGCCAGGCGTTCCGCCTCAGGCGGGAACACGCACCATGTACCGTCGCGGTGCCGGAAGAAAAAGAATCCAAGCGGGCCTGTCGGTAGCAGTAGCTCGATACGCACGCACGGTCTCTGATTCGAACGTGCGCGGCTGAATCGGGTAACCCGAACCGGCGTCGAAGAAGTCGGTCCGAGCCATTTTTCAACCTGCGAACGCAAAGACCTTTCTGATGTAGCAACCATTCTCTTTTCCTCTAAACAATTAGGTGTTCTAACCTAAATCCACCGGCAAGCATTTTGAATCGCGGCATCGCGGCGCGTACGCCTGATTGACCTTTAATCCGGGCGCATGACCGAACGCGTCACTTTTGATGTCGTCGCTCGTCTCACGTTGGGCTGCCCTGCGCATCTGTCGCTGCCGGGTCCGTCCCCGTCGCCTGCTCCGTCTTTGGCTGTCTCACGGCGGCCGAGATCGAAAATGCGAACGGAAAGCGCCCGAGCGCGGAAGTGGCCAATGCTTCGAACGCAGGATCGCCAAGTTCGACGTGAAGCGAAATCCCGCGCGAGGTGTCATCGATGAGGCTGACGGTTGCATCCTCGACGCCAGCCTCGATGAGAGCCGACTCCAGCGCGTCGGCCGTTTCGCGCCGTTTCAGCGCCGGCTTGAAGATCTTGCCGACGCCCGTCAGCGGCATCGCATCTACGATCCGTATCCCCTTTGGCAACGCGGCGCGTTCATTGATCGCGTGACGCAGAAACTCGGCCAGTTCCGCTTCGGTTGCCGTTGTGCCCGGCTTTAGCTGCACATAGGCGACCGGCAACTCGCCCGCGTGCATATCCGGACGGCCTATAGCTGCGGCGATCTGGACTGCGGGATGGCGATGCAACGGTTCTTCGATTGCCGCGGGGTCGATGTTGTGTCCGCCCCGGATAATCAGTTCCTTCCTCCGGCCGGTCAGCCAGAAGTAGCCGTCGGGGTCACACCGTCCGAGGTCGCCGGTGTTAAGCCAGCGCCCGCCGTCACCACCCTCCATCCAGATGCCACAGTTCTGCTCCGGCCGGGTATAGCCAGCGAATACGTTGGGTCCGGAGATAACCAGCTGGCCGACCTCATCGGCAACGCAATCCCGCACATATCGACCGGTTTCGTCGACCACCACGGCTTTCATGGCCTGACCGGGCAGACGAAGACCAATCGAACCGACCCTGCGCTCGCCAAGCGGGGGATTAACGCTGCTAACGCAGGTGCCTTCCGTGAGGCCGTAGCCCTCAAGGATTCTGATTCCTGTGCGATCCTGGAAGGTGCGAAGCAATTCCACCGGCATGGGGGCGGCGCCACACAGTCCATATTCGAGCGAACTGATATCGCGCTCGCCAACCGGAACGTCCAGCAGCGATCCGTACAGTGTCGGGACACCGCTGAAGAAGTTGATGCGGTAATGTTCGACGATTTCCCAGAAGCGCTTGACAACGCCTTCGCCCCGATAACCTTGCGGTGTGCCGAGCACGACGTGGGCACCACGCGAGAACGCCAGCAGACCTGTCACCATCACGGCGTTGACGTGGAAAAGCGGCAACCCGCAAAAAATCGTCTTCCCCGGGCCAATGCTTTCGCCGAAGAATTGACCCGCGTTCCACGCATTGGCCACCTCATTGCCGTGCCGCCGAACCGCAATCTTCGGTAGTCCCGTGGTGCCGCCTGTGCAGAAGAAGGACGATACATCGTCGATGCTCGTTCGACGCGTGCTGCTGAGCGCCACCCCGGACTCTCCCGCGATGGCAGTGCCAAAATCGTGGATACCGACATGCGAAGGAACCGCACTATGAACGCCGCCGGGCCCATGCAGTTTTGAACACTCGCCACGTTGAAGCGCCCGGGCCGCTAATCCCTTTTCGCCCTGCATGCGGTCGGCCGGATTCACGAGCACCAGTTGCTCCAGGCAAGGGAGCTTGTGCAGCACGGCTTGCACCTTCTGCCAAAGGTCGGTTCCGGGAAACGGCGCCAGCGTTACGAGCACACTCGCCGCCGAGGCGTTGAGCAGTTCGCCGATGGCGTCACTCTCAAGCAGCGGATTGATCGCGCAGACAATCCCGGCGGCTTCCCCGCCCCAGATCACAAAGTGCGTTTCAGGGAGGTTGGGCAGAACGTATGCGACCACCGAGTCGCGCTGTACTCTCAGGCGCGCAAACATGTTCGCGGTGCGCGTGACATCGCGCACGAATTCGCTGTACGTCCAGCACTCAGCGTTCTGGTAGCCGTCTGCCGTTGCAAAGAACGAAAGTGCGGGCGCCGACGGATTGAGGGCCGCGCCCCGACAGATCATCTCGTAGGTGCTCGACGGGAGATCCGCTGGCTGCCCCTTCATTTCCATGGCAAGGACATCGCGTACGTTTGCGACGCCTGTCATGCTGCTTCTTCCACGACGACGTTACGCTGTACGCCCAGATTGATCGAGCGATCAGAGCTGGCGATATACGACTCCACGACGTCACCGACCCGCAGGTACTGTGGCCTCTCCTCCTGCATCTTCAGGAATAGACGCCATTTTTCCGCTTCAGGCAGCTGCGCCGCGGCGCGTTGCTTCTCGGGTGACGGAATGCTCAGTGCGCAGCCGGAAGGCGTGCCGGTCGCGAGCAGGTCCCCGGCGCGCAGGTCGTGTATGGCTGAGAGTTCCGTCAAGGTCTCTGCCGGACCATAGACCAGGCCCGACGTGGAGTCATTCTGCCGGACCGTTCCGTTTACCGTCAGCGTCAGCACGAGCTCCTTCAGCTTTGGAATATCCTGTTTCTCGAGAAGGCAAAGGTAAGGGCCGACAGGGCCAAACGTGCGATAGCTCTTGCCCTTGTAGAACTGCATTTGCGGAATCTGGATATCGCGCGCGGAATAGTCATTGACGATCACGGCGCCGGCGACGTACTCATGCAGATTCTCCTCGGTGACAGTTTCGCGGGACGAGATGTCGCGTTTGAGGACGAGGCCGAGTTCGATCTCGTAGTCGAGGAACTGCACCCCGTCTGGTTTAACCACGGGCGAGTCGGCCGGAACGATGCAGCTTGTCGCCTTCGTGAAAATCATGTTGAATTTCTTCACATCCGGGTCCATGCCGGATTCGATCATATGCTGGCGATAATTCGCGCCCTGGCAGACGAACTGCTGATTGGCGGTCACGGGTGACAACCATTGCACTTCCGATTCGCGAACCGTCGGGCCGCTCAGCACGAACAGCCGCTCGACCGGGTTAGCCTCGATCAACTCGGCGGTCGACCTGAATTCGCCGGGAATCGGCGTGATAGCGCCATTAGCGACCACGCCCCACTGGGCGCGGTCTTGATGCAAATAATGCAGAACGTGAAGTGCCATTTTTCGATCTCCGGATTCGATGGAAAGAGTTGGGTCAGGCGAAAAGCTTTGCCAGCGTCCTCAGCTTGCTCAGCGTCAGGTCGGGGCTGCGGCGCAGGTTCCTGAAGAGCGCCACGATGCTCGCAGGCGTGAATTTGGGCTTCGTGAAACTGCGCGGCATTGTCGGTCCCCATTGCGCCATGGCCTCACGGCTCACGCCATGGACACCGGTCGGCGCATCGGCCGTAAAGAGATCGCCATCGCAGTAGTGCTCGTGCTTGTCGCCCCATGCGTCCTGCCAGTAGTCGAAGATCTGGCTGCCCAGGATATGTCGTCCGATTCCCCACGCGTGCGTCCAGCCCTGCTCGCGCAGGACGCGCTGGCCCATGCCGACCGCGTCGGCGTCAACGACTTCGTAGGCGCTATGGCTGTAGGTGGGCAGGAAACCTTGTGCAAGCGCGAGCGTATGGTGATCGGCCGGCTTGTCACCAAGATCGAGCCGCATGAACGCGACAACGGGCGAGCCATCGGGAAGCACCTGCACATCGCTCGGGATAAACCCGAAATGCCGCGTGTACCATGCGCTGGTTTCCTGAAAGTCGGCGAGTTCAAGCACGACATGGCCGAGCCGGATAACTTCAGGCGCGTGCTCGGGCGGCCGCTGCGTCCCGTTAATGCGCACGGCTGCATCCACGGAGTTGAACGGCAATGGCGGCCGGTGGGATAGCGTCGCAGCTGGCGCGTGGCCCCATATTGCATCGACGCGGAACCCGGAAGGATCGGCCAGCCGTACGACATAGCCGCCGCCGGGCAAAGACGACCGTTCGGCCCCGGAGGCGCCAGGCACTTTTGCAAGTGCATCAAGATCGGCCCTGCTGTCGACCTGTAGCCCGAAACCAACGAACCGGGATTTCGGCGCCTTCCGGACGACGTAGCAGAAATGCGAAGCACCCGTTCCCCGCAGAAGCAATTGCGCTTCATCGCGCAATACAGTCTGTAGCCCGAAATCATTGAGAAACTGCTCGGCTTTCTCGAGGTCCGGCCGGTCGAATATCAGATAGGCTAATGCCGACGCTTTCGTGGTGGGATCAGGGTGACGGGCCGGCTGTGCAGTGGTGAGTTTCATGATGGATAAGAAATCAGGCGGTTCGAGTAGCGGTTTCGACTTCCGGTGTCCGCACACTCACGGGATTACCCAGCAAGGCGAGACTTTCGCGCACGATACGGTTTGCTTCGGTGGCCGGGCCGTCGTGGACGATCGTCTTGTCGGGCCGCACTACGGCAGCCCACCCGAGCGGCACCAGCCCGGGAAGAAAGACGCCGTCGAGGTCTTCCCAGCTGTCGCGCGCGGCAAGATGCAGCCGTTGCCCCCGATGGGCAATCTGGACAACGCCCCCTCCGGCACGCGCAAACGCTGCGGCCGTCGCGGGCTCGAGCGCAGGCGCCGCGTCCACGCCGAACCCGATCAGCGCGAGACCCTGCCCGAGCGCGTCGTCGCTCAGACGCGTGGTGCCATCCGAGCCTCTCACCCAGCCTTGCGCAATAACAGCACCACGAACAAGCTTCGCCGACGAGCGGCCCCGGACGAACAGTCCCCGGCGGAAAGCATTCTTCGGCTTGATCTGCAGTTCCTCGAATTGCGCGCGCAAGCGTGGCACGAGTCTCGACAGACGCATCAACCCGTGAGTCAATAAGGCGACGACGCCACTTCGGGGCATAACGAGCTTGCCCATGAACTTCGCGAGGTTGATCATCGCCTTCGCGTGGGGGCGCCGCTCCTGGTCATAGGTATCGAGAATCTCTGGATCGGCACGTCCTTGCACCACCCACGCGAGCTTCCAGCAAAGGTTGGCGGCGTCCCGAAGACCGGCTACCAACCCCTGCCCGACGAATGGGGGCGTGATGTGGGCCGCGTCGCCCGCGAGGAACACCCGGCCCTTGCTGAATGCATCGACAGCCCGCGCATGGAAGCGATACACGGCCTTGCGCTCGATGATCATGTCGTCCACATTGCCCCAGGGAGAAAGCAACTCCCGGATACGCGTCTCGGATTCCATTTCCTCGCGACGCTCGCCAGGCCGGAGCATGAATTCCCAGCGTTCACGGCCGCCAGGCGCGACCATATGCGGAATCGGCCGACGGTGATCGCAGATGAACTCGATGTGATCGATCGGACGCGGCACGTGGCGGGCATCGACGATCAGCCAGTCCTCGGCGAACGTCTTGCCCTTGAATTCCTGCCCGATGAGCTGACGTACCAATGAGCTCGCCCCGTCCGCGCCGACCAGATAGCGGGCGCGTACCAGATGAGTGCGCCCCTGGCCGAGATCTAAAGATGCGAGCACGTGATCCCGTTCCTCTGTGAAGCTCTTGAGCTCGACCCCCAACGCGATATGCGCACAGTCGTATGTCTCGAGCCGGGCGCGCAGACACCGCTCCAGGTCTGGCTGGTAGAAGGTGACGAGCTTCGGGTGGCCATCCAGACTGCCCAGCGAATTCACCCTGCCGAACAGGCCCAGCCTGGGCGACTTCATGCGGACGTACGGTATGGCAATTGTCTCGAAATCGCTCTCCGCAACGCCGGCAAGCTGAAGGATGCGCAGCGCTTCGTTATCGAGAGCGATCGCACGTGGCGCCATGAATACTTCAGTCGACCTGTCGATAACCATCACGTTCACGCCGTGTCGTGCCAACAGATTCGCGATCGTGGCACCCACCGGTCCGCAACCCACCAATAAAACATCCACGGCCGACGGAAATGCTCCGGTCGGCGCACGACCCTCGCCATGCCGGCTGCACGGCACGGAATCATCTTTTGCTGCTGTCTCCACAGTCACTCCGTCTGTTGTTTGCTAGACCGGCACTAGATGGCCGTTAATGACATTAAAGTCATAGTTGAGTGTTTTGTCAATATAGACGATAGCATCTATACTTCGGTATGGCCAAAACTGGACCGATCATGCCGAACACTTCAAATCGCCCGACAGCAAAGCGCCCTGCCCGCGGTGCGTCAGTCTCCCCGGCTGCCGTTCCCGAAGAACGCGAGCCGCGCGGTGCCCGTCGCAAGCGCGAGACGCGCGCCCGCCTGCTCGACGCTGCCCTGAGGCTGATGGCCGAAAAGGGCATGGAAGGCGTAGCCATCAACGAAATTACGGAGGCAGCCGACGTCGGCTTCGGCTCGTTCTACAACCACTTCGAGTCGAAGGAAGCCATCTACGCGACGCTTGTGGACAACGTGTTCGAGGAATTCGCCGACATGCTCGATCGCCTCGCCGGGGGCCTGTCCGACCCCGCAGAAGTGATCGCTGTCTCGGTGCGTCATACCCTGATGCGTGCGCGCCGCGATCCCGTATGGGGACGCTTCCTGATACGCGAAGGGTTTTCAGCGGGCATGCTGAGCCGCGGGCTGGGTCAGCGGTTGCTGCGGGATATTGGTAACGGTATTGCCGCCAAGCGCTTCGTGGTCGCTGATCCGTTCATCGGCTTTCTTTCGGTGGGCGGCACAGTGCTCGCGGCAGTTGCAGCCGAGCTGAATTTCGTCGCACCGGGCGCGCCGGCGGCGCAGCTGCTCGACGAACTTGGTTTCAGCGGAGAGCACTTCGCCGAGCGCACGGCAGCAATGCTTCTGCAGACACTCGGGCTCAAGCGCGCCGAAGCGGAGAAGATTGCAACGCGAGCGTTGCCGCTCGTCGAGGCGGAAGTGTCGCCCAATGGAGAGCGGCCCGGTTCATCGTGACGCTCTCCCCGACCTCACGGAGTCAAGGTCATTCTCTTGACGTCACGTGCGGCGGATCGGCCGGCAATTCGCCCATCGCCTGGAACAGTGCAGCGGTATCGCTCATGCGCTGGCTGCCGGCGCGTACCGCGCCAAGCTGTGCATTGAGAAATCGCTGCTCGCTGGCGTGTTGTGCCGTCGACGGCAGAGAACCCAGGCGGGCGCGCGACGCCGTTTCGTCGAATGCCGTGCGGGCTGCCTGTCTCGCTCTTTCGGTAGATGCCAGCGTCTGCGCGTCGTTGTCCAGTGCGGCCAGCGAATTCGCGACATCCTGAAATGCCGACAGAACCGTCGATTTGTAGTGCAGAACCGCTGCATCGTAGGTATCCATCGAGGCTCTGCGTTGCGCGAACAACGCCCCACCATGGAAGAGCGGCTGCGACAGGCTCGCACCGATTGCCCAAAGCCCGCCCGCGCCTGAGAGCACCGCAGGCCAGCTAAAGCCGCCACGACCCATCGAGCCCGTTAGTGACAGGCTCGGAAAAAGTTGCGCGGTTGCAGCCCCAACGTCGGCCGCGGCGGCCTTCACGGCGGCGTCGGCGGCCTGAATGTCGGGACGCGAACGCAGCAGGTCTGACGGCACAACGACGGGCACATGCTCGGGCAACGCCAGGCTGTCGAGGTCAGGAACGGTCGGTGCGTTATCGGGCGTCCGGCCCATCAATACCGCCAGCGCGTGGACCGCTGAGGCGCGTTGCTGGCGAATGGTCGGAAGACTCGCCGCGATCGAATCTGCGTCCTGCGTCGAGTTCAACGCCTGCACATGCGAAATAGACCCGAGCGCGTATCGTTGCTGATCCTCGTTTGCAGCTGCGCTCGCCACGGCGACGAGCCGTTCGGTGAGCGCGATCTGGCGATCGAGCGCCGCCACATTGATCGCCGTGGCGACGATGTTGGCGGCAAGCGCGCGCCGGGCCGCTTCCAGTTCATACGCCTGCACGTTTACGCGAGCGGCGCTCGCCGAGTTCGCGTAACGCGTCTGGCCGAAGAAGTCGAATGTGTAATGCGCCTGAATCTGCCCGGCGAAAAAGTTGTACTGCACCTGCTCAGGGCCGAGCCCCGGCACGACGGGTGAACGCGCGCGTTCAACCTGGGCGACACCGTCGACTGACGGCAGCGTGGATGAACCGACCTGCGCGCGCAGTTCCTCTTGCGCGGCCGCAAGCGTTCGCTGCGCACCTGCAAGCGTCGGGCTGTTGCGCAAGCCTTCGTCGACGAGTGCATCGAGCGCGTCGGACCGGTAAAGCCGCCACCATTGCGGCATCGATGTCGCGCCGAGATCGAACCGCTGCGCAACACCGCCTGCGGCAACAGTCGTCGAGGGCTGCGCCTGCGCGCCGTAGTGCCCGGGCGAAGGCATCACCGGGGGCTCGCCATTGGGACCGAACGAGCAGCCCGTCAATGCGAGCGCCGTAGCCACTGCGAGAACGGATGTCTTGTAGGCCAGCTTCATGATCAAATCTCCGTATGCTCGACGACAACCGGTTGCATCCCGCGCTCGTCGCGCCGGATCCTGAAGCAGGTCGCATAGAGCGCCGGCAGGAAGAAAATCGTCAGTCCCGTGGCAATCGTGATGCCACCCATCAGCGCGGTCGCCATCGGTCCGAAGAACGCTGAGCGCAGGAGTGGAATCAAGGCGAGCACGGCGGCGGCGGCCGTCAGCATGATCGGCCTGAAGCGTCTTACGGTTGCACCGATAATCGCGTCGAAACGCCCGTGCCCCGCCGCGATGTCCTGGTCGATCTGATCGACCAGGATCACGGAGTTGCGCATGATGATGCCGAACATGGCAATCACGCCGAGCAACGCGACGAAACCAAAGGGCTTGCCGAACAGGAGCAGCGCCGCCACGACGCCGATCAGCCCGAGCGGCGCTGTCAGCACGACGATAAACGTCCGCAGGAAACTCTTCAGCTGGATCATGAGCAGCGTCAGCACTGCGATGATCATGAGCGGCATCTCGGCGTTGATCGAGCTCTGGCCTTTCGCGCTTTCCTCGACCGAGCCGCCCACGTCTATCCGATAGCCGACCGGCAGCGTCGCTTTTTGCTCCACGAGTGCCTGCTCGATATCGCGGGTCACATCGATGCCCTGCGCGTTGCCGCGAATGTCGGCCTGCACGGTGATCGTCGGCTGGCGGTCGCGCTGCCAGATCACCCCATACTCGAGCGCGTCCCGAACATGTCCGAGGGAACCGAGCGGAACCGGGCCGTTCGGCGTCGGAATCGCGAGGCTCGTGAGCTGCGCTGGATCGACACGCTCGCTCTTCGGCGCGCGCAGATCGACGTTGATCAGCTTGTCCTGCTCACGGAACTGCGTGACCGTGTAACCGGAAAGCGTCATCGCCAGGAAGTTCGATACGTCCTCCGACGACACGCCAAGCTGGCGCGCCCGGTTCTGATCGATCTCGAACGAGATCGACCGTTCGGCCGGCTCGTCCCAGTCGAACTGGACATCGCGCGTGCGGGAATCAGCGCGGACCGTTCCGGCGACCTTTTCAGCAATCGAGCGCACGGTCGCAATATCGCTGCCGCTCACCCGGAACTTGATCGGGAATCCCACTGGCGGCCCGTTCTCGAGTCGCGCCACACGCGTGCGCACGCCGGAGAACTCTCGCCCAAGTTTGGCATCGAGCCAGTGCATCATCTCGTCGCGGTTTTCGACACTTTTGGCCGTGATCACGAACTGCGCAAAGTTTGGCTGCTGAAGCTGCTGGTCGAGCGGCAGGTAAAAGCGCGGTGCGCCGGTGCCCACATAGTCCACGAAGTGCTCGATCGCGGGCTGGCCGTCGAGCGCCTTTTCCAGGCGCTTGGCTTCACGCAGGGTCGCCTCGAACGAAGCGCCTTCCGGCAGCCGCAGGTCCACGAGCAGTTCCGGCCGCTCCGAGTTGGGGAAGAACTGCTGCGGCACGCGCGTGAAGGCCGCCATCGCGATCGCAAAGAGCACGGCAGTGACGCCAAGCACGGCCCAGCGGCGCTCGATACACCACGTGATCCAATCCGACAGGCGCCGGTAGAAGCCGGTGTTATAGACGTCATGTTCGTCATGAGCGCCGTCGCGCCAGTGGGCCTTGCGCTCCGGCAGCATGTGGTAGCCGAGTAACGGGACCAGCACGACAGCCGCGAACCACGAAACGATCAGCGCAATGGCGGACACTTCGAAAATCGAGCGCGTGTATTCGCCCGTACTCGATTTCGCGAGTGCGATCGGCAGAAAGCCCGATACCGTCACGAGCGTGCCGGTCAGCATCGGGAATGCGGTGCTCGAGTAGGCAAAGGCCGCCGCGCGCATGCGACTCCACCCCTGCTCGAGCTTCACGGCCATCGTTTCGACGGCGATGATCGCGTCGTCGACGAGCAGCCCCAACGCGAGCACGAGCGTACCAAGGGAGACCTGGTCCAGCCCGATATTGAACACATGCATGCACAGCGCTGTCACGGCGAGCACGATCGGAATCGAGATCACGACGACCATGCCGGTGCGCAGGCCGAGCGAAACGAGGCTCACGACCAGCACGATGGCGACCGCTTCGCCAACCGACCTGACGAACTCGTCCACCGAATGCTTGACCGCGTGGGGCATGCTCGCGACGGCAGCCAGCTTGAGCCCCGCCGGCAGGGCCGCCTGCAGTTCGGCGGCTTTCGCGTCGAGCGCCTTGCCGAGGCTGATCACGTCGCCGCCTTTTTGCATCGTCACGCCGATACCCAACACCGCTTGCCCCCCGACGCGCATCTGCGTGCCGGGAGGATCGTCGTAGCCGCGCGTGATTTTCGCGATGTCACCAAGCCGGAACGTGCGTTTGTTCACGGTGATGAGCGTGTCGGCGAGTGCCTGCACGTCCTTGAACGCGCCGCTCGGTCGCACGAACACCCGGTCGTCCGCCGTCGTAATGGTGCCAACGGGCGCAACGGTATTCTGTGCGTCGATTGCCTGGGCGAGCTGCTGCGGCGTGATAGAGAGCCCCGTCAGCTCCGCATTCGATATCTCGACGAAGATGTGCTGGTCCGGGTCGCCAAAGTAGTCGACCTTGGCGACGCCGGGCACGCGCAGCAGGACCGTGCGCAACTGATCCGCGTAGTCGTGTAGTTGCGCAGGCGTAAAGCCGTCGCCTTCAAGTGCGTAGATGTTCGTGTAGACGTCACCGAACTCGTCGTTAAAAAACGGTCCAACCGTCCCCTTGGGCAGCGTCGCGGCGATGTCGCCCACTTTCTTGCGCACCTGGTACCAGGTTTCGGGGACTTCCCTGACCGGGGCCGAGTCCTTCATGGCGAAGAAGATCATCGACTCGCCGGGCCGCGAGTAGCTCTTGATGTTGTCCACATACGGTGCCGCCTGCAACTGACGGCCGATCCGGTCCGTGATCTGTTCCTGCACCTCGCGGGCAGTCGCGCCCGGCCAGTAAGTTTTGACCACCATGGTCCGGAACGTGAACGGCGGGTCTTCCGACTGCGCAAGCTGCGTATAACCGATCACGCCGAACAGGGTTGCAAGCCCGATCAGAAAGATCACCAGCTGCTGGTGACGCAACGCCCACGCGGAGAGATTGAAGCCGCCTTCGCCATGTGCCTCGACGTCGGACGGGGTGACGGGCGCGCTGTCACGCGCGGTTTCATGGTCGCGTGCGTTCATGACGAAAAATCCTGCGGATGCAACGGGGCCACCACCTGCACGTGCTGGTTTGCGCTCACTGCGTGAACGCCCTGCATCACGACGCGGTCGCCGTCGTGGAGGCCGCCAGTGACGGCGACCGTGCGCTCGCCGTAGCGCGCGATGCTGACAGCGCGCAGCTCAAGGGTGTCGCTGCCGGCGCGCACCACCCACACAGCGGGGTCCTCGCCTTTGTGGAAAAGCGCGGTGACAGGCAGCGCGAACGGACGTGCCGCTGGCGCGTCGCCGACGGCATCGAACGTGACATTCGCCGTCATGCCGAGGCGAACTTCGGGGCTCGGCGCGGCCAGCGTGAGCTTCACGCGCCAGGTGCGGCTTTGCGGATCGGCTGCGGGCGACACCTCGCGCACGCGCGCCTCGAAGGTCTTACCCGGCAGCGCGGACAGGCTTACGCGCGCATTGCTGCCGACCGTCAATGCGCCAAGCGTCCGCTCGGGCGCGTCGCAGACAACATCCACGTCTCCCGTCCAGTCGAGGTGATAGACGGCTTGATCTGCCTGAACGTTCTGGCCGGTGTCGGCGTCCTCCGACGTGATGACGCCGTCGTGGTCTGCGGTGAGCGTGGCGTAGCGCAGGTGATCCGTGGCGAGGGCCATCTGGGCGAGCGCCGAATCGCGCTGCGCGAGGGCGGAAGCGTAGGCGTCCTGGGTCTGCTCCATCTGCGCCGTTGCGATCAGGTTTGCCTGCGCCTGAGCGCGGTCGCGATCGAGCTGCTGCTTGGCGTACACGAGACGATGTTCGGCGGCATCGAGCTGCGCTCGCGCGTTGGCCAGGTTATTGCGCAGATCTGTAGGGTCGAGCAGCGCAACGGTCTGTCCCGCCTTGACGGTATCGCCGATTCGCACCCGCCGCTCGGTGACCTTGCCTCCAACCCTGAACGAAAGAGGCGTGGAATATCGCGCCTGTATCTGAGCCGGCAATGAGGCGCTCGCCGTGCGCCCGTCGGGATGAACCGCGACAGCGACGACGGGCCTCGGCTCAGGAGCGACGGTTTCGCGCTGGTGGCAGGCCGCTAGCAGCATTGCGCCGCAAGCCACAATGAGAAGACGTCCCCGGAGGGATGGTCGTGCGACGGACGACAGGAAGGGGCGCGCAAGCGTCTGCGCGTTAAGACCGGAAAGTTTCACGATGTTCACAAGACAGGTGATGGTCCAGCAATAAGAAAGGGCGAGGCATCGGAAGACACGGTGTGTCTGGCAGCATGCTTCGCCAAATGCATTAGCGCTCGATCCGGCATGCCTGTAACTTAGTATTCCTACTCGCTGCGTCTGATACAACCGCTTGCAACTCTTCGTACTTCGTCATCGCATGCGGTCACTCGCACGAAACAGCCAGCGACCGAGCGTAAAACAGCTCCTCCCCCGGCCCGGCGCTGATGGATCTGGACGGCAGTGGCTGACTCCTCTCCGGCGCTGCAGCATCCTGTTCCGGGCACCGTCGCAACCAGATTCGTCTGTCCACGCCGTCACCAATCCGTTCGCGACAGTGACATTAAATCTATAAATGATGATATTGTCAACTATGACGTATAAATCTAAAATATGGCAATACAGAAAACTGGAGCCGCGATGCCTGATACCCCGAACTCCCGTGCGACCCGGCAGCGCACACAAAAGCTGCGAGCTCCGGCCGAGGCGACCGAAGGGCATCAGCCGCGCGGCACCCGCCGCAAGCGGGAGACTCGTACCCGGCTGCTCGACGCTGCGCTCAGGCTAATCGCCGAAAAAGGAATGGGTTCAGTCGCGATCACCGACATTACCGAGGCCGCCGACGTCGGTTTCGGCTCCTTCTACAACCACTTCGAGTCGAAGGAAGGAATCTTCGCCGCACTCGTCGAGTGGGTGTTCGAGGAGTTCGCTGATTCGCTTGACCGCCTGGCTAGCGGACTGTCCGACCCGGCCGAAGTGGTCGCAGTCTGTGTGCGTCATACGCTGATGCGCGCCCGCCGCGAGCCGGTGTGGGGACAACTCCTGATCCGCGAGGGTTTTTCGGTGCATGCGCTGAACTGGGGCCTGGGTCAGCGCATGCTGCGCGATAGTCAAAGAGGCATTTCCGCGAAACGCTTTGTCGTGCCGGACCACTTTCTGTGTCTCATTTCCGTGACGGGCATCATCTTCGCGGCGATCGCCGCTGAGTTGCACTCTTCCGCCTCCGTCGCACCAGCGGTCCAGCGGCAGAAGGCATCTGGACTCGGAGACCAGAACTTCGCGGAGCGCGCGGCAGTAGTCGTGCTACAGGCACTTGGACTGAAGCGTGCGGAGGCGGAGCGAATTGCGCAGTTGCCATTGCCCGCAGGTAAGCCGGAAACCAAGGCCTGTCGAGCAAAACCGCCTGTCCGCTGATCGAGTGGACAAATTCCAGCCTCAGGGTGCGGCTAGAGGGGTGGCAAGACGAGAAGCGAGGCAGCTGTGATCGGGAGAAACGGCGCCGACAACGAAGGAGTGGGGAGACGGCTGCCGGATCGCGTGTTGCCCCACGCCCTGGCCTCCTCGCCCAGTACTGCGGTGCTGTGAATATGAGTCAGCTACCGTAAAGCGCACTCGCGAGATAACGGCGGCGCAGTTCGCGCAGCCCCGTCGCCAGGATCGCGCTGGCCGGCAGCGCAAGTAGCACGCCAAAGAAGCCGAAGAACTGGCCGAAGGCCAGCAAGGCGAAAATCACCGCGAGCGGATGCAGGCCGATGCGTTCGCCAACGAGGCGTGGCGTGAGAATGAAGCTCTCGAGAATCTGGCCGACGGCGTACACGACGACCACCGCGCCGACACCATACCAGCTACCGAACTGCAGCAGCGCGGCTAAAAGCGCAAGCACAAGCCCGGTCGCAAATCCGATATACGGAATGAACACCGCAAGCCCGGTAAAAAGACCGACGGGTAGCGCGATTTCAAAGCCCGCGATCGTCAGTGCTATCGGATAGAACGCGGCGAGCACCCCCATCACGAGTACCTGGCCACGCAGGTATTGCGACAGCATTTGGTCTGTGTCTGTCATGAACTCCCGCGTTTTGCCCAGCCAGCGCCGCGGCACGAAGCTTTCCAGGCGAGCGAACGCCTCGTGTCTGTCATAGAGCAGATAGAACAGCACGAGCGGCACCAGCACGACGTTGCCAACGACAGTGATCATCACGTTGCCGCTCGTGCGCATGGACTGCCACACAGCCAACGCGACTGTCTGTTCGCTCGCTTTGAGATCCACCGCCACCATGTCGCGAACATTGCCCAAATCGAGCGAGTAGCTCAGGCCCAGGAAAGCCAGTTTGGGTTGCAACCACGTGTTGAGCTTCCCTACCAGGGAGGGAATCTGTCCGATCAGCTCAGGCCCCTCCTTCTGGATCACGGCAAGCACGAGTAGAACGAGCAGCGCAGCCATCAATCCGAACAACAACATCATCGCGAGCGCCGCGAGCCCGCGTGGCGCGCGATGACGAACCAGCCACTCGACCCCCGGCTGCAAAACATATGCGATGAGCCCACCAAGCAGGAAGGGTGCGAGGACGGGGCGCAAGATCCATAGCAAGACAGCGACCGTCAAGACTACAGCGCCCCATGAGAGGGCTTGGCGATTGTACAAAGTCATAAGCGCAAGGTGTGGGTGGCATTGGGATGTGGAACATTTCGAACTAACCGGTGCAGTTCGGTCCTGTTCGTCAGGGAACGCAAACGATCAAATGCGAGGCACTGCATCGTTGCCCCTCTCTTCCGCTGGAGAAACTTGCCGAGGCGGCAACGTCTTTCCAACAAACGTTCGCCCTTCAGGCCTGAAATTGAAGGATCACCATGCCACTTCGAGTTGGTCGCCCGACGTCACACTACCTTCCATCCATGATCGGAACCACTGCGGTCGTCGCGGTAGCAGACTCTTTCAGTCTCATGGGCAGCCGTGACCAGCCGGGCGTCGCATGCTCCCCCAGCTTCTAATTGACATTATTATCAGCTTTGCTCTCGATGTCAATTAATGCATGTGGACCGGACTCCGGCGTACCGAAGACCGATCTGGGAGAAGGAATCGAAGCGAGTTTTTCGTGGACATCATCCGCTATAAACCCGGACTGACTTTCCGTGCGGCCAGTACGTCATTCTGGCGGGCCGCCCATGTGAAGGAACGTTCCCACGCGCTGAATGCTTTCGGGATATGTCCGTCAGCCTTAATCGTGTGCTTGTTCAACCGGCGTCGCAAACCCGCCCGCTACAGGTGTCGATGAAATCCGATGCATTGAACACACGCCATCACGATGCGACTAGTTCTTCCGCTGGTTGCTCTTCGCCGCTGCGACCTTGCCGTCGTCCCGGCGCGGCGGTAGCGGTAAGCGCCCGATACAGGTCCGGTCGTAGTCTTTCGCATCACTACGCGACACTCGCAGCGACGCGAGCTAGCTTAAATGAGGACATGGCAGTGATAACAAGGGGAAAACGTTTGCGACGGGCCTTCTGGCGCGCCCACGTCACGCTTGTCTTTTTGGCAGGCTTTCCTTAATTACCAGGTGTAACGAAACTGACATAAAGACCCTTTAGCGTGCTGATTTCTCGTTCAACGGGTAGTCTCGAAATGCACCCCGCGCTTGCGCAGTTTCGTCGCCCGGGCGTCCCCGGAAGCCCGCGTTGCGCGGGCGATCTCTGCCAGGAAGTCCCAGTCATCGATGCGGCTGATTCAAACTCTTTGGCAATGGAGATCTTCTATTCGCGGCGCGACATGGTCAGTTTGGCCGTGGTGGAAGGTGACCGCCCCATCGGACTGATTAACCGCGATATTCTTCTGTCGGAAATGAGCAAACCGTTTCACCGGGAGCTTTACGACAAGAAAAGCTGTATCGCGTTCATGGACAAGGAGCCACTCATCGTTGACGCGGACATGAGCATCGAAGCGCTTACGTTCAAGACGGTTGAGGTGGGTAAAAAAGCGCTGTCCGACGGATTCATCGTGACACGACAGGGCCGATTCGTCGGACTTGCCAGCGGCTTTCAGCTATTGGGTGCCGTGGCTGAAATGCAGGCGGAAAAGAACCGCCAAATCATGCAGAGCATTGAATATGCGAGCGTGATCCAGCGAGCGATGCTGCGCGCTTCGCGCGACGCGCTGTCGTCCATGTTGCCGGATGCCGCGTTGGTATGGGAGCCGCGTGATGTGGTGGGTGGCGACTTTTATCACTTCGCTTCGTTTCCCGATGGATGGTTTGGCGCTGTAGCCGACTGTACTGGACATGGGGTGCCCGGTGCCTTCATGACACTACTTGCTTCGGCTTCACTGTCGCAGGCGCTTGAACGAATCGAGCCGCGCGACCCAGCCGCCCTTCTGGCAGCTGTCAATCGCAACGTCAAGGGGTTGCTGGGTCAGGTGCATGGAACAGGCGAGTCGCCGCAGTCGAACGACGGCCTCGACGCAGCCTTCTTCTGGTTCGACGCGGCACAGCGGCGACTGCATTTTTCCGGTGCACGCATCGCGCTGCACGTTTTGCGGCCGGATGCCGATCACTTTGAAAGCATTTCAGGCGAACGCATGGGTGTAGGGTATGTGGACAGTCTGGCGGACTATGCGTGGACGCTGAACACCATCGCGCTTCCGCAGGGTAGCCTCCTGTTCGTCTCGACAGACGGGCTTATCGATCAGATCGGCGGTCCGCGAAAAATTGCTTTTGGGAGGCGTCGGGCCCTCGATCTCATTATCGAGAACCGTGCGCAATCGCTATCCGTCATACGCGATGGCCTGCAGCGCGCGTTGGCCGGCTGGCAGGGCGCACAAGCGCGTCGCGATGACGTAACGCTATTTTTTGCTCGCGTTTAGGGTAGTTCATGAACATGTTTGAACTGTTAGATCAGGATGCCGCGTTCTTTGAACTCGCTCAGAGGCGCAACCTGCTTTTTTATCACAAGGGTTACTTCTCCCATAGCATAGTTGCGGCGATGAGCGAGGTCGTGAAACTGCAGCTGGAAGTTGCTGGGATCAGCGCACCAATCCGGCGTAAATTGTTTTCGTCTTTTATCGAACTCTCGCAGAATATCATTCATTACTCGTCGGATTCGCTCATCGAGGATGCCGGGAAGAGTGGCGCCATACGTGAAGGTGCGGTGTGCATCACCACCGACGGTGAGCATCACGTCATGTTGTGCGTGAATCCCATTGCGACGACGGCAGTGGACTATCTGCGCGAACGGCTTGAGCCGTTGTGCACCATGTCGCTTGAAGAAATCAAGCAGGCGTACAAATTATCGCTGCGCTCCGATACGCCGGAGGAAAGCAAGGGCGCGGGGCTTGGGTTCTTGACGATGGCCCGCGATGCGAGCGCTCCGCTGGAGTTCGCCTTTCATCCGCGTGTCGACGTCCCGGAAACCACGCTGTTTTGCCTCAAGACCATCATCTGACCACGGGACGAGTACGAGCCATGGATAATCTTTATATTGCGGCCACGACGACGTCGCCGGAAGTCGATTTTCAGTTCGACCAGGACGTGCTGACATTCAGGGGAGAGTCTTATCCCGAGAACGCGGCAGCGTTCTATGCGCCGGTGATCGAGCGGCTTCGCGCGTACCTCGCAAGCTGTCACGACGCGCTCGTTACGGTAGAGGTCACCCTGACTTACTTCAACAGTTCGAGCACGAAGATGCTGTTCAGCGTGTTTGACGCCTTGAATCAGGCGGCTTCATCCGGAAATCGCGTGCTGGTGAGATGGTACCGCGACGCCGAAGACGAAACGATTCTCGAATTCGGCGAGGAATTGCAAGCAGATTTCACGGCGATCCAGTTCACCGATTGCCCCGTTGCGACATAAGGAGGGCCACGGTGGTTTCCACTTCCTCTTCGGACGTATCTTCGCATGACGCTCCGGACCTGTTCCAGAACGAGAGCGATGCGCTCGAGAAGGCACGCGCGCTCCATGCGAATATCGAGGCCGACGCACAGCAATGTCGCCTGGCGCTAGCTGAGTTGATCGGACATTTCGAACGCCTGATGCGCGAAACGCGCCGCCTGATTGGACGTAGCGACCGGGCCGAGCGCGAGATGCATGCACTGACCCAACAGTTGCAATATCGCGCGACACACGATGCGCTGACCAATGTATTGAACCGCAGTGCCGTGATCGAACGGACGAGCAAGGTGTTGCGCGTCGATCGGGCAGTGATGATCTTGCTCGACATCGATGAGTTCAAGAAAGTAAATGACGATTTCGGACATCCTGTTGGCGACGCAGTGATACTCGGCATCGTCGAGTGCTTGCGGAGCATTGTCGGCAAACAGGGAGTCATTGGTCGCGTGGGCGGCGAAGAGTTTACCGTGCTGTTACCGGGGCATGATCTGGCCACCGCACTGCAGTTAGCGGAGAAAATGCGCGGGGCGATCGGCAGTCATGTTTTCGGTGCGCCTGTGAATCGTCGCATCACGGCTAGTTTCGGCGTCAGTGCCAATCCGGTTCGAACCGATTTCGATACTGCATACGGCCTGGCAGATTCCGCTTTGTATAAAGCGAAGCGAGGAGGACGGAATCGCGTGGAGTTTGCTGATCCGCAATTGGTTTCGTCTGCGATGCCGATCGGGGACTGAACGGCAACTTGTCGCTGTACGCGGTCGACTCGCTGGCGATCGAGTCGACCGGCGCCCTTGCATGCTTTAGGGCGGGTTTCAGCCTAACTGAAACCTCGTTCTTGTTTTCCATCAAATCTCCAATCTGAAAAATGAACGGGAACTCACGAGGTTTGCATGTGAGCCATTCAACCGATGCCGAGCAGGTACGCCCTATCTTCGGTCGATAACGAGTCAAGCCATTCGGTCTCGTGGCCTGGCTCCGGAAGCACGTTTCCGTATTCGACCATCTGCGAAGGAGGCAGCTCGGAAATGTAGGCCCAGACGTAGCGGCGCTCAGTGGCGGCCGCCGCCACGATCACGCTCACAATTGCGTCCAGCAAACTCCGCTTCTGATCCGGCGTCCGGCCAGCCCGTATATGCCCGTGGACGTATATATGGTCGGCCTTCAGCGGACTTCCGCCGAGAAAGTGATTGCCCTCGGCAATGTCCTGGAAGATAACCTGCGCAAAAAATCCGTGGGCGCCCGTTGCGTCGCTGTGAGATTCGGTGATACGTGACGCGATCCCCTGCTTCATCTGTTGGGTCAGGCGGTTCGCGGCTGCGGAAACGATATAGGTTGGCATGTTGAACTCCATTGAGCAGTGAATAAGAGGGATGCGAAGCAATGGCAGCATTCGGAAACGGGTTTGAGATTCAGTACCCTGCTCCGTTTGAAGCACCAGCCTCGTACGCTGATTTTGTTGCGGCGCTGGCGTGCTCCTGCGCAACCGAAGCGATGATCGAGACTGCGTCCAGAATCTGCGCACGAGAGATGTTGAGATAGGGAATTGCGCGGACGCCGTCCACGCCCGAAGGAAGAACGTATAGTCCTTTGGCGTGCAGCTTCTCCACGAATTCACCGGCGGCGATGGACGTGATGCCAAACCGGACAATGTTTGTTTCCACTGTCGCGACATCAAGCGAAATACCGGGCAGCCCGGCGATCCCGTTGGCCAGCAGCCTTGCGTGCTCGTGATCTTCTTTCAAACGCTCGCGATTGTGACGCAGGGCATAGAGCGCGCCGCCGGCTACGATCCCAGCCTGGCGGAATCCGCCTCCAATCTGTTGTTTGAAACGACGTGCGCGATCGATAAAGTCACGGGGGCCAGCGAGCGCCGACCCAATCGGTGCGCCCAACCCTTTAGAGAAGCATACGCTGACGGTATCGAAATGCTTCGCATATTCCCGTTCCGGGATTTGGGTCGCCGCCGTTGCGTGCCACAGACGCGCGCCGTCCAGGTGCAACGCGATTCCCTTTGACCGTGCGACATTGCAAACTTCGGCAAGCTGTTCAATCGGCCAGATTTTTCCCCCGCCGACGTTGTGAGTGTTCTCGAGGCAGAGTAGCTTCACAGGGGCTGGGATCGTACTTGGGAAGAACCGATGCGGGCGACCCAGCGCGTCGAGAACGTCCTGGGCCGTGAAGACGCCCCTGACGCCAGGAAGGAGACGCGGGAGTACGCCAGAGATCGCCGCGGATGCGCCGCCTTCGAGGATATAGACATGTGCATTCTGGTCAAACAACACCGCGTCGCCTGGTTCAGTATGAGCGCGGATGGCGACCTGATTCGTCATGGTGCCGGTGACCATGTACACGGCGTCTTCCTTGCCGAGAAGATCCGCGACTTCGCGCTCCAGCTCCTTGACGGTGGGATCATCGCCGTAGACGTCGTCCCCAACATCGGCTGAGGCCATGATGTGACGCATTTCCGCAGTCGGTTGGCTACGGGTGTCACTGCGCAGATCGATCATCTCGTCCTCCATCGCGGGGCATTGTGTATCTGCAGCGATCGCTACGTGCCGCAGCGGTTGACCTTTCAGCAAGAGATACCGGGCCGCCTCCACGCGCCGTTGGGCCAGGTACGCATGAGGCGCTACGCCGATTGCTTTCTTGAAGCCCCGAAGCAGATGGAAGGAGCTCATTCCCGCAGCCTGCGCGATGACGTCGAGGGACGGATTAGCAGCGACATGCCCGTCGATATACTTCCGAGCACGTTTCACTGCGCCCGGTGTCGATGGAGCCGCTGTGCCAGCTGGATTCGAACGTGAGGAAGTCGGGGGCCCCATTTATGACGATCTCCAGGTAACTCGACCGCACGTCGAAATGATCCGACGAACGCCGTCGTGCTCAACCAAGCGCCGCGCGCGTCCGCGAAACGGCAACTGGCCTCGCGCGCGTCCGGCGTTGCAGCAGGTACACCCCTCCAACAATAGCCGCCATTGCGAGCAGGTCCAACAGTCGCATCGGTTCGCGGCCGATCGACAGTCCCAGCAGCAAGGCAACGACAGGCGGGATATATGTCACGCTGGAGGCCGCGACTGCGCCGAGCCGCCCGACGATGAAGTAATACAGAATGTAGGCGACTCCGGTTCCGGTCAGCCCGAGACCCAGGACGAGCCCAAGCGCTGCACGCATATCACCCGTTACACGTGCCATGCCGTGGAAGTCTGTGACGCAGCTGATTACAACGAGCGCGAAGCCGATCTGCCACGTCGACAGGGCCAGCGGTGAGAGGTCGAGACCGGAAAGAAAGCGTCGCGCGTAGGCGAACGAGCAGCCGACGCTGAGCGAACCGGCGACCATATAGGACACCCCGAGCAGATTGACGCCTGCACCGTGCGCATCCCACGGTCTTGCGATCAGCAGCACGCCGACGAAGCCGCTTGCGATGCCGACGATCATCCGTGCGGTCGGACGCTCCTGCCGCAATAGCGCCCACGCGGCAACGAAAGAAAACAGCGGGATCGCTGCGCTCAGCATGCCGGCCACACTGGATAGCAGCAGTGCCGCCCCCTTCGCGAACGCGTAGTAGTAGAACACGGTGGCGAGAAGTGACATGACGCCGAAATGATGGGCATGGCGCAGATGGCGCCATTTCAGCTCACCCCTGCACAGCGCCAAGGCCAGGACAGGCAGGAAACCGAACAGCGTCCGGAGGAACACGATCTGGGCAGCCGATATTTCAACGCTTGCCCATTTCATGAACATGAAGTTGGTGCCCCAGATGAGGCCGAGCGCTGCGAAGGCGAAGTAGGCGGGGTTCATGGCGATGATCTCGATGGAATTTCGACTCTTGATTGTCTTCACTCCACAGATGCGCTACAAATGATTTAATCTCGTCGATGCAATATAAAAACTGCGCCATGCAACCCATTCCTCCAATGAAAGCCTTGGTGGCTCTCGAAGCCGCAATGCGATACGGCAGCTTTACTCTAGCCGCCGAGGAACTGAACGTGACGCCCGGCGCGGTGGGTCAACAGATCCAGAAGCTCGAAGACTGGCTCGGTGTCGCCCTCTTCATACGGCAGATACGACAGGTGACGCCGACTGCCGAAGGTCGTGCGTATTTTGCGCGGATCCAGCCGGCGTTACTGGAGATCATCCATGCCAGCCGCCGCCTGCGGGAACGTCACAGCAAGGGCGTTCGGCTGTCCATGCCGCCGAGCTTCGCCGCAAAGTGGTTTGCTCCGCGAATGGCAGACCTGCTGCAGACGCATCCGGGAATCGCATTGAGCCTCTCCACGTCAACCGCAATGGTCGATTTCGAAGTGGATGCCGTCGATCTCGCGGTCCGGCACTTCGACGGCGTCGACCCGCAACTCAAGGTGCAACTGCTTTGCACCGACGAGGCACGCGCATACTGCAGCCCGACATACGCGAAAAAGTGGAAATTGAAGCGGCCCGAAGATCTTCAATCCGCGACGCTGCTTCATAACACTCTGCATCCTCACTGGAGGGAGTGGTTGACACGCTTCGGCAGTCTAGTCGATGCGCAGATCGAGGCGATCAAAGGCATTGAATTCGACCAGTCTCTGATGGCGATCGAAGCCGCGGTGCGCGCACAAGGGGTGGTCCTGACAAGTTCCATCCTGGTGGAGGCCGAACTCGCTGAAGGGGCGCTCGTCGAACCGTTCGGCAAAGCGCTGTCGTTGCCGAACGGATACTATCTCGTATACCCCAATGCAGACGAGCTTCAACCGGATGTGAAATCGCTGAAAGCGTGGATGGTCGAGAAGATGGCTGCCAGAAGCGGCACCTTGAATTCCCCTTGAATTCGGGCACGCAACACATCGATGAATCGAAGCCAGCGCCCCGCGAATGGCTCTTTACACGGCGACAATGAACGCTCCCGATTTGAGGATCGCAATCGCTTTTGGCCAGACCACGCCATTTCTCACTTGTGCAGGCTATTTGGGTGGTTTACCGCGTCCTTCACACGCTGCTTCCAGTCATCCGGCATGAACGAAGTTTGCATATGAGCCACACGTCCGTCGACGGTCAGATGGCGCCGCGCGTCGTCGGTATCCCCGTGAACAAGGTGGCGAGACTCAGCGAACCGCACGTGCATTACCGCGGCGAGCGCCCGCTCGTAGGCGTCGGCATTGCCATCGGCATGCATTATCGCTGCAAGTGCCTTTGCAAATCCTGACGCGCATTCGACGGCCGCATTACTGGACATGGCACTTTGTGAAAACTCGCGCCGGACATCGGCTTTCAACGCCTGAATGGCTGCTGCCACTCTCTCGTATGCGTGAGCAGGCCTTTCGCCGTAAGCATGAAGGTCAGTTGCGTAAATCGTCCGAATATACGCAAGCACATTCCTGTTGCTTTCAACGCGTTCCGCGAGTGTCTTGATGTATGCGATTTCGACTGCGGGGATGTCACCGCCTGATCCACAGCAAGCGAGCACTCGCGAGGCACCCTGCATCGCCGATGCGAACCACGTGAAATCGCGGAAAAGGAGATGTCTCGCGGCGCAGTCAAGCGTGCTGTCAGGCGGCAATCCGAGTTCGTGAGCCACCGACAGACTCGTCTTCATCACGAGCAGGATGAGCTCGCTCCATTCGTCCCTATGGCGCCCTTGCATCGAACTCTCGTTCATTGCCGCCTCGCGTAGACGTTTCGCATGAGGTCATACTACGCGCGGGAAGCTTTCAGCGCCATTACGTGACAGATACCGCACCGTTCTTCGGACGGGATTCGCTCGGCCAATCAAGCTCATTCGCGCCGCCGTGGCCTGACGAATACACGGGCGCGCGTCTTCATAAGTTCCGTTAGCCCGTCAGGCTCACCAGCTTGCATCAAAGGGGCGATGCAACCCGCGAGACGATCTGCTGGCGTCGCCTTAGCGAGTCGGCGGACCGCTGCCGCACCAGCTCCACAATGGGTTGCGGCGCAGTGTCCGGGCCACCAGCGTCGAAGGGCGGAGCAGGTGCATATTCGAGTTCCAGCTGGACCGCCTGCGCCTCCTCTTTGCCGACGAGCTCGCTCGCCAACGTCAGGGCAAAATCGATCCCCGCAGTAATGCCTCCGCCAGTCACCAGATTGCCGTCGCGCACCACCCGTTCGCGCACCGGAATTGCGCCCAACGGACCGAGCAATTCGTGAAACGCCCAATGCGTCGTGGCCCGGCGTCCACGAAGCAGACCAGCCGCCCCGAGAACGAGCGCACCGGTACAGATGGACGTAACGAAGCGCGCGGTGCCTGCCTGTCGACGGATGAACTCGAGCGTCTGCGCGTCCTCCATCAGATCTCCAACTCCGGCTCCGCCGGGTATGCAGATCACGTCGAGCGGTGGGCAACTGTCGAAGGTGGTATCCGGAGTCAGCGTGAGCCCGCTGCTGGCCTTCAGCGGCGCGAGGTCTTTCCAGACGAGATGGACTGTCACGTCGGGTAGCGACGCAAAAACGTCGTGCGGTCCGGTCAGATCGAGCTGCTGCACTTTCGGGAACAGAAGAAAGCCGATATGAAGCGTCATTGCAGCACCTCGTTTCGTAAGTGGACCCGACTCGTAGGGGGTTCTGCAGGTCATGCGGATAACTGAGTCCCTTCATAGGTGTCCCCTGAAGGCTTCAGATCTAACCCTCGCAACCGGCAACCAGTAGCATGCGCCTATCCGAGTCATCGTGTGTCATCGCTTGCTATGCGGGTTTCACGCACGACCAAAGTGGAAAATCCGCACATCACATTTCGACATTCAGGCAATCCGAAGGGCCAGTGTGTGGGTGGGAAGCAAGCATTCACGACTGGAACCCAAGGTCGTTCGCTAAGATCCGAGGCTTGCATTGGCTAAAGTCGGCGTTTGGCCATTCAAATTGCGCATAGAAAACTGATTATGCCCAATACGCTAATTACTTATCAGTAGATGGAAATCAGTCTGGATAACTATCTTTCGGAGAAGCGAAAATGACCAGCACAACGTTGCTTACACCAACACACGTGTGGAATGAAAAAATCTACAGCAACGGATGGAAGCACCCGGGCCTCGGCACTGAGGATGTGACGGAAAAAGCCACGGGCGCAAAGCTCGGTACGATCGGCATCGCGTCCGCTCAGGACATCGCGGCCGCCGCCGCATCGGCACGGGAGGCGCAAAGGGCTTGGGCCAAACTGGTGGGGCCGCAGCGCGGCGATGTGCTAAGGGAGGCCGCCCGACTGGTGCTGGCGTATGCCGACGAGCTGACCGAGCAACTGATCCGCGAGACCGGTTCGATTCGCGCCAAAGCACAATGGGAGGTCCACGTCACCGCACGCGAGCTACTGGAAGCAGCTGCGCTTGGCAGCCAGCCACAAGGCATCCTCACCCAAACAATGGAGGCGGGTTTTCAGAGCATTGCCCGGCGTATTCCACTCGGCGTGATCGGCATCATTACGCCGTGGAACTCGCCCTTCATTCTCGGCGTGCGGGCGATCGCGCCGGCACTGGCGATGGGCAACGCCGTTTTGCTGAAGCCCGACGTGCAGTCGCCGATTATCGGCGGTGTGGCCTTTGCCCGGGTGCTTGAAGAAGCGGGCCTGCCCAAGGGATTGTTCCACGTCCTGCCGGGCGCTGCGCAGACCGGTGCCGCCCTGGTCAGAGAACCGCTCATCAATATGGTCAGCTTCACGGGTTCCAGCCGCGTCGGCCGCGAGGTTGGTTCGGTCGCCGGCGGACAGCTTAAGCGCGTCTCACTGGAACTCGGCGGCAACAACCCCTTCATCGTGCTCGACGATGCAGATATCGAGGCGGCAGCGAGCGCCGGCGCATGGGGCTCCTTCTTCCACCAAGGCCAGATCTGTCTCACCACCGGCCGTCACCTGGTACACGAGGATGTCGCTGAGGCCTACGTCGAAGCCCTGGTGAAAAAGGCCAAGGCGCTCGTCGTCGGCAATCCCCTCGACGCAAAGGTCCAGGTCGGGCCGATCATCAACGAACGCCAGGCCGCCAATGCAGAGCGGATCGTCTCGCAAACAGTGGCCGAAGGAGCGAAGCTTCTGACGGGTGGCTCACGCCATGGACTGTTCTTCGAGCCGACCGTTATCACCGGAGTGACAGCCGGCATGACGGCATTCGACGAGGAAATCTTCGGACCGGTGGCGGCCATCACGACCTTCCGCACCGACAAGGAAGCCATTGCACTGGCCAATGCGACCGAGTACGGCCTGTCGGCTGCGGTGGTTTCCCCCGACCTGGCGCGCGCCCAACGCGTCGCCGATGCGCTGCATTCCGGGGTGATCCACATCAACGATCAGACCGTCGTGCATGGGATTTATGGCCCGATCGGCGGCGTCGGCATTTCCGGCAACGGTTTCGGCCACGGCGCGTCCAGCAATGCCGACCAGTTCAGCGAGTGGCAATGGATCACGGTACGCTCGCAGCTACCTAGCTACCCGTTCTGATCCATGGCGACAGAGAAGTCGCACCTGCGGCTTTTCCGTGAACCGCGCCCATCAACTGGCGGAGTTCGCATGACCGACAACCACACTCCTCAATCATCATCCCGCCGGCAGTTCGTGAGCGTTGCTGCAGCGGCCGTGGGAACTGGTTCGCTGAGCCGCCTCACCTTCGCGGGCACCCCTCCTATAGTCGGCAAGATCACGGAACCCGCGAACGGCGACAAGTCCGCGATTCGCCCGTTCCGCGTTCACGTCCCCGAAGCGGGCGCACCCGGCATGCGTCCCTCCGAACTGTCGCTGATTGACCGGCCTCACGTGTCCCTCTCTATGCACGTCAAAAGCGCTATCCTCGATAGCTACAAGGCGTAGCCTGCCCGTTCTTCTGCTCATCACGTGGACTTCTGATCAATCGAAGCAAAGAGAACAATGGAGTGAGATGCGATGGCAAATCTGCTTGAATCGAATCCGGCTCCGGGCGCGCCTGGCAGTCCGCTGAGCTGGAGCCGCGCGGACAAAGACGCCATCGGCACGGCGTACTCCCTGTCGAGCCAGGTCTGGTACACGACAGCAGGCGGCATCCTTACGGAAATCTACTTCCCGGATGTCGACACCCCTCAGGTACGAGACTTCCAACTAATCATTACCGACGGCTCGACCTTCTTTCACGACGCGCAGAAGGACTTCGAGCATCGATGCGAATGGCCGGAGCCGCCCGCCCTGTCCTTCCGCCTCACCTCCCTGGCGAAAGGACAGCCCTACACCGTGGTGCAGGACGTGATCGCCGAAAAGGGTGCGGCCTGCGTGCTGGTTCGCACGACATTGCAGGGAGAACAGGATTTCCTCGACACGCTGCATGTCTATGCGTTGTTGACGCCTCACATGGCGGGATACGGCGCCGGGAACACCGCGCATCGCGTCAGCACCGCGAATGGCGATCGCCTGGTCGCGACGCGCGGTCATTATTGGCTGGCGCTGGGCGCCGACTGCGGCTTCGGCATGACCAGTTGCGGTTTCGTGGGAGTGAACGACGGCTGGACCGACATCATCGCCAACAAGCGCTTGCCCGTCTGGAACTACGACGCGGCGAAGGGCGGATACGTCGCCCTGACAGCAGAGATTAACCGCGCAGGGCAAAATCAATTCGTTCTGGCGCTGGCGTTCTGCGTCGACGAACCGACGCCGATTACGCAGAGCACGCCCAACAAGGCGCTGACCGCCATATCCGAGGCGCTGGCCTACCCGTTCGACGGACCCGCGGATCCATACAGTCATCGGCAAGCGTTCATCCAGGGCTGGAGCGACGCCGTTCGCGAGCCCTTCCATCCGGCGCCGAACATTACGGGCGATGGCAATGCGCTTTTCAACATGAGCCGCAACGCGTTGCTCGCACATGAGGACAAGACGGCCGACGGCGCGCTAGTGGCTTCGTTGAGCATCCCGTGGGGACAGACGGTCCGGGACCTGGCTGCCGGCTACCACATGGTCTGGCCGCGTGACATGTGCCAAAGCGCACTCGCGCTGCTGGCCTCGGGTGCGCAGGATGCGCCGCTGCGTGGGCTGATGTTTCTCGCGGCATCGCAATTGGCGGATGGCAGCTTTCCGCAAAAGTTTTTTATTGACGGTGAGCCGTGGCCCGGCAATGCCTCGCAGCTCGACGAATATTCCTTTCCAATCATCCTGGCCTACCACTTGAGCGAGGCCGGTCTGCTGCGTCAATTCGATCCCACCGGAATGGTGCTGGCCGCGGCAGGCGCATTGATCAGGAACGGCCCCATGACGCAGCAGGAGCGATGGGAAGAACTCGAAGGCTATTCACCTTCGACACTGGCAGCGAACGTCGCGGCGCTGGTCTGTGCGGCCGCGAAATGGGCGGACGCCAAAACCGCCCGGTTCCTGCTCGAATACGCGGACTTTCTGGAAGCGCATCTCGAGACATGGTGCGTCACCACGCAAGGCACACTGGTTCCGGACGTTGCGCAGCACTACATTCGAATCTTGCCGACGCACATCAATGGCGTCTTCAATTTTCCAGAAGATCCCAACACCGCCAAGGTAAGCGTCTGGCGGAACGAGTACGACGCAAACACCATCGTGGACGCAGGCTTTCTCGAACTGGTGCGCTATGGCATTCGCGCCGCGAATGATCCGATCATCGTCAACTCGATCAAGGTGGTCGATGCAGTAATCAGAAAAGATCTACCTCAGGGACCGGGCTTTCATCGATACAACCATGACGGTTACGGCCAGGGCAATCTCGGCGAGGACTGGTACGACGGCGCTCCCTTCGGGGTTGGGCGCCCCTGGCCGCTGCTTACTGGCGAACGCGGACATTATGAATTGGCCGCCGTTGGCGATTCCACACCCTACATCCGTGCTCTCGAGGCGTTCGCCGGAACGCGCGGCCTGCTTCCCGAGCAAGTGTGGGATCTGCCCGATCTGCCCAACACGCCCTTCGTGACTGGCGGCCCGACGGGCTCTGCCACGCCGCTCGCGTGGGCCCACGCCGAATACATCAAGCTCGTTCGCTCTGCTTCTGATGGTCGCGTTTTCGACCGCCTCAATGTCGTCGCTGACCGTTATCAGCCGCTGCCTAGCCAGGCGCCGCGCGGCCGCAGCGCCATCGAAATCTGGAACTTCAACCGCCCGCTGCCGTCGATTCCGGCCGCCACGACACTTCGGATCCCTTTGGCCGCGCCTTTCCGTCTGCGCTGGTCGATCGACGACTGGGCCACGTCGGAGGACAGCGAAGCCACTGCCACGGCGGTCGGCATCTACTACGTCGATCTGGTCACGCGAGCAGCCCAGGCCGGTTCGTCGCTTGCATTCACCTTCTTCTGGACCTCGAGTCAGACGTGGCAAGGGCAGAATTTTTCCGTCGCCCTCCAATCCTAGGCGACGAGTCGACAAAGGCAGACCATTGATGCATCCCATCGTACGAAGGATAGTGGAACACTCAATGGGGCATGGCGAATGGTCACTCCTCGCAATTTGACCGTTTGAATACCGCTGTCGTTGGGTCGATTGGCGTGCGGCCCCGGAAACACTAGACTTTGACACACCAGCTGAGCGATTTCGCCAAGCCGTTGCATCGACCGGTTGAATCCGCCGAGTGATCCGGTCATCCAGGACGGCTTCTCGGGGACAGCAGTTCGGCCTAAGCCGCCGCTCGCATGTCGACGCTGGCATGCCCGCTCACTGCATCACAGCGGTCGTTCGACAGCGGCAATCGCGAACGGTCGCTATAACATCAACGAATGCGTACTTTCGGCCGATTCTGTTGAAAAAGTCGGCGTCGATGCGGAATGTTAGGTATCCTGGAAGGCATCAAACGACGGGAGTGAATCGTCATGATGGGTCGACTGGATAGCGGGCAGGACAAGCTTTTCTACTCGTTCAACCTCGACCACCACGTCCCGCAATCACACCTGCTGAGAGGCATCGATCGCTTCCTTGATCTGCGAGATCTGCGCCAGCACCTCGCACCGTACTACAGCCCAATGGGTCGTCCATCGATTGACCCGGAGCTCATGATTCGCATGTTGATCGTGGGTTACTGCTTTGGCGTCCGGTCCGAGCGACGTCTGTGTGAAGAGGTGCATCTGAACCTCGCATACCGGTGGTTCTGCCGCATGGGTCTGGAGGACGCCGTACCGGAACACTCGACGTTCTCAAAGAACCGTCACGGGCGCTTTCGCGATAGCGACCTGTTGCGTCACGTGTTTGAAACTGTGCTGAGTCGCTGCATGGCCGAGGGGCTTGTCAAGGGTGAGGGATTCGCAATCGATGCAAGCATTATCAAGGCAGACGCGAGTCCTGCGAATGGCGTGTCGGGAACAGAACCTATCGACTGGGGACGTGCTGACGGACACAGTCGCGCTGTGCGGGAATATATTGAAGCGCTTGAGCAAACCAATCCAATAGCAGCAGATACATCTGAACCAGCAGCGTCTTTGACGCCTCCAAAAAAGATATCCCTGACCGATCCTGCCGCGCGATGGACGGCCGCTCCGGGCGGCCCTGCGTTCTTTGCCTACTCGACGAATTATCTGATTGACCTGCAGGCAGGGATCATTATGGATGTTGAGGCGACGCCGGCAAATCGCGCACAGGAAGTTGAATCAACCAGAACAATGATTGATCGTGTTGAATGGACGTCAACGGGAGCTGACGCCTCGCAAGCTGGTAGGTGACACCGCATACGGCACAGCAGCGCTGCCTGGCTGGATGGTTGAAGAGAAGCAGATTGAACCGCACGTCTCTGTCTGGGATAAAACCACCCGCAAGGACAATACGTTCTCCCGCAGCGAATTCATCTGGAATGAACAGACCAACGAGTATCGATGTCCTTCAGGGTATGCGTTACGCAGCGACTGGCGTCCACTGAAAAATCCCCGTACGCACATCACGAGAGCCGACACCATCGTGTATCGTGCGAGCGAAAAGAATTGCAACCGCTGTGCGATGAAGAGTCAATGCTGTCCAAATATGTCGTTTCGCAAAATCACGCGCAGCATCCATGAAGCCGCCCGCGACGAGGCTCGACGAATCGCGACAACCCCCGAATACAAGCAGTCTCGCCGACAGCGTAAGAAGGTGGAAATGCTCTTTGCCCACCTCAAGCGCATCCTCAAGCTGGATCGTCTGCGGTTGAGAGGTCCAAGTGGTGCCCATGATGAATTTCTGATGGCAGCAACCGCGCAAAATCTGCGAAGAATGGCCAAGTGGCTCATGCCAGCAAGCAAGCAGATGAAGCAGGCAGTTCCATGACGGGCAAGGGAGATCCCTGCTAGGTTCAAGCTCGCAGCTTCGCCGATCGCCACAACGCGAAAACGTGTTGCCAACTCCTACATCCCCAACCAGAACACGACTTTTTCAACAGAATCGGCCGAACCCGGTCCGACGCAGCGGGCCGTTAACCGGATGCCTAGCGCGGTGGCGCTCCATCAACGTCGACGGCGACCGATCCGATCGGCCTGATCTCGCCACTATATAGCTATCGCCCCCGCGATACCCCGCGGTCGCGCGCGAGAGCACGGGCCTCGTCGTCGGGCCCGTGGACGGTTGCGTGAGAGGTCACCCCGGCCGCTGTTACGGATGCGGACTCGAGTCGGCGGCTCCTGCCTCTTAGCGCGAGCTCCCCGGATGGAAGCTTCGAATCAGAAGCGGTGACGTAGGCCGACGGTGGCCTCGATCTGATTCGATGTCGACGCGGGGGAACTCACACCGTTGATCCAGGCGACACCCAGCGGATTGCCAGCGCGCGCGCTCACGCTCTGATAGGTGCTTTGGATATAGACGTCGGTGCGCTTCGACAAGGAGTAGTTCGCGAGCGCGCTTACCTGATTCCAGTGCGGAGCGCCGCCACCGGCATTTCCACCGGCGCGCGAGTAGGTGTACGCGGCCGCCAACATAACGGCCGGCGTCAGCGCATACCGGATGTTTCCTTCATAGTTCTGGAAGTGGGTGTTGAAGCCGGTCAGGAACAGTTCGGTCAGGTTCGTCTGCGTATAGACGAAGCCCGCGACCAACGGACCGAACGCATAGTTGAGGCCACCGCCCCACGTCTGCTGGCGGCTCGCGAGTGCACCGAGCGGCACCGCAGTCGGTGTCAGAAGGCCCGAGAGAGAGGCTCCAAGCGTATCGGTGACTGCCCCGTTCGCATTAAGCTGTGCCGGGGTTCGGGCCGAGTTGTTTAGGTGCAGATACCCGGCGCCGAAGTTCAACGGCCCCCACATGTACGACATGCCGACGCTGTACGCACGATTGTTCGCGAACCCACCGGCCTGGTTTGAAAAGCCGTACAAGGCACCCAGTTTGAAGCCCGCGAAATCCGGACTTTGATACTTGACCGAGTTGTTGATTTGGAACGAATCGTTCAGGTTGTCGACGTCGAAGGGATGAGCGAAGTGAGTCCCGCCATACTGTGTCCCGGTCAACGAGAGCGGCGCCAGGAAGTCAACCATGCCGTCGGTTTGACGTCCCAGGGTCAGCGAGCCAAAGTCACGGCTGGATACGCCAACGTAGGCCAAGCGGTTGAATATCCGATTGGCAGACGACAACTGACCATTGTTCAGGTTGAAGCCGTTTTCGAGAGTGAAAATCGCCTGCAAGCCTCCGCCGAGATCTTCCGCTCCGCGCAGACCCCAGCGACTGTACTGGACGCCACCGCTGGTCATCTGCCAGTTGCTGTGACCACCCGCTCCAGTGCCGGTGATCTGGTTGTTGGTGTAAGTGAGGCCTGCGTCGATCAGGCCATACAGTGTCACGTTGCTTTGTGCATGCGCCGAACCTGCCAAGGTTGCCAGCGCCGCGCCGGCTATGAGCGATTTCTTCATTCGCAACTCCCGGGTAGAACGTTACAGGTTGTGATCCAATGCTTCACGCAACCCCGTAATAGCGTCCTCTCTGCGGAGATGGCTACTGCCATCCACGATAATGCCAACTCGCGAGCGGAGCTATTGCGTGCAAATTTCTGTCGCGCAATAGCAACGGTTGTAGGCTGCATTTTTTGTGCAGTCGCGCGGTTGACGCAGCACGGACAAAAATGCCGCCGCTGCACAGCGCGGGAACTAAACGATTAGTTAAACTAAACCATTCGTTCGAAAGAGCGCCCGGTTTAAATCATACTTCCACGCCCCAACATGTACGCAGCCAGCGCAAAGCCACGGCAAAACAGAGTCGGCGTTGATATATGGGTTAATTGTATAAAACATGGAATGCCCGACATATGTCGTCAGAGAGTTGCATATCAGTTTAGTGACGACTTCGAGGGGCGCGGATATGCAGATACGGCTGTCCGTACCTAACCAGCCGTTCAACGCGCAGCTACCACAGCCGTTTCAGGTAACCCGCGGACATTGACCCGGAAACAGACTTCGCCTGGCACCTCGAAATCTTTCGTCGGTGCGCGCGGCCGCACTGACTCACCATGGGTTGCGCCAGCTCGATCGCTGTATGATTGCCGGCATCCCGCGCGACGATCAGTCAGCAAGGACCGGGCCGAGGTGCGCTTCGCCCCCGCTGAGCCGGACGGTCACCGCGCGGCGTTGCGCGACTGCGGTTTCGCGCACGAGGCCGAGGAGATCAAGGCTGCCGTCGATGGCATCTGCATTGCGGATTTCCCTGACGAGATGGTCGCGGCTCTGAAGATGTCGATCCGAATGGCTTAGGCAGCCAGATTGCGCGAGGCATTGCTGATTTGTGGAGGCAGAAGATATGTCCCAGTCTAGTCCTCTACAGTGGTCCAGACGGTCCGCTCTTGTTAACTATGCAGCTGCAGTTCTGTCGGTTGTTGCGGCGCTCGTCGCGGCGCTGCTACTAGAACCTCACATGCACGGTAGTGCGTTCGTATCGCTGTCTCTATGCACGATCATGTTTAGTGCCTGGTTCGGTGGCCTCGGCCCGGGTTTGTTCGCGACTGCACTTTCCGTTGCGGGATTCACTTATTATTTTGTCCCGCCGATCGGTTCGTTCTCGGTTGCGCCTACGGACTTGCCGCGCATCGTCCTGCTTGCGGTGACAGCCCTGTTTGTGGTGTGGCTGAACGTCGCGCGAAGAGGTGCTGAAAGCGCTTTGCGGCGGAGCGAGGCCTATTTGGCGGAAGCTCAACGACTAAGTCATACGGGCAGCTTTGGTTGGAGGATAGCTAGCGGCAATATTGTCTGGTCGAAGGAGACATATCGGATATTTGGAGTGGACGAAACGGTCAAGCCGACGATCGACCTCATCCTCCAACGTGTTCACCCGGATGACCGAGAACTTGTACTGTATGAAATTGATCGTGCGGCACTTGGCGAACCATCCTACTACTACGAACACCGTCTTCTGATGCCGGATGGAGCGATCAAACACCTGACCGTCCGGACCCATCGCGTGAAATACGAATCGGGCGAACAGGAACTCGTTGGTGCGCTGATGGACGTCACGGCAACCAGGGAAGCGCAAGAGGCGTTGTACACGGCACGGGCGGAACTCGCCCGCGTCGCTCGTGTAACAGCCCTTGGACACATGAGTGCCTCGATTGCGCATGAAGTGAATCAGCCCCTCGCTTCCATTGCCACTGCCGCCGCAGCTGGCTTGCGCTGGCTGACCCGCGAGGTTCCGGAACTGGACGAGGCGCGCGCCTGCGTGAATCACATTGTCGAAGAAGCCAATCGGGCGGGCGAAGTGATCCGGAGCGTTCGCGATCTTGCCGGGCGGGCCGATCCGGAGCTGATCTCACTCGACATCAACGAGGTCACCGACGAGGCGGTCGCGCTTGTAAAGCAGGAGGCGCTCCGATATGGGGTGACAGTGCAACTGCAACTTGCGTCTGGATTGCCCTTGGTGCGTGGCGACCGGATCCAGTTGCAACAAGTGATCGTCAACCTCGCAATCAATGGTGTCCAAGCCATGGCGACAGTCACCGATCGCGCGCGTGTGCTAACCATCCGAACCGAACAGCGCGATTCCGACCAGGTGCTCGTGGCCGTACAGGACGTCGGCATCGGCATGGAGCCCGACGGTCTGGACCGGCTTTTCAGCGCGTTTTACACGACGAAGCCAGATGGTATGGGTATGGGACTCTCCATCTGTCGTTCGATCATTGAAGCCCACGGAGGACGGGTGTGGGCGTCCCGCAATATTGGCTCGGGAATGACATTTCAATTTACAGTTTCGGCGTATCGGTAGCGTTGCCGCATCTAAAGGCGGCTTTCCTCGAGAGAGCGGTCGATCGCAAATCGATTGCGATCGACGGTTCCTGGCCGAAGAACGAAACCGCTCGCGCGGTCGGCTCAGTCGACCCCAAGGCATCACTCGGAGATGCGTTCTGTGTGGCTGCAATGCGGTCTGAAGCTGCCGCTCGCCCTGCTAAGCCGACCATAGGCAACTGGTCGGACGTTGCCTGCTATCATTTCGACGTGCGGTCTCAGCCACGCGGCAAAGTACTTGCGGTGTGGGAAAATCGACTGCGTTGACTAGTCTAAGGGTGGACGCTATGGACCCTTCATATATCAACCTGACGAACCCAATTGTCGCTGACGATTCAACGTTGTGGTTTTCGGCGTGTGGCTTTGGCTGGGGATATTGCGCCTTTGAACTCCGACACGAGATCATTTGCGAATACCTCGGAGCGGCAGACGACAGTCACAATAAGTTAATGCTCGCGTTTCAGTTGGGAAGAAAAAGGCTAGCGGAAGTGGTGGAACACAAGGTACCGTCACCGAGCGGAAAGCGAATCGAAATTACTGGCGACGATCTTTGATCGGATGCGGGCCGCCGGTCGTAAAGTATGAAATGGGTCGCGCCGGTACCGCGTTTATCTTGATCGAACGACATTGCTGCCCGTGATCGGCTGGACCCGACCCACCAGGGTCCTTTGGCTCCCCATCTGAGAACGGTCGAATCGCCCCCTTCGCGGACGTTCGCAAGCCCAATCTTGAAGCGGGGCGGCAAGTTCAAATTACATCTTGTTCAAATTTACCAAAGGCGGCTCGCTCAAGCGGCTCCCATTTGAAGGCCTGCCCAACCGTGACCTGCCCCCCTTCGAGAAGGACGATCGAAACAAGGCGTGTCCCTCCAATACGCAGTCGTCTGCAAGCTGTCTGAGCGGATCCATGTACCCGAACTGGTGCACGTTCCATTCCACGTGCTCGTGGGAAAAATCTGTTTTGTGCAGCGCGCAGAGATGCGCAAGCAATAACCGGTGATAGCCAAACTCGACATGCGCAAAGATTAGGCCGCTCGCTTTGTGGTAGAGAAAATCGCCGGTCGCCCCCGAACGCACGTCGTCTAATGCGTCCGCAAGCTGCTCCGCATAGTCGAAGCGGATATGGCGCCAGAGATAGCGCTGAAGCCCCTTCTCTACGGCCGGCTGCGGCCTCTCCGTGAAAACCGACAAAAGCAAATGCATAAGCTGGGGGATGTCACCCATCAGGTATCGCATACGCCATCCTTGAGGTGGGATTCGCCGAGGCGTTAGTCTAACGACCTAGTTAGACAATTGCCTTTCGAAGCGCACCAAGTTTCCTGGCAAAACGATTCAGCGTCGCCAGCGATTCCAGCATCGGACGGTCGCGGGGTGTTCGTGGATTGGCTAAAGCTGGCCGAATTGGGGAATACGAAGTCGGCTAATCATCGAGGGATTCACGCGACAGCCGAACTTCCGTAGGCTACCCACTGCTGCCGGTCGAGCCAAAGTCGAGCAGTCACTTGGTGCGCTAGACCGCGGAGGGCGGAGCCGGGCAATGCATCGACTATGGAAGGTAGATCGCGACTCAGGAGGAGAACGGCAGCTTTACTTTCGCCTCGCAGTTACTCGTTCTGAATGACCTTTCCTGTGGCATTCCCGTAGGACAACAATTCTCGGCAAACTTCCTGGCGAGAACGGATCCGCGCACGCCCCGTTGCTCAATAGAAAACACCGCCCTTTTGCCCGCCCCGAAAACCATGGCCTAATCCACCGCGCCGGGCTGGCCTTTGTTACATCTGCGTTCTCGCGCCTGTGCACCGCTACGACGCACCGTCCTCCGCGTTCTTCGTTATCGGGCGTTGGTGAGTAGTCAACTATCTTCCGTTTGATCGGACGATGCGGGTGCCGCATACCACTGTTCCCGCGGTACAACCTTCGGTACGTCGGGGTCGCCCTCGTACGCAGGAGTCATGATCTGCACGCCGTACTCGTTGAAGACATCGAGGATGTGCCGATGCAGGTCCGCATAGATCTGGGCGATCACATGCGTGTCACGGATATAGACATTCAGTTCGTAAGTGACCGCAAAATCCCCCAGCTTGATTAGTAGGATGAACGGCTGTGGCTCCCTTAGCACCCCCGAAGTTCGCTCTGCGGCCACGCGCAGCATCGCCTCTACCTGTCGCCAGGGGGTCTCGTACCTGATTCCGACCGAGGTATGGAGGATCAATCCTCGGGTGCCGGCCATGGAGCTAAAGTTTGTTACGTCGCCGTTCAGGATCTGGGAATTGGGAATCGTGACCTCTTCATTCTTGACCGTCCGCAGATGGGTCACCTGGAGGCGGATGGCGATCACCTCGCCAGTCACGTCCCCCACCCTCACCCGGTCGCCAACCTTGAACACCCTTCGATAAGTCATCAGGTAGCCGGCAATGAGATTGGAGATCGCTGTCGAGGAGCCGAGCGAAAGCACCAGGCCGATGAAGATCGAAATCCCTTTGAAAGCGGCTGACTCGGAGCCAGGGATGTACGGGTACGCGACGACAAGTGCGAAAGCCAGGATCAAGACCCGGACAAGCCTGTAGGTGGGGAGGGCCCATTCCGGCTCGAATTGGGCAAAGGTGACGCGCTTCTGCGCCACCGCGTCGAAAAAGCGCCGGATCCGGCGCAGGACGAACTGGGACAGATAGTAGATGATGGCCAGGATGAGAATATCCGGGATACTGGCACCCATGGATTTCCCCATATGTTCGACCGCGCCAGCGGCGAGGTCGAACAGGCCGTTGGAGATGGAGCGGGTCCAGGGAAAGAGCGCAAGTACGTAATGCAAGTAGCCATACACTGACACAGTGATGGTCGCGACGCCAACAGCAAGCATCAGGCCATGAAATGCCTTCCAGATAGTTTCGGAACCGAGGATCTCAAAAGACTGGATGCCGATGTCGTGGACACGACTCTTCAGACGTCGGGAGAGCGCTTTGTCCAACCACCGGTCGAGCACGAGCAGAACGGTGATCACCAGCGCAAGCAGGGCCGTGGCTCCAGCGGCATACAGCCCCGCCTTGAGCAGAGCGTCGCTTCTCCGGGACTGCCGGTATTCGTCGATGGCCCGACGGATTCGCATCAGATGCAATGTGGCGAGGTGGTCGCGACTCGTGTGTTCCAATTGGGCATCCGCTTCGCTCACGATCATTAGCGTAGCTTGCCCGGCCATGATCACCGTGACGTTCTCCACAACCTCGGCGCTCAACCCGTCGCTCGGGAATGAGGGGTCCGCCGCTACCTTTTCGATTCTTCTCCTGATGGCCTCGGCGCGTTGCTCGGCGGGAAAGGACGATACCCCTCGAACTCTGAACAGGAGCTGACCGTCGATCTCGACCGGGGCCGTGTCCAGCACCGATTCAAGGAGAGGGGCCGTTTCCGGGCGCACCTCCTCACTTGCAGCCTGAAGCGGAGCGGCCAGCATCATGAACAACACCGCGAGGACGGGAATTCTGAGAGTCATTGTTCCCTCTCCTGCCAATAGAGACCGTCATCGTGCCACCGTACAAGGCGTCCGCACGGCCGATCTTGCCGGAAGAACAACGCGCCGATGTTCGCGCTGCTCATGACGCGAAAAAGGTCGTTCGCCGAGCAGTTGAGACAATTTCATACGAATCATTGTTTCGGCAAACGAAGGCGGACACTTAATTGTTTCCGAAAGGATATCGCCAGTGGAATTCAATCTCGGCAGACCGCGGTGGCAATACGACCCTAACCTTGGTCCCACTCACAGGAAATGGCAAGAATGGCTCAGTGCGCTAACGCACAGACCGTAGACCAAATGCAAGTGGCTCACGACGTACATTCACCCAGGAGCATTGATGGGTTTATTCACGAGAACGCACAACGATGTCTTGGAGCGTCGAAGGGCTTGGCTGGAGTTTCTCGCCGGCGAGGAACGTCTTGTGTAGGCCCTATCAAGGGATCTTAGCGGCAGACAGCCGACCCGCGTGCGTCCGCTCTCCGGGTAGAACCGTCAGTTGAATGACCGTCGGAGCATGAAGGCGAACGACTGCAGTTGGCCGATTCTGTTGAAAAAGTCGTGTTCTGGTTGGGGATGTAGGAGTTGGCAACACGTTTTCGCGTTGTGGCGATCGGCGAAGCTGCGAGCTTGAACCTAGCAGGGATCTCCCTTGCCCGTCATGGAACTGCCTGCTTCATCTGCTTGCTTGCTGGCATGAGCCACTTGGCCATTCTTCGCAGATTTTGCGCGGTTGCTGCCATCAGAAATTCATCATGGGCACCACTTGGACCTCTCAACCGCAGACGATCCAGCTTGAGGATGCGCTTGAGGTGGGCAAAGAGCATTTCCACCTTCTTACGCTGTCGGCGAGACTGCTTGTATTCGGGGGTTGTCGCGATTCGTCGAGCCTCGTCGCGGGCGGCTTCATGGATGCTGCGCGTGATTTTGCGAAACGACATATTTGGACAGCATTGACTCTTCATCGCACAGCGGTTGCAATTCTTTTCGCTCGCACGATACACGATGGTGTCGGCTCTCGTGATGTGCGTACGGGGATTTTTCAGTGGACGCCAGTCGCTGCGTAACGCATACCCTGAAGGACATCGATACTCGTTGGTCTGTTCATTCCAGATGAATTCGCTGCGGGAGAACGTATTGTCCTTGCGGGTGGTTTTATCCCAGACAGAGACGTGCGGTTCAATCTGCTTCTCTTCAACCATCCAGCCAGGCAGCGCTGCTGTGCCGTATGCGGTGTCACCTACCAGCTTGCGAGGCGTCAGCTCCCGTTGACGTCCAACACGATCAATCATTGTTCTGGTTGATTCAACTTCCTGTGCGCGATTTGCCGGCGTCGCCTCAACATCCATAATGATCCCTGCCTGCAGGTCAATCAGATAATTCGTCGAGTAGGCAAAGAACGCAGGGCCGCCCGGAGCGGCCGTCCATCGCGCGGCAGGATCGGTCAGGGATATCTTTTTTGGAGGCGTCAAAGACGCTGCTGGTTCAGATGTATCTGCTGCTATTGGATTGGTTTGCTCAAGCGCTTCAATATATTCCCGCACAGCGCGACTGTGTCCGTCAGCACGTCCCCAGTCGATAGGTTCTGTTCCCGACACGCCATTCGCAGGACTCGCGTCTGCCTTGATAATGCTTGCATCGATTGCGAATCCCTCACCCTTGACAAGCCCCTCGGCCATGCAGCGACTCAGCACAGTTTCAAACACGTGACGCAACAGGTCGCTATCGCGAAAGCGCCCGTGACGGTTCTTTGAGAACGTCGAGTGTTCCGGTACGGCGTCCTCCAGACCCATGCGGCAGAACCACCGGTATGCGAGGTTCAGATGCACCTCTTCACACAGACGTCGCTCGGACCGGACGCCAAAGCAGTAACCCACGATCAACATGCGAATCATGAGCTCCGGGTCAATCGATGGACGACCCATTGGGCTGTAGTACGGTGCGAGGTGCTGGCGCAGATCTCGCAGATCAAGGAAGCGATCGATGCCTCTCAGCAGGTGTGATTGCGGGACGTGGTGGTCGAGGTTGAACGAGTAGAAAAGCTTGTCCTGCCCGCTATCCAGTCGACCCATCATGACGATTCACTCCCGTCGTTTGATGCCTTCCAGGATACCTAACATTCCGCATCGACGCCGACTTTTTCAACAGAATCGGCCATATAGGGTCGTTCGGGCTGCACGACCTAATGGCCGCTTCTTGGCGAACCGGGGACCTCGGTGGATACTCAACTGGGTCGCTTTTTACAGACGAATTCCCGGGCTTGCTTGGTCTTCGAGGGTGTCGGCTCGGATCTGGCTTCCGAAGACGGAGGCCACGCATAGGCGCACCGACGGGGGACAAGACTGGACGGGTTGAGGCGGACGGCATTTATCGGACGCCTCCTTAATTCGAGCCCCGGTGCGCGCGTTGTGCATGTGGCTGACGCACCTGATTGTCGTACCATGCAGCGGCAGCAAGCCCGGTCATGGTCAGGTCGTTGGGGGTGAAATTCGGCAGTGAATCGCACGCCGCGCGGATTGCCGCGAGTTCTCCCGATTCGGCCGCCTCGGCGGCGTTCAATAGCAGACCCAACGCGCCGTGCCGATCAAGCAGTGCCTGTCGGATATCGAGGTGAATGGGTAGCCTCGGCACGATGTCCTCGATCGCCCTGGCGGACAGCACATGAATCAACGAAAACACCCCCGTGATGAACGCGGTATCGGCAAACCGTTCGTCGCCGGGTCGCATCCGGCCGGCGGCAAGTTCCATGAATCGCGCGCGGGTGCCACACAGCTGCGCCAAGGGATCGGAGCGCAACCCGCGGACATGACCGTCTGCGAACAGGAGCAACTGCGCCCAGCGCGTTATTTGCCGCATGCCCACTATCATGATAGCTTCGCGCAGTGACGAAATCGTCCGGGCAAGCCCAAACGCGCTGGAATTGAGCAGACGCAACAGTTGAATGACGAGGGTCGGACTCAACTTGAGTTCGGCTTCTAGTTCGACGATCTCTGGGTCGCCGCTCAGCAGCACCAGCAAGCGAAGCAGCGCACCACGTGATGGCGCGGCGCGCCGCGAGGTCAGCACCTGCGGCTTCGCAAAGTAGTAGCCCTGAAACAGTTCGAAGCCGGCGCGCATGGCGGCGTCATGGTCGCCCGGTGTTTCGACTTTCTCGGCGATCGACACTTTTCTGTGCTGCTTAACGACGCCGAGCAGTTCCTCGATGCGTTCGCGCGGGCATTCGAGAAAGTCGATCTTGACGATATCAACGCACGGCAGAAACTCGAGCAGGCGTCGGGACACCTGAGAAACATCATCCAGTGCGAGCCGGAAGCCCGCTCGCCGCAGTTCGCGGCAGCGCTTGAAGAGTGCCTCGTCGAATGTCACCGTTTCGAGAATTTCGAGTACGACGCGCTCAGGCGGCAACAGCTCGACGATTTCGGACATCAGCACCGTCCGGTCAACGTTCACGTAGCCGGTGTGATTGCCTAGCACAGCGCGGGAGCCCATGTCGCCGATCAGTCTCACGATGACCTGCGCGGTAGCAACCGCGTCATCCGTGAATTGGGCGGAATTGGCGGCCCCACAGCGGAACAGCAGTTCGAACGCGTTCAACGCTCCGCTGCGATCGAGAATCGGCTGCCGCCCGAGATAGACCAATTCCGGCGTGGCGGCTTTGCTGTTCGACACCGGTCGACGGTCGGTGGGGGCGGGCGAGGGTTGGCTTGCCTTCAACTTTGAACGCTTCCCTTTCTGTTGAGGTTCGGTCGCTGCCAATCGGGCAGGCGCCGCGCCTTGTGCGATTGCAGTTACTCACTGCTGAGGTCCTGGCGACAGCATGAAATCCCACACCGTGACATCGATCCGCAGGCACCACGCAATTGTGCGGCTTAAAGCTATTGACGCTGGCCCACTCCTGATCGAGTGCGGCAAGAATGGTATTGGTGAGTTCAAGCAGTGCCGAGTGATACGCCGCGGGCACGAGCAGATCGTCCTTCAACGACAGGGCATTTCAATGCCCTGCCCAATGACCGGGTTACCTCGACGCGCTGCAACGTCGTGAGGTGGCAAGACTTGATGCGGGCGGCTGCCTAAAAACTGTTCCATTCGTCGGCCTGGGCGGTTTGCGCCGTCCGAACGGGCGGCTGCGGTGCAAACTGCTTTGGAGCTGGCCTGGCTTGCGCCCTGGCGCGCGCCAGAGCCGCCGGGCGCGTCTGCGCGTCGCTCTCCGTGCCTGCGTCGTGCGAAACGACCAGCCTGAACATCGAAACAGCGGCTTTCAAATCGCTCGCCTGCGACTCGAGCGCACCCGCTGCGGCCGCCGCCTGTTCGACTAGGGCCGCGTTCTGCTGCGTGACTTCGTCCATCTGCGTGACGGCCTGATTGATCTGGCCGATGCCCTTACTCTGTTCCTGCGAAGCGGCGGTGATTTCACCCATGATGTCGGTCACGCGTTGGATCTCGCGGGTGATTTCGTGCATCTTCGTTCCGGCTTCCTGTACATGACTGGCGCCTGTCCGGACCCGCTCGACGGACTCGTGGATCAGTTCCTTGATCTCCTTGGCTGCCGCCGAGGAGCGCTGCGCCAGGGAACGGACTTCGGAGGCCACCACCGCAAAGCCCCGTCCCTGCTCACCCGCCCGCGCTGCCTCAACAGCAGCATTCAGCGCGAGGATATTGGTCTGGAAGGCGATACCCTCGATGATGCCGACAATATTGGCTATCTTGTCCGAGCTGGCGTTGATGCCCTCCATGGTTTCCACCACGCGTGACACCGCGACACCGCCCTGTTCCGCCACCTGGGCGGCCTGAGCAGCAAGCTGGTTGGCCTGACTGGCATTATCGGCATTCTGGGTAACGGTCGAGGTCAGCTGCTCCATGCTGGAGGCCGTTTCCTCGAGCGAGGCGGCCTGTTCTTCGGTGCGTTGCGAGAGGTCCTGGTTGCCCGCCGCGATCTGGTGAGTAGCGGTGGCAATCGAGTCGGCCGAAATCTTGATCGTACCGACCGTGTGCGTGAGCTGCTCCTGCATGCGCTTCATCGAAAACAGCAGACTGGAACGGTCGCGTGGCGCTACCTTCACCAACGCAGTCAGATCATTGTCGGCAATCCGGTTGGCAATTTCGGCCGCATAAGATGGTTCTCCGCCCAGTGAGTTCACGATGCCACGGTTGAGTATCACTACGACAGCCGATAAGACCGCAGCCAGTACCACCAGGATGCCGAGGCTCTGATACAGCGACGAGCGGAAAGCCGCATCGAGGTCGTCAACGTAGAGCCCCGTCGTGAGAATCCAGTCCCACGGCTGATAGGCCACGTTGTAGGCGATTTTCGGGAAGGCTTCGGTCGCTCCCGGCTTTGCAGCGGCATATGCGGTAAAGCCCTTGCCGTCGCGCTTGATGACAGCGACCATATCTCTGTAGAGGTAAACGCCGTTCGGATCCTTAAACTCGCTGACGTCCTTCTCATTCATCTCCGCCTTCGTCGGATGCATCAGCACCTTCGGCTGCGAATTGACGATCATGAAATAGCCGTTCTCGCCGTACCTCATGTTCCGGATGCGGTCCATTGCACGCTTCTGGGCCTCGGCCAGCGGCATGGAACCAGCCGCCGCGTCTTTGCCGGAGGTCTTGACGACACTCAGGGCGATCTCCGATGCGTGTACCAGATCAGCCTTGCGCTCGTCTAACCGCGTTTCTCTCGTCTGGTAGGCGTTATAGACCGATATTCCAGCGAGACACAGCAAACTTAGGATAAGCGGCATCCAGAGCTTCTGGACAAAAGACAGTTTCATATCTATCGAACCCTTCCATTGAGCATGTCACTAACAGGCGAATTGCATTCAAAATCCATAATGCAATCGTACTGTTGATATCGGCCGGGGTTCGCACAACTTGAGCGGGAAGTGAAGCCGTTACCGAGGCGATCTCGTCCTTGAGGTCTAGCGTTCGGCTATGGGTGTCACCCTGATTGACGCAACTGAGTGCGACGTACTTTTTTGCCCGGTCTTGTGCATTGCCGTGTGGCATTCTTCTTCGCGATGAAAAGTCTGTCTGAGGGACCGCTACCGGGGGCGGCTTACCGACGTTCACCCGACATTCGCTCCCATCACGCGACAGGCCCTTCTGGGTCGAGTGCGGAAATCGGTGCAGGCCGACGATCGCGGAGCCCGGCCAGATCAGCACTTGCGAACTCGGCCATTAGCGCCCGTTGCTCGACCCCAGAGTAGTCGCGACGTGGAAAAAGCCGATTGCACACAGGCACGGGCTGATCCATAAGCGAACGCCTATGATGTTTCAAGGAATGTCTAACTATCGTGAAAGTACGTGCGGCCCTATGCTTGCTTCTTGCAGTCAGAAGGTCTGGGGCGGCGTGATGAGGCGCGCCACTACCGCGTTATGCACTCTGGTAGCGCTGCGAGTGCACCGGCAATAAGGAGACGACGCGGTCTGCGCCGCGTATCAATGTAAATGACGACTACCATTATTTTTTCCCACGCTGCGTGTCTGGATCATCGCCCGGGCCCTGACCATCCGGAATCGCCGGAACGTCTAAAGGTCGTGTTGCGCGCGTTGCAGTCGCCGGAATTTGCGGCGCTGGAATGGCGCGATGCGCCGATGGGCACACTCGATCAGGTGCAATTGATCCATGACCAGGCCTTCGTCGATGAGGTCGCGGAGATCGCTCCGCAGCGGGGTTATGTGCCGCTTGATGCGGGCGACACGGTGATGTCGCCAGGCTCCTGGGAAGCCGTGATGCGCTGCGTCGGCGCGGCTTGTGCCGGCGTCGATGCGGTGATCAACGCGCAGGCGCGCAACGCGTTTTGCGCCACGCGTCCGTGTGGTCACCACGCCGAGCCAGCGAGGGCAATGGGTTTTTGCATTTTCAATCAGGCTGCAATCGCTGCGGCTTACGCTCATGAAGTACACAAGCTGGAGCGCGTCGCGGTCGTCGACTTCGACGTCCATCACGGCAACGGCACCCAGGCAGCATTTTTCAACCGCCCGGAGCTGTTTTACGCCTCCAGCCACCAGTCGCCTTTGTATCCCGGTACGGGCGCCGCATCGGAGACCGGCGTGAACCACAACATTGTCAATGTCCCGTTGCCCCGTGGATGTGATTCGGCACTCTTCCGTGCACGGATCGAGTCCGACATGTTGCCGGCGGTACGCCAGTTCAGCCCCCAACTCATCGTCATTTCGGCAGGCTTCGACGCGCATCGCCTGGACCCGCTCGCAAGCCTGAACCTCGAGGACAGCGATTTTCGTTGGATTACCAGTGAGTTGATGCGTATTGCCGATGCGACGTGCGAGGGGCGCATCGTTTCGATTCTGGAAGGGGGTTATAGCCCGGAGGCCCTGGCCACTGGCACGATGGCACATGTCCGTGCCTTAATGAATGTTGAGGTCGACCGATCAGACTCACAGGTTACGGGGTCTACGCAGTGACTTCCGGCCGTGACCGGCCAAAAAGGGACAGTCGGCCTTTCGCTACGGATGGCCGGACTGCACTCGACAGCGGGCGGTAGTGAGTAGAAGATCCATCGTGCCCATTGTCACAAGCAACCGCTTCTCCGGGGACCAGTGGTGACAGAAGCGCTGTCAGTTGCAGCCGTGGCTGTTCGCGGTCCGGTAACAGGTGGTCCCGCCGGGGCCGTGGGCCACGCCTTTGCCATTCATCGTCTTCGCCTCGCCGCCGCGATTGCTCTGGGTCGTCCGCGCCCCATTCTGGTTCGTTTGGGACGTCCAGGCCGTGCCGGTGTTCCGGTTATAGCCGCCCGCCGTCTGCCCGTTGCCGCACACGGTTTCACCGCGCGAGTTCGTCGCGCATTCCGCGAATGCGTTTGAGGTCACCATTAAGCACGCCAATATCACCAAAGTCTTCATGACTTTCTCCTAAAGGGCGCACCAGAAGATGACCTGTTCGTGTCGACAGAATCCTGATCGGAGCATCGGCCCATCCGGCGCAATCCGCCGACTCTCAGTATGGGTCTCTTAGCGTTGCTTACGGCATAGCCGCAGGTCAAGGATCCTGCCATCTGCGATACGATGGCCTACCGTTGCATAGCCATGGAACGCCCCGATGATCCCCGCCGTACGCATCTGATCGCGGCTACTGACAATGAGCCGTCTTACGTTGAACTGCGCGCTACGCCACGCCAGTGCCGTCGGACTCCTGCTATCGGCAGGCACTGCGTCTGCGCAAGAGCTGGAGCCGCGAACCTACTCAGCGGCTCCAGCCGGCACCAATTTCGTCGTGTTCAGCTATACGTATCTTACGGGCAATGTTCTGACGGATCCCTCGCTGCCCGTCACTAACGTTCAGGCCCGGATCAACGCCTTCTCGGCCGGTTATGAGCACACGTTCGGGCTTGCGGGTCACACCGCATCGATAGCGTTCGCAATCCCGTATACCCGCGGCAATCTCAGCGGCAACGTGATAGACGCTCCCACCGAAGTTCACCGGGCCGGCATGGGCGATCTGCGCACTCGCTTTGCTTTCAATCTCATGGGCAGTCCGGCGCTGTCTCCCGAGGATTTCGCGCGCCGTGCCCCCAGCAGCTCGATAGGCCTTAGCTTGACGATGTCTGCCCCGACCGGGCAATACGTTCCATCCCGACTCGTCAACGTAGGCACAAACCGGTGGGCTTTCAAGCCAGAGGTCGGCCTCTCGCAGCCTGTCGGGAACTGGTTCTTCGAGGCCACTGCTGGCACATGGATTTTCACCACCAACAACAATTTCTTCCGTGGAAACAAGCGTAGTCAGGATCCGCTATGGACGTTCCAGTTGCATGGCGGATACGGCTTCGGCCCGGGGTTCTGGATCGCCGCCGACATAGGCTATGCCGACGGTGGCGGTTCCAGTCTGAACGGCGTTCCTGATCGAGACCGGCAGTCCAATTTGCGCTACGGACTTACCTTCTCGGTGCCCCTCGCTCGCAGTTGGTCTTCCAAACTCGCATTGTCGAATGGCTTCATCACGCGGGCAGGCGGCAATTACAAGGAGATTTCCCTCACGCTGCAATACCACTGGTTTGATCGCTGACTTCGAGCCTCGTGTGCGGCTTCACGATTGCTGTATCTAGTTACCGGCAAAGCCGGTTGACGAAGCTCATGATCGGATTTCGCGGTCCACCAATAGAGGCGGGGGAAAAAGCGAGAGCTAGCTTTTCCCGTTGCGGCGAGTCCTGCGCGGATGCGTTACTGATTGACATAGGTCAATCCGCTTCCTAACCTTCGGGATAACTTACGTGACGAGAAGTCCGAGCTGACAATTGTTACGCCCTAGCCCGATTCGCGCACGACGCAAAGGTCAACTGCGGTTAAACGATGGAACGAACAAGCGGAGGAAACTATGCGTAAGCGGATTACCTCAGCGACTGCGGTCGCGGTCATGCTCCTCGCCGGATGCGCGAGCAACAGCAATATGCCGACCCAGACCGAATACTCGGGCTTTATGCCGAACTACTCCGACCTAACGCAAGCGACTGATCCCGACGGGGAAACGTTTTTACGGTACATCAACCCCAAGCTCAACCCGGCTAACTATAGCGCAATTATCGTTGATCCCGTTGTGTTCTATCCCAAGGCCGAACCGACAGCGCAAGTGAGCCAAGCGACGCTCGACCAGATACGCGGCTACGGCACCACCTGCCTGAGACAGGCGATCGCATCTAGAGTCCGGGTCGTGGACGCACCGGGACCGGGGGTGGTCAAGCTGCAGGTAGCCTTAACCGGAGTAGCAAGCACAGCGGCGGGTCTCAAGCCATATCAGTACGTGCCGCAAGCCTTCGTCATCTCAATGGCGATTAATGCGGTGGAGGGTGCGCCGCAGCAATCGAAGCTGCTGGTCGAGGCAATTGGCACCGACAGCGTCTCCGGGGAGATTCTGTCAAAAGTCATACGCACGCATACCGGCGAGCGTCTGGCGCGTGTTGCATCGAATGAGCCCGTGGTTACGTTCGATTCTGTCAAGCCCATCATGGACCAGTGGTGCGACGCCGTTTCCAAGTCTGTAGCGCAATACGTGAAGCCTCGATAGTCGACGAGGAGCAATCTGACCCTTCCTATTTCTCTATGATGGCCGGGCCGCGCCTGACGCAATCATCAGTCGGCGAACGCAGTCAAACGTGTGTTTCTGGCGAGCGGAGCATGTCAACGTTTACACACCCGTAGGGAAGTGTCTGTGCCGAAGCAATATTGTCAAGCTATCCTGACGAACGGAGGCCAAATCATGATCAATCACGTCATCTGGTTTGCGATGGCGCCCGCGTTGCTGTTCGCGAATGTCGCCTCCGCCCAACAATACCCGATGCTCGACGCCGTCGCGAACCGGATCGTGCAAAAGTACCAGCAATCGAGCTGCCAGCAGTTGGCCCAAGAACGCGCAGCGAAGAAAGGTACGCCCCCTTCGCAGGGCGAGCAGAAAGTGATCTTGGCGATGCGCAATGATCCGCAGATGCGCGGCGAGTTCATTAACAGGGTGGCGGCGCCGATCGCCAACAAGATGTTTGAATACGGGATGATTCCGTGATCGCCCCCGCCTCGGGCGTGGCTGTCGGTGCCGAGGCTGAAGCAGCGGCAGCCTCCGCCAATGCGCAAGCGATCGCCACGAAATTCATACCATGCCGACTATGTGGCCGGCGCGACAGCCGCCCCTGCATTCGCCGGCCCCGGTCAGGTCGAAATTTGCGATGGGCGCAATATAGGCGCCGCTGCCCGATGGCTGTATCACGCCCCGCGCGGTTCACGGCGGCACCCGTTAATCGGGCGGCAATTCGTGGTTCAAATGCTTCCTATAGTGCCGACGCAGACGTGAGGAAGGACTAGGGGCGCGAGGGTGCGCACCGCGACGCGAGCAAAACAGCACCCTGCCTGTTTCGTACAGCAGTCGCTGCACCGCCGCCGAGCAGGGACGAAGGGTTGAACACGATGCACCATCTGAACGTCGCGTTGATAGTATTTGCCTGTGTCTTCTGCAGCGCACTGCTCGGTTTGTATTTGCGCACCCGGCTGCCGGAGCACCATCTGAGTGACGACTCGATTGGTGTCGTCAAACTGGCCACCGGCTTGATCGCCACGATGGCCGCGTTGGTGCTCGGCTTGCTGATCTCGTCGGCGAAAAGCTCATTCGATACGGTGAACGCCGAAGTAACACACGAAGCCGCCAATGTCATCCTGCTCGATCGCGTGCTCGCCCGGTATGGGCCGGAAACACAGGAGATCCGTGGGTTGCTGAAGCAAACCGTCACCACAGGGCTGCAGCAAGTCGCGTCAGGCGACCCGTCGCAACTGGCAAGGATGCACAGCCCCGAAGCGCTCAAGCGCGGGGAATATCTCGAGCGCAAACTGGAGGAACTTTCGCCGCAGAACGACTTGCAGCGACGGCTGCAGGCACGCGCGATCGCGATGACCGACAACGCGGTGGCCGTGCGCGAACTTGGGCTGCTACAAGCGACGGGCTCGACCCCAACGCCGCTGTTGATCACCCTCGTGTTGTGGCTGTGCATTATATTCGGAGCGTTTGGCCTGTTCACGCCCCCGAATGCGACGGTCACCATCGCGTTGCTTCTGGGCGCACTATCCACCTCCGGCGCCATCTTCCTGATTCTGGAAATGAATACACCGCTCGATGGGTTGGTCACAGTCTCGCTGTCGCCGATGCGCGAGGCACTTGACGTTCTCGGCCAATAGCGGCGAGAGGCACAGGAAAGATCACGGGGTTAAACAGCGAACAACGGCCTCATTCGATAACGACCCGGCTTCCCGGTCTGATGTAATGCTTCTTCATGCTGCGAAGCTGAAGCAAACAGTTTTCTGGTCATCAGACGCGGGCTGACGTTGTCTACCTGCTAACAGAGAGCGGAGGCCTGACGATCACCATCCCGTGAAGGTCCGAACTCGGCGCAGCTTCAGACACTCGTGAACGCTAGTTGAAGGGCTGCAGTGGGTCGGGAGTGTGAATTCGCTGATGCAGGAAGCTGCCGTCTGGCTGCTCGATGCCGCCGCCGTCAGCGATCCGCCACATTGCTGACGTAGAACCCAGCCCGCCCCAATGTCCGCAATGGCCGAGTCACCTCCATAGGGTATCCGGCAGGTTCCGGGGTGGACAAAGCCGTTTGAACGACGGCCTTGTGGAAGGGGCGAGCGGCAGCAATTGGCCGACGCTGTTGAAAAGTCGGCGACAGTCTACATCTCGAGGTTCTCATGGGTCGCTTTACCCTTAACCGAGGCCCGCAAACGGCTTGTAGAGCGTTCTGAGAGGTCGATTTTCTGGCCGGCGGCGGGCTAACCAACTGCCGCGACTTTTTCAACAGCGTCGGCCGTCCGCAGTCGCTCATGGGCCACGGAGTCTCACGATCCTCGGTTGAAGCGAGGACTTGAATGCCCTTCGCTATGAGACCGCTCTCCTTAGCAATGCCATCTCATCACGGATGACCGGCCGTGCGATTTGTGAAAACGCGGTGACGAGGCGCGCCTGTGCCTGATACGGCGGATAGAGCAAGGCAATCTCGTTCGGTATGTCGAGCGTGAACGGTCGAATCTCGATTCCACCACTCAGGAACTCATCTCTTGCGGCGAGCGGGTTGACGAGGCTGACTCCCATACCCGCGCGCACCATCGCACATACCGACGAACCGAGGCTCGCCTCGGCGACGATCTGTCTCGACACATGCTCGGCTGCGAATACATCGTCGATGGCGGAGCGCAGAAGGCTTTCACCGGTCGGCGCGATGAAACGCTGATTGGCAAAGTGCGCCGGATTGAGCTTGCGCAAGCGGCACAACGGGTGATCTTTCGGCAGGACGGCCACACAGCGCAGCGTCGCGATCGATTCGACGCGAAGGCCAGGCGCCTCGCCCGTGAGAAGCGCAAGCCCGGTGTCGCAAAACCCTGAGCGTACCCAGTCCTTCACGGACACGGCGTTACCCGAATGAATCGACACCAGGACGTCGGGATGCGCGGCGTGAAACTGCGCGACGATTTTCACTAGCAGGTCGCCAGCGAGCCGAGGCATTGCCGCAACGCTCAAGCGCGCCGCGCTGAACGAGCGGATATTTGCAGCGACCGATTCGAGTTCGGCGAGACCCGCAAAAGTCCGCTCGACCTCCCGATGAAAACGCAACCCGTCCTGCGTCGGACTGAGTCGGCTGCCGTTGCGCTCGAAGAGCGGAAACTGCGTGATCGCCTCCAGTTGCGAGACGAGTCGGCTGACCTGCGGCTGCGACGTATGCATTGCCCGCGCCGCGGTCGTCATCGAATTCGTCGACATGACGGCGCGAAACGCCTCGATATGACGTACACCGAGCTTGAGGTTTGGCATATCAAATCTGAATTGAACGATGCGATACAAGTATTGGACTTTAGCATAATGGTGACCCATATTGAGAACGCCGCCTGGCCCAGGCGCCGCGCTTCCAATGACAAACCAGGCAGCTCGCAGCGGCGAGCGCAACGACTTCTGACGAAAACCAAGAACATGAATGCACTTTCGATGTTTAAAACCGCCGGGCTGCTTGCCACCGCAATCGCGGGAATCGGTCTGACGTCCGCCGCGCACGCCGATACACCGAGCCGCCTCGATCGCATCAAGCAAACCGGCACGCTGTCGGTGGGCTATCCCACCAGTTCGCTGCCCTTTGCGTATCTGGACAACGCGCATCAGCCGGTCGGTTACTCGGTGGAAATCTGTCAGCGCATCGCGGACCATCTGAAGAAGGATCTTGCGCTGCCCGAGATAAAGATCCGCTACGTACCGGTGACCTCGGCGACACGTCTGCCGCTGTTGCAAAACGGTACGATCGATCTCGAATGCGGCAACACCACTAACACGGTCGAGCGCCACAAGCTCGTGTCGTTTTCGCCCACGACCTTCGTGACGAAAGTCGTGTTGATGGCGCGCAAGGACAGCAACCTCGACGTGAACAGCCCCGCCGCGTTCGCGGGCAAAACGGTGACGAGCCTTGCCGGCGGCCTCGATCTGCAGATCATCCAGCAGATCAGCAACCAGCAGCATCTGAACATTTCCGTATTACCGGTCAACGATACCGCGGCGTCGTTCATCGCCGTCAAGACCGGCCGTGCCATGGCGGTATCGACCGACGACGGCCTTGCGTACGCACTCGTCGCCACCTCCGGCGCGCCGCAGGACTACACGATCGGCACGAAGGCGATGCTGCTTGCGCCGTACGGCATCGTCGAGCCGAAAGACGATGCGCGCTTCAAGCAGGCCGTCGACAACGCCGTGCTCGATCTGATGAAGACAAAGCAGATCGTCCCGCTCTACGAGAAGTGGTTCAACTCGCCGGTGCCGCCCGCAGGCGTGAACCTCAAGTACCCGATGAGCGCGGAGCTGAAGCATGCAATCGAGCACCCATCGGACTCGGGCGATCCCGCGGCCTATACCGTGAATCCGTAAGGCAGACATGCGCCGCTATCTGAGCGGCGCATTATCATCACGATCCTGAACCGCCATGAACTACCAGTGGAGTTGGACCAGTTTTAACGACCTGTCGCCCGATGGGCTGCACTCCTATCTGCAGACGCTTCTGATCGGCGCGGGTTGGACCATGGCGTTGTCTGTCTGCGCTTACATGTTCGCGTTGCTGCTCGGTTCGGCGATAGGCGTGATGCGCACGGTCGAATCAAAAACAGCGCGCGCAGCGGCCGCAACCTACGTCGAAGTGTTCCGCAATGTGCCGTTGCTGGTGCAGATGTTCCTGTGGTATTTCGTGCTGCCCGAGTTGCTGCCCAAGGCGCTCGGCACGGCGATCAAGCAGATGCCGCAGCCGTGGAACCAGTTTTTTCCGGCGCTCCTGTGCCTCGGCTTCTATGAGACGGCGCGCATCGCGGAAACGCTGCGTTCCGGCATTCGCGCGTTGCGCGCGGGGCAGCGGCAGGCCGCGTTCGCGCTCGGTCTCACCGGCTTCCAGGCCTACCGTTTCGTGATCCTGCCGCAGGCCTTTCGGGTCGTCGTACCGCCGCTCACGTCGGAATTCATGAGCATGATCAAGGGTTCGTCGGTGGCGATGACGATCGGTCTGATTGAACTCACTGGCGCGGCACGTTCGATGCAGGAGTTCAGCTTTCATATCTTCGAGGCGTTCAGCGCCGCCACCCTTATCTACTTCGTGATCAACACGAGTGTTGTGTACGGACTGATGCTCTTCGAGCGTAGGGTTGCAACACCTGCTGCCCGTTCGCGCACGGCGTCCAGCGCGCTTGCGATCACCGAAGTCGAACAGTCATAGGAACTGTGATGCCGCCATCGGGTATGCATGAAATCGTCGCGGCGCTGCCGTATCTGTTCAAAACCGGCATGACCTTCTCGCTCACACTGACCGCGTTCGCGGCAGTGTTCGGCCTGGTCCTCGGCACGCTGCTCGCCATCTGTCGCATGTCGTCGTCGAAGCTGATATCGGTACCCGCCACGCTGTACGTAAATGGCATGCGCTCGGTGCCGCTGCTGCTGGTTATCTTCTGGTTTTATTTTCTCGCGCCTTATGTGGGCGCATGGCTGACGCACTCGCCGACACCCATCGAAGTCGGCGCATATCGCTCCGCCGTCATCACGTTCACATTGTTCGAGTCGGCTTACTTCTGCGAAATCATGCGTGCCGGTATCGCATCGATATCGAAAGGGCAGATGCAGGCAGCGCTCGCGCTCGGCCTCACGCAGCGCCAGACGATGCTCACGGTGATCCTGCCGCAGGCGTTGCGCAATATGACACCGGCCTTGCTGACGCGCGTCATCACGCTCTTTCAGGACACGTCGTTGGTGTACGTGCTGTCGATGACGGATTTCTTCGGCGCCGCGTCCGAGATCGCGTCGCGTGACGGCAGCACAGTGCAGATGTATCTGTTCGTCGCCGCTGTCTACTTCGTAATCTGCTTCAGCGCGTCGCGTCTCGTCAAACGCTTTGACGCCGCGCGGCATGCGCATTGATCAGTCAGGATGAACTCATGATTCAGATAGAGAACGTTAGCAAATGGTATGGCGCGTTTCGCGTGCCGAGCGATTGCAGCACGCAGGTCGCGCGCGGCGAGGTCGTCGTCGTGTGCGGCCCTTCGGGTTCCGGCAAGTCGACGCTCATCAAGACCGTGAACGGTCTGGAGGCCGTGCAGCAAGGCGCTATCCGCATCGACGGAATGAACGTGACTGGCCCGCGAGCGGATCTGCGCAAGATCCGCTCGCGGGCTGGCATGGTGTTTCAGGGGTTCGAACTGTTTCCGCATCTGAGCGTACTCGACAACCTGAACCTTGCGCAGACACGCGTGCTCAAACGCAGCCGCGATGCAGCGCGAAAGCGCGGGATGGAGCTTCTGGAACGCGTCGGACTCGCCGCGCATCGCGATAAGTATCCGGGCGCGCTGTCCGGCGGCCAGCAGCAGCGCGTCGCCATTGCGCGCGCGCTCGCGATGGATCCGGGCGTCATGCTGTTCGACGAACCAACCTCCGCGCTCGATCCCGAGATGGTCAACGAAGTGCTCGACGTGATGACCGATCTCGCACGCGAAGGCATGACGATGATGGTCGTCACGCACGAAATGGGTTTTGCGCAACGCGTCGCGAATCGCGTCGTCTTCATGGACGGCGGCCGTATTGTCGAGGATTGCCCGAAAGACGACTTCTTCGGCAGCACGTCAGGACGCAGCGAGCGCTCGCGTCATTTCCTGTCGAAGATCCTTCACCACTAGCCTCGATATAAAACCGATATGCAGGACTTTCCCGTTTTCGATTCCCGCTACGCGCGTCACGCCCGCCTGACCGATCTGCGCAGCGACACCGTCACCCGCCCGACCGAGGCCATGTACGAGCGGATGCGCGAGGCACCCGTCGGCGATGACGGCCTTGATGGCGACCCGTCGGTACGGCAACTCGAAGCTGCCGTCGCGACGATGCTCGGCAAGGAGGCCGGCCTCTACGTGCCGAGCTGCACGATGGCGAATCTGCTCGCGGTGCTCGCGCATACGCAGCGGCATCAGCAAGTCGTGCTGGAAGCGAATGCGCATATGTTCACGACGGAACGCGGCGGCTCGCTGCTCGCCGGACTTGCCTACACCCCCGTCGAAGGCAACGCGGGCGCGATGGATCTGGACCGGCTTGCAACGGCGATCAGTCCGGGGGCCTACCGGATCGGCGTCGGACTGATCGCGATGGAGACCTCGCACAACAATGCCGGTGGTGCTGTCCTGCCGCTCGATCATATGCAGGCTGTTCATGCGCTTGCGCAGCGCGCAGGCGTGCCGGTCCATATCGACGGCGCGCGTCTGATGAATGCCGCGGCGACGTTGGGTATTCCGGCGGCCGCACTCGCGCAGCACGCGGAATCGGCGTCGTTGTGTCTGTCGAAGGGATTGAGCGCGCCGGTCGGCGCGGTGCTCGCTGCGAGCGATAAGGCGATTGCGGTTGCGCGCTCATATCGCAAGGTGCTGGGCGGCACGCAACGGCAAGCGGGCATCATGGCGGCGGCCGGGCTCGAGGCGCTGCACACGATGAGCGCGCGACTCTCCGAGGACCACGTGAAGGCGCGCGCACTGAGCGAAAGCTTGAACGCGATTGGCGCGCCGCTCGCGGCCAATGCACCCGATACCAACATCGTGCAGGTGCAAATCGGCGGCACGGGCATGACGAGCCATCAATGGGTCGATGCGCTGAGCGAGCACGGCGTGTTGACGCGTCCGTGGGGCAACGCGATGCTTCGTTGCGTCACGCATCGCCATATTGGCGACGACGACATCGCGCATGCCACCGAAGCCTTCATGCAGGTTCTCCAGCAGCGCGTTCTCGCATGAGCCACGCGTTCGCGAACGCGTGCGACGCACACATCCACATCTTCGATCCGCGTTTCAAGGAGACGCTCGCCGCCGACGACATGTCGTCCATTCCGGCAACCGTCGACGATTACCGGCGGGCGCAGCCGCATTTCGGCACGTCGCGCACGGTCGTCGTCACGCCACGCAACTATGACGTCGACAATGCGGTCACGCTGGATGCGATCCGCCAGCTCGGCCACGATCGCGCACGCGGTATCGCGACCGTGCGGCCCGATGTTACCGATGCGCAGCTCGAAGCACTGCACGCGGGCGGGATCCGCGGCATCCGCTTCACGCTCTATACGCCGGATCATGCGCCGACCCGCTTCGACATGGTCGAGGCGCTGGCGCACCGGGTGCATGCACTCGGCTGGCATTTGCAACTGCATTGGACCGCAGCGCAGATCGTGGAACATCGCACGTTGCTCGACCGTTTGCCGACTGCGTTCGTTTTCGATCATTTTGCGCGCTTACCGCTTCGCGACGCATTGGCGCATCCTGCATGCGGCCTCGTGACCGAATGGCTAAGAGCGGGCCGTGCGTGGCTGAAACTGTCGGCGCCGTACCTCGACTCGCTGGTGGGAGCCGCTAACGGATATCAGGATGTCGACGTCCTCGCGCAGTACTGGATCAGTGTCGCGCCGGACCGACTCGTGTGGGGCAGTGACTGGCCGCATACGTCAATGCTGCCGACGCCAGCGCCTCAGGCAAGCGCGGCGACGCAGGCTGCGTGGATGGCATCGCCAATAATCAGGCGGCAGATCCTGGTCGAGAATCCGGAAAAGCTATTTGGTTTTGTGTAGTCGTACCTGGATTTGCGCGAGGATGTCGCACACAACAAAGCACAGTAAAACGGGCCACGTCTGAACCAACAGAACCTGACCGAATACGGATAGCCTGATGCCGAGATAGATCGGGTTGCGCGACATGGCAAAAGGGCCGGAAGTGACTAGCTCTGTGCGCACCTGATCATCGACGCCCATGCGCCAGGATGCACCCATGTGCCGATTGCGCCGCGACCACCCAGATCAGCGCGACGAAAAGGCACGCTACGACGCACCAGCGAATTGTCTGGACGGCGACAAGCCCTTTGATGATCATTGGGCCGGGATCGCCAGTGGTCCGCGCGAACATTCCGATCCCAACAGCGCTACAGTTCCGGCCGCATTGTGCCGCCCTGCGGTCCCCTCCTTCGAGGCATTCCGACAGTGAAGCGTTATCAGTGTGCACTCCTTCCGAGCGATTTCGAAAGATGGCTGACAAGCTGGAATTCGAGGCGGATAGTGTTTTTCGCCCGACCTACGGACCGGTATCTAGCGAACTCGACTCCGCGGACGCTAGTTAGAGTCCGATAAGCCAGGTCATGCTGCTGCCACCGATCCATGGTCACCAGCGGTCATCTTTCGCTCAACGGCACACCCAGCCGCGTTGTATCGCCAGTCCCCGCGGAAAGAACCAACCGGCCGCGTTGCTTTTACATTACTCCTTCGTCCCGGGCAACGAAAACCGACCGATAACCTCCCGCAGCGCCGTCGCCTGGTCTTTCAACGACTGTCCCGCAGCAGCGGCCTCTTCGACAAGTGCAGCGTTCTGCTGGGTAACCTTGTCGATCTGACTCACGGCCACGTTCACCTGCTGAATTCCCTCGCTTTGTTCCTGCGACGCGTGGCTGATTTCCCGCAGAATGTCATTGACTTGCCGGACCGCACGCTCGATCTCCCCCATCGTGGACCCGGCTGTGGAGACCTGGCCGACCCCTTGCTGGATGGTGGACGCAGATGCCTCGATCAACTGCTTGATCTCTTTGGCAGCCGTCGCCGACCGCTGGGCGAGGCTGCGGACCTCGGAGGCAACGACGGCAAACCCGCGGCCCTGTTCGCCCGCCCGTGCCGCTTCCACTGCAGCGTTCAACGCAAGGATGTTGGTCTGGAATGCGATACCGTCTATGACGGCGGTGATCTCGTTGATCTTTTTCGAACTCGCCGTGATTGCATCCATGGTCCGAACCACTTCGCTGATCACGCTGCTGCCGCGCATTGCGATTCCCGCCGCGTCGTTTGCAAGATTGGCTGCAAACGTGGCACTCTCGGCATTGCCCCTGACATTCTCCGTCATCTGGTTCATGCTCGCCGCGGTCTCGAGCAACGCCGAGGCCTGCTGCTCAGTCCTTCGCGACAGATCGCCGTTTCCCGCTGCGATCTCCGAGGTGCCGAGCGCAATATTCTCGGCACTCGTGCGCACGCCCACCAGGGCGGTCACCAGACCATCATGCATTTTGTGCAATGCGTACATGAGGCTGCGAGAGTCACCGTCGGCGACCGGCACGTGAACCGCAAGGTCCCCCAGGGCGACGCGGTGAGCGGTTTCTACCGCGAATTCGATCTGCCCTCCGATCGACCGCCGAGCGCTTCTCAGCGCAAGCGCCATAACCAACGTAGCGAGGCTGCCCAACACGACGATGCCGGCGATCCACCGCAACGCGCAGTCAACTACCGTATCCCGGATATCGTCCATATACGCACCGGTGAACAAATTCCAGTCCCAGTCCCTGAAGCGTCGGGCGTAAGCGAGCTTCTCGATGGGGGTGGCACCACCGGGTTTCGGCCAGTAGTAGCTCACGAAGCCGCCTTGCGGGTTGCCGGCCGCGTCGATGAGATCTGAGTAAAAGCGTTTGCCATTGGAATCGGTCATCGCCGCCATGCTTTTGCCCGTGATTTCCGGCTTGAGGGGGTTGATGACGATGAGGGCCTGGGAATCGCACACTGTGATATATCCGTCCTTCCCATATCGCAACGATGCAAGCACCGCGATAGCTTGTTGCTTCGCTTCGGCCTCGCTCATCGCGTGCCGCGCGGCAGCATCGTGAAAACGACCGATCGCGCTCATCGCCTGATCGATCAGTGCGGAGAGCTGCCGTTGCCGCTCGGCCAGAATTGCCTCGCGTGTCTGCCAGATGCCCGCGACCGCGATGGACAACAGCCCGATCCATAGAACGACGATCGTCGACGCAAGTTTTTGATTAAGGGTGAGCTTTCTTCGCTCACCGACCGAAGGAGTCCGCATGTTGGTTGGTCCGTTCTTATTCTGCCGTTATCTCGCCAGCAGGTCTTGACGCCTGCTGATGCCAATTGGGATAACGGCCGATTGCGGACTGTCTTGATAGTTGCCGAAGCCTGTGCGGTGGCGCGATCCCACATCTGCCAATCTGTCCTGTTCTGCCAAACCCGGCCCCGGCACGCGCAGTTGCGGACATGGCTTGCGATTGACACTGGTCAATTATGTGTAATAGCATTTGTTCCATCCAACGAATTGCAGTTCTATCAGATAGAACCAAAAGAAAAGTCCCATGGCCCGCAGCAGTGAGAACGCACGCACGCCGCAAGGCGTGACACCCAGCGGCATTGACGTGCTCGATCGCGCGGCGTCGATCCTCTTCGCATTTCGCCTTGACGACGAACCCCTTACGCTCACGCAGCTTTCGGAGCGAACGGGCCTCTACAAGAGCACGTTGTCGAGACTCGCGCAGGCGCTCTGTCACCACAGTTTCCTGACCCGGCTGGAAGACGGCCGCTACTGGATTGGCTCGTCCGCGCTGCATTTGAGTGCCGTCTACCAGGCCGGCTTCGATCTGCGCGACATCCTGCTGCCCGCCATGAAAGAGCTGAGCGCGGTGTCGGGCGAGGCAGTCTCTTTTCACGTCCGAGAGCGCGATCATCGCGTGTGCTTATATCGTATTGCGTCGCGCCATTCGATCCGGGCGGAGGTCCAACAGGGCGACGTGCAGCCACTCGACCGCGGCGCGGGCGGGCGCGTGCTGCTCGCGTTCTCGGGCAAGCGCGGTGAACCCTACGACGGGATCCGTGCGCGCTGCGTGTATTTATCGATTGGCGAACGCGATCCAGAGACGGCCGGTATTTCCGCGCCAGTGTTTCGCGTCGGGCAGGAACTGGTGGGTGCGCTCGGCATCGTGGGACCGGCCGCGCGCATGGGCATCGAAGAAATGGAGCGGTATCGTCCGTCGCTGCTGCAGTTCGCGGCGCGCGTGACAGCGGCGTTGGGCGGCGATGCTGCGCCCTTGCTGGCTGCCGCGGCCATGAGCGCGGAGCCACGCGCAGGAACGGCCGGTCGAACGACGCGCGTCCGGCATCAATCAAAAGATAAACGATCTTTGCCATCCGGCAAGGCGGGGGAGAAAAAGCATGTTTAAGTGGTACACGGAGTTGACGAAGTCCGAGAAGCGCACCTATTGGGCGTGCTTTAGCGGCTGGGGACTCGATGCGATGGACACGCAGATGTACGCGCTCGCGATCCCAACCTTGATCGCGCTGTGGGGCATGACGCGTGGTCAGGCGGGTGTGCTCGGTACGACCGTGTTGATCATGGCGTCCCTCGGCGGCTGGGTCGCGGGCGTTCTCGCGGATCGCTACGGCCGCGTGCGCGTGCTGCAGATCACGATCTTATGGTTTTCAGCGTTCACGGTGCTGTCCGCGTTCACGAACTCGTTCTGGCAACTGATGCTCACGCGCGGCCTACAAGGCCTCGGCTTCGGTGGTGAGTGGGCCGTGGGCGCGGTGCTGATCAGCGAGACGATCCGTCCGCAGGTGCGCGGCCGCGCGGTAGGCTCGCTGCAGGCAGGCTGGGCGATCGGCTACGGCGCGGCCGTGCTGCTGTCGACACTGCTTTTCAGCTCACTCGAATCGTCGCTCGCCTGGCGCGTGCTGTTCGCGATTGGTCTCCTGCCGACGCTGCTCGTGCTGTGGATTCGACGCAATGTCGAGGAAGCGCCGCTGTTCGCACAAGAGCGCCGCGAACACGCCGCCGAACGTCCGGGCATCTGGGCGGTGTTCGACGGCCCGATGCGTGCCACCACGCTCAAGGCGATCCTGCTGACGTTCGGCATCTACGGCGGCAACTACGTGATGATCACGTGGTTGCCCGCGTATCTGAAACTCGCGCTGCACCTGTCGATCACGAACGTCGGCGGCTATCTGGCGATCAACATTCTCGGTTCGTTCGCCGGCGCGTTCCTCAACGGCTGGATGGCGGACCGCTTTGGGCGACGCCGTACCTTTATCGTGATCGCGTGTCTGCAGGCCATCGCGGTTGCGATCTACACGCTCGCGCCGATCACTCTGCCGGTCACGCTCATGCTCGGCTTCGTGCTCGGCACGCTGCAGTCGGGCACGGCTGCGGGCACCGGCGCCTACATCGCCGAACTGTTCCCGACGCGCATCCGTGCCTCTGCCCAAGGGCTGTGCGGCAACGCGGGCCGTGCGATCGGCGCGGTCATGCCGACGATGGTCGGCGTACTGAGCGCGAAGCTCGAACTCGGGGCGGCGATGGGATTGTGCGCGTGCGTCTCGTATCTGCTCGTCGTCACGGCCGCGCTGCTGCTGCCCGAAACGCGGGGGCGGGTGCTAACGGACGTCACCGGGTCTGCCGATCCGGAGGCCGGGAGCACGATCCCCGAAATGCGCGCTGATAACGCATTGCCTCGTTGAAGACTGCGGGCCGTAGCGTTGCGGTTCGCGTTAGCCAGCGATTTCGCAACGCAGCCCGCTATCGCGGCAGATCAGTCGGCGCGCGACGGTTCTTCCTCCACCGCGCCGAATACGAATCCAGGAGCAATTAGATGATCATCGACATACACGGTCACTACACAACCGCCCCCAAGGCGCTGGAGACCTGGCGCAACCGCCAGATTGCCGCGATCGGCCATTCATCGGATATGCCCAAGGCGTCCGGGCTGCACATCGGCGACGACGAACTGCGCGAGTCGATCGAAACCAACCAGCTGCGCCTCATGCGCGAGCGCGGCCTGGATCTCACCGTGTTTAGCCCGCGCGCGAGTTTCATGGCACACCACATCGGCGACTTCAGCGTGTCGAGCACGTGGGCCGCAATCTGCAATGAGCTTTGCTACCGTGTGAGCCAGCTCTTTCCCGAGCAGTTTATTCCGGCAGCGATGCTGCCACAGAGCCCCGGTGTGGATGTCGGCACCTGCATCCCCGAACTCGTGAAGTGCGTCGAGCAGTACGGCAACGTCGCGATCAATCTGAATCCCGATCCTTCAGGCGGCCACTGGACGAGCCCACCGCTCTCGGACCGCTACTGGTACCCGATCTACGAGAAGATGGTCGAGTACGACATCCCTGCGATGATCCATGTGAGCACGAGCTGCAACGCGTGCTTCCACACTACCGGCGCGCATTACCTGAACGCGGACACGACGGCATTCATGCAATGCCTCACATCGGACCTGTTCCGTGATTTTCCAACGCTGCGCTTCGTGATACCGCACGGCGGCGGTGCGGTGCCGTATCACTGGGGACGCTTCCGCGGCCTTGCGCAGGAAATGAAGAAGCCGCCATTGCAGGAGCATCTGCTCAACAACATCTTCTTCGACACCTGCGTCTACCACCAACCCGGCATCGACCTGCTCACGCGCGTGATTCCCGTGGATAACATCATGTTCGCGAGCGAGATGATCGGCGCGGTGCGCGGCATCGATCCCGAGACAGGCCACTATTTCGACGATACGAAGCGCTACGTCGAAGCTGCGGACATGAACCCGGAACAGCGCTACAAAATCTACGAAGGCAACGCGCGGCGCGTCTATCCAAGGCTGCACAGCACCCTCCAGGCACAAGGACGTTGAATATGTACGAAATGGGAGTCGTTTATCGCAACATCACGCGCGCGGACAGCCGCATTGCGGATGGTCTCGGCGCGCTCGGCAGCGCGACCGTCCATGAGGCCATGGGCCGAACGGGCCTCCTCAAGCCGTACATGCGGCCTATCTACACTAGCGCACATGCATGGGGCACGGCGGTCACGGTGTTGCTGCATCCCGGCGACAACTGGATGCTGCACGTCGCTGCCGAGCAGATCCAGCCCGGCGACGTGGTTGTCGCCGCGGTCACGGCCGACTGCACCGACGGCTATTTCGGCGACCTGCTCGCGACGAGCTTCCAGGCCCGCGGCGCGCGTGCGCTCATCATCGACGCCGGTGTGCGCGACGTGAGCGTGCTCGCCGAGATGGGCTTCCCTGTCTGGAGCAAGGCAATTTCGTCGAAAGGGACGATCAAGGCGACGCTCGGTTCGGTCAACATCCCCGTCGTTTGCGCGGGCGCGCTCGTGACGCCCGGTGACGTGATCGTTGCCGACCAGGATGGCGTGGCCGTAGTCCCCTCCGCAAAGGGGCTGGAGACGCTCGAAAAAGCTAGCGCACGCGAGGCAAACGAAGCTCAAAAGCGTGCGAAGCTCGCGTCAGGCGTGCTCGGTCTCGACATGTACCAGATGCGCGAGCCTCTGAAGGAACTCGGCCTGCGCTACATCGACTGACGAAGTCGGCACGGCCAGAGTTAACAGCGGAGTACTTAACCGGATTTTCCTAATCCGGTCTGCGGTTTCAATCGCGCCGAGGTATCGCTGAACGCTTTCCTCAATCTTCCGAGGCCATCGACGACGAGTGCGAAGTCGATAAAGGGGACGAACGTGACGTCCGTTTGTCGAATCGGGATACGCTCAACTGCGGTTGGTGCGAACACGCCCTTCTATGGGGAGCTGAAAGTCAAGCCCGGTTCTAAACATTCTGTTATGCGAAGTAAACCTCCTTGTCCGGTCTCTACGGCCGGCCTGCGCGGTCACCTACCATGACCAGGCGCAGGCCGGCCGTAGAGACCGTTGCGTAAAGGACGGTACCGAAGCTCATCGCGTACACCTTGTTGCAGCCTTGGCATGTCAATGTCATTCAGGTCAGGGTGTCTGTTGACCGGTCAGTGCCGGGTCGACCTTCTATCCGTGCCGGCCTGACAGGCCGGTCACCTCATGCCGCATGCGCGAAGCGCTGGCGCTACCCTGTTACCGACGCGCCCCATCTAGGGAAACGGCCACCCGCAATGGGTAGCCCGAGCGTGTTCCGGGCGCGTTGACCTTTACATGCTGTTGCTGCATCCGATGTCATTCAGTGATTCAGGCCCTCACGGTGTTGACGTCGCGCGGTTTGAGTAGCGCACCGGCGGGGATCTCGCCGTGCTCGAGATAACGCCACAGGGCGATCGCCAGACGGCGTGCGAGCGCGACGATACCGATGCGCCGCATCCGCTTGCCGGTACCGGCAAAGCGCTCGTTGAACCAGTGGCTGAGCTGGCTGCCGGGCTGCAGGCGCAGCCAGCTCCAGGCGAGCTCGACCATCAGCCAGCGACATCGCCGGTTGCCCGCCTTGCTGATACCGAGTTCAACCTCGCTGGTGCCGCTGGCGTACGGCGTGGGCGTCAGGCCCAGACAGCCGGCCACTTCGCGGCGGTTGCGAAACTGCCGCCAGCCGAACAGTTCCCTGACGAGCGTCCACGCGCTGCCGGCACCGATGCCGGCAAGCTGTGCGAGCAGCGCCATGCCGGGATGTGCGCCGCTGCGCACCTGCCGCTCCTGCTGCACTTCGAGCAGACGGATCTGCTTGTGCACCAGCACGAGCCGCTCACATTCGCGGTCAATCTCGGCGCGCAGACCGGGCGCCAGCAACTCGCGCTGACGGGTCCACCAGTGCGTCCAGATGCGGCCGCCGACAGACCGGACCCGAAGGTTGTGCAGTACCAGCAGGGAGCGGATCCGGTTGGTGTGTGCGGTCTGCTCTTTGCGCAGGCGTTCGAGCTCGCGGTGCAGGCGCCGGTCGTCCTCCTGCTCGGGCGTGGGAATGCGTGCCACCGCCCACACGCGCCGCTCGCCCGCGTAATAGCGCATGAGCATCGACAGCAGCTTGTCGCTGTCAAGCCGGTCTGTCTTGGCGCGACGCGCACGGCGGTTCACCTCGATGCTGGCCGAATCCACCACGAGATTGACGATGCCCTGTTCAGCCAGCCAGCGGTGCAGCCAGAAACCGTCGCGGCCTGCTTCATAACAGCTGTAGACGGGTGCGTCGGCGCCGAGATGGCAACGCGCCCTGGCGTTGGCGATGGCGGTGAGAACCGCGGCGGTATCGCCGGCGGCGACCGTACAGCGGCTGGGCGCGCGCTGGCCATCACCGAGTGAGAGCTTCCAGTTCTTCTCGCCCAGTTCAAAAGCCATGTACAGGCGGCCACCTGCCGTCGTATTCTGCCCACGGAGGGCTGTGTCAGGCGTATCCATTTGCGTGCTCCTTCGGAGAAAACGAGTGTGCAAGTCCCGTTTTACTCCAGTCGGGCTTTCTGTCGCTGCCCTCCCACATAGCATCTAGTCCGCAACCGGCATTGGCATGTTCGAGACATCGACCGTGACTTGCGCCAGAAGTCGGTCCGCGTCCTTGTTCTTCAGGCGCAGTGCGCCGGCAGCGACAGCCTTCGCTCGCACGTCGAGGCGAATCCAGTAGTACGGCGCACCCTTCGGCGTGAAGGTGCCGTCGGCCGCGCGTGCGGGGATCCATGAGGCGGGATCAAGTCCAATTTGCAAGGCCATTGCAAACAGCGCATCGGGCGTCGGATCGTCCGAAAACAGCCGGCAATGTTGGGCTTGCTGACCGCGAGCGCTCCAGGCGCCGCTTCTCAATTCGTCTACGTAAATCATGATGATAGGCTAACGTAATATAGGTTTTGCGAGCGTCGGACTCACGCGGCCAACGCTCACCAAAATGCGGGCAAGCTCGATGTGCGCTTCACCTGCTTCTTCCGCGACCACTCGCTTGCATCCGGATTGTTGAAGCAAGCCGCCGCAGAATCGTTGTCGTTCACCCGAAGGTCATGCCAAAGCGGTATTTGCCCAGGCGATGGTGAGAGTTTGGCGGACCTTCAACTGCGTCCTTGCCCATCGTAGCAAAAGATTGCTCACTCGATGAGAATCCGAACGGGCGAATTCGGCGCACTCAACGTTGCTCTGTTCGTCGATTGCGTGTCGACTGAGGGAGTCGACTGTGCAAACGCGGATGCTGCCGTCAAGTTCCGGCAAATGCCATTGCGCTCGCCAAGTATTTCATTTGCAATATCCGCAAGTGCGCAGAGTGTACGACCGATTCCTCGAGCGGTGGCTGTTTGCAGATCGGTCAAGCGAAAGCGTAGCCGCTTGCGCCTGGCGGGTCGATTGTGAAATCGTGAAAATAAATTCATCTCGAGGAACTCATCCTACGGCCACTGGCTTTATCCGGGATATCGGAGCGGCGTCAGTGCATCTGGGTACTGGTCTCCTATCATCCCAACAGTCTTGTCCCGCTGCTCTCGGGCGCATGAGCCGATCAGCCGTGTTCAAGCAACGCCCCCTATTCGCGGCGCAGCCTTTGTTTTGTGCGACGGCAAGCCCTTCGACATTAGCCTGCGAATGCCCCACGTTCGACCGCTTTTTGACGATCAAGGCACGCATGAAGATTTTTTCATTGTGACCACAAGATGGTGTTATGCCCCGTGAAGATACGCTGACACCGCAATGTGATGCGGCAGTCGGATTCAAAACAGACACAGGGTACTCATGATTTCGGCGCCCATGCTCGTGATGCTCGCCAGAACGCGGCGCTGGTCGAAGAGGCGTCCACGGCCGCTCGCACAGGGCTTTCTGTTTGCGAGACCAGAGCGCGCCAAAGAGTTCGCACAAGCCTATGCGACGTCCACCGGGTGTCCTGCTTCACGTGCGCCCCAGTGGCAGGGTTCCTTGGCGACGTCAATGCGTTGATCCCAGCTTGCCGGCGGGCGTATTCAACATCGTTACGGGGCGCGGTGAAAAGGTCGGCGACCAGATCAGCTCACACACCCGGATGTCGCGAAACTGTCGTTCACCGGCTCCATGGCAGTCGGCAAGACGATTCTGCGTGCCGGAGCCGATACGTTGAAACGCGCGACGCGAGAACTCGGCGGCAAGTCGTCGGTGTTCGTGCTCGACGATACGAACTTCGACCACGTGGGCGTGAGCGGCGCAATGTCGCCACCAGGCCAACAGATACCGCTCGAAGTTGGCTAAAAGCCATCCACCTTTTTCCAAATGCCTGCGGGGTTGCGTGTCACGACTAGCGCTGGTGCGTCATCCCTCATTTATTGATGGTGTTTGACCAACTGGCACAATGATTGCGATATGTTGGGCGAGCAAGCCAAACTGCTCAAACCAACCTAAACGTGCTTTCCAGGAAAGTTGCCATGACTACCCTCGCAATCCAGGACCTATCCAAGGTCGAGACGTTGGATCGTCAAACCATGAAGAACGTACACGGCGGAATTATCGGCGCCTGTGCACCCGGCCCACAGGCCCAAGCCGGCATGACGGTGAGCGATTACGTTCAAGGGCTTTCGCAGTATCTCGGTAACATCGGGCGTCAGAACGGTCTGAACTGCGACGGCTCCGCCGGGCCGCCACCCTAGAGCAGCATGGAGTAGATGCCCTGGACAGTTCAAGAAGCCGCTGGGGCATTGTCGCGTCTGACGGGGGAAACCGCACATGTTTAGTCATGCGTAGATATTCGACATAAAAAGCAGGCGCCGCGCTCATGGTGCGGGCGGGCGCACGCCAGATGTCCTGATCATCGCAGCCACGAATCACCTCGAGCGATTTGACGCTGCCGCTCTTCGCTCGGGCAGGCTCTGGACCGATATGATCCTTTGAGACGGCATGAACAAACACGCCGTCCCTCGCCAAGGCCGGTGGACGAAGTGGACACCGTCGCATTCATGCACGCGCCCGCGGGTGCAGGCCATTGGCCGTCCGACTGAGCGGGGGTCTAGCCCGCAGTTCGGCGGCAGTGCCACGCCGCTGGCCACCTCAAACGGGAGGACCGTGTCTCGGGTTCACTCGCCGTGAAGGGACGTCACTTACTTTTCAGTCCGTCTCGCCAGGCAATCGCTTCGAGTTCGACCCGGACTGCGTCCTCAACGGCAACTACGGGATCCGCCCGAAATTCAAACGCAGGGAATGTCGAGCAAACTTTGTGAACCGTCAACGGATCGTCGCAGTCAACCAACATGTGCCCACCCCACTCTCCCACACGCACCACGAAAAACTCGATCTTGAAGTTCTCAGGTGCCTTCCACTGACTGAATACATCAAGGATTCGCTTCTGGGCATTCTCGTACTCTATAGGCGAACCTTGTGTGCGTTCGAACCAGCTAATCACGTATTTCATTGCCATCCTCCTTTTAAACATTGATGTCGCCGGAACGCTTACCGTTTTGGACGGGCTAGCGAATCAGCAAGCAACAACTGGAGCAGCGGCGACGAATGCCCATTGCTTTTGGCCCTTCTTATGCACCGCTTCAAAGCGGTCAGTGAGGGTCTTTTTACGTGTTCAGAAGCGGACGCCAACGTACGACGACGACCAGCGATGGCGGCCCCGGATCGTGCTTCAAAAGACGACCGCGTTGGTCCGATCGCCACCAGATTAGCTTAGCTCATCGCCAAAGGAATTCGATGGAAATGTAACTGCGAGTGCCGGTTCGTGGCCGGAACCCTGTCCCGATGCCGAACTGCCCGAGTTGCCCGATTTCCGCCCCAACGACGGCGTTATGTGCGAAGCTGACGCTCAGTTGTGGCCGAACTCAATCCCCTAACCCATCGCCACCCCCGCCTGGAGCAGCGCGATGCAAGCACATCCTTTGCGTCTCTTTCCTGGCGACGATCTGCGTGTCGCCCTAGAAGATGTGCTTCGTCAGGTCAAGTTGCAAGCGGCCTTCGTGATCCAGGGCATCGGGAGCCTCAGCGTTGCCCAATTGAGATTTGCCGGGGCCGAGGATCCGACTGAGCTGCGCGACGATCTGGAAATCCTGACGCTCGCCGGATCCATATCACCTGATGGAGCGCATCTGCACATGTCGGTCGCCGACCCGCGCGGTCGAGTGTTCGGTGGTCATGTGGGACGCGGTTGCACGGTGCGTACAACTGCGGAAATATTGCTGGCTCTTCTTCCCGAACATCGCTTCTCCCGGGAGCGCGACTTAAGTTCAGGATTCATGGAACTGGTGATACGAAATGAACCACCCGCGGAATAGGCTGGATGTGTACGTCCGTACTGCGCTAACGACTGAGACGTTTTCACCGCCGTACTTTGCGCTTCCAAGGTGGTGAAAGCCGCTGATCTTGAGGTCCTTGAAGTTATGCGGTGGATCCGTCCGGTTGTGAGCATCATCGGGACGGCCGGTTTCCTGGGTACACCATCCACTTGTCGGAGCGGTCGATCACACGATCATCGTGGTTGCGAGCTTCGAGATAACAAAATCGTAATCTGCCTGCCTGCTCAGCGTCATGAAGAGCCCTCAATAATGACTCGCCGCTTGGAATGGCGGTCCAGAAGCGAGCTCTTACAGACGAAACCGGCTCACACATGTGCGGCTCTAGAAGGTTAAGTCTGCCCGTGTCGTAATGACAGGAGATAACGATGGTGCCCGTAAATCCGATCGCATCTGCTCTGCAGCAGATGCAAGTAATGGCGACTGAGGCGACGAATGCGCAGTCGCCAGACTCTTCGGCGTTAGTTTCGCCCGCGACCGGCCCCGTTAGCTTCTCGGAGCTACTCCAACAGTCGCTCGCGAAGGTCAGCGCCAGTCAGGCGTCGGCAAATGGTGAGATGCAGGCATTCGAAGTGGGCGCACCGAACGTCTCGCTCAATGATGCGATGATCGACGGGGCGAAGGCCGGCATCATGTTTCAGGAATCACTCCAGATCCGTAATAGACTCGTAAGCGCCTACACCGACATCATGCAGACGCAGTTGTAGCGAAACATCACGCTGCAACTCGCTGAACGCATACTCACGGCCGCTGTCCGTGGTTTGCTATGCATTGTCGACGTCACAATCCTGCGTCATCTTTCTCGTCGGCCCCGGCCACACAAGTCTGGTTCCGTCCTCGCCGCTTCGCCGCATATAGCGCTCTATCCGCGGCTGCAACCAGGTTAAGGCTGTCGCCAACACTGTCCGGTTGTTGTGCCGCCACTCCGCAACTGACCGTGACAATACCCGCGGGGGACGCGACATGTGGAATCTGGAGACTTTCAACGGTCTGCCGGATGCGCTCGGAAACTACGCGCGCTCCGTCCGGGTCGGTTTCCTTCAGAATCAATGCAAACTCGTCCCCACCGTAGCGCGCGACTATGTCTCCAGGACGTTTCGCCGAGGATGCAATAGCTTGCGCTATCGCGCGCATACATTCATCGCCAGCCTGGTGACCGTATCGGTCGTTGTAGCTCTTGTATCCGTCGATATCGACCATGACAATCCCGACAAAACTGCGACCTTCTGCCCAGAACTCCGGCTGCGCTTGAAGTGCCATTTCGCGGTCGAAGTACCGACGGTTAAAAACGCCGGTCAGTCCGTCCCGGAAGGCAAACGCATGTAATTGACTTCGCTCATCTGCGAGGCGTTGCTCTGCCGCCCAGCGCTCCGTAATGTCGTGCGCTGTCGCCGTGAGCGCGTGGGGGCTTGCCGCGAAACCTTTCGATGACAGGGCGAAGGTACATTCCATCCACACGACCTGGCCATCCATGCGCCGGAAGCGAATCACCTGGGAAGCCCTGGACGCACCCATCGCCATGCTCTTGATTGCTGCAGCAAGGGCATCGCGGTCGTCGGACAGAACCAGGTCCGGGAGCTGCAAACCAACAAGGTTTTCAGGGGCAATTCCTATCACGGCCGTAGCGCGTGGTGAAACGTACGTGAGCCTGCCATCGGGCGCCATGCTCATGACGATATCGGTCGCGTTCTCTGCCAGTATCCGGTATCGCTGCTCGAGGTCGCGGAACATTGCAAGAAGGCGGCAACGCCCCATCTGCGTAGCGCTGATAGGTAAAGCAATGCCCATCGCCGCGACGAGAAAAAATTGGAGCGCAAAGACGCGGGTGGCCAAGTCCCCATACGGAAACGTCCAGAGCGGTCCCGACCCGCGAACGGTAAACGACACCGCAATCCCCAGGCACAGGAGCAACCCCACCATCAAGCCTGCCATTTCTGCCTGAAGCGCCAGTAGCACGATGGGCGGGAGCGCCCAGTACAACAGCGGAAAGTGATTTTGCCCGAATACGCCCGTCGTGATGACGCAAACCAGGAGCAGGAGGCACCCCGTCCTTCGCCGACGCTCGACACGCAGCAGTTGGGTCACCTCGCCGGTCCAGAAGACGATGGCGACGGGCGTCAATATCGCAAGGCTCAAGGCATCCGAGAGGACCCATTTGCAAAAGTTTTGCAGCAGATGGCCGACTAACTGTCCGTGCAGCATGGACGTCACAAGCAGTCCGGATACAACCGGCGCGAGCAACACAGCACCGGCCATGAATTTCACGAGAGGCTTCGGAGAAAAAAATTCGACGACCGTTGAGACAGGCGGGGCGAATGCCAGCGCCACCAGCACCTCAAGGAGGTTGGCGCACAAATATGAAACGGACACAAATAAACGTTCACCAACCAGCAGGCTGGCGCTTAGATAGCCCAGCATGCCCCCGGCAAATGCCCAGCATCGCAGTCTGTGCGGTACTACTATCATTTGCGCAAGGAGGGCGGCATTGGTCAACCAGATTGGACCGATTTCTCCGGCCGTCACCTTGAGCGCCCTGCTGACAAGGCTCGTCACCGTCGTCACCGCCAATGCGAGCACCATGGCCCGGACAGCGTTGTCCCAGCCTGGTGACAGCATTGCTTCGATCAGTGCGCTCAACCGGGTAGGCGGCTTCTCGGATGGCTGTCCCAATTGTCTTCTCTCAGGTTCTTGTTATTGCGAACTCGGGCGGACGCCCTCCGTGAATCGCGTCGTTCATTCGGGCTATCGTGAAAGAAGCACCGACATGCAACTACAAGTCGACCTCAAATTGTCCGCGGCCACCGTTGGTGCGACGGTTCCATCAATCCAGTGCTTGCCGTTGATTCCGTATCGGCGGAAATCTGTTCGGGAAACTTCCACGTTTACCCGCAGTAGCTGCTTTCGGTTCAACGCAGTAAGTGCGCCTCGACAGCGCATGCTCGTGCGTCACCTCACACCCAATGGCTTACCCGGATACTGAGCGGAATATCCCAAGCATGCACACCAGCGTAGGGAGTTGCTGCAGATGTGCAAGACATTCGCCAGGCTGACTCGGACAGAAACTTCACATGCTGTGAACTGGCGTTCCCAGCGGCTTGCCGCGACGACCGTTGTTGCGAGTACCCGTTATGCGGATAACCCGGGCAGAAAGGCAGCCTTGGAAACAGTCGTCGATAGCCATTGTGCCCAAGCGCGAGGAGTTTTCTGATTGACCGAAAAGCGATAATCAGACATTCGTGATGGGAAGAGATTCAAAGACGGTTCATGTTCGCGTGGTGCGAATCAACGCAGCCTGGTCTCGGTAACACACTTCAACTCACAAGCTCAAGCTGCATTTTCCAAGGCGACACGAAGTACACCCAAGCCTCGTCAATGTACGGGCTGTTCGTCTTGTATTCGGGAGCGCCCGACACCTTAAGTCCGTGACCCCCCAGATACGCAACCGGCGCCTCGATATCGTCCACGAAGAAAGCCAGATGGTGTCCGCAATTACTCGCATGCTAAAGAGCCGGGGTCACCGACCATGACGAGCGCGGCGGTCCGGTTGGCGTTGCACAGAAAAAAGGCGCGAGAAGCCGATTGCCCGGCGTCACGCGCCCACCCGGTACCACTACTGCAATTGACCTATCGAACGAGGAACCCGTATGTCAACGGGTCTCGTTCGTGCCGTGCGGGTCGTAAATCACGATGGGGCATTGCACGCACGCTGCATGCGCATGTTGGGCATACCATCGGCAGGTGCCTCGAATACCACATTTAGGCATTCCGTCCTCGGGCTCGGAAAGAACCGCCGGGGCAGCGACAATAGCATCGACAAGTCCACAACGATGACCCGTCCACTGCGCGCATGCTCCACCCATGCACGGCCCGAGGAATCGGATGCGATTTTCAAGCGGAATACCATTCGCACGAAGACCGCTCAGCAGCGTATCGCTCACCGGGATTTTTGGGCTGATATACGCGACGGTCCCATTTTCCATCACGGCCCCAAGGACGGCTGATGCCGCTTCGGCCGGCGCGCTTGGACAGGTGCCTAGTGGACCGAGGCCGACATCGCCTTCGACCGCATTGGCACTGCACCCTGAAGGGGACGCCATCTCAGCCCCCGCCACCTAGCTCCTGGTCCGCAGCCTTTTGAAGCTTTTCTGCTAGTTCACCCAAAAATATTCTGCCGCCGTTCAAGAGAATGTTCGACCAAACAGGTCCCTTTACCGGCGCGGGCCCCTCGCCGACCAAGGCTGTGAGGAGCGCAACATTCATCTGCGCCGAAGCATGAGCGACCTGCCCTTTTTCCAATGCCGCGCCGGAAACGGTGATTTTAAATTCGGTGGACTTCATGAGTCGCTCCGCGAGTGATTGCAGTTATTCGAACTTGCACCGGGATTCGTGAGCACGCGTGGCTGCTTTGTCACTGAGTTCATGGAACGTGCGTAACGCCGATAGCTTCGTGCTGGGTCGAAGTACGATTGAGAATAGGCAGAACGCAGACAAATGCAAGAGACAAGAAAGCAAACCGTTAAGGAAGTTGCCACCCGGCCCAGTATCGAGACAGTGCTAGTTAAACGCTACAAACGATATCTTCGCGGACCACGAACGGGGTTTGCCGCCTATCGCCGCGACTTCCCGGTCACCATCCGAATTTCGCTTCGACGCCCACATAGTCCGCGTTGCGCGCCCCTAAAGCGCGGATCGAATCGCCGACTTCGAAATGCACCGCTTCCAGCGCGAAGGCGACGTTCGGGCTGACGAGCCAGTCGGCGCGGATCTGCGCATACATTCCCGTCCAACGCGTCCCCTTCCCTGCCGTGCCGGGCACCACGGCCGAGCCCTGGCCGTAGATCGCATCGGCCGTCGTCGCGCGCCACTGGAAACCGAGCGCCGTGAGCAGCGTGACCTTGGGCGACACCTTGAACGTGATGGACGGCTTCACGTGTATCAGATTGCTATAGCCCGTGTATCCGGCAAGCGTGAAGTAGTAGCCGTTCGGAAACAGCGGATTGAAGGTTTCCACGCGTCCATCGCCCGGATGCCGGTCGCCCGATGCGCCATCCACTTGCAAGCCCAATCGCGGCGAGCCCGCCACCGACGCGAACGTATAGCCGCCCAGCAACCCGAACGCCCAAGCGCCGATGGTGTCCTTGCCGACGTGCCCCGTCTGCACCATCGTTTCGGCATCCCAATCGAATGGGACAGCCTTGCCCGCGTAACGCACGTCGAACACATCGCGATGCTCGGTGCCTGCCGCGTCGAGAAAGCGCGCGTTGTCGCGGGTGTAGCGCGACCAGTACGCGGACAGATCGCCCGGCCCCGTGCTCGCGCGTTCGACGCGCACGCCGCTAAACGTGAGATGCCGGTTCGACACATCGTCGAACACGGTGACGTCGCGATACTGCACGGGTTGCGTCATATAGCCGATAAAGCGCCACTTGTCGATTTCATAGTCGGCCCACAACGCGTCGAATGCCTGACGCACGTTCGGCCCATCGCGCACCGAGACGAACCGCTGCAAGTCGAACGCCATTTCCTGGCGGCCGACGCGCGTCTTGAACGTGCCGCCGCCGACGCCATAGACGAACGCGACGAACGCCTGCTCGATATCGAGCGGATTCTTGTCGACAGGCGACACCGAATCCTTGCCGAAGGCCCGCGCGTCTTCGAACTGAAAGAAGGCCTGCACATGTTGCCCGATGCGAGCGTCGGCATGCACTTCGGCGCGCTGGATCACGTAGCTGTCGGGCCGCGCGCTGCCGAGTCCGAAAAGCGGCGTGTTGTTCAGTTCGAAGCGCTCACGCAGGTTCGCACCGAGCGACAGATACGTCGACGGATCAGTGCTCGTCGGCATGTACTTGAGGGCATCGAACGGCTCGCGCGGCACGCACGGATTCGCCAGCACCGACCAGTCTTCCTGCCAGCGGTTGAACGACAGCGACGACGGCCGCTTCGCAGTGCATTGAGGCACGGCGACCGCGTCTGCCGTGTTGTCGGCGGCGTATGCGTTCGCGCCGTCCATCAATCCGCACACGGCGAGCGTCGCGCAAGCGGCCGCCTTCGACGTGGCGCGCCGCATCGCGCATTTCACCGACCGTCGCACCGTCACTTCGTCAGTTCGTGAATTTCGGCGACATAGCCACCGGGAAACTCGACCATCGCGGTGCGCCCTTCGACCGTGCGGCTCGCCGGCGACAGCAGTTGTACGCCGACTCCCTGCGCCTTGGCGAGCGTCGCATCGAGATCGGCGACCTGATAGCCCGTCACCTCGTGTCCGAACGGATACGGCAGCTTGCCATCGGTCGCGAACACGAGCATGTTGCCGAAGCCGGAGGTAATGCGCACGCGCCGGATCGTGTCGCCGGACCGGCCGATTTCGACGCCATCCGCATGACGATTGTCGGACACGACCTTGCCGTGCGAGAAGCGCAGGAAGCGCCTGATGAAGTTGTCCGCGGATTGCGCGGACACATAGACGCGATTGTCCGGCACTGTTTCGAGCGGACCATATGACGGCGCTTTCGTGTGCCAGTACAACTGCATGTTCAGGCCGCCCGGCCACTGGATGATTGCGTCCTTGCCGATCGGATCGTCGAACGTCTCGACGACCACGTCCGCACCCGCGGCGCGCGCGGCACGCACGGCCTTGTCCATGTCGGTCACGAGATAGCCGGTGCGTTCGCTGCCGAACGGATACGGTATGGGCGTCTGGAACGCGAACACCGACAACATGCCGACAGGCGTCTGCACATACTGCGAAGCGGTTTTGCTCGGCGTCGGCGTCACCGTGAACACCGCGCGCGGCGAAGCCTTGCCGCCGAACGTCGCGACAAAGCTGTCGACGAAGGCGTCGATGTCCTGGCTCGCCACATAAACGTGCGTCGTGTCGTACTGCGGGCCAACCGACACGACAAGCATGCTCTTGCCCGCGTTCTGATGATCGGCCTCGGCGAATGCCGGCGAGCCGGCCAGCGCCATGCCGAGCGCCGCGATCGACACCACGGCGGCCCGCAACAATCGAACCATCTTGACGGTACTCATAAAAACACTCCTTGCTGGTGATGGATGCCGCGCCTCGCGCGGCGCAGTCAGATTCCGGCTTGCGGCGCGCCCGTCTTGCGCGCCTGCACGGCGAAACACGCGTCCGTGCCTATTGATCGTCGCTGCATAACGAAGTCGGCTTGCTGCTCGCGACGGGCGGGGCGCTTTGGGATTGCGCATCGGGTGTGCGGATCTGCGCCCGCACGAACGGAATCGCATGCTCGCCAATGACAATGCCGAGCAGCCCCGCGAGCGCGATCAGCGGCGGCGCGGGCGATTGCACGCGCACGAGGTAATACAGCAGGCCGACCACGAGGCCCGCGCCTAATGCAATCAGATATGACATGTTTCACTCCTCACATGCCGTGCGGGCCTGCGCTTGCCCGCGCGCGTGCGGCCACACTGCGATCCGGTAGCGTCCCGCGCCGCCAATCACGATCGTTCCGAACATGATCAGCAGCATCCACGCGAATTGCCCCTGGTCCAGCGTCCATTCGCGATGCACGAGACCCAGCGCGATCACGCAGACCAGCATGATCGGCAACGCTGCGAGCCGCGTCGCGATGCCCGCGATCATCAGCAGCGGGCACACGACCTCCGCGAAGATCGCACAGCCTAGCGTTAGCGTCCTGCCGAAATGCAACGGGTCTTCGATTGCCTGGAGCTGGCTCGCGTAGTGGATCGCCTTTGGCAGTCCATGCACGAGCAGCACGAGCACACTCGCGGTGACACGCAGAAACAGCAGCGCGGCGTCGGGGGCGGAAAAACGGTTCATGACCTGCCTGGCGCCTAGAACGTGAAGCAACTGCACCCGAGCGCTCCCCAGAACGTGTTCGCATCGCCGGCGGGCACGTTGCTGCGCCACGCCCATGCATGCGCATGACGATGCACGCCGCACAGGTTCACGCAGGCGTCGTTGCACGACTGCTGCAGCGGCGCCGTGGGACGATAGCGCGCATAGCCGCCGTACTCCGCGACGGGCGACCACGCCGGGCTGACGGGCAGCGCGGGCGGGCCGAACGTTTCGAACTCGTCGGCGGCGTAGACGACGCGTCCGTTGACCACCGTGAGCACCGAACTCAGATGCTTGATGGCGTCTTCGCCGATCGTGAAATAGTCGTCCGAGAGCACTGCGAAATCGGCAAGCTGGCCGGGTACGAGAGCGCCCTTCCTCGTCTCGTCGTTCGAGAACCATGCGCTGCCGACCGTATATCGGCGCAGCGCTTCCATGCGGTCCAGCCGGTCGTGCGCCGCGTACATCTGCGTGCCGCCCACCGTGCGTCCCGAAACGAGCCAATACAGCGAAACGAACGGATTGAAACTCGCGACACGCGTCGCGTCAGTCCCCGCGCCGACGGGTAGCCCCGCCGCGAGCATCTTCCGGATGGGCGGCGTGTGCGCTACTGCTTCGACGCCATAGCGTTCGATAAAGTATTCGCCCTGATAGGCCATCCGGTGCTGCACGGCGATACCGCCGCCCAACGCCGCAATGCGTTCGATATTGCGCGTCGAAATCGTTTCGCAGTGGTCGAAGAACCAGCGCAGGCCGTCGAAAGGCGTGTCTTTGTTCACGCGCTCAAATACGTTGAGAAAACGGTCGATCGATTCGTCGTACGTTGCATGCAGCCGGAACGGCCAGCGGTTTTGCACCAGCAGCCGTACGACTGCTTCGAGTTCGCTTTCCATCGCGCCCGGCAGGTCGGGGCGCGGCTCCAGAAAATCTTCGAAGTCCGCGGCGGAGAACACCAGCATTTCGCCCGCACCGTTCATTTTCAGAAAGTCGTCACCGTCGCCGGGCTTGGTGAGTTTGACCCACTTCGCGAAGTCTTCGATTTCCTTCTTTGCGTTCTGCGTGAACAGGTTGTACGCGATGCGCACCGTCAGTTCGTTGCGCTTAGCGAGTTCCATGATGACCGCGTAGTCGTCGGGATACGACTGATAGCCGCCGCCCGCATCGATAGCGCTCGTTACGCCCAGACGATTCAGCTCGCGCATGAACTGGCGCGACGAGTTCAGTTGATCGTCGAACGGGAGCTTCGGTCCTTTGGCAAGCGTCGCATACAGTAGCCCCGCGTTCGGGCGCGCGATCAGCATGCCCGTGGGATTGCCGCGGCGGTCGCGCTGGATTTCGCCGCCGGGTGGATTCGGCGTGTCGCGGTCATAGCCGACGGCACGCAGCGCCGCCGCATTGAGCAGTGCGCTGTCGTAGAGGTGCAGGATGAAGACGGGCGTATCGGGCGCGATCGCGTTGATCTCTTCGAGCGTCGGCCCGCGCTTCTCCGCGAACTGGAATTCATTCCATCCGCCGATTACGCGCACCCATTGCGGCGCGGGCGTACGCGCGACCTGCGCGCGCAGCATGTCGAGTGCATCGCGCAGCGACGGCACGCCATCCCAGCGCAGTTCGAGATTGAAATTCAAACCGCCGCGAATGACATGCAGATGCGAATCGTTGAGACCGGGAATGACCGTGCGTCCCTTCAGGTCGATGCGGCGCGTGGAATCGCTCGCCCACTGCATCATGTCGTGGTCGTTGCCGCTCGCGACGATCTCGCCTTGCGCGATGGCAAGCGCCGTCACGAACGAACGCCTGTCGTCCTGCGTCGCAATCTTGCCGTTGTAGATCACCAGCTCCGCAATGCGGGCCGGCGGAATGGGTGCGGTCATCGTCGCTCTCCGTGGTGTTGGGTCAGGCGCGTTTCACGGGCGACGACAGCAGCGTCGCCCGTGACGTAGGGCAAGGACTACATGGGGAGATCAGGGCCGATCAGCGCGCCTCGCTCGCGTGGCCGCCGAGAATCTGCTTCGCGTAACGCACGCCAATGCCATACGAGGTGTGCGCCTTGAAAATCTCCATGCAGCCTTCGTACGTTTCACCGCGCGCCCAATCGCGTTGCAGTTCGCACATGAACTGCACCGACGTCAGCGGCACCGCGCCCGCCTGCACGACGCGCTGCACGGCACGTTCATGGGCTTCTCCAGTGATGTCGCCGCAGGCGTCCGTCGGCACGTAGATTTCGAAGCCTTCGGCCAGCATCTGCACGGTCGGGAAGGCGACGCACACTTCTGTCCACAAGCCCGCGATCACGATTTTCTTGCGGCCCGTCGCCTTGATCGCGTCACGAAAGTTCTTGTCTTCCCACGAGTTCATCGACGTGCGGTCGATCGGCTTGATCTCCGGAAACACCGACTGCACTTCCGGCAGCAACTGGCCGCTGAAAGAGTCGGCGGCGACTGTCGTCAGAACGGTCGGCACCTTGAAGAGCTTCGCGCTCTTCGCGAGGATCTGGATGTTGTGCAGGATGGTGGTGCGCTCGTGCGAGTGCGTGCCGAAGAACATCTGCGGCTGATGGTCGATAAGCGCGAGCGCGCATGTGTCGGGCGTCAACAGTTCATAGGCCATGAGTAGCTCCAATTCACGAGAATGCGAGGGACCCGCACGGTTGCACGAAGGCAACCGTGTCAGTGTCCGGTTAGTGGATGAGTTCAGTGACGTTGTATCGGCAAGGCAGACGCGAACGGCTTGCCCCACAGCTTGAGCGCGAATTTCACAATCCGCACTGGCACGTCGACAGCATATGACGTTGTACGAGATCGGGACATTGCATGTTTATGTAATCCGAGGCACGTCCAGATGCGTGGCCTCATTGCTCACCAGGCGTCGAGCGTCACCCGCTTCGCTGGGGCTGCTTCCAGATTCATGTAATAGACACCTTGTGTCGCGCGTACTACTGTCAAAGCGTAGGAGTAGCGCTGATGGTAGCGTCGCGGTCAGAGGAGAGCGAGATGGGTGCCGGCGAGAAGTGCTTGCGAACGCTGGTCAGCAAGTGGTTTGGATCTTCCGCGGTGGCGACGCTACGCGTGATGGAGTTCAGTCGCACAGGAACGGATCGAAGGCGTTACGTGCGCATCGGCGCGGCGCGTGCGGATGAAAGTTTGACGATCGTTTTCTTCCGGCACGATGACGGTTCGTGGAACGTGTTCCCGGCAAAGGCGGACGGGCCCGTAATGCGTGCTTACCCGCTTGCGGCGTGAGCGATGGGTCGACAAAGATGCCGGCAATGTTCAAGTCAGCGCGGCGCCGGATCTCACTGGCGAATTTTGAGGTGGAGGCGTCACGGACTGACCGTTAGTTGCGTATCTGAGTTCCATCAAAGGCGCAGAGGTGAGCCTTTACAGGGGGATCTCGCCACTGTCTGGGACGTGATCGCGTGAGCCCGCGGCTCTTCAGCAAGCGAGTCCGGACAGTCAGTGCATTCAGCTGCCCAGTCGCGCACAGTGAGACTAGAACCTATGCCGGATTCCGATCCGAGCGACCGCTTGATGATGATTCTAAGAAGGCGGCAAATCGGCAATGTTCGCGACCGCCGCTTGCCCGGTCGAGTCGTTTCCGCTAACCGTCTGCCACTCGCCTGAAATATAGACATCGGGGCGTTTGGACAGCGTGTGATTCACACCAGCGGAGATCTGATCGTATTTAGCTTCCCCAATGGTTTGAGTCACCGCGTTCCCTTTCGGGAAGTTAAAGGCCGCTCCAACCGACCAATCCGGGCAATCAGGTATTGCAGGCTGACTTCCGCATCGTTGAAATCCGCGCGGCTCCAACTAAGCGCGGTGATGTTCGAATAGCGAATGCCACCATAGTCAGTACGAGCTCGTCTGCAATCCTTCAGAACTGTCAAGAACAAGCCGGCCGGCGACTAAACGCATGCGTATCGTCGCCGGTCGAACGAACTCGCACAGCGCGCTAGGGTCACGAGAAAGCAATGGCCGGCAAGACTGCCCCAACGCGCGAGCGGGGGTTACCGTGCGGAAGGCATAGTGGTTCTGCAGCCCATCCAATGTGGCCTACAGTGTGTCGTAGCCGACGAACAACTGGCACACGGCCTGCGCGTCGACACAGGCATGGAGCCGGTCGCGGAAGTGATGGTCGCAAAAGCGCTGCGCTACGTCAGCCAGCAGATGCAGATGCGTGGTATTGGCCCATTCCGGGACCAATAGCACGACCATGTCGGCCACAGGGTTTCCGTCGGGCGCATCAAAGGGAATGGGTGTCGCCGGACGAACATACAAAGCCATGGCCCCACGTAAACCCCTGATTTGACTGTGTGGAACGGCAACCCCTTGGCCCAGCCCGGTTGAGCCTAACGCTTCGCGCGCTTCAAGTCCCGCGGTCACGGTCGCCGCTGGCAGCCCGAAACGTTGTTCACAGAAGCGGCCAAGCTCTACGAAAAGCGAGTCACGGTCAGCCACGTCGAGACCGAGCAGGACATGATCACGAGACAGGAGTTGCGCAATAGTGCGCTTTGCACCTGCCATTTCGTCCGGTTGAACGACCGAGCCGGCATACGGAGGGGACGCTGGGTTGATCAAATCCCGCCAGGCGTCGGTGGGGGTGTCCGGGACTTCAAGCAATTGCCCTAGTTCGGCGGTCGGCGCCAGATGGACGACCCGCTGGATCGCATCGCTCATTGCGTCCCTGGGCAGATAGAGCGAAAGCCGCATGCGGTCCGTTCCGGGCAGCGGTGCGAGGCGAATGGTCCACGGTTGACCGGCGCAATCGCGGATCAGAGCCTGACGTAATGGAGTGGCGTGTTGGGCGTCGAGGGTGACGTGCATCATCACATTGCGGCCCGGCACGGCACGCGACCGTCGGTGGACAGGAGGGGTCTTGCCAGATGTGAGGAGAGCCCGCAGGCCCGCCAGTGGATGCGTCATATCGCCCCCTTTCAGTTGCTTATTTTAAGGTTACCCAGATCGACGTCAAGTTTGCGTAAAAATCGCCAGTTCAACGGACTGTCGTCTGTAAATAACTCAACAGCGAATGACTTTCTTTCGAGCATCAAATGGCACTTTTCAAGTCCGCAATCTGACCGTCGAGCGACTTGTTGAATCAGTAATCATCAACCGATCTGTCTGCGTCGATTCCCCATGGCGGAGTGGCGAAATATTTTGGAATAGATCGCCGCGACGAACGTTTATGCACGGAGGATCCAGTGCATCAAAGGCTAGCGCAAGGTTAGCGGCTCGCGGTCGTCCGTTCGCCGGACATCGCAGTGGAGACACGCCGGTGCCGGGGCGCCATTCTGTCCATCAAAGGAGAACGTTCAAATGAAACTTCACCAACGAGCGGTACATACAGTTGCCTTAGGTTTGACGGTAGCAACGCTCGCGGCATGCGGCGGTAACGACAACAACAGCAACAACAGTACGATGGCCCCGCAGTTCAAATCCACGATTCTCGTGTCCGACGGCAGCGTCAGCGCACCGCACACCGACGCGAACCTGAAGAACGGCTGGGGGATCGCGTTCAATCCGACCGGGCCGGTATGGGTATCGGATAACAACACGAAGAAGTCGACTCTCTATGACGGCAACGGCGTAGTGCAATCACTCGTGGTCACCATCCCGCCGAATGCTGCGGGTCAAGCCGCGGGACCGACCGGCATCGTATTCAACGGGAGCACCGATTTCCAGATCAGCGCCAACGGCGGTGCAATGTCCAACGCGCTCTTCATCTGGGCGACGGACGCCGGCACCATCGCTGGCTGGTCACCAAAGGTCTTGCCGACCCAGGCTGTCACGGTGCATGACGATGGCGCGGGCGGCGCCGTGTACAAAGGCCTTGCAATCGGCGTGAACGCCGGCGCGAACCTGCTTTACGCGGCCGACTTCCACAACAAGAAGGTTGATGTGTTCGACAAGTCATTCAACAAGGTTCAGCTCGCCGGCAGTTTCAGCGACCCGAGTCTGCCCGCTGGCCTGTCGCCGTTCGGCATCGCGGCAATCGGCGGCACCGTCTACGTGGCGTACGCCGTGCTCGGACCCGATGGCCACACGCAGATGAACGGCCCGGGCAACGGCGTCGTCGATGCGTTCGATAGCGCGGGTAACTTCGTCAAGCGCATCGCGACCGGCAACACGCTGAATTCGCCGTGGGGCTTGGCGCTCGCGCCGGCGAATTTCGGCGCGGCCAGCAACGACCTGTTGGTGGGCAACTTCGGCGACGGCACGATCGACGCGTTCAATCCGAGCAGCGGTGCATTCGTTGGTGCGCTTACGCAGAGCGATGGAACCGTCTTCAAGCAGCCAGGTATCTGGGGAATCTCGTTCGGCAACAACGTGGATAGTCAGCCGCTCAACACGTTGTTCTTCGCGGCAGGTCCGACACCCACGAGTGGCGTATATGGTCGCCTTGATTTAATGCCGTGATGGACGAACGATTTGATGATGAAGCAAGAACTGAATCCTGCTGTGAGGAAGTGCTCAAGCAGCTGCATTACGTATAGGCTCAATACCAGTGCGACCACCGTTCACGAACCGACGCTGCATGCGCTGGACGCGATGACCTTCGTCCTCGGACACTTCGCTTCCATCGCGGCTTCGTCGGCGGTTCGGCGGCCCACTCTCCAGTCGTACCGTTTCCGAAGACGGGCGGTCCGTGCGGCCGATGCATTGGGGCCTATAGTACGCAGTGACGCTTACCGGAGCCCATTCTGATGAAAAGCAAAACAGGACTTCTGCTTGCCACACTGTTGGTCATGATGCAGTCCGCTCACGCGGCGGATCTGATCGTTCTTTCAGCGGCAGCGATGAAAGGCGCACTGGAGAACCTGCCCGAACAATATCTGGCCGCAACGGGTGATCACGTGCGCCTCGTTTACGGCACGGCGGGACAGGTGCGTGACCGGGCAGTATCGGGCCAGGCGTTCGATCTCGTCATAGTTCCATCCGAGCCCCTCGCCAAACTGACCGAGCGCCATCTTGTTGAAAAGGGTTCACAGGTAGATATCGCGCGCGTGCGGCTCGGAGTCGCGGTCAAAGCTGGTGCCGCGTTGCCCGGGATCAATGACGACCAGGCGTTCACGAAAGTGCTGCTCGATGCCCCTTCGATCGGTATGGCCGACCCTGCCACCGGCGCTACCTCGGGCATCTATCTGGCCCGGCTGATTGACCGTCTGGGCGTTGGCGGCACGGTGGGTCTCAAGGTCAAATATTATCCGGAAGGGCAAACCGCCATGGAAGCGATGGCACGAGGCGAGGTGTCCCTCGGATTGGGACAGATCAGCGAAATCAAGCCCGTGCATGGTGTCACCCTCGTCGGGCCAATCCCGGAAGATTTGCAACTCGTGACGACCTACGCAGCGGGAATAGGTACAAAGAGCGAGCGTCCGGACGCAGCGAAAAAGCTCCTTTCCTATCTCACCGGACCGACAGTGCAAACGTCTTTGAAGGCGAACGGATTCGACCTCGTCTTACCGGCCAATTGATTCATCGCGTGCCGCGGCACACGCCATGATAGAGACAAACGCGCGAACCGGGACAATACACTTCGTACGCGTCTCAAACTCGGCACGCACGGTATCCCGGTTCCGTGATCAGGAGCACCAGCAGGCGCTCACGGTGTTTGCAACGTCCCGTCCTTCAACCGGGTCTGAGTCCACGTCGTGACGTTATTCACGCACGGATATTTCGCCGCCTCGGTTTCGTCGATGTCCACGCCCAGACCGGGCTTGTCGTTGGCATATACGTAGCCGTCGCGGAACTCGGGCAGACCCGCGAATACGTCCAGCAATGCCGCGCGCGGTCCCTTCAGTTCCTGGATCACGAAGTTGGGCGGTTCGGTACCGGACCATTCCTGCACACCGAAATTTCGCGAGGCCAGATCGATGTGGATGTTTGCCGCGTGCGCCATCGGCGACATATCGCCTGGTCCGTGCCACGCCGTCCTGACGCCGAACTGCTCGGCGAATATCTGCAGCTTTCGCCCCGCCGTGATGCCGCCGATCTGGCTCAGGTGCACGCGGATATAGTCCACCAGGCGCTCGGTGATGAGAAAGCGCCATTCGTAGGGGTTATTGAAGAGCTCGCCTTGTGCGAGCGGCGTGGTTGTCTTCGCGCGCAACTGGCGCATCCATTCGCCGTCCTCGAGCGGGATTGCGTCTTCGAGAAAGAACAGATCGTACTGTTCCAGTTCACATGCGAAGCGGATTGCTTCAACGGGTTTCAGGCGTTCGTGCACGTCGTGGCATAGCGCGACGTCAAAACCGATCTTGCTGCGGATGCCGTCGAACAGCTTGAGCGTTTCGCGCATATACCTCCTGCTGTCAAGATACACGCCGTCCGCCGAACCTGAAGGCGCACTCGACGGCGCCCTGCCGTAAGCGCCTCCGCCATAGCCACCGCTCTGACAGCGAATATGCGCGATGCCCTGCTCGCGATACTTCTGGATGTTCTCGCACAGCTCGTTGAGGTCGCGGCCATCGGCATGCCGGTAGATCGGCACGCCTTCACGGCATTTGCCGCCGAACAACTGATACAACGGCATATTCGCCAGTTTGCCCTTGATGTCCCACAACGCCATGTCGACCCCGGAGATCGCGTTGTTCTCGATCGGTCCGTTGCGCCAGTACGCGTTCTGATGCATCAGTTGCCAGATTTCCTCGATCGCCTCGGCATCGCGTCCGATCAGCAGCGGCCGCAGATATTCTTCGATGAGACATTTGACCGCCACATGTCGGTACGCGAAGGTCGCGCAGCCGAGGCCGACCAGACCCGGCTGGTTGGTCTCCACCTTCACGACGATCAGGTTGATGCCTTCCGGCGCGGTCAGGATGACCTTTACATCGGTAATCAGGGTTGCCATTTTCAGCCTGCTAAAAAGCGAATCGGGGAAAACAAAACTGCTCGGGTGCAGCTTTACGTGCGATGCAGCGACAGCTGCGCTTCACGCTTGCTGCGCTGATCGGAATGCGCGGGCACGGTCATCATCAGGATGACGGAGAGCAGCAAGCCGCCCGCCATGAAGATGTACGAAGCCGCCGGGCTGCCGGTCGCGCCGTTCAGATAACCCACCACCCACGAACCCGCGAATGCGCCCAATGCGCCGCATGCGTTGATCAGACCGATCGCGCCGCCCAGCACGTTGCTCGGAATCAGCTCGGGCACCAGCGCGAAGAACGGGCCATACGGCGCGTACATGCTTGCGCCAGCCACCACCAGCAGCGCAAACGAGATCCAGAAATGCGAACCGCCGATCAGGTACGAAGCGACGAACGCAACGGTTCCGACAAGCAGCAGTGGCCACACGAAAAGTTTGCGGTTGTGCGTCTTGTCCGAAAGCCACGAGGCCAGCAGCATCAGAACGATAGCCGCGAGATACGGCACCGCGGCAAGCCAGCCGACCGAAACGATATCGATTGTCGACGCCGCCTTGAGAATCGACGGCAGCCACATGATGAAGCCGTACACGCCGATGCTCCACAGCGCATGAATCGCGCAGAACTTCATCACGATCGACGAACGGAACGCCGCCTTGTAGTCGCGCACCGGGGCAATGTCGGCCTGCTCGGCTTTGAGGCGTGCCGTGAGTTCGGTCTTTTCGGCGTCGCTCATCCACGGCGCGTCGGCCGGGCGATCTTTCACCGTGAACCACCACACCACCGCCCAGATCAGCGCAGGCGCACCTTCGAACACGAACATCTCGCGCCAGCCGAAGCTGCGCACCAGATAGCCCGACACCACCGACATCCACAGCACCGTCACCGGATTGCCGAGAATCAGGAACGTGTTGGCGCGGGAGCGTTCGGTGCGCGTGAACCAGCGGCTGATGTACATCAGCATCGACGGCATCACGGCGGCTTCCACCACGCCGAGCGTGAAACGCAACATCATCAGCATCGGAATGTTGCTCACCATGCCGGTTGCGGCGGCACACAGTCCCCACAGGATCAGGCTGAAGAAGATCAGCTTCTTGACGCTGTTGCGCTGCGCGTAGATCGCGCCGGGCACCTGGAACAGGCAATAGCCGAGAAAGAACAGCGAGCCGATCAGCGAGGACGTGCCGTGCGTGATGCCGAGGTCCCTGTCAATCCCGGCCGCCGCGGCAAAGCCGTAGTTCGCGCGGTCGAGATAGGCGAGGCTGTATGTGATGAAGATGATGGGCATCAGATACCACCATCTCTGGGTTGCTACGGGCTTGACGCTTTCCATGATGTCTCCGGATCGGTACGGCGCATACAACGGTTGACTGCGCGCGAGTCGTTTTCTTGTTTTGCTGTACTCGCGCGGACCTGCATTCAAGACTGCTTCAAAGTACGGCCAGCCAGCCGCCGTCCACGTAAATGATCTGACCGTTCACATAGCTCGACGCGGGCGACGCGAGGTAGACCGCCGTTCCGACGAGTTCTTCCGGCTTGCCCCAGCGTTGCGAGGGGTTGCTGCTCCTTACCCATGCGTCGAAGGCTGCGTTTTCGATTAGCGGCTTGTTCATGTCGGTCAGGATGTAACCCGGCCCGATCGCGTTCGCCTGGATGTTCGAGACCGCCCACTCGGCGCTCATTGCGCGGGTCAGCATCTTGATGCCACCCTTCGCCGCCGTGTATGCGCCAACCGTCGCGCGGCCCGCTTCGCTGGTGAGCGAACCTATGTTGATGATCTTGCCGCCCGTGCCGCGCTCGATCATGCGGCGCGCGGCCTGCTTGGCGACAATGAACGCGCTTGTCAGATTGGTGTCGATCACGCGCTGCCAGTCGCTTAGTTCGAGGTCAACGAGCGGCTTGCGGAACTGGATGCCCGCGTTATTCACGACGATGTCGATCTGCACGCCGTCGTTGTCCCACTGCGCGAAAGCCTCGGCGACGGCCGCTTCGTCGGTGACGTCGAAAGCTCGGCCCTGCGCCTTGTAGCCCTTGCCGGCGAGTTTGCTGACGGATTCGGCGACCGTATCGGCCCGCGTGCCGTTGAGCACGACGCTTGCGCCCGCCGCCGCCAATCCCTCGGCCAGGGCGTAGCCAATACCGCGTGCCGAGCCGGTGACAAGCGCCGTGCGGCCGCTCAAATCGAATAGATGGGTCATGCTGAATCCTCAGTGTGTTTCAGGAGAAGGCGCGAGTGCGCCCCTCGCGACGGATCGACACGTCGCGTTGCAAGTGACTTTGGTTCGCTATCGGCGTGACAGGACTGCGTCAGGTCGGTTTATCGTTGGCGGTGGCGTTCAATGCGGCGCGATCCTCGAAATCCTGCTCGGCGCGTTTGATCAGCGTCAGCACCGCCTGTTCGGCCGCGTCCGGATCGCCCTGCTCGACCGCGACGCATAACGCCTCGTGCATCGGCAGCGAACGGGCCGGGCCGCCGGCAATTTCAGAACTGAGTTCGAAGCTCGTACGCAGGATCGCCGAGAGCGCGTTCTGCATCTGCTGGACGAACTGGTTGTGACATGCCGTGAGAATGGCGCCGTGAAACGCCAGGTCGGCGGGAACGTATTCGCCGTGGCCGGCCACTGCGCGCTCCATCGCCTTGAAGGCTCGCCGCACGGCGACGCGGTCTTCCGGCGTCGCGCGTTTCGCGGCGAGCCTGGCCGCGTTCGGCTCGATGATCAGCCGCAACTCCATCAGATCTTCGATGAGTCCCGGTTCGATCGTGCCGGCGCGCGCGCGCCAGGTGATCACATCGGGATCGAACAGTTGCCATTGCGAGCGCGGCAGCACGATCGTGCCGTAGCGGCGGCGCACCTGCAGCATGCCCTTGGCCGAGAGAGACTTCATCGTCTCGCGGATCGTGATGCGGCTCACCTGCATCTGTTCGGCGAGTACGGGCTCGGCGGGCAGGATGTCGCCGGGCATGAATTTGCCTGAGCAGATTTGCTCGCCCATCTGATTCAGGACCTGTCTATGTAGCGTCGCCACCGTTCACTCTCTAGGTCATACGTATGATGTAGAAGATAGACGTGGAGAGGCGTCGGCGCAACCAGGGTTGACCCCGTGGAGCAGCGCCGTACATCGAATGGATCGGTAGTTCCTCGGCGGCGCTAGTGGCAATACAAATCGTTGTCGGCATTGAACATGTCGAACGCGAGCCGAGTCGCCTGGTCGTGGCGCACCGTCGACAACCAGCGCTCACGCCGCCAGTCACCCACGGTACGTTCGATGAAGACGGCACTCACGACGTCGCCACCGCGCGATGCAATGAACGCGGATGCGGGCGCAACGCGGTCCGGCAATTCACGGTAATAGGCCCAGTCCGGCTGTTCGAGCAAAGCACGGATCACGTACTCGTCGTCGACGAGCGCTGCGCATTCGCCCGCCTGGAAAGCGAGCAATGCATCGAGTGGACGGTCGAAACTCTGCAATGTCGCCTGCCCCCGTTGCGCGGCGCGCGCGGCGAAGAGACTTCGCCGCGATGCGCAGATGGAGCGGTTCTTCAGGTCGCTCCACGCATGAACGTTGCCGTGCCGCAAGACGAGCCCCGAGCGGGCGTCGATCATCTCCGCCGCGACCAGCGCCGTGATGCTGTAAGCGCTGGCCAGCCGGATGCCCGTGAGTATTTGGGGCAGCGCGGCGGGCAGCACCACCTTCGTGAAGATGAATCCCTGGGACGCGCCCATCGAACGCGCGCAGTCGATGAAGACTCGTTCGACCTGCTTCACGCCTGAAATCGTATTGAGCAGCACGGGCCAGAAAGCAGCCCACACGATGATGGCGATCTTCGACGACTCACCGATCCCGAGGAACAGCATGAACACCGGAAAGAGCGCAAAAGCAGAGACCTGCCGGAGCAGTTGATGAAGCGGATCGATGATGCGGCAATCAATCCAACAAAATTTGCTTAGGTTAGCTGTCAGTATTCGAATGGCGTCGCCGGACTTTGCCGACACGAACGTCCGCCAACAATTCGCCGCCTTGCGCCGGTTCGATGGTGCGAAGAGAACGGCAGCCGCCCTATACTGTCGTTGAAACGCCTGTGCAACGGAAGCCCACCCACTTCCTCCCGTTCGCGATGCCACATCCGTTAAGCCTGCCTCTCTTTTATACAGTCCTCGCCGTTTGCGCCGCGACGACAATCTGCTCTGCTCGCGCGCAGGCACTCGGCCCGTCGCCCGACCGCCTCTCCGCGAGCGGCATCCATCATGCAAAGCACACGGAAGATGGCTTCGAAAACAACGATGGTCCGCTCGCGCGCGCCTCGGTCTGGAAGTGGCGCTGGAATCGGCTGATTCATCGTCTGCCGCCGCCGCCCGAGAATGGCTACGCGTTTCCCACCGATCACCCGGATGTCGAATGGCTCAAGGCAAATCGCAGCGAAAATACGATGACGTGGATCGGCCACGCGACCGCGCTGCTGCAGATCGACGGCGCCAACATCCTGACCGACCCCATGTTTTCCGAACGCGCGTCACCGTTCTCCTTCATCGGGCCGAAGCGGCGCGTGGCTCCCGGTCTGACGCTCGCCGAACTGCCGCATATCGACGTCGTGCTGATCTCACACAGCCACTACGACCACCTGGACGCGCAAAGCGTTCAGGCATTGAACGGTCAGCCGGGCGGCCCGCCTCTCTTTCTGGTGCCGCTCGGCATCAAGGAGTGGCTGGCAAAAAAAGGCATCACCAACGCGCAGGAACTGGACTGGGGCGACCGCACGCAAGCGTCGGGGCTCGACTTCTGGTTCGTGCCCGCGACGCACTGGTCCGCGCGCAGCCTCACCGATCGAAACGAGACGCTATGGGGCGGCTGGGTCCTGAAGACACCGCCGCGCGCAGCGCATCCGTTCTCGCTGTATTTCGCGGGCGACACCGGCTACTCCGGCGATTTCAGGCGGATCGGCGCGGCGTTCGGCTGCTTCGACCTCGCGCTGATTCCGATCGGCGCGTATGCGCCGCGCTGGTTCATGGGCCCGCAGCACGTCGACCCGCAACGGGCTGTGCAAATTTTCCGGGACGTGCACGCAAAAAAAGCGATCGGCATTCACTGGGGAACGTTCGAACTCGCCGACGAGCCACTCGACGAACCGCCGAACAAGCTCGCCGCAGCCACGCGTGAAGCCGGCCTGCCCGCCGAAGCATTCACGGTGCTGCACCATGGACAGATGATCCAGCTCGACGATCCGAGCGAGCCTGGCAATTCATCCGGTACACGCGACGCATGTGCGCGATAGCCGTGCGTTAATCTTGCGCGCAGGCCGCGCGCTAATCACACACGCTGCACGCAGCTGGTCCGCGTTACGACGATTGCGACCGCGATCGTCCGAGAGCCGACATTTCTATCGCCGAGATGCGTGAGCGCCCATCCGCGAGCTCGCCGGCATGGTGGTCATGTTATCGAACGATGCCGCGTCGAATACGGCGTCGTGATTGCGCCAATCAGTCCCTGGACTTGAGCGGTACAGTTTTCAACTTGCGTTGATCTGTCCTGGACGCACACTGTTGCGTCCAGGTTGCGTCAAGGCTGATTGCATATACTTGAGGTATCAACCGCCGTAACAACTTTGTATCGGACGAAACTCTATCCGATCTTGTCCTTAAGCGACGCATGACTTTGGGCGCGAACTCATTTGGATCAACAGTTCCAGGCCAGCGAACCCCGTCGCAACGCGTTGCCGATTGACAGACGAAGCGTACTTCTCCAGGCGCTTCCGGCAGAGTCATGGCTGCCACAAGGCGAATTCCGACCGGAATATCAAGGCATTCAAGCCATTCGAATCGACACCAGCCCATCACCTATCAACCTGATTCTCGGAGAGTAGATCATGACTGAATCAAGCACCAAAAGGATCGCGCTCGTTACCGGCGCGGGCAGCGGTATTGGCCGAGCCGCTGCGACGGCGCTTCTCGCCGACGGCTTCAGCGTCGTGCTTGCTGGCCGCCGTGCCGAGCCCCTCGCGGAGCTCGTCGAGACTGCAAAGGCCGCGGGCCAGGAAGCACTGGCAGTCGTGACCGACGTTCGTGATGCAGCAAGTGTTGATGCCCTCTTTGACACCATCGACCGCACCTACGGCAGACTCGACGTTCTGTTCAACAATGCGGGAGTCAATGCGCCCGCCGTGCCGATGGACGAGCTACCCGTTGAAACCTGGACGAATCTCATCAATACCAACGTGACCGGTGTTTTCCTGTGTGCGCGCGCTGCTTTCGGATTGATGAGAAAGCAATCGCCGCAGGGCGGCCGGATTATCAACAACGGGTCGATCTCGGCACATACGCCACGCCCCTTCACTTCGCCCTACACGGCTAGCAAGCACGCAGTGCTTGGCCTCACGAAGAGTATCGCGCTCGATGGCCGCGAGTTCAACATCGTCTGCAGTCAGATCGACATTGGCAATGCGCTAACGGAATTGTCCGAGCGCATGACGCGCGGCGTACTTCAGGCAAACGGAACGATGGCAGCGGAACCCATGATCGATGTGAAACATGTCGCAGAAGCGGTCCGTTACATCGCCAGCCTGCCCTTGAGCGCCAACGTTCTGAACATGACGGTTATGGCCAGCAATATGCCATTTGTGGGGCGCGGGTAGGGCCCTGCTGCGGGCGGGCGCAGCGATGCGCCATCTCAGGCTGCCGCGAAGCGAGCCTCATCTTTGAATACCCCTTGAAAACGCCTCGATCTGAGGCGTTCGAGATCCTGTCGCACATCGGAATTCCGTTTTCCGCCCATCTCTTTGTCAAGCCGCCAGTCCGTCGTCATTGCGTTGATCGTCGCCAGCGCCTATATCACGACTCTTGCCCCACTACTCTCCAAAGGAAACGCACGGGCATGGCGACCGGCGTCCGCCTCATGCCGCCGCTCTTATGGCCGCGCTGGGACCGCCTGTCCCGCCTCGGCGTCGCGATTAGGCAGTGCGTTTGCGCCGTGTCGGCGGGAGCGTCCATTCACCGCCCTCCTCCACGTGTTCCGTCAGCTTGTTGATGCAGTCAAAAAGCACTCGCTTTTCCTCCGCTGACAAAACGGACATAAGTTGCTCGTCGAAGATCTTGCCGATCCGATCGCACTTGCGGACAATTGCCTTGCCTTTCCTGGTCAAGTTCAGGTTGATGACACGTGCGTCCGTCGTGCCGGTAGAGCGTGTGAGCAAGCCGCGATTAGCCAGCGTGGTGACCAGCTTCGAAACCAGCGTCTTTTCAAGGTACGTCAGCTCAATCAGCGGGCCGAGCGAAATGCCCGGCTGCATATCGATGAAACGCAGTACGCGCAGGTCGCGCAGGGTTACGTCACATTCGGCTTCGTAAAGGCCGGACGCCACACCCTTGGCCAACTCGCTCAGTACATCGAGGCGGAAGTTCAAATGCTCCAGTCTTGGATACGGCGCCTTCGACATGCTGTTCTCCCATTCAGCTATTCTGATTCAGTTGCACACTGCAATTTTTAAAGTTTACGCGTTCCGTGCACAAAACGTACCGTCGTATGGAAACTCCCATGCGTGCAGGCAAGCCGGGGGCTTGCCAAACGGCACGAGCGTACCGCAATGCGCACGAATGGGGCAAGCACGCACGATGCCAATGCGGCGAGCGGACGGATGCTGATTAACCCGTCGTCCCTTCGTCAACCGCCTCGGGCCCTCGACGTGGCCAATTGCATTACGAACGCCTGGATGCACGGGCAAACCACGCGCGGCGCATCGGCTTGAGTGCGGCGATCGCGAGCACGGCGGTGCAACTATCCAATGCGATTGCCGTGCCGAACACCGCGTCCCAACCGCCCGTATGCTCGTGGAGTAGCGCCGCCACCGGTCCGCCCAGGATCGAACCGATACCTTGCGCATAAGACAGGCATGCGTAGTTGACGATCGCATGCTTGCCGCCAAACGTGTCCGTAAGCGTCGAAGGGAAAAGCGAAAAAATCTCCCCCCAGCCGAGAAAAACGACGCCCGACAGCAGCACGAACAACAACGGGTCGTGCCGCGACGTGAGCCACAAGGTCATCGCTATCGCTTCCATCCCGAACGCGATCAGCATCGTATGCTCGCGGCCGATCAGATCGGAGATCCATCCAAACATAGGCCGCGTCACGCCGTTCGCCACGCGATCGATCGTCAACGCAAGCGGCAGCGCGGCGAGACCGAACACGGTGACCCCCGCCATGCCGAAATCTCGCGTGAAGACTGCCATTTGTGAGGTCACCATCAGGCCGGAGGTCGCCATCATCGACATCATCACAAACATCAGCCAGAACAGCGGAGTGCGCAGCATATTGCCGGGCCGCGTGTCGGGTACGGCCGCGGCGGCTCTCTGCGGCCGCCAGTCAGCCATATAGCCGGGAGGCGGCAGCCTCATGCCGAGGGCGGCAAGTATGCCGACCACGCCAAGGATCACACCATAGACGACCAGCGTATGCTGATAGCCGTACCGGGCGATACTATTGGTGATCGGAAATGTGGTGAGCATCGCGCCCATGCCGAAGCCTGCCATCACCACGCCGATTGCAAAACCGCGACGGTCTGGGAACCAGCGTGCCATCAGCCCGATCGTGCCGACCACGACAATGCCAACGCCGATTCCCCCGAGAACGCCATAGCAGAGATAAACGGACAGCAGAGATTCCGCGCGGCTCGTCAGTACCCAGCTAAGTCCCGTGATCGCGCCACCCGCGGAGAGCAACCAGCGCGGCCCAAAGCGCTCAATCAGATAGCCCTCGAGCGGCGACAGAAACGTCTGGCAAACAATGAGGATGGAAAAAGTGACCTGCAGACCCGGCAGCGACACACCGAGCTGGGCGGTCAACGGGCGCGTCAGCAAAGTCCAGATGTATTGGGGATTGGACGCGACCATCGCGCACACGAGGCCGCACAATAATTGCCACCAGCGGCTGTGTAGCGAAAGGACAAGCGGCGCGCGGGTGCGGGCGCCGAAATTCTGGGTGCTCATGCTTGAACTCCGTACGAATAAGTGACACGAAATGACTCAGGCAGCGTGCTTGCCCGAAGGCCTGACGCGACGCTCCTGGACAGCGCGCTCAGTACATCGAAACGTAAGTTCAGATGACCCAGCCGTGAAAACGGCACCTTTCGACGATCCGTCAGTGCGTCCGCATCACGTCGATATAGTTGCAATTTCCAATAATTTGCATTTACATGTGCTTTCAATTTGCACGAAGTGTGCCATGTCCCAATAACCCTCTGTTCATGGACAAATCAGGCGTTTTTCATACCGCGATGAAAGCGCGGCCATGCGCAAAAACCATGCGCGGTGCGCGAGAAAGGTGCACTGCGCGAGGCGAGATCACCGTTGCACCGATTCCGGGCCCAACGTTGGCAGTCGTCGAGCCCGTGCGGCTGCGACGATCCAAAGGAACGTTTCCAATGCGAAGATGCAATCCGCCGAAAACACCCGACGCCGTTCGCCGCGATGCGCAGTATGTCGTTCCCGACGCTTACCGATGATGAAGAACGCCGCCGGTTCGTGTGAACCGTCCTTGATGCGTTAGCGGTCTGAGAGCCGCGCCGGTTGCTGCATCAGGCAGCACGCCATGCGTGCGAAATGGCCCGCTTCGAATGCATGCGGAGAGAGTCGTGCGATCTGGGATCAGGGCTCGTTGAGCCGGATGATTGCCATGCCGGGGACGCCTGTGACGTTCCAACCGACATGGGCAGTCGCACGCGCATCTGCTTCAGCGATTTCCGCAATGTTTTTCGACAGCATCGGCGCAGGGGTCTGCAATGCCGATGAAAGACTGCACGAGAAACACGAGACGCCGCAGCAGCATGTCCAGCACGTTAGTCCTCAAGAAGCCCGGTAATTGCAGCGGAAATAAACGCGGCATCGTCCAGATTGGCTGTCGGCAACCCGGCGCGATGGCCCCATATCGACGAAATGGGAAGGAGCCTGGCGTTTTGCATTTGCTCGACTTCGAGACGATTGTCTTCCACCTGAAAATACAGATCGGTTTCGCTAGGCATGATCAGCGCCTTTGCCGTAATTGCTTTCAACGCCGCGTGAAAATCGCCGTTATATTTGGAGTTGGCCGCGATGTTCGCATGCTGCCACGTCCACAGGTGAGCCAGCAGATTGTTGCCATCGCGCTTGAGGAAATTCGCTTCCCACGACATCACGAGAAAATCTTCGAGCGAGGAAAACCCGGCCTGCCGCCACACCTCGTCACGATAAAACGTCTGCGACATCGCCATGGCGGCGTAGTTGCGGCCCATGGCCCGCAGACCGCGCTCGGGACGCTGGACGAATGTGCCGTTTTGAAAAGCGGGATCCGTCGTCAGGGTCGCACGCACACCCTCGATGAACACCTGATTGTGCGGCGAGGTTTTTGCCGCGCCGCAGAGCACGACGAGGCGCCTGACCATCTCCGGATACATTGCCGCCCATTGATACGCCTGCAAGCCGCCCATCGACCATCCGCACGCCAACTGCAATACGTGGATGCCGAGTTCTTGCGTCAGGAGCCGATGTTGAATCGCGACGTTGTCAGCGATCGTAAAATTCGGCCAGCGGCTTCCGCTAAAGGGCTCGATTGCGTTGCTGGGCGAGGACGACAGTCCATTGCCGAACAGGTTCGGAATCACGACAAAGTACTTGTCGGTGTCTAGCGCCTTGCCCGGACCGACCATCCACTCGATGTCATAGTGATGCGCGGAAAATGACGTCATGTACAGAATGGCATTCGATTTTTCTGCGTTCAACTTTCCGTAGGTTTGATAGGCGAGCTTGGCATCTCTGAACGTGATACCAGATTGCAACACCACGTTTCCGGCATTGAATACAAAATAGTCCTGCATGGGTCGGGATCCCTCTTGGTGAAATGTGATGAGCGGATAACTGAAAAAGTCAGACAGAAGGTATCGACGCGCGACTCAGCCCCGTGCGTCGATTGCATCCTGGCGGAAGTGCCGAGATGTGCCTGCGACAGGCTGATCTCCGACTTCACGGTGCCGTATTAATTGCAACTTGCAACAATTGCAGTTCACATGCTTATAGGCACGAAGCGTGCCATTATGCGGTAAATCCAATGCGTATGGGCAGGTCACGTTCTAACATGAGCGCGCGGCCAGATCGAACTGGCCAAGCGCTGAATCGAGCGCACCCTCGCAGCGGCTTTTCGGCGCCGCACGTTTGCGTTTCGCCCAGAGACGGTGCGCAATCAATTTTGCCGTGCCCGATGCACCGTCCTTGCGCGCATCTGCACAATTCCTGAACATGCAGGGCGCCCACTGCCGCCTGAAAGTAGGCGATTCTTACATGTACATTGTGTTTTCGCTTCATGGCACGTTTTGTGCAAACTAAATCAACGTGGACATTTCAATTGTTGCACTTTGCATCTATATTTCGCCGACAACCGGCAAAGCCGACAACTGAATGGCCCTCCAGGACATGCGTTTCACAAGCCTCAGCCAGCCGTGTACTGACAATACGCGAAGTGAACACGTAAGCGAAACGCAATGTGATTCAGGTTCGGCACTGAGGACCAGCATGCCAGTACAAGTAGCGTTGCGAAGCAGCGAAATGACCCATTCGTCTCCCTCTCCCAGTATCCGCGAAATCCGTGACGCGATCCGCGCGGGAACGCGCACCGTCGAGCAGACCGTGCAACACGCGTTCGACGCCGCGCAACGGCTGCAGCCGGAGTTGCAAGCGTTCATCCATCTGCCGACGTCGCCGATCGTCAATCGTGCCGATCGCGACGCGCCGCTCGCGGGCGTCCCTGTCGGCATAAAAGACCTGATCGACACGGCTGATATGCCCACCGCGTATGGATCGCCGGCCTACGAAGGGCGCAGGCCCGACAAGGACGCATGGGTGGTTGCCCGGTTGCGCGAAGCCGGCGCCACGATACTCGGCAAAACGGTCACCACCGAGTTCGCCTGGCGTCAGCCCGGCGCCACGACCAACCCGTGGAATAGCGATCACACGCCAGGCGGCTCGTCGAGCGGCTCCGCTGCCGCCGTTGCGGCAGGCATCGTGCCACTCGCGCTCGGCACGCAGACGTTCGGCTCCGTCATCCGTCCCGCCGCGTATTGCGGCGTGGTCGGGGTAAAGCCGAGTTACGGAACGATTGCGCGGACCGGCGTGTTGCCGTTGTCAGGGTCGCTCGATCACCTTGGCGTTTTCACCACCAATGTTGCTGACGCAGTTCACGCGCTATCCATTCTCGCGGGTAGCGACGCGGACGATCCCCACACGTCGCATCACAGTCACCACGGGAAAGTCGCTGGCGATGCTGCAAACCGGCCGCCACGCATCGGCGTGTTGCGCGAGCAGATTGGTGGACCGATCGACAAAGCGCAGCAGCATGTGCTGAATCAACTTGCCTTACGTTTGCGTGCTGACGGCGCGGAAATCGTCGCTGCCGACCTGCCCGCCGAAGTGGCCGACGCTGCGCGGCATGCTTCGATCCTGCTCGCGGTTGAAGCAGCATTGACACACGGCGAACTGGTGGACCGTTCGCCAGCTCTTGTCAGCGCACCGCTCACGGCTCTCGTCGAAGAAGGCCGCGCATTGCCCGCGACCGAGTACGCGAAAGCCAAGGCATTGCAGATAAAGATGGCGCTGCGCTTCGACCGCTGGCTCACCGAAGTGGCGGGACTGGACGCGCTGCTGGTCGCGCCGGCATCGGGCGAGGCCCCTCGCGGGCTCGACTATACGGGCGATGCGGCGTTCTGCACGCCCTGGACCTTCCTCGGCGTGCCGGCGGTGACGTTACCGGTCGGCTTCGGTCCGGAGGGACTGCCGCTTGGCGTGCAACTGGTCGGTGCAAGTCAGCACGATGCCGCGTTGCTATCGCTTGCGGAATGGGTTGAAGGTAGAACCGGCTGGAACATGGCGGTTGCTTCTCGCTGATGCCAGCTTCGTTGTGTGCAGCAAGTATCACGTGATCATGCGAACCCGTAGCGGCTGAGCGGGCAGCAATGATCGATTGATTTTCGAGGAAATATGTCAGCAGAATTTTTAAACCCTGTGCGGGGCATCCGCGGGATGGCAGTCACACCCCATGCGCTGGCGTCGCAAAGCGCGCTCGCGATCCTGCGCGACGGAGGCAATGCCGTCGAAGCGATGATTGCCGCCGCGGCGACCATCGCAGCGGTGTATCCGCATATGAACAGCATCGGCGGCGACGGCTTCTGGTTGATTTCGCGGCCGGGCGAAGAGCCCATCGGCATCGAGGCGTGCGGAGCGGCGGCATCGGCGGCGACAATCGACGCCTACCGCGCACGCGGCCTGCAATCCATCCCGTTTCGCGGCCCGCTCGCGGCCAATACGGTAGCCGGAACAGTATCGGGCTGGTCGCTGGCGCATCGCTGGTCGACCGACACACTCGGCGGCAAGCTTCCGGTTGCGCGCCTGCTGGAAGATGCCATCGCCTACGCGCGAGATGGCATTCCGGTCACGCGCAGCCAGTCCCAGTGCGTCGAACTCAAGCGGCACGAGCTCGAATCAGTCGCGGGGTTCGCCGAGACGTTTCTGACGAGCGACAACCCGCTGGGCGTGCCGGCCGTCGGCGAGCGCTTCAGGCAGCCCCGCCTCGCCGCGACGCTCGAGCGTCTCGCGCACGCGGGTCTCGACGACTTCTACCATGGCGACCTAGCGCGCAGCATCGCGGCCGACCTGCGTGCGCTCGAGAGTCCACTGTCGCTGGAGGATCTCGAACAGCATCGCGCACGGCTGCGCACGCCGCTGGCACTCACGCATTCGCTCGGTACGATCTACAACATGCCGCCGCCCACGCAAGGGCTTGTATCGCTGCAGATTCTGGGTGTGCTCGACCGTGTCCTGCGCGACGATATGGATCCGCTCGGGCCGGAGTACGTCCATGCGTGCGTGGAGGCGACCAAGCTCGCCTTCGCCATACGCGACAAGCACATTACCGACCCGGACCACATGGACGTCGATCCGCAAGCGCTGCTTGCACCGCACGTGCTCGACGCGATGGCCGACCAGATTTCGATGTCCACGGCAGCGCCCTGGGGACGCGGTCTCGGACCAGCCGACACAGTGTGGCTCGGCGTGATCGACGCCGATGGCGTGGCCGTCAGCTTTATCCAGAGCATCTACCACGAGTTCGGCAGCGGCCTCGTGCTTCCGGATTCAGGTATCAACTGGCAAAACCGCGGCTGCAGCTTCTCGCTCGATCCCTCTGCGCGCAATCCGCTTACGCCGGGACGACGGCCATTTCACACGCTGAACCCGGCGCTCGCGCGCTTCGCCGATGGACGCACGATGGTGTACGGAAACATGGGCGGCGACGGCCAGCCGCAATCGCAAAGCGCCGTGTTCTCGCGGATCGCGCACTTCGGCTGGAATCCGCAAGCCGCCATCGATGCGCCTCGCTGGCTGCTGGGCCGGACCTGGGGGCAAACCAATGAGTCACTCAAGCTGGAGGCGCGGTTTCCCGTCGACACATTCAATGCGTTGCGTCGTCTCGGCCATGACGTCGAGCAGATGCGGCCATACGACGAAGCGATGGGCCACGCCGGTGCGATCGTGCGGCACGGCAACGGATCTCTGGAAGCAGGCTATGACCCGCGCAGCGATGGCGCCGCGGCTGGCTGGTAGGCACGCCTGCTAAACGGCGGGCGGCCCGCGCCGCCCGCGCCCTTTTGAATCGACGAGCCGCAAGCGTTCGCGCCGACGGCAAGGACGGCGCACGTCCGCCCATTTGCCGATACTTCAATCCGAACGGAGAAATCTATTGAACACCCGCACGCAATCACTGAAAAGCGTCGCCTCGCCCGTCGCGCAAACAGCCGCGCATACCCGCTGGATCCAGCTCGGACTCGGCCTCGTTTGCATGATGACGATCTCGAGTCCCCAATACGTATGGACTCTGATGACGAAGCCGCTCATGGCCAAGCTCGGCATCGCTCTGCCGGAACTGCAAGTCACTTTCTCACTGCTGGTACTGCTGCAGGCGTTCTTCTCACCGTTCCAGGGTGCGCTGATTGATCGTTTCGGGCCGCGCCTGCTGATCTCGATCGGTACGTTGCTGGCTGGCGTGAGCTGGGTGCTGGCTTCTTATGCGCACAGTACGTCGATGCTGTACCTCACGTATGGCTGCGTCGGCGGTCTCGGCACCGGCATCGTGTATGTCGGCGTGGTGGGTTTCGTCGTTCGCTGGTTTCCCGATCGACGCGGTTTCGCCGCCGGTGTAGCGGCCGCGGGCTACGGCATGGGCGCCATTGTCACGACCTTTCCGATCTCCGCATCGCTGGCCACGCACGGCGTCGAATCCACGCTGTGGCTGTATGGGATCATCTTCGCGGCGGTCGGCCTGCTCGCCTCGCAGGGCCTGCGAGAACCGCCCGCGACAGCCAGTTTCGGCTCGGCCGTATCTCGCACGGCGGTCTCGACGCGCGACTTCCGCCCGTCCGAGATGCTCAAGACACCGCTGTTCTGGCTGATGTTCTTGATGATGACGATGATGTCCACTTCGGGTCTCATGGTCACTTCGCAGATGGCAAGCTTCGCCACCGACTTCGGCGTCAGCAAGGTACTGGTCTTCGGGCTCGCCGCGTTGCCGCTGGCACTGACGATCGACCGTTTCACGAACGGTTTGACCCGTCCGTTGTTCGGCTGGATATCGGATCGCCTGGGGCGCGAAAACACGATGTGTTTTGCATTCGCGCTGGAAGGTGTGGCAATGGCGCTCTGGCTGCTGACGCGCGACAACGCGGTCCTGTTCGTGCTGCTGTCCGGCGTGGTGTTCTTCGGCTGGGGTGAGATTTTTTCGCTGTTCCCTTCGACCCTGACCGACACGTTCGGTACTCGCTTTGCCACCGCGAACTATGGCTGGCTTTACATCTCGTTCGGGATTGGCTCGATCTTCGGCGGCCCGCTGGCCGCGCTGCTGCATCAGCAGACCGGCAGCTGGTCGCCGGTGTTCGGATGCGCGATCGCGCTCGATCTGAGCACCGCCGTGCTGGCGATGTTCGTGTTGAAGCCGGTGCGCGCGCGTTTTGTCGGAGCACAAGGATAACAAGTCTATTCGCGGGCAACCTGCCTTCTACAGGCAAGGCATGTCACAACACCTGAAAGCGCATGACCGCTCGTTCTCGCATCGGTCATGACATCAATGACAAGGGTCGCCATTAAGGCGGCCCTTGTGTCTTCAGCAATGCCGTACGGAACAAAAAACCGCGCCCGATACGAGCACGCATGATCAGCAATTTTTATCGACTGCCCGGGTCACTTTCGATTATCACCACTCAGAGCGTCGCACCTATACTCAATTTTTCCAGCGTCACGAAGTGAGCCCCCTGCAGCGTGGCAGGTGACCGGTTCATCTATCGCCGACGCGCAACGCGCCGGCCATGTCCGTGACGTTCAGACAGCGAATCAGGAGAGACAGGCATGAGCAGAGCACCCGCAGCCGTCGTGGCGTATGCCCAGCCGAAGACATCGGTTCGCTGGAAGATTTTTCTCATCATGTTGCTGCTCGTCACAGTCAACTACATCGATCGTGCATCCCTGTCCGTCGCGATGCCCATGATCGCAAGCGAGTTCACGCTGACGCCGGTCATGCAAGGCCTCATCATGAGTTCGTTCTTCTGGTCGTACACGCTGATGCAGATTCCGGGCGGTATGGCAGTCGACCGCTTCAAGCCGCGTCTGGTCCTCGCGCTGTGCACTCTTCTCTGGGGCGCCTTCCAGGGTCTTGGCGCATTGACGACCAACGCGATGTCCCTGCTCGCTACAAGGCTCGGACTCGGTGTGGCGGAAGCGCCCGTGGCCTCGGCGGGAGGTGCGCTCAATGCGATGTGGCTCACACAGCATGAACGGGTCCGCGGCGCATCGCTGATGGACGGCGGCTCGCCACTCGGTGCAGCGCTGGGATCGGTGCTGATCACCTGGCTGATCGTGGTCGCGCACTCATGGCGCACAGCGTTCGCGATCGCCGGCGTCGGCACGGTTCTGTGCGGCATCGGCGCGTGGTACTACATCAAGAATCAACCGCGCGATCACGCCGGGGTCAATGAAGCAGAAGCGGAGCATATCGAGCGGGCCCGGCGCAAGGAAGATGAAAAGGAAGCCGATAACCTGTCAGGCAATACGCTCGATTTCTTCCGCTATCGCTCAGTGTTACTGATGTTCGTCGGCTTCATGTGTTGCACGACGCTTTACTACGGCCTGTTGACGTGGATGCCCACCTATCTGCAGAAAGTGCAGGGCTTTAACCTTCAACAGATGGGCGGCGCCAGCTTCGTGATTTTCTTCTGTGGCTTCATCGGCGAACTCTCCGGGGCCTATGTCGCCGACAAGTGGCTCGCCAGCGGCGCCGCGCCGAACCGCGTCATGCGCACTTTCTTCGGTATCGCCGGCGTGGTTGCCACGATTGCGGTGTTTTCGGTGGCGCATGCGACGAGTCCCACGATGGTCGTGATCCTGCTGTCCATCACGCTCTTCTTTCTGCGCTGGGGCGGTCTGTACTGGTCGATCCCCGCCATGCTCGCCTCGCGCAACAAGGTGGGCGTGCTCGGCGGTCTGCTCAACTTCGGCGGGAATATCGGCGGCATGGTGATTCCGATCGCGATCGGCGCGATCGTTCAATTCACGGGCTCCTATTTCCTCGCGCTGATGTGTTTCGCCGCAATGGGCGTCGGCCTGCTGCTCTGTTCGATCGGAATCGATTATGAAACGAAGATTCCGGTCTGAGCCGTCGCCGCGCCTCGCATGAACAACGTTGCTACTGAGATCGGGAAAATGGGAATAGCAAAAGTCGAAGACATCATTGGTCAAACCGTCCGGCGCGACATTGGCCGCATGAAACGGTTCGTTGAAGGTCAGCTGGAAGCAGCCGCGCGTTCGATCATGAATACGCCGAATGCCCACGTCGGTATCGTGACTGGCTTCTTCATCCGCAATGCCGTCCCGCCCTCGCCGGAAACCGACGGGCTCGGCGGCATGGCCCACCTGGCCGCCGCACTGTCGAACTTCGGCATACCGGTGACGGTGATCTCGGACGCGCCATGCTGCAAGGCGGTCTGGGCGGTTACCACGGAATTGCCGAAAGACGTGGCCTTCGAGATCACCTCGGTGAGCGCGGCATCGGTCAAATCGCTCAGAGCCCGGCTAAGCGAGGCTGAACGTCCGATCACGCATATGATCGCAATCGAGCGGGTATCGCCCGCGAGCGACGGCAAGCCGCACCGCGAGTACGGCGCGGACATGTCCGACGATACGGCTCCGCTGCATCTTCTGTTCGAGGATCCCGAATGGCCGCGCCCGTGGGTCACGATCGGCATCGGCGACGGCGGCAATGAAATCGGCATGGGTGTGCTGCCCCAGGAAATCGTCCACGACGACATTCCCAACGGCCCGTTGATCAGCGCAGCGATTCCCGCGGACTATCTGATCGTTTCCAGCGTTTCGAACTGGGGCGGCTGGGGACTGGTATCCGCGATGGCGATGGTCGCGCCGCGCGACGCGGCGGCGCGGCTGCTCGTCGATTTCACGCCAGAGCGCGACCGGGCGTATCTCACCGCGGCCGTCGACGTCGGTCAGGCGGTTGACGATAGCCGCATCGACCGCCCCGCTACGCCGAAGATGAGCGTCGACCGGCTGTCGTGGGAACAGCATGCGCAAGTGCTGAGTCAGCTCAGAGCTCACGTCGACGGCTACCTCGCAGCACCGTCGCACTCGTGAGCGCGACGCCCTTTTCCTCTCTTAACCCACCAACCATGTCCGACCTTTCGAGTACCACTCTTAAACGTGCGCCGTCGTGGGCCGCCAGCTTGCCAGAAGAATTGCAGACACCGTGTTTCATCGTATCCGAGCGCGGCATCGTTGATAACCTGCATGCGACCGCCCGTGCGTGTGGAGGGGTGGGACGGCTCATGCCGCACGTGAAGACGCATCGCGCCGGATGGATCGTCAAGAGACTGATTCGTGAGGGCGTCACCGCCTTCAAGGCCGCTACCGTGGCGGAAGTCGCGATGGTGCTCGAGGCCGGCGCGAAACGCGTCGTCTGGGCGTATCCGACCGTCAACCCTGCTCATATCCGTACCGTGCTCTCGCTTGCGCACGCTCATCCCGACGCGCGGGTCGAAGCGCTCGTCGATTCGGCGGCAGGCGTAGCCGCGTGGCGTCTCGCGACGAATGGCGCGCAGTTGCCCAATCTCGCGCTGCTTGTCGATCTGGACGCCGGCATGGGCAGAACCGGTGCGCCGATAGCCATGGCAACGCTGCAATTGGCCCGTGAACTGGCCGCGATCGGCCGCTTTGGCGGATGGCATCTCTACGACGGCCATATCCATGATCTCGACAATGCCACACGCCGCGCGCGGGTGGCCGCCATCGTGGAACAAGTAGCGGCGCTGACGCGCGCCGCCGATGCAGAGGGACTGTCGACAAAGCTCATCGCCGGGGGCAGCTACACGTTCGATCTATGGCCGCGCACACTCGTCGATTTCGTGTCCGCGGGCAGTTGGACCTATTCAAGCGCTCAACACGACCTGGACTTGCCCGCGCTCGGCTGGACGCCGAGCGCCTATGTACTGGCAACGGTGATTTCACGCACCAGCACGACCGCCACGCTCGATGCGGGTTCGAAGGCGATCTCGCCGGACAAGCCGCTGGCCGAGCGCTTTCGCTGGGACGGCAAGATCGTCATGATGAGCGAAGAGCACGTCGTGGTCGAAAACACCGATCTGGCTGTCGGCGACCGGGTGATGCTAATGCCGCGCCACGCTTGCACAACTGCTTATCTCTACCCCAGCGCGCTGGTGCTTAACACGGAAGGGTCGTGGGAAGTGCGTGAGCAACTTGGGAGCCGTCGATAGGCCGCAAGGGCACGCGGCGGTCGGGGGTCGCTTGAAGCGATACAACGCAACGCGGCCACGCACGTCATGCGGCAAGTCGGAAAACACCAGATCACGACAAAGGGAAATAGATGAACGACAGTGACACGCCCCACGCATTGCGTAGCGTCAATCCAGCCGACTTCAAACAAGGCGGGCACTACTCTTCCGCGATGATCGCGGGCGACTTCGTCTTCCTGTCCGGCCAGACGCCGCGTGACGCCGACCGGAAGGTGATCGGCGACTCCATTGAAGAGCAGACCCGTGCAACGCTCGCCAATGTCGAGCGGGTGCTGGCCGCCGCCGGCGCGAGACTGGAGGATGTCGTCAAGGTCACGGTCTATCTGACCGACTTGACGCTTTTTAGCCGCTTCAACGCGCTCTACGCAAACTGTTTTGCCCAGCATAAGCCGGCGCGAACCACCGTCGAAGCCGGTCTGCAAGGTGTGCTCGTAGAGATCGACGTGGTTGCCTACATCGGCAAGCGCTGAACCAGGCAGCGCGGCTTTTAGCACGCATGCCCGCTAAAAGCCGTAAAGCCTCGCAGGATTCTCGACGAGGATTCGATGCCGCGTCGATTCATCGGGTATCCACAGCGCCAGATCATCCAGCAAGTGGGCAGCATCCGGCTTGTTGTCTGCCGCTTGCGTCGGATGAGGCCAGTCCGATCCCCACAGCATCCTGTCCGCGGCAAGCTGGGCAAACCTGAACGCGACCCTACCGGCGTCGGCGTAGACCGGCGCTCCGCTTTGCGACGCGAGATAAGGACCGCTCAACTTGACCCAGGTACGGCCGCCGGCCAACAGCGCCTCCACCATGCCGAACGCGGCATGCTCCGTGCCGCCCGGTTGCGGGATCTGCCCCATATGATCGATCACGAGCGGCGAGGACAGACTCGCAAGCAACTGCCGGTGCTCGAGTAGCTGCGCAGCGGTGGCATTGACCTGAATGTGCCAGCCGAGCGGTTCGATCCGCTTCGAGAGCGGCTCCATCATCGATACCGTCACGCCGACCAGGTATTCGAGGTTAAAGCGCAGCCCGCGTACGCCCATATCGTGAAGACCGGCCAGCTCACCATCCGTCACGGTGACGGGCACGGTTGCAATACCGCGCGCGGTCTTTCCGAACTGCGATAAGGCATCGAGCAGGCAACGGTTGTCGGTTCCATACGTAGACGGTTGAACGACGACATGTCGCTCGATGCCGAGCCTGCGCTGCAGCGCGCGGTAGTCGGCGACCGTTGCGTCGGGCGGCTGCAATTGCGCTGACGGATCGACTGGATAGCGCGCATCGTAGATATGGTGATGACTATCGGTCGCCTTCGGCGGAACCGGAAAGCCCGGCTGCCCGGCTCCGCCCGATCGCACACTGTGCTCATGTCGGTTGTGCATGTTCAAGTGCCCATTCGACGACATCGCGATGTGTCGCGAACCAGACTCCCGGCAACGACTGCGCGTGCCGGATGATTTCTTCCAGAATCCATATCCTCGACCGGTAGCCGGTGACGTGCGGATGCATCGTCAACTGGAAGATGCCACCCTCGGCATAGGCCGCGTCGAACTCACGGCGAAAGATATCGTAGACGTCGGCCGGCGACGTGTAAGGCCGCACCGCCTCGAAGCGATTCATGATCAGATACGCGCCGTCGTCGCGAATCCACTCGACCGGCAGTTCGACGAGACCGCTCGGCACACCGGCCTCCAGCAGCTCATAGCAGTCGACGTCGGCCATCAGCGACGAGTCATAGCGCAACCCCATCTCGCGCGCGATGGAAAGCGTATGCGGGCTGAAATCCCATGACGGCGTGCGCATGCCCACCGGACGCTGCCCGGTGATGGTCTCGAGCGTGTCCGCCGAGCGTAGCAACAGATCGCGTTCCGCCTCATGCGGGAGCACCGAGTTCAGTTCATGAATCCAGCCGTGCAGGCCGATTTCATGGCCGTCGCCGATGATGCGGCGCGCCTCTTCCGGATGCAAAAGCGCAGTGACCGCGGGTACGAAGAAGCTGGCCGGCACGGCATATTTGCGCAGCACGTCGAGAATGCGCGGCATGCCCGCCCGGCTACCATACTGTCCCCAGCTGAGCCGGCCGATCGACTTTCCGCCCTCGCGCAATTCACTGGTTTCGTGGTCGCAATCGAAAGACAGCGCCACCGCGCAGCGCGCTCCATCGGGCCAGCCATTGGGGCGAAGCGCGCGTCCCGCGCGTACCTGGTCGACCAGCTTGCGCCAATGGGGTTCGGGCCATTGCCAAGGCTGGTTATGCGAGTCATCTGGGTTCATCAAAACGTCCTTACTGACGGTTGTTGGTTTAAGACTGGAAAGCGCTCGGGAAATTCAAGTCGATCGGCGAGTCACCCGTAGCGGATGGTTGTCGAGCAGTGCGGCGCCCGCCACGACGTCCAGATCCACCCCGCGTCTCGCCGACCTCATACAGGCAACTTCTTCTCATAGTCGATGCCGAGCGAGCAGAGCAGCAAGCCGACGCCGGTCGCCGCAAAGAACATCATGGCGAGAAAATACGAACCGGTCGCCTGGACAATCCCGCCGACCAGAATCGGCGCGCCAATGCCGCCCACCGCCGCTCCCAGGTTCAGAAAACCACCTAGCGCGCCGACCTTGTTGCGCGTGGCAAGCAAAGGCGGAATGCACCAGTACAGATTGCCCCAGCGCAAGAAGAAAACCGTACACGAGAGCAGCACGACGACCAGCGTCGCGCTGGACAGATAAGCCACCGAGAACACCGAGATGGTGGCGATCACGCCGGCCGCGCCGAAAATCGTACGTAACACCGTGTTCGGCCTGCCGCCGGCCGCCAGCCACTTATCGGCAATCCACGCGCCGACGAGTTCACCGGCAAAGCCGGAAAAGTAAATGATGAAGCTCGACCCACCCATTTGACGGATATCGAGGCCGTGCTCCTTGATCAGATAGCTCGGCATCCAGGTGAGCAATCCGTTGAACAACGTGTTGCAGCACATGAAGCCGAAGAACATGAACAGGAAAGAGCGGTACTTCAGAAAGTCGATTGCGCGTCCGGAGGCGTTGGCCGGCTCGCGCTCCAGTTCTTCCTCGTGCGAACGCTCGATGAACGACGCTTCGTCTTCGTTGACTGCCGGATGCTCGCGCGGATGATTACGGATAAAGACCCAGGCCAAGGCGCCGGCCAGCGTCGTGGCGACACCCGCGACCAGAAACGCTAGCCGCCACGAGCCCAATAGGCCGATCAACGCCGAGATCAGCAGCGATCCCACCGCGGCGCCGAGTGGCGCGCCGCCGTCCATTAGCGACGCGCCCCTTGTGCGTTCGTTGCGCGTCAGCCAGAGCGCATTGAGCTTACCGCCGGCGGGCGCGATCGACGCCTCCGCGAACCCGAGACCGAGGCGCATGAGCAGCAGTGAAACAGCGTTCGTGCAGAATCCCGCGCCGGCCTGGAAGCCTCCCCAGACCAGCGTCGCAACGGTGATCACGATGCGCGGCTTGAAGCGGTCGACCAGCAGGCCCGCCGGAATCTGCATGATCGTGTACGACCAGAAGAACGAACTCAGAATCAGGCCTTGCACCACCGGCGAGAGCGAGAACTCCTTCGAGATCAGGGGCATCGCGACCGACAGTGAAGCGCGGTCCACATAGTTGATCGTGATCAGCACGAGCAGGAACCAGAAGATCCTCCATCGAACCGATGATTTACGGCTGTGCGCCAGCGCTGCCATTCTCGTGTTCATGTTCACTTCCCCGCTTCAGTAGTGGTTGCCGCTCGAGCGGCGCTGTCAAAATCTCATGCGTAGGGCAGCACGCGCGACCCATTGCGTCGTCGTGCTCGATTCCGATCCCGGGAAACCCTGATAGATATCCGCGTTCGCTCCGCCGGCAGCCTTCTGATATGCCGCGTTCAGGTAGACGTCGGTGCGTTTGGAGAGGGCGTAGTCCGCCAGCAGGTTGATCTGGTTGTACTTGGGTTTGGCGCCGTTGTAGTCCACCTTGCCTTCCGTGAAGGTATAGCCGGCGCCCAGAGTCGTCGCTGGCGTCACGTGGTATTGCCCCCAGATCTCATAGTTGCTGAAGGTGACCGTGTTACCTGCCACGCCGCTCGCGTCCTCGAACCTCGTGTTGGTGTACGCCAGGGTGATCCGCGCCGGCCCGATGTCGTACGCACCGCCCACGCCGATGTTCTGCATGTTGCCCGGATTGCCGACATAGCCGAACGCGCCTTCGCCGTTCGACACGCCCGGTATGGCGTTCGGCTTGAAACCGCCGTCCACGAACTGTTGCGCGGGGTCGGTGGCGTAAAAGTATGCGGCGCCAAGGTACAGCGGACCATTGCGATAATTCGCACCGGCGGCGATCGTGCTCTTCTGGCGGAAGTCGCCGGCGACGCCGCCAAATGCGTACATCGCTTCGGCCGTCAGGCCTGCCCAGGTCGGCGTGACATACTTCACCGAGTTGTTCACGCGAAAAGCGTTGTCCGTGTTGTCGATATCGCTCGGGTGCGAGAACAGGCCGCCCCATTGGCCGTTGGAAGTGGTCGGCCCGATCATGTCGACAATCGGGTCATACTGGCGGCCGAAGGTCAGCGTCCCCCAGCGCTGGTTCGTCAGGCCGACGTAGGCTTGACGGCCGAATTGCAGACCGCCCTGCCCGAGCGTGCCCGTAGAAAGATTGAAGCCGTTTTCCAACTGGAAGATCGCCTTCGTGCCGCCGCCGAGATCCTCGCTGCCTTTCAAACCCCATCTGCTGCCGCCCTCGACCCCGCTTTGCAAGGCCCATTGACTATGGCCGCCGGAGTTGCTGACGTAGGTCAGACCCTCATCGATCATCCCGTACAACGTGACGCTGCTTTGCGCAAATGCCGGCATGGCAAAAGCGTTCGAGAGTGCGAGCGCGAGCAGTGACTTCCTTATCATAAGGATTCCCAATTCATCGTCAGAGGATTCATATGCCGATCTTGTGATAAGCCGCGCACCATTTCGTATCTCGAGACCGGAAAGTGTTAGATTGCGCGCGGGGCAATCAGAGCCTACGGACTGTCTGGCTGCAAGTGACCAGCGATGCACCACACTTCGGTGTCAATAGAGAGGCAACCAGAGAGTGCACCGAGTATACGAATGCAATTTTTCCGGGAGATAATCAAAGTTAGCGAGACCATCTGATAGAAACCTTCGATCATGCGTATTTCTCTGCAGCAAATTGAAACCTTTTACTGGGTGGCGCGGTTAGGAGGATTTCATGCGGCGGCGCGGCATCAACATCTGACGCAGCCGACCATATCGGCACGCATCCAGGAGTTCGAAGAACATCTCGGCGTGCAGCTCTTCACGCGCAGCCGGACGCGCTCCGAACTCACGCTCGCCGGCCGCGATGCGCTCGCCAATGCGGAACAGGTGCTGAAGCTCGCCGAGAAACTCGAACAGATCGCGAAGCGCACCGATCCCATGTACGGGCTGCTACGTCTCGGCGCGATCGAGTCCATCGCCCACGCCGGGCTGGCAGATCTGCTGACGCAACTCAAGACGCGCTATCCGCACATGAAAATCGAACTTACGATCGATGTGGGTGTCGCGCTCGGACGCAAGCTCGGTGCGCACGAACTCGACATTGCGATACTGAACGATTCCACCGATGCGCCCCACGTGGTCGAGACCGCCATCGGCTACACGGATCTGCACTGGGTGGCGTCGCCGCAACTCGTGCCCAACAACAAGATCGCGCCTCACGATCTTGCGTCGGTGCCGATCATCACCGTCTCACAACCCTCATCGAATCATTCGCTGGTAATGAACTGGTTTCGCAGCGCCGGTTGCAATCCGGACAACATCAGCTCATGCAATTCCCTGTCGATGATGTCGCGGCTGGTTGCGGCCGGACATGCGGCAGCCGTGTTGTCGCCCGCGATAATGCGCGCGGAGATCGATTCCGGCCTGATTCACGTGCTCAACACTGAACGGCCAATCACGCAGCAAGGGTTCTTTGTCGCCTATCAGGAAGAGTGTCTTAGTGGCGCGGATACCATCGTGGAGCTGGCCAAAGAGGTGCTCACGCGCAGTCGCGTGCTTATTCCGGGGTAGTCGGCGGGAGGGCGTGGGGCTATCTTGCGCCGTACAGCGCAAGATAGCCGTAAGGCGTGTTCATCAGGACAGGGAGCGGTCGAGCGCCGGCAGACGTCGGCCGGTCTGAGCGTCGAACAGGTGTATGGCCTCCGGGAGCGGAGCGATGCACAGGCGCTCTCCCGGTCGCGCGAGAACGCGTTCGCGAAACTCGCAGACGATCTCGTCGCTGCCGTAACGCACATTCACCTGCGTGGCCGACCCGGTCGTCTCGACGACCACGACTTCGGTCGGCGTGCCGTCCGCTGTGGTGACGAAATGCTCGGGACGAATTCCGAGGATCACCGGTCTTGAACGGTCCGCCGTGAGTTGGCGGCCGAGGCGCACCGTCAAGCCGCTATCGGAACGGAACACGGTTTCCTTGTCGCCATCGACAAGCGCGCCCCGCAGGAAGTTCATGGCCGGCGAGCCGATGAACCCTGCCACAAACACGTTGCGCGGCTGATCGTACACTTCGAGCGGCGCACCCACCTGTTCGACGACACCGTCGCGCATCACCACGATCCTGTCGGCCAGCGTCATCGCCTCGACCTGATCGTGAGTGACGTAGACGGTCGTCGTCCGCAAGCGTTGATGAAGCTGCTTGATCTCGGTGCGCATGGCGACGCGCAGTTTGGCATCGAGGTTCGACAGCGGCTCGTCGAACAGGAAGACTTGCGGATCGCGCACGATCGCCCGCCCCATCGCGACGCGCTGGCGTTGCCCGCCCGAGAGCTGGCGAGGATAGCGTCCAAGGAGCGGACCGAGGGCGAGAATCTCGGCGGCACGCCCGACGCGCTGCTCGATTTCCGCCTTCGGTACGTTGCTGATCTTGAGCGAGAACCCCATGTTCTGCCCAACCGTCATGTGCGGGTAAAGCGCGTAGTTCTGGAACACCATTGCCATGTCGCGGTTCTTGGGCGACACGTCGTTCACTACCTGCCCCGCCACGCGGATCTGTCCCGCCGTGATGTCCTCGAGGCCCGCAATCATCCGCAGCAGTGTCGACTTGCCGCAGCCGGAAGGACCCACGAGCACCGCAAATTCTCCATCCGGGATATCCACGCTGATATCTTGAATGACGGAGTGAGAGCCGTAGGACTTTTTGACGTTGTGAATGCTGAGGTTTGCCAAAGCGATGACTCCAGGAATGGGGACTTGAATGGCGGGACGCTCGCGTCAAGGCATCAGCAGACCGCCGTTGACCTCGACGACCTGGCCGGTCACGTAGCCGCTCAACTGATCCGAGCACAGGTAAAGGAAGGTTCCGACGCAGTCCTCCGGATCGCCGATGCGCGCCATCGGGATCTGCGTCGTGGTGGCCTTCAGTTGTTCGGGCGAGGTGACGCGGTCCTGCAAGTCAGTCTTGATCACGCCGGGCGAGACGACGTTCACCCTGATGCCTTCCGGCGCGAGTTCCTTTGCGATCGAACGCGAAAACGTCGACATGAACGCCTTCGAGCCGGCATACACCGCCGAGCCCGCGCCGCCGCCGGTGCGTGCCGCGACGGAGCTGACGTTGATGATATTGCCGCCGCTCGCCTGACTGCGAAACTGGCGCACGGCCGCGCGACATGCGGCGAACACAGGCCGCACGTTGATCGCCATATGGCGCTCGAAGAGCTCGTCGGGAAAATCTGCGATGCTGACGCGCGAGATCTGGTCGCCGGCGTTGTTGATCAACACGTCCAGCCGCCCGAAGGTCTCGACGGTTTCGCGAATCAGCCGCTCGGGGGTGTCGTGCAGCGCGATGTCGCCTTCCACGAGGCGGGCGATGCCGCCATGCTGCTCGATGTCGGCGACCACGGCCTCGGCTTGCGCGCGCCCGCTGCGGTAATGAACCATCACTTTCGCGCCACGCGCGCCGAGGCCGCGTGCCACCGCCGCGCCGATCCCGCGGCTCGCACCGGTCACCAGGCAGACCTTGCCCGCGATTTCATTCAGAATCATCTACATTCTCCGTGGTTCAGACTGTGGTCCGGCCGACGACCGGTTGATCGACGCGTGCGGCGAGCAGGAAAGGCAACGCAACGTCATGAAATGCGTCCGGCTGTTCGAGTTGCGGCGTATGGCCTGCGTCCTCGATGACGGCCAACGCAGCACCTGCAATCCTTGCCCGCATCTGCGCTCCATGCTCGGGCGTGCGCGCGCGGTCGTGCCGACCCTGGATGATCAGCGTCGGCACCCGGATGGAGGCGAGCTGATCGAGCGTGTTATTCGATGCATTGGAGCGTGCTGCTTCGATGGCGGCGGCTTGCGCCGCGCTCAGCGCGATACGGCGAAACCTCGCCAGATCAGAAGCCGATGGAGGACGGAGGAAGAACCCGTTCACGATTGGCTCGACCGCGGCTTCATCCCAGGGCGCGGCCGCCATGGCATCGGCCTTCGCGAGCGCCACGGCGGGGTCGGCTGCCATCGCGCCGGTCGCGACCAGCAGCAGGCGCGTGACGCGCTCCGGGTAGCGCAAGACGAACTGCTGCGCAACGACGCCTCCCATCGATCCGCCGATCAACGTGATGCGGGACAGGCCGCGTGCATCGAGCAGACGCGCGACCGAGTCCGCCAGCGCGGCCATCGTGTAGGGACCGGGTTCGGCCGCCGACGCGCCGAAGCCCGGCAGATCCGGCGCGAGACAAGCAATGCCGGCGGCGGCGAGCCGCGCGGCGGTTGGCTCCCAGTACGCCGACGACTGACAGAACCCGTGCAGGAAAACGGCAGTGGGATCAGCGCCGTCGCGCTCAAGTGTGAAATCGCTCATTAACTCGCTTCCTTCTTCAGTTGTTGCGCTTTTTGCGCCGAGGCGGTCAATGCCGCGATCGGCGTGATCTGCCGCATCAACACAGCCTGAATCTGCTGCTGCGTAAAGCGGTCCCATTCGGTGTACCAGGTCGTGGCGATGTTCTCGCGTGTGCGGGCATTCGCCATTTGCTGCTGGATGATCGCCGGCTCGTAGCCCAACTGTTTCTGCGAGGCCGCGATCTGTGGATCACTGTCGAGCGGCTTGAACGGATACCCTACGCCGTACTTGAGATACCACGTCTGGGCGGACGAGTACTGGCCCTTGGCATCCTTGCCGCCAAGGAAATACATCAGACGCCAGGCCGCGTCGCGCGCTTTGGTCTGCGAACTCATGGCATACAGGCGCGCCCAACCCATCGGTCCTTTGCCGACATCCTTCACGGCTGGAAAGCGCGTCATGCGGATGTTGCCGGCGCGCTTGCTGTACTGCGGATTGTTGGAGCGAGGAAAGACGTTTCCGACATTGGACGTGAAGATGCCCTGGCCACTCAGGAAGGCGTCGCGCACCTGGGTATCGTCGAGTTCGAGGCCACGCGGATCGAGGATCTGCCAGCTATGCATCGCATCGACCATCCATTGCAGCACCGTCAGCGCGGTCTTGTCTTCATTGGGAAACACGGGGTCCATCGCGGGATTGAACAGATGGCCGCCGGAGGCGAGCACCATGGACCAGAATTCGCTCAGCCCGTCCACGTTCGTTTTATAGCCCTTCAGGATCGGGTACTGGGCGAGGCCTGCTTTCTTGACCTCCAGCGCCGCGTTCTTGAGCTGATCGAGCGTCACCGGCGCCGCTTTGACACCCGCCTTGTCGAGCGCGGCGCGATCGTAGATATAGACGTAGATGTCGCCGTAGTATGGCGTGCCGTATTGTTTGCCCTTGTAGAAAAGCGCCTGACGGTCGAAAGGAAAGATGTCGCGATTCAATTCGTCGAGCTTCGGCAAGCCGTCGATCGGCTGCAGCCAGCCCGCGTCGACCCATGCGCCCAGGTCCGTGTCACGTACGTAGAACGTGTCCGGCTGGGAGCCGGCATTGAACAGGGCGATCATCTTCTCGCTGTACAACTGCATGTCGAGTGGCGAGTAGTTCACCTTGATGCCCGGATTCTCGGCCATGAACTGCTGCAGCCGCTGTTCGACCACCTGCGGCTCGAACGCCCAGCCCGCGAATCGCACCGAAACTTCGGCTGCGCGCGCCGGGGACATCAGCCCGAAGCCGCCGAGCGCCGCACCCGTGCCAGCGAGCGCGGACATCGTCAGAAACCGGCGGCGGGACAACGCATGATAGGAATCTTCACTGGACGACATCGTGGTCCTCCTTGAGGCCATGAGATTGCATTGAACGGATTGCCATAGTCAGTCCTTCACCGCACCGCTTGTCAGTCCCTGGACGATCAGCCGCTGGAACAGAAATGCCAGCGCCAGAGGCGGGATGATGGCCAGGACGCCGCCCGTCGCCATCAGCGTCCGTTGGGTCGTCACGTCGGTGGCGAAGCCCGCGACGACTACCGGCAAGGTTTTCGACGCCGTCGTGCTCGTCAGGATCACGGCGAACAGGTAGTCGTTCCACGCGGTCATGAACGCAAACATGGCCGAAGAAACGAGTCCGGGCATGGCGACGGGCAGCAGCACCTTGACGAGCATCTGAAACCAGCTGCATCCGTCCATCAGCGCGGCTTCTTCGAGCGAGCGCGGGATAGTCTGAAAGTAGTTCTTCAGCAGCCAGATCGTGAACGGCAGCGTGAAGGTCACATAGGTGATGACCAGCGCGGACAGGTGGTCCAGCATACCGAGATTCTTGAGCGTCAGATAAAGCGGCACGATCAGCGCGATACCCGGGACCATGCGCGAGCCGAGATAAACACCGAGCAGCGCGCCTTGCCCACGAAAACGCAGGCGAGCGAGGCTGTAGCCCGCGAGCGTGCCGAGCACCAGGTTGACTGCGGCCGTACCGAGCGCGGCGATCAGCGAGTTCAGCATGCCCGGAAGCATTTCCTCGGCAGCACGGCCGCCGACGATCGCGCTCGTTCCCGACGGATGAAAGAACATCTTGTAGTGCTCGAGCGTCGGATGGCGGGGAATCCACTGCGTCGGCACTGTCAGGGCGTCACGTTCATGCATGAAACTCGTCAGCAGCAGCCAGCAGAACGGCGCGAGGATGTAGACCGCGACGGCAATCCCCGCCACGATCAGGAACACCGTGCGCCGCGATTGGCGACCGGCAGGTGTGACCAGCGAGTTGAGAAGAGCGCTCATGCTTCAAAGTCCCCACGTCCGTACAGCACTCGGAAATAGGCCAGGGCGAGCCCCAGCGTAATCAGGCTTACCAGCCAGGCGTAGGCATTGCCGTGGCCGAAATCGAGGTTGTCGAAAGTGGTGAGGTAGGTCTGCCAGGTGAGCGTGGTAGTGGCCGTGCCGGGGCCGCCCGCTGTCAGCACATAAATGATGTCGAAGGCCCGGAGCGCGGACATCGTCTGCAGGATCAATACGACGAGCAGCGACTGCGAAAGCCACGGCAACGTGATGTAGCGGAACAGCTGGAACCTGCTGGCGCCGTCCATGCCTGCCGCCTCGTACAGCTCCGCGGGAATGCGCTGCAGCGCCGAGAGCAGCAGGATCACGGCGAGCGGCAACAGACTCCAGACTTCCGAGAACACGAGCGCGAGCAAGGCCGAGGTGGGAGTGGACAGCCAGCCGCGATACTGGTCGATCAAGCCAAGGCTGACCAGCAGGCCGTTGAGCGCGCCCACCTTGGCGTCATAGATCCATTGCCACATCAGGCCGTTCACCACGGGCGGAATAGCCCAAGGTAGCAGGACCAGCGTGCGCACCAGCGCGCGGCCGGGAAACTCGCGGTTCAGCAGCAGCGCGATCAGGATGCCGAACACCACCACCAACAGGACCACCAGCACCGTGTACACGGCGGTGATCCGCAGGGCGGCCCAGAACTCGGACGACTGCAGTATGTCGCTGTAGTTCGACAGGCCGACGAACTTGAAAGCCCGCGGACGCTGGAGGTTGTAGCGGTGCAGGCTGATCCACGCCGAGTAGGCTATCGGAAACGCCGAAAGCAGGACGATCGCGAGGAGCGCCGGTGTGTTGAGCAGCCAGGCGAATGCGCGGCGATCGTAGCCGATACGTTTGCTGCGCACGCGCTGGTTGCCGGACGATAACGACAGTGATGGTCTCATGAGCGGTTCCCGAGACGCAGGAACCTGCCGGCCCGAATGCCGGTTGGACCCTGTGCGTGGTAAGTCATCGAGCCGCTCACCATGACACTGTCGATGCCGGCGGCCGGCGTGGTCGGCTGCGCATAGGTGGCGCGGTCAATCACGAAATCCGGATCGAACACGACGAGGTCCGCGTGCTTGCCGACCGCGATCTCGCCGCGATCCAGCAGATTGAAACGGCGTGCGGACAGGCCGGTCATGCGGCGCACGGCTTCCTCCAGCGGGAACAAACCCAGTTCACGAGCGTAATGGCCTAGCACGCGCGGAAAGGTCCCCCACAGGCGTGGGTGCGGATGACGATCGTGCGGCAGGCCGTCTGAGCCGATCATCGTCGCCTCGTATTGCAGGACGCGGCGCACGTCGTCCTCACGCATCTGGAAGTAACTCGCGCCGCCCGGCTGTAGACGCTCGCAAGCTTCTTTCTGGCTGCATTGCCACTCCTGCGCGATGTCGGCGAGCGAGCGCCCGCTCATTTCAGGGTAAGGCTCCGACCACGTCACCATGATTTCGATGATGCCGTCCACCAGGTCCGGGCGCAGAATCGTCGAGCCGGCGATGTAGGGGTACGCATCGAGGCCGATCGGCTGCGTGCGCCGCGCGGCGTCGATATGTGCGAGTGTTTCGACGGAGCGTCCCCAGTTGGTCGGCCCCGCGCACTTGTGATGTGAGATCACCACGGGCAGAGCGGCATCTCGCGCGGCCGTGAACGCTTCGTCCAGTGAGGCGATCACGTCCTCGGCTTCGTTGCGGATGTGCGCGGTATAAACGCCTCCGGCTTCGGCGGCGATACGCGCCAGCATGGTGACCTCGGCAACGTCCGCCGCCGCGTTCGTGTCGTAGAAAAGGCCCGTGCTGAGCCCGGTCGCACCGGCGGCCATCGCTTCGCGCATCAACTCCGCCATCCTCGCCTGCTCCGCGCGCGTCGCGGCGCGGTAGGGGTCGTCCATGGTCGCGACGCGCAATGTCGAGTGGCCAACGAGGGCCGCGACATTCACCGCCGGGCGTGCAGCGTCGACGGCTTGCGCGTAGGCCTGCATCGTTGGAAAGACGTGCTTGCCGGAGCCGCCCAGCAAAGTCAGCGGCGGCGGCACGTTCGAATGCACGAGCGGCGCGAGACTGATCCCGCAATTGCCCACCACGACGGTCGTCACGCCCTGGCTTATCTTGGACAGCATCTGCGGCGCCGACAGGACGGATTCGTCGTCGTGCGTGTGCACGTCGATAAAGCCGGGCGCGACGATGCGCCCGGACGCGTCGATGCATGCCGCCCCGCGCGGCCCGAGGTCCGTGCCGATTTCACTGATGCGGCCGTTTTCGACGCGCACGTCGGCGCGAAAACGGGATGCCCCACTACCATCGATCACGAAGCCGCCCTGAAACAGCCAATGCGTGGAGCCGTGCGCTGCCGGTGTTCCGTTCATAGGTCCAATTTCGCCAAGGCAAATGTTGCTGTGGATAAGATGTAAGTAAATTTCATTCTCAAGGCTCGGTATCGTCGCTATGCGCTGCCAGAAAAGAACCCCATCCGTTCCGCCGGCCGCCCGGCGTTTCAATGGACTCAGCGCGAAACGCACTGCAACGTCGCCGTTTACGGCATAAAATCAATTTGTAGTCCTATTGAAATGGAAGATTGCCGTATCGGTCAGCCATCACCGTCCCTGTATTGCGATACCTCTTGATGTAACTAAATTTCAGAACCAAGCGTAATGCTTTGGTCCTTTGATGTCAAAAAGAAAAAAAGTAAATTTTGGGTGGGCGCTGCCCAATCACGGCGGACGCTGCGCCAGGGCCATTCCGCCGGGTAGATGCATCTAGTCGTCACCGAGCGCGTCGCGCTCCGCTTCCGACCAAGCGCGCTGCAACGCCGGGTGGACGTCGCTATCGACGCCCCTCTCGCGCAGCACGGACCGGACTCGCTTGAGCCGCTCAAGCGCCGATGGGCCGAGTCGCAAGCCAACCCCGACCATCAGGACCTCGATGAGTATCTGTCCGGCGAGGTACGCCTCCGTGCCCACGCGCGCAGCGGCGTCCTCGGGCACGATCATTCCGATTGGAATGCTGCACTGCTTCGCAAGCGGTGTGTCGGGCCGGGTAATGCCGATCACCGTCGCGCCCTGTTCGCGCGCGAGTGCTACCGCCTCCAGCAGGGTCGGCATACGTCCGACGTGTGAGATCGCGAGCACGACATCCCGAGGCGACAGCGCTGCTGCCGAGATGACCTGCATATGCGGATCGAAATAAGCGTTCGATGTGAGACCCAAGCGCGCGAAGCGCGACTGCGCGTCGTTGGCGAGAAAAGTCGACACGCTGCCCACGCTATAACAGTCGATCCGGTTAGCCGCGGCGAGCTTCTCGATGGCGTGACTGATCGTGTCGGCATCGAGCTGGCTCTCGAGACTGGTCAGCACGGCGGCGGCTCCGTAAAGGATTTTGTGGACGAGGCTCGCTACGTCATCCTTGGCGTTGACCGCTCGATGAAGGTACGGTGTGCCTACCGCCAGGCTCTGCGCAAGCTGCAGCTTGAAGTCGCTCAATCCTTCGAAGCCCACGGCGCGGCAGAATCGGACGACAGTGGGCGCGCTGACGCCAGCGCGGTGCGCAATCTCCGCGACATTGGCTCGCACCGACCACTCCGGCTCGGCGAGTATCGCTTTTCCCACCTGTTGCTGCGCATCAGGCAGAGAGTCTGAAATCGCCCGGATTCTCGCCAGAGTGTCGGTCGTGGAGTGAGGTACTACCTGCAGGTTATCCATGCTTCAATTCGCTGATTTTGTGCGCACGCCTGTCCCCGCACGCAGTTTTGCCGGCAACGTTTTTTGCACTAACCAGTGTAAACAAATTTCACGTGAACGCGCAGGAATAGTTTGGCGTCAGCTTCATGAGGGGCTGCAACCGTGAGTTGCGACGTTGGGAGAAACTCCATTACACGATGTCGTGCATCGGACTTGCCAGCGCAGGTCGCCAGATGGGCATTCTTGCCGTGGCTGTCCGGGAAATCTGAGGCGGGCATTGCCGCCGGTGCGAACGCGGCCGCACGTGTTGTGTGCTGGGTCCGAGCATGCTGCGCGATACGCTTCAGCCGCACAATTGCGTCGTCGGAGTCAGCGAGGATCTGAGCCTCCGCCCGGCCTTACGAATCACCGACGCGTCGTCGCTCCGCGCGCCACGGTCCGTGCGCCCCCGCTCTGCGTCTTTCCATAAGGCAACATGCCGCGCATCGGCGACCTAGGCGTTGCGAGGCCGCGCCGTCGTGCCACGCACGATCAGGTCGGTCGGCACGATGTACTGCGAACTCACGGGCCGTCCTTCGATCCGTGCGAGCAGATACTCGGCGCTGCGCGCGCCGATTTCATCAGCGGCGAGCCGCATGGTCGTTAGCGGCGGTGACGTGAAGCTGGAAAATTCGATGTCGTTGATGCCCGCGATCGACAGGTCGCCCGGCACGTCGATACCCGACTCGCGCGCCTCGGCCAGCGCGCCGATTGCAAGCAGATCGGTGCCGCAAATGACGGCCGTGGGACGCTCTGGGCCGTTCATCAGCGCCTTCATCGCCATCTGCCCTTCAATGATCTTGTGCGGCATCTCAATCAGATGCTCGTGGCGTAACTGCAGTCCGCGCGATTGCAGCGCCGCGCGCACGCCGATGATGCGATCAGCCGCACGGTCGCTGTGCTGCGTCATTTGCGTAATCATGCCGAAGCGCGTGTGCCCGAGATCGAGCAGATAATCGGCGAGGCGGCGGCCGACCGCCACGTTGTCGAAGCCGACATACGGATAGTGGTGATCGACTGTCCAGCCATTGACAAGCGGAATCTGTTCCTTTTCGATCAGCTCGTAGAGCGCGGGCGAGTGGCTGCGGCCCACGAGCATCAACCCGGCGATGCCGTCCGCGATCAAGGCGCGGACCTGCTTCAGTTCGTCTTCCTGGTCGTAGTACGAGCATCCGAGCAGCAACGTGTAGCCGGCCTCCCCGATGCGCTTTTGCAGCGCGAACACGCCGATCGCGAAGTTCTGGTTTTCCAGCGACGGGATCACCGCGCCGATCGTTTTCGAGCGCTGCGATGCCAGCGCACGCGCCGCGGCGTGCGGTGTGTAGCCGAGTTCCTGGGCGATGTCGCGTACGCGGTTCTGCAGTTCAGCCGCTACCTTTGCGTTGCCGTTCAACACGCGCGAAACGGTCGCAGTCGATACCCCTGCCGCGCGCGCGACATCTATCACGGAAATCGCATTCGATTTGCGACGCGGCGCTCTTTTCTTTGCCTCGTTGGTCAACTTGCACCCTGCCCGATCTCGAGGCGCACGATCGCGCCTTCCCTTTGCGGCATACTATAACGCGGCACCTTGAGAAATGGCCACCGCTGGGCGCGGGCCTTCGCCTGCCCTGTGCGGTTAGCGTCCGCGTCCGGCGCACGAGTCAGTCGAAGTCGCCGGAACGAGCGCTTCACGTCCATCTCACATCCGCTTCTTGGCCGTGAACTGCACACCGTACCGTCGTGCGTTATTCTCCGGCGCGTAATCCCGCTGCCGTACGGTTTGTCCTTGCGCGCATTGCCCAACACACCGGGCACGATCACGAAGTGGTCGTCGGGATAACCGATGCAGCGTTGCGTCAGTTGCATCATGTCGTGGTCGCCAAGCGATATGAAGAGGTGACGCGGCGCCGTCGGCATATTGCCGGGATGAACCCGGTCGATCCGCATGCATGCGACCGTTATGATGTGTCTGTTACGCGTTCAGCCAGCCGGCCGCGTTGGCGATCAACCGATCGTGTCGATGAAATCCCACCGCGTGATTCAAGCTCGTGAACACCGCGCGTTTGACACCACGTGCGCAGACGGGAGTCAGCCACACGCGCCAGTTAGCGCTCATCAAGCGCGCAGTTTAAGTAATCGCTTTCTCTACCACTCGAAATTTCCGTCGAAATTTAATCAAAGCCCAAATTTCTGCCGCAGTTTACGGGGAAACCCCGAGAACTTCAAGAGAAAGCGCTTACTTGATTCGCCTATACTGTGCTTCCGAACGGCCACACCCGCGACCGCCGCAAGGCACTGATCGCCCCACGAATGCGCGCGGCGGGGTCATGTGTACCGAGTACGACGGCAGTGTCACCATTGCTCATGTATTAGTGGGAAGGGAAACGACCGAACTGACCGAACTCGCCGCACGGTCATTCATCTGCTCCCGGTCCAGGTTCGGGCAGGGTCCAGGTTCGGGCAGGGTCCAGCCCGTCAAGCGGGCCGCCCTGCGTGAGCACCATAAAACAGTTGAAGCGAGCCTCAGACATGGCATTCACCATCGTACCGATCCGCTGCGGCGATATCGTCAACCATGAGCGATCGTGCTTTTTGTACCGCAAGAACTGCGGTTCCGCGCGCCTGCATGCGCCGTGTATTGCGTGGTTGCTGCGCAGCGCTAGCCATACGATCGTCGTCGATGCTGGACCGGGTTCCCGCTCGCGCGCACCGCAGTGCTACACCGAGACAGATGCCGGAATCGACGACCTGCTGCAATACGGACTGGCGCGCGAAGGCGTCGACCCGGCTTCCGTCGAACTGGTCATTCTCACGCATCTGCATAACGACCATGTCGGCGGCGCGCGGTTGTTCACGAACGCGCGCTTTCACGTCCAGGAAGCGGAGTTGAAAGAGGCGGTCTGGCCGGTGCCGTTCCAACGTCCGATCTACGAAACCAACCAGCGCGGCCACACTCCACCGTGGGTGGACATTCTCGACCGGATGGACGTGGCGTTCGGTGACGCCGACGTGGTGCCCGGCGTCCGCGTGTTGCGCCTGCCGGGGCATACGGCGGGCTCACAGGGTGTGCTGGTCGACACGCAGGCAGGACCGTATCTCATCGCGGGCGACCTGATTCCGCTCTACGAAAACTGGCCGGAAGACGGCAGCGAGCCGATCCCGAACGGCAACCACACGGACCTGCGCGCATACGACGAAAGCTTCCGCCGCATCGCAGCGCTTGGAGCAACAGTGCTGCCAGCCCATGAGCCACGGGTTTTCGATCGCAAGGTGTATCCTCCACCGCCGATCCGGTAAGCGGCCGATATTTCCACGGAAACAGGCGATCAGGCCTAGACGGTTTCGGCTGCCGCAGATGATGATTCCGCCCATCATCGGCTTCATGGATCGTATCAACGCCAGGTTTGCCATGCCGAGGCAGCGAGTTTGCGCGACCTCGGCCGGCCTTCGATCGCGACCGGATGGCTATCGGCCCGACCCTGTGCATTCACGATCCATCGCGTCGTTGCGGGCAATACGCAGCGAACGTACTCACAGCGTCATCGATCGTTTAGGTGCCCGACTGCTTGAGACATTCCCTGCTCATCAAACGCAGGGCTGCACGGGCCCAGCCCTTTAGCAGGCCTGAAGCACGTTGATGACGCGGCTCACGAGCAACGGACGAGTATTGCGTCCATATTCGGCCATATGCGCGGAGGCCGCATGCGCCTTCAACGCTTCCGCGCTTTCCCAACGTTCGATTACAGCAAAGGTGTCCGTGCCGAGCGGTGTCTGAATCGTCCCGAAGTCCGGCACGTCGACTACGGCCTCGTAGCTGATACACCCCTCTTCCGCCAGCACCGCCGGACGGTTCTTGTTGAAGAGCGCCAGCACGGCTTCGCGTTGACCGGGCTGGGCAGTGATCGTTGCAATAACATGAATCATCGGGATTTTTTCCTTTCCTGTTTCGGCGCCGATCGCCGCACGAAATCATAGCCGCATCTGGACACGCTTGCTGACGGAGCCTCACCGCGCGGTTTCGGTCGGCCTCCTCACGCGGCTTGTCAGCGAATCATGCGCCGCGCGGCACGCACGCACCGCGGATGCTGATGCGGGCCGTCCGGCAAATCGATAGAGGCTGAAAGGCCTCGCGTTGCCGATGGCCTTGCAGAACGCTATGAATTCCGCGCACGTACCCGTGCAGCTTTTCTAATTTCACCGGCGACGTACGAACTGAACGTATTGGCAACGTCTGGCAGATTCAGAATGTTGGCCTCAGTGACATTCGCCGGCTTGAGCATTTGACGCTCAATAGCACGCAGTCCCATTGTGCTCGACGCGACAAACTTGCGAACGAGGTCCTCCCGTGTCTTCTTGTCCGCTGTGTCGAAGAATTCGCGCGCCAGGCGAATCTCCTCCTGCCGCCGTTTATCCGCTGCCGCGTTAGCTGCCGCCAGGCTGGCCTCGACTGCCTTTTGCCTGTCGGACCTGGCTCCCTGCTCGCCGGTCGCCGCCTCGACGATCTGAGCCTGAATCAACTCAACCTGCCTGTCGGCATCGGATACGCGATAGTTGTCTGAGAGAGCCCTCATCAAGTAGGCGGATGCTCTTTTTACCTTGATACCCTGCCTGATTGTCCACCGGGTGTAATCGATGGCTTGTTGAATACGCTCGTCTGTCCAGACGACCCTGTTCTCGGCGATTTTTTCAAACTGTTTTTCAGACAGTCCGAATTCATCCTGGAGCATCTTGAAAAGCACGACCGAGTTGAGCATGGCCGCTTTGGATGCCAACGCCCCTTCTTTACGTTTGAGCCGGAAGCGTATCTGGTCTTTCTTTCGCGAGCCGGGCGTTCCGGCACGGGTCTCATACGACAGCTCGATGTCGGACAGTTCATTGATCTGGTTGACGGCTGGCTCGAGATAATCGCGCTTGAAGTATTTGAACTCAGCGTTGTTTGCCCATGACTTACCGGGCAAGTTCCGAACGAGGTCGAGTGACAGCCAGTCCGTTAGCCCGTTGGGAACGGATGGCAAGACATGGTCGTAAATGCCTCGGGCATAGATGAGCGTAAATCTCGAGGTGACTAGCAGGCTAGTCCAGTACGAGTTCTCAGGGTCCTTGATGAGGCGTTGCAGCTCGATCGGCACCCGGAAGCGAATCCGGCCATTTCTGACGCTGACCCGGCCGATCAACTCGAGCCAGTCCCCGTCTTCATTCTGGACGACCAGGTCCTCATCCGCATCGTCATCACCGGCGCTGCCCTCTTCGCCGGGTTCGAGAGGCTCCTCCAGCATCCTTCCTTTCGAATCTACGGACACTACGGGCGCACTCATCACTTCGAGCATGGAAGATTTGACGCTGCGGATGACGCTGGAAAAATGCTTCTTGTTCCTGCTGTCATAGCGCATCAGCCATTTAAAAAAGCTGAGCGTCACGTCGTAGGTTTCCTGAATTTCAGGATCCTGCGCGACGATGAAGTAAGCGGCATCGACAAAACGTCTTGCGGACAGTCCTAAACCGATAATGCGTGCGAAGACCCGGTTCTTTTGATAACCGATATCTTTATCCGGACTTGTCTCGTCGATGGACCGTTGCGCCGGCGCCATCTCCACGAATAGGTCCAGTGCAAATTGGAGAGGGGTGACCCGTCGGTCGACGCTACTGGACATGCCTGTTCCCTGGAAATTTCAGCAGACTCTAGGCATACGAAGGTGAGAAGTCAACAAGAAAGTCTCACCTTTGCCGCCGGGGCGATCCGCATGCACATCATCTCTCACCTTTGGCACACCATCTCTCACCACTCGTACGAAGTTCGGACCCCCGGCCTGCGATGGCATGGGGTTTCAGCCGGTTATCCACAGGTATCGTGGCAAAATCTCTCACCTTCGGCGAAACGCATCTTTAGCTCTCACCTCGGCAAGCTATAAATCTCCCCTTCCGCCCCCAGATATCTCACCCGAGGTGCACATTTTCTCTCACCTTTGGCACATTGGGTCTCACCTCTCAGGTGATAACTGTTTGATAACAAAGGAATGGTGTTTCGCTTGTGGGTTTGTTAGTTCGTTTTTTTATAAAAACAACCAACCAACCGCAGCTAACGTCAGCGGCTAACTTTACGCAAAGTCGATCACGAAGGTCCGACCTGTTGCGGAACCCCAAGAGGCTCCGCAGTCGTTGGCTCAAGACAGTGACGCCAAGTGCCCTGTCGTGCTTTACGGGGGTGCGGGGACGAAGCGGCACTTTTCGAATGGGGTGATGTTAGGCGGTGTCGCACTCCATGTATTCGGCATTGCGTCAGTGATTTTCCTGGTTCCTTCCCGCAAAGGTGAGAGATTGTGTGCAGCGTCTACCGCTAGCCGATGCACGCAGCGTCGTCGGCCCACTTCACTCGCGCCGCGACTATCGTCTGACGGTCTGGTCGCTGCGGTTGAAGTTGATGAAATCGTAGAGGTGAGGGATTTTGTGCATGCTGGCGCACCATCGACATTTGGGATCAGCGCCAATGCACACTATCTCTC